>CAVHPI010000001.1:0-129110 GCA_963637965.1 bacterium
GCACAATTTTTATTTATGACCCCAACCCTAAATCCCTTCCCCCGGGAAGGGACTTACCCCACGGCGCTATCGCGCCTCTAAACTACTCTAAACTCTAAACTTCCAAAGCCCCAGCAGCCCACCGCACAATTTTTATTTATGACCCCAACCCTAAATCCCTTCCCCCGGGAAGGGACTTACCCCACGGCGCTATCGCGCCTCTAAACTACTCTAAACTCTAAACTTAACCTTCCGTTCCCCGATCAGCATCTCGATCACGAAAAGCGCCAGCGCGATGCCGAAAAAGTACATATACTGCTCGTCAAAATCCTCAAACACCACAGAGCGGAACTTCGAATCCTCGATACTGCGGATATCCTCTATTATCGGATTGAGCCCGAACTCGCCTGCCGCCGCGCGCACATACTCCCCGCCCCCGGCCGCAGCAATCTCCTTGAGCGACTTCTCGTCCAGACGGGTCACCACAATGTTCCCCTCCTTGTCGCGCAACATGTCGCCATTCATCGGGATAGGCTCGCCCTGCGGAGAACCCACGCCTATACAATATATCTTGATCCCCTCCTCGGCGATGTTCTCCGCCGTCTCAAGCACACTCCCCTCGTGATCTTCTCCGTCGGAAATCAATATTATGGCGCGGCTCTTCTCACTCTGAGTGCTGAAGCTGCGGGCGCAAGTCATCAGCGCATCGGCGGTCGCGGTGCCCTGCACCGGAATCGCCCCGGGCTCGATAGTCCCCAGAAAGGCCTTTGCCGACACATAGTCGGTGGTGATGGGGAGCTGCACAAAACTCTGTCCCGCAAAAATCACCAGCCCGATGCGGTCCCCCGCCAGCTTGTCCACCAGCCGGGATATGGCCAGCTTGGCCCGCTCCAGCCGGTTTGGAGAATAATCCTTCGCCAGCATCGAATTGGACACGTCCAGCGCTATCATAATCTCCACGCCGCTGCTCTCCTTCTCCTGCAGGCGCGCCCCGAGCTGAGGCCGGCTGAGTCCCAGCACAAAAAAGAAGAAGGCCAGCGAAAACAGGCTGACGCGCAGCCAGCCCTTGCCCCGGGAGCGGTCGGGCATCAGAGCCCCCACAAGAGCGGGGTCGCCCAGGCGGGCGGCGCGCTCTTTCTGCCGCTTGAGATAGCGCCAATACCCCAGAAAGAAGAAGGGTATCAAAAGCAGCAGAAGCAAATATTGCGATTGAGCTATATGAAGCATTTTTAAGGCAGTTTCTTAATTATCAGATATTTAAAAATCAGCTCCAGACAGAGCGCCAGCAGCGCGAGCAGCGCAAAAGGCATAAACCGCTCGCTGTAGACGGGGAAGCTGTCCACCGTGGTGCGGTTCTTCTCCATCTGGTTGATTTCCGAGTAGATTTCCATCAGCTTGGTGTTGTCGGTGGCGCGGAAATACTTGCCGCCGGTAGTCTCGGCTATCTTCTGCAGCAGCGCCTCGTCTATCTCCACCTTCATGTTCTGCACCTGCACGCCCCAGGGGGTCTGCACGGGATAGGGAGCCTCCCCCTGCGCCCCGACGCCTATGGTATAGACGCGGATGCCGTAGGTTTTGGCAATCTCCGCCGCCGTCTCGGGAGCGATTTCGCCGCAGTTGTTCACGCCGTCGGTGAGCAGAATCACTACCCTGCTCTTGGCGTCGGAATCCTTAAGGCGGGCCACTGCGGTCGCCAGGCCGTTGCCGATTGCGGTGCCGTCGTCAATCAGGCCCGTCTGCACCTCCTTCATCATGTTGATGAGGGTGATGCGGTCGGTGGTCACGGGGCACTGGGTGTAGCTCTCTCCCGCAAACACCACTATGCCGATGCGGTCGGTGGGGCGGGAGGCGATGAATTCTATGGCGATGTCCTTGGCGGCCCCGATGCGGTCGGGCTTGAAGTCGCGCGCCAGCATGGAGGTAGAAACGTCCATATCAAGCACTATGTCGATGCCTTCGGTGTCGACCTTCTCGAAATTCTTGGAGTCGCGCGGACGGGCGATGGCCACAATCAGCAGCGCGAGGGCGGCGATGCGCAGCACAAACGGCACGTGCCGCAGCGCGCGGCGCAGCCAGGAGGGCTTGTAGACCCACCGGACGATGGCAGAGACCTGCAGCGAAGGGGCGCGCCCCTTGAGCTCCCTGTAGATGTACAGCGCCACAAGGGGGATGAGCAGCAGCTCGAGATAGAGCAGTTTGGGATATTCGAAAAACATAGACTACTTCTTTTCCTCCTGATCTATCTGTGTCACATAAGTGGCGTTCACAAAGCGCACGGCGCCGGGCACCACCTCTTCGTTTTCCGCCTCAGAAGCCTCGTATTTGGCAAACTTCACAAGGTCGGCGCGCTCAAAGAGCTCCGACATACTGCCATAGAGGCTCTCGTCGAGATTCTGCTTTTTAAGGTCGGCGAGCATCTCCTTGGAGGGGCGCTCCAGGGTCGCGATGCCGAACCGGTCTGCAATGTAGATGCGCAGGGCGTCGGTCACCTCGGTGTAGAACTGCTTCTGCCGGCCGTTCTGCCACAGCTTCTGCTTGCGGATTTTCTCAAGCGAGCGCAGCGCCACTATGTGGGGCGGATCCTTGACTATGGGCTTGCCCAGGAAGGTGCGGTTTGCGCGGCGCATCTTTACAAAGCGCACCACGGCATACGCCGCAGAGGCCGCAACCAGCGCCAGCAGCACCCACGGGAACACTTCGCCGAATGTCAGGGGATATTTTATCTGCCCCTTGAGAGGCTTGACGACATAGGTGGCGGTGTCTACCGGTATTGTGGTGACCTCCAGCGCGGGTCCCTGCACAAACAGAGTGTCTATCGCGCCGGAGCCATGCTCTACCATCGCTATGAGGTTGGGCAGGTAATAGCTGCCGCTGTCAAAGCTGGTGAGGACCACCTTGCCCTCGATTTCGATTTTTGAGCGGCTCTGTCGCACCGTGTCCATCTCCAGAGGCTTGATGATTTCCACCCCGGGTGCGGGGGGATCGGAGATGTCCTCCAGAAAATATTTCTCTCCCGGAGCCACCTCGAGCGGGATTATCCACTCGGTCCGGTCGCCGATGAGTATGGTGTCGCGCGTCAGACGCGAAACCGTCTCGCCGCTCTGGGCAAGGCAGGCGGCCGAAACGGCGGCAAAAAAGAGCGACATCAGCAGTCTTCTCATTTCAACCCCCTGTTTTTAAAGAAAGCAGTCAGACCGCGGACATAATCCTGGTCCGTGGCTATGCTCACATTGTCTATTCTGTATTTGTTCATCAGCTTGCCGCACTCCGCGTCAAAAGCCTCGGCCCGCATCTTGTATGCCTTGCGCATCGCCTTGGAAGAGGTGTCCACCCAGGCAGAAGCCCCCGTCTCGGCATCGCACACACGCACGAGCCCCACGTCGGGCAGCTCCTTCTCCCGCCTGTCATAGATGTTTATCACCGAGAGGTCGTGCCTGCCCGCCGCAATCTTGAGCGCCTCCTCGTAGAGCGGATGTCCGCTGGGGTCGGTGTCCATCATGTCGGAGAGCAGAAAAGCGGTGCAGCGCTTCTTGAGAGCGTTGGTAAGGTAGCGCAGCGCAGCGCTGATGTCGGTCGAGCGGCTCTCGGGAGTGAACTCCACCAGCTCGCGGATTATGCGCAGCAGGTGAGTGCGCCCCTTCTTGGGAGGGATGAACTTCTCCACCCTGTCGCTGAAAAAGAGGGCGCCCACCTTGTCGTTGTTGATGGAGGCGGAAAAAGAGAGCACCGCGGCGATTTCGGTGGCGAGCTCCTTCTTGGTGCGGACGCTGCAGCCGAACTCGCGCGAGCCGCTGACATCGATGAGCAGCATCACCGTGAGCTCGCGCTCCTCCTCGAACACCTTCACGTAGGGGCTGCGGAGGCGGGCCGTCACATTCCAGTCCATGTTGCGCACATCGTCGCCCCACTGATATTCGCGCACCTCGCTGAAGGTCATGCCACGCCCCTTGAAGGCGCTGTGGTATTCACCTGCAAACATCTGGTGCGAGAGCGAGCGGGTGCGGATCTCGATTTTGCGCACTTTTGCCAGAAGATCGTTACTTTCCATCTGAAGACGCCTCCCCTGCCGCTACGGCACTTCGATTGTGTCGAGTATGTCGCTGATTATGTTCTCTGAAGTGATGTTGTCAGCCTCGGCCTCGTATGTCAGACCGATACGGTGGCGCAGCACTTCATAGCACACCGCGCGGACATCCTCCGGAATCACATACCCGCGGCGGCGGATAAAGGCGTATGCCTTGGCCGCCATCGAGAGGGAGATGCTGGCGCGCGGGCTTCCGCCGAACGCAATCATGTTCTTGAACTTGGAGAGGCCGTACTCCTCGGGGTTGCGGGTCGCGAACACGATGTCCACTATGTACTTCTCGATTTTCTCGTCCATATAGACGTCGCGAACCACGCTTCTGGCGCGGATTATGTCGTCGGTCTTTATCACCTGACTCGGCTTGGGCATCCCCTCGCCGGTGTTGTTCATCCGGATTATCTGCTTCTCCTCCTCTTTCTTGGGATATTTGACCACCACCTTGAGCATGAAGCGGTCAACCTGCGCCTCGGGCAGCGGGTAGGTGCCCTCCTGCTCGATAGGGTTCTGGGTGGCCATCACCAGAAACGGCTCCGGCAGGCGGAAACTCTCGTCGCCGATAGTGACCTGACGCTCCTGCATCGCCTCCAGCAGCGCCGACTGCACTTTTGCCGGAGATCGGTTGATTTCGTCGGCCAGCACGAAGTTGGCGAAGATGGGGCCCTTCTTTATCTGGAACTGCTCGCTTTTCTGGCTGTAGATGAGGGTGCCGGTGACATCGGCAGGCAGCAGATCCGGAGTAAACTGGATACGGCTGAACTTGGCATTCATCGTAGAGGCCAAAGTATTGATGGCAAGGGTCTTGGCCAGACCGGGCATGCCTTCCAGCAGAATATGGCCGTTGGCCAGCAGGCCGATGAGCAGGTTCTCTATCAGGGGCTTCTGACCCACTATGACCTTGCCCATCTCCATCTGCACGATGTCCACAAACGAGCTCTCGCGCTGTATGCGGTCGTTCAGTTCTTTAATGTTTTCACTCTCCATATCAAAATGTTTTGTAATTTTGCTCCTTATATATCTGACAAATATAACAATATTTTCCCATGCGATTCTTTGTTTCGGTGTCATACAACGGAGCGCGGTACAGCGGCTGGCAAAGGCAACCCAACGCCACCAGTGTCCAGGAAGTATTGGAAGACGCCTTGGGAAAGGCTCTGGGGTCCCGGATAGAGGTCACCGGAGCGGGGCGCACCGATGCGGGAGTGAGTGCGGCGGACTATGTCGCCCACTTTGACTATCCCTGCCAAATCAAAGAACACGGCCCACTTTTGTACAAAATAAATGCCATCTTACCCCCTGACATAGCGGTAAATTTCATCTCCAGGGTCGGCGACGGCGCGCACGCCCGCTTCGACGCCACCAGCCGGACTTACCGCTATGCGGTACACACCGTGAAGGACCCCTTCGCCTGGCACTCGCACTACTGCAAGTTCCCGCTGGACGTGGAGGAGATGAACCGCGCGGCGGCGTTTCTGACGGGGCGGCACGACTTCTCCAGCTTTGAGAAGACCGGGGCCGACAACAAGACCTCGATATGCACCGTCTCGCAGGCCCTCTGGAGGGTTGTGAGCCCGGGGCATCTGGAGTTCACCATCACCGCAGACCGCTTTCTGCGCAATATGGTGCGCGCCATAGTGGGGACTCTGATAGACGTGGGGCGCGGCAGAATATTTGCAGAAGACATGGACGCCCTTCTGCAGGCCAGGGACCGCTCCAGGGCCGGGCAGTCGGTGCCGGGCGAGCCGCTGATGCTGTGCGGCATCACCTACCCCTACCCCATCAATACGGAAATTAATTAAACAAATATCAAAACAATGTTATTGACAACACTACTCCAAGCCTCTGCCGACGAAATGACGGCGACCGTTGCCGAAGTCGCAGAGCAGCACTCATTCTCTCTTCTGGGAATGGCCGCGAAGGGCGGCTGGCTGATGATCGTGCTCGCAGCCCTCAGCGTGATTGCAGTCTACATCTTTGCCGAGAGGCTCTACGCCATCGCACACGCCGCAAAGGTGGACAAGAACTTTACAAAGGACATCACCGACTACCTGCAGGACGGCAAGAAGAAATCCGCCCTGGCGCTCTGCAAGAAGAGCGACACCCCCGTGGCCAGAATGCTTGAGAAGGGCATCGACCGCATGGGCCGCCCTCTGCGCGACATCCAGACAGCCGTGGAGAATGTGGGCAACCTGGAGGTCGCACGCCTCGAGAAGGGGCTCCCGATACTCGCCTCCATCGCCGGCGGCGCCCCGATGGTCGGCTTCCTGGGCACCGTCGTGGGTATGGTGCAGGCCTTCTTCAACATGGCCGAGGCGGGCAACAACATCGACATCACCCTCCTCTCGGGCGGTATCTACACCGCGATGATCACCACCGTGGGCGGCCTTATCGTGGGCATCATCGCCTACTTCGGCTACAACTACCTCACCAGCAGAATTTCTGACGTGGTGTACAAGATGGAGAACAGCACCATCGAGTTCATGGACGCCCTTGAGGCGGGGTCCCGCAAGAACACCGTCTCCACAGCGGACGCCATAGACCTCGACATCGAATAATACCGGCAGGCAATGGCACTCAAAAGATCTTGCAAGGTAGACTCCAGCTTCTCGATGTCCTCTATGTCGGACCTCGTGTTCCTGCTGCTGATCTTCTTTCTGGTGACCTCGACCCTGATCAACCCCAACGCTCTCAAGCTGCTGCTTCCCAAGAGCACCGGGCAGGTCTCGGCCAAGCCTATGGCCACCGTATCCATCAAGCACTACCCTCAGCAGAACCGCGTCACCTACCACATCAACGGCGACACGAACCCCGTCACCTTCGATGCGATAGAGGGCGAGCTGCAGGAGCTGCTGCAAAGCGAGGACGACCCCACTTTCAGCATCTACGCCGACGAAACCGTCCCCATCAAGGAGGTGGTTGCGATAATGAACATCGCCAAGCACAATCACTACAAGGTGATTATGGCGACCTCACCAGAATAGCATAATAACTTATGAGCGAATACGGATATGAATCCAGGTCAAAATTTATCGGGACTATGTCCGCGATAGGCTTTGCCCTGCTCGTGTCCGTGTACTGCTCCTACGCCACAATCAGCATTACCGACACCCACGCCACATCGGAGATTCTGATAGATATGGAGCCGGACCCTCTCCCCCCTCCCGAACCGGAGAAGATAGAGGTGGCGGCGGGCAAGGAGCCCCGCACGGAGCAGCCCAAGCCCAAGCAGCCGATAAAACTGGTGCAGAAGTCCGAGGCGCAGACTGTGGCAAAGCGCGCCAACGAGAGCAGCGAGAGCACCGTGGGCGACAAGGGCGATGTGGAGGTTCCCGAACCGCCCCGCCCCAAGGAGATAAACAAGCGGGCCCTCTTCTCATCTGCCCATAACAGCGACAAGGACACCACCGCACAGCAGGTGGCGGAAAAGGTGAGCGAAGCGCTCACTGCCGGACATCCGGCGGGCAACACCAAGCACGGCAGCACCGAGGGTGAGCCCTCGGCCAAGCTGGAGGGGCGCACCGTGGTGGGCTTCCTGCCCCTGCCCCGCTTTGACGCCGGCGACGGCGGCAAGGTGGTGGTCAAGATTGTGGTGAACCGCAGCGGCAAGGTGATTTCTGCGGTGCCCGGAGCCCCCGGCACCACCATTTCCGACAAGAGTCTGCGCGAGAGCGCGCGCAAGGCAGCTCTGGGCGCCCAGTTCAATGTGAGCCAGTCGGCTCCCGAGGCGCAGGAGGGGACTATCACCTATATATTCAGGGTTAAATAAAAGGCGCCGCAATCTCTTGCAGCGCCCATATAAAAAAGGTGAGACTATAAGCCGAGTTCCGTGAGAAGCCCCGAGGGGCCTCCCCCCTATCATTTATCTGTTGCAACCTACCCCCCGGCAAAGAGCGGGCAGCCCTTATGTGCCGGTATATTTGGTCTTGCAGCGTGCGGTCGCGTACTGCGCGTGTGTCGCCACACACGCCCGTGGGCTCTTACCCCGCGTTTTCACCCTTGGCGGCCTTGCGGCGCCGGTCGTTTTCTGTTACGCCAAACAAAAACTTACGCCCTTCTGTGATTTCCACAGCGCACTGCCCTGTGCTGCCCGGACTTTCCTGAGAGCCTCCCGGAGGAGTCTCCCCGATAGGGCGTCTCACCTGTAACTTCTATTCGAACATCGATTCAACGCGCGAAATTACATCATTTTCATCTGCTGTCATAATTGCGGCGGGCTCAAGGGTGAAAATTTCACCCTTGCTGCGGCAGAGTTCGCTGCCGCCGCCGGTGACGTTCAGCATCACGTTCTCCTTGCGGGAGACTTTGCCGGCGCTCACGGCATTCATAAGCCCCTGCAGCGCCACTGCAGCCTCGGCGGAAATGTCGACCCCCTCGCAGTCGGCAAAGAGGGCCCGACAGCGCTCGATGTCGCTGTTGTCGGCAAGCTCTATGTCGCCGCCGGCATCGCTCAAGGCATCGAACAGGCCGCCCGCGATAGAATATGGCGGCTTGCGGTTGCTCAGCACCTTGGCCGTTATCTGCAGCGCCTTGACGCGCGCCTCGTCGTCGTCCATAGGGAGCAGGGCGCGGCTGCCAGCCTTCCAGGCATCGTGCATAGGGGTGAAGGGGATGTTCTGCGAGGGATAGAGCCGCATCTTGTGGCTGCCGAAGCGGCCGTCGCCAATCAGGCGCAGATTGGCCTCCCAGGCGGCGATGGTGCCGGTGCCGCTGCCGATTGCCTGGAAATAGCAGTCGGGGATGCGGCCGATGACCTCGGCGGCGGAGAGCACCGTGGTGGACATTCCGTCGCGGCGGGCCACATTCTTGGCACCGCCCTCGGCGAGGAAGCGGGGCGATGAGGCGATTTTGTCGCCCAGCGCGATGGCATCGAAGTAGTCGCTCCCCTCGGGGGTGCAGATGAGCTTCACGCAGGGGTTCACCGGCTCCTTGAACCAGAGGGCGCCGCGGCAGTCGTAGGGCACCGTGAGCACCAGCGGAATGTTGTTCATAGAGCACACGCGGGCAAAGGCGCGGGCGGTGTTGCCGGCGGAGGAGACCACCAGAATCTTGTCGAAATCGGCGCCGAGGCGGCCGCAGACGCTGTAGGCCTCGGTCTCCTTGAAGGTGCAGGTCTCCATCAGAGCCCCCTTCTCGGGCCACCAGCCGGAAAAGGCCACATAGAGGTTCTCAAGCCCCAGGGCATCGGCCAGGCGACGGCTGCGGTAGGTCACCGTGGCGCTGCTCCCTTTGAGGGTCCGCTGCACCGGCAGCCAGTCGGCAAAGCGGTAGATTCCGGCTTCCTTAGGGCCGAAGTCAATCTGACGCTTGTCATAGAGAGTGCGCACCAGGGAGGGAGCCGGAGCCTCGCTGTCGGAGAGTGTCCATCCCTTGTCTTCAAAGACGCGGCCCGTAAGGACCGTCATAAGTTTGTATGCAGACATATCAGTTCTAATTTTTCGGTTCGGTGTGTTCGTCAAGTATTTCGGCAAAATCCTTCACCGGCACGGCGGCCGACTTGGAGAAGGTCTTGAGGCAGAGCGGGCAGGCGGTCACGATTTCTTCGGGATGGGAATGCATCAGGTTCTTGAGCGCTCCGGCGGTGATGGGGGCGCGATCTTCCCAGCCGAGGGAGAGGCTGCCCAGCGAGCCGCCGCAGCAGACGCTCTCCTTGCGCTCCTTCTCCGCCGGCACCAGTTGCACTGCGGCCGAGAGGGCCTCGCGCGGAGCGGAGTAGATGCCGCAGCCGCGACCCAGTTCACACGGGTCGTGGTAAACCGCCCGTCCGGCACTCTTCTCGGGACAGAGGCGTCCCGCCTTGATGGCCTCGTTGAAGTATTCGGTGTAGTGGACGACCCTTATGCCGTCCAGCTTGTATTCCTCTTTGAAGACGCGATAGCATATGGGGCACGAAACCAGCAGGATGCCGGCCCCGGAAGCCTTGATTATGGCGGTGTTCTTCTCCACCAGCGCGGCGGCCTCCTCCTTTTTGCCGGCGAGCATCAGCGGCCGTCCGCAGCAGATTGTCCCGTCCCTGTCCATCAGGGACCAGTCAGAAGCGCACTTGTCAAGCAGACTCTGCACCGCACGGGAAATGACAGGTGTCAGGGCGGTCATGCAGCCGGCATAGTAGAGCACCTTCTCTGCGCCACTGGGGGCAGCAACCTCAACGGGCCTGAGGGCAGCGGAGGCAGAATCCGCGCCGGTTGCGGCTGTCGCGGCAGGCACCGCCGCCAGATAGCCATAATCCTGACGGATGCCATACTGCCGCCGGTTGCGTATGGTCTGGCGCAGCGCGGTGGCGGAAATTTTTATCTGGCACAACGCCTCGCACTTGCCGCACATAAGACAGGCGTCGGTGATCTGGGTCACCTTTTCGTCGTTGCGCCGCTTTATCTGGCGGTTGAGATATACGGTGGCCAGCTTATTGTTCTTCTTGGCCGCCCCCATCGGGCAGGCGTCGATGCACACGCCGCAGCTGGGGCAGGAATAGAGCTGCGCCAGGGCGAATCCACGCCGCTCGTGCACCACCTTGAGTCCCGCGTTGCGCATCGGAATCAGCATGATCTCGGAGGGAATGTGCATATATCGGGAAAAGGGGAGCACAAACATAAAGGTGCCCAGCGCCACCGAGTAGGCCCACCAGGCCACGGTAAAGTTCTCCGGATTGCTCATAAAATTCTTGAGCAGCAGATTGATGGGCACGGTCATGAAGCTGCCGCCCGCGACCCCGGCGGTGAAGCCCTCCGCAATCCAGCGCAGGGGGAATATGGACCAGAGGGCATAGAGGCCGATGTGGTCGGTGAGGGTCAGGCGGGTAGTGCGCCGCATCCCCATCGCGCGGGAGCGGAACCGCTTGAACATTGCCAGAGCGATGCCGCTGAGCACTATGAGCAGACAGAGGTCCATCAGAAAGAAGAGGAGCGAGCCGCGCAGCTGCACATCCTTGACCTGCATGAAGTAGCGGAAGAAAATCGGGTAGTAGAACAGGTGCACCTTGTCGGGGACGAAGAGGAAGGTCTCTATGTGACCTATGACTATCATCATGAACCAGCCGAAGGCGATGCTGCTGTGCATATAACCCAGCAGGCGGTTGCGCTTCCACAGGCGCACGTGCAGCAGGCAGTCGCATACGATGTCCCGGCAGTTCTTCCAGAATGTGGCGGGAGTCACCAGCGAAACGTAAAATTTGTAGCGGTCGGCGCGGCTCAGCTGGGAGAGAACCTTGACTATGGAGCCCAGGCACCAGCACAGCACAAACACCATCCCCGCCATAAAGGGGAGCACAAAGGGGTCGAAACTCTGCAAAATACGCTCTTCCACGGCTACTCCTCCTTATACAGCCTGAGCACGCTCAGAATTATGCGGCGGGTGTTGAGGCCGCGCGGACACACCAGAGTGCACTTGCCGCACAACATGCACCCTTTTATCTGCTGCAGCGCCTCCTTGCGGGCCCCTCTCTGCAGCGAGAGCATCACCCGCCTGAGACTCACCGGGGTGAAGACGGCCGCAGTGCAACTGGCGGCGCAGCTGCCGCAACTGATGCAACGCATCACGTCGGGCTCCAGCGCCACAAGCTCCTTGAACTTGTCGTCTCCGCTATCGTTTAATATTATCGCGGAGCTCTTTGAGAGAGCGTAGCCGAAATCTTTCACCGTTGTCGTCTGATAAGTATTCGTTAATGCGCAGCGCGGCGCTGCGGGCTTCTGTCAATGTCTCCGGCACCGTCTTGGGCCCGGTGCAGGTGCCGGCAAAAAAGAGCCCCCTGCGGGCCGAGGCGCAAGGGTCGGCCATTGCGTCGGCGGGGAGGAAAAATCCGTCGCCGCCTATCTGCAGCTTGAGGCTGCGGGCAATCTCGCGGTTCTGCTCGGGAGCCACGATGCCGCTCATGAGCACCAGCAGATCCAGGGTCACGCGCAGCGGCTTGCTCAGCAGAGTGTCCTCCGCCTTGACCAGCAGCCGGCCGTCCTGCATCTCGCTGACCTCCGACACTCGGCCCCTCACAAATCGAACCCCGGCCAGCTGGGCGTTGTAGTACATATCTTCGTACCCCCGGCCGAACATCCTCAGATCCATGTAAAAGCAATATATGGTGGCGTCGGGGAACTGCTGTTTGAGCTCGGCGGCCTGCTTTACGGCGGTGGCGCAGCACACCTTGGAGCACTGGCGGTTGCAGACCTTCTCGTCGCGGCTCCCAACGCAGTGGACAAAGCCCACCGCCCCGGGGTCACAGATGCGCCCGTCGCTGCGGGTGCGGAAATAGTCCTCCAGCTCGGCATTAGTCATCACGCGGTCGTAGATTCCATAGCCGTATTCCTGCTTTCTGGAGGCGTCGAACAGTTTGAAGCCGGTGGTCAGCAGCAGCGCCTGCGCCGTAACAGAGATGCCGTTGGAGAGAAACACCTGGTAGTCGCCACCTATGTTGTTGATTCCCTGCACCTCGGCATCGGTGAAATATTTGATGCCCTGCATATCGTCCAACATCCCCTGCAGCAGCTGCTGCGCGTCGCATCCTTCGGGGAAAAGGCGGTCCCAGCGGGCCAGATGGCCCCCCAGATATGCCTCCTTCTCTATCAATATGGGGGTGTGCCCGAAGCGGGCTATGCAGCGCGCCGCCTCGATGCCGGCGGGCCCGCCGCCGATTATTATGACATTCTTGCTCATAGGCTCTTAAAAGCACTTTATATTGGCGGGGCACTCGGGCCTGGAAAGCTTGAGGCCGCCGGTTCCGTCGTATTTCTTCTCGGGGTCGTAGGGGATGCCCATCTTGTCCAGCAGGGGCTCTACAGCCACCTGATGCATCTGAAGCCCGATGTCCCAGGGCTTGTAGCCCAGCACCAGCGCCGCCACCTCTTCATAGGTGAGCACGGGGATGCCGTAGCCGTTCTGCGCGTAGGTCTTGCCGGTGGTCTCGGCTATCACATACTGCCAGCGGTCCATGAAATAGGCGCATCCGGGGCAGTTTGTGATTATCATATCGGGCCGGTAGGGCTCCATCGACTCGAATTTCTTGTGGGTGTTGGAGAGGCAGTAGCCTCTGTTGGCCCTGACGTGATACTGGCGGAATCCGTAGCCGCAGCAGTGGCGCCGCTCGGGGTAGTCTATCAGGCTGCCGCCCCAGCTCTCCACCATTCCGGCAAGTACGTAGGGGTATTCGGCGCCGCCGACCCCTTTGGAGGGGAACATTTTGGCGTAGTGGCAGCCGATATGCTCCACCACCCGCAGCGGCTCCCCCGTCTTGGGGTTCACCAGACGGTAGCGGGCCTTCTCCGCTATCTCGTTGCGGAACTTGTACACCAGATCGCTGGAATGCACCAGAAATTCGGGCTTGTCAAACTCGCGGCGGCAGGCCTTCCAGAGATTCTCGCGCACCCGGGCCTCCAGCTCGGGGAATTCGTGCCAGGTCTCCAGCGCCTCCATGTAGAGGCCGAATGATGTGATGCAGGAGCAGGTGTAGTTCTTGTAGCCCGCCTCCTTCATCAGCGAGAACTGGCGGGCGATGATGGTCATCTGGGTCTCCTGCGGGATGCACTCGTTGTGGTAGGCGATGCCGCCGCAGGTGGTGTGGTAGGGGTTCTCGCAGAAATCCTTGCCCAGATCATTGCGCATTATGTCCAGATAGACCCTCTCTGCGCCGGGAAAGAAGTTCTGCCGTATGCAGCTGCGCACGAAGAACCAGCGGTCGTCCGGCATCTCCTTCTGATACTCGGACCATATTTTCTGTTTTCCCTGATAAATCATCGCTAACTGTTAAAATGTTTGTCGCTGCACTCGGTAAATGTCCGGCGGCAGTATTCGTCCATATCAAGTCCCATCTCCCCGGCCTTCTTTCTGGAGGCCTCCTCCACGGCGTCCATTCTGGATGATGCTCCGGTGACGTCGAATATCGCCTTGAGCTCGTCCAGGGCGCTCTGCGGGATTTTGCGCAACACTCCCGGCCCCTCCCCGTCGAGATTGCTCCCCACGCGGCGGTGCACCTCATCCAGATTGTCGCTTATCCACTCCCCTATCGGCCCCGCCTCGGGATGGTCGGCGGGCAGGAAGGTCCTGGGGTAGATGCAGTAGCCGTAGTTGAGCACATTGCCGCACAGGGCCCGCTGCAGCACCAGCTGCTGCCGCCCCTTCTCGCTCTCCACAAACAGTCCCGTCTCTATGCTGAGGTTGCGCAGCGCCATCACCACCATGCCCGGCACATTCCCGCGCGGGCAGCGGGTCATGCAGCTCATGCACTCGCCGCAATACCAGATGGTGTCGCCTTTCAGCAGCTCCCCGATGCGGTCGTCATCGCGGCTCTGCACTATGTTCACTATGGTCTTGGGATTGTAATTGTAAAACTCCGCGGCGGGGCAGATGGCAGTGCAAACCCCGCAGTTCATGCAGGATTTGAGCCCTTCCCTGATGCGGTAGTCCGCCGCGAGTCTGTCGTAAAGCTTTCCCATATCGCAAGGCTTCTATTTCACGGCATCGTCGAACACGAAGCCTTCCGGATGTCTGGCCCGCACCCCGAGGTCCTTGTAGAACTGCTGCAGGCGGATCATATCGGCCTGCACATCGTCGGTAAGGGGGAATATCTCGCCGTAGCTGACCCTCTTGCCGGCATAGTCGATATACCCGGCATAGACCGGCACACCGGCCATGCGGGCGATGGTGTGGAAGCCGGTCTTCCACTTTTTCACCGGCTTGCGGGTCCCCTCCGGCGCCATTCCGAACAGTATCCGGTCGTGGGTGTTGAACGCCTCCACCATCTGCATCGCCATCCCCTTGCCGCACCCCTTCTGGGGCTTGAGGGGAATCGCCCCCCAGCGGCGCATCATCCGGGCAAATGGCCATATAAAATACTGCTCTTTAACCAGGATGTGGATTTTGGCCCCTTTGCTGATTGCATACAGATAGGCGATGACAAAATCCCAGATGGAGGTGTGGGGCACCCCCAGTATCAGCGCCTTGCCGTCTTTGGGGAAGTTGTCGTCCGGATGCCAGCGCATCACCTTGCGCAAAATGAAATCTGCAGTTTTCTCTCTCATCTATTGTGCCTCCTCTACGTTGTCTATGTCGCTGCGCAGGTTGTCGCGGATAAAGTCCAGGCGGATGTTGTCGTTCTCGCCCATATAGAATTCCAGAAGATCGGCCACGGGATCATCGGCGGCCAGATGCACCTTTTCCAGGCGGATGTCCTTGCCTATGAATCCCTTGAACTCGTCGGGAGAAATCTCGCCGAGACCTTTGAAACGGGTCACCGTGGAGTTCTTCATAGAGCTTGTGGCGGACTCCTTCTCGGCGGTAGAGTAGCAATACACGTTGCGGCTCTTGTCCGACACCCTGAAGAGCGGAGTCTGCAGTATGTAGAGATGCCCCTGGCGTATCAGGTCGGGGTAGAACTTCAAGAAGAAGGTGAGCAGCAGCAGGCGGATGTGCATGCCGTCCACATCGGCATCGGTGGCTATCACCACATAGTTGTAGCGCAGGTTGTCCAAATCCTCGTCTATATTGAGGGCCGCCTGCAGCAGCGAGAGTTCCTCGTTTTCGTACACGTCGGTCTTGGTGGCCTTGTGGCTGTTGAGCGGCTTGCCCTTGAGGCTGAACACCGCCTGGGTGTTGGCGTCGCGGATCTTCTTGATGGAGCCGCTGGCGCTGTCGCCCTCGGTGAGGAATATCATGGTGGCATCGCGCATCGCGTTCTTGTCGTTGTAGTGGATGCGGCAGTCGGAGAGCTTCTTGTTGTTGAGCGAAGCCTTCTTGAGGCGCTCCTTGGTCTCCTTGCGCAGTCCCTGGATGGCCTTGCGGTCCTTCTCGCTGGCGAGAATCTTGGCCAGCATGATGTCGGCCACATCCTTGTGCTGATGCAGGTAGTTGTCCAATTCGCGGCTGATGAAGTCGCCCACGAACTTCTGCATCGAGAGTCCCTCCTTGTTGATGGTCTTGCTGCCCAGCTGCACCTTGGTCTGCGCCTCGAACTCAGGCTCGTCCATGCTGATGGCGATGGCGGCCACAATCGACTGCCGCGCATCGGCGGGGGTGAAGTCCTTCTTGTAGAAATCCTTGAGGGTCTTGCCGATGGCCTCGCGCAATGCCGCCACGTGGGTTCCGCCCATCACCGTGTTCTGACCGTTGACAAACGAGGCGATGTTCTCGCCGTAGCGATTGCCGTGGGTCAGCACCACTTCTATGTCGGTGCCGGTCAGGTGTATGGGGGGATAGAGCGGCTCCTCGTCCATATTGTCGTTCAGAAGGTCCAGCAACCCCTCGGTGGATTTGTAGAGGGTCCTGTTGTAGCTCAGTGTGAGCCCCACGTTGAGGTAGGCGTAATTCTTCACCATCTCCACTATGAACTCCTCGTTGAATTCATAGCCGGGGAAAATTTCCTCGTCGGGGATGAAGGTTATCTGGGTGCCGCCGCGTTCCGTGCTCTCCATCTCCCCTTCTTCCTGCAGCTTGCCCTGCGCAAACACGGCCCATTTGGTGCGCCCGTCGCGCCACGACTGCACCTTGAAATAAGACGAGAGGGCATTCACGGCCTTGAGGCCGACGCCGTTGAGGCCGACGCTCTGCTTGTAGCTCTTGTTGTTGTACTTGCCGCCGCTGTTGAGCCGGCTCACCGCCATTATCATATCCTTGAAGGGGATCCCTCGGCCGCCGTCGCGCACCGAGACCGTCTTGCCCTCCAGCAAAATGTCTATCCTGCGGCCGCTGCCGCTGCGGAATTCGTCCACCGAGTTGTCTATAACCTCTTTGGTGAGGACATAGATACCGTCGGAGGCGTCGCTGCCGTCGCCACGGCGACCGATGTACATCGACAGCCTCTGGCGGATGTGCTGCACATCTTCCAGATGGATGATGCTGCCGTCGCCGTATTCGTAATTCTTCTGCTCTGTTTCTTCGCTCATCTGTATTCTTCTATTTCTGCCTTATGAAAATCTGCAGCGGGCACCCCTTGAAGTCGAAATGCTCGCGGATCTTGTTCTCCAGAAAACGCCTGTACGGGTCCTTGACATACTGCGGCAGATTGCAGAAAAATGCAAACGAAGGGAACGCCGTGGGCAGCTGGGTCACATACTTTATCTTAATGTACTTCCCCTTCCATGCGGGCGGGGGATAATTTTCTATCTCGGGCAGCATCGCCTCGTTGAGGCGCGAGGTAGGAATCTTGCGGGAGTAGTTCTCATAGACCTCGGCGGTCGCGTCCAGCACATCCAGAATGCGCTGCTTCTTGAGCACGGATGTAAAGATTATGGGGATGTCGTTGAAGGGCTGGAGCCGGCTGCTGAGCGCCTCGCGGTACTCCTTCATCGTGTTGTTGTCCTTCTCTATCGCGTCCCACTTGTTCACCACCAGCACGCACCCCTTGCGGTTGCGGTTGATTATGTTGAACACCGCCAGATCCTGGGCCTCGATGCCCTGCTGGGCGTCTATCATTAGTATGCAGACGTCGGAATTCTCTATGGCGCGGATGGCGCGCATCACCGAGTAGAACTCCAGATCCTCGGTCACCTTCTTCTTCTTGCGCAGGCCGGCCGTGTCCACCAGTATGAATTCGTGCCCGAACTTGTTGTAATGGGTGGAGATGGCGTCGCGGGTGGTGCCCGCCACGGGGGTCACGATGTTGCGGTCCTCCCCCAGCAGGGCGTTGGTGAGCGACGATTTGCCCACGTTGGGCTTGCCCACAATGGTGATGTGGGGCAGGCGCTTTTCCTCCGCCTCCTCCACTATGCGGCTGTCGGCGGGGAGTTTTTCAAGCACGGCGTCGAGCAGCTCGCCCGTGCCGCTGCCGGTGGCCGACGAAAGGGAGAAAGGCTCCCCCAGCCCCAGCGAATTAAACTCGTACACTCCGTACATCTTCTCGGCGCTGTCCACCTTGTTCACCGCAAGCAGCACCGGTTTTTTGCTGCGGCGCAGTATGTCGGCGATCTCGGCATCGAAATCGGTGATGCCGGTGCCCACCTCAGTCATGAATATCACCAGGTCGCTCTCCTCTATGGCTATCATCACCTGGCTGCGGATGGCGCTCTCGAACACGTCATCGCTGTTTATCGTGAAACCTCCGGTGTCGACCACGGAGAATTCGTGACCGCACCATTCGCACTTGCCGTAATGGCGGTCGCGTGTCACGCCGGAGACGTTGTCGACAATGGCCTGACGCATCCCCACCAGACGGTTGAAGAGGGTCGATTTGCCGACATTGGGTCTTCCCACTATTGCTACAAGATTGTTGTTCATATCTCTTTAAAATGCCGGATTGGCATACATTACTATATCGTCTTTGGTTATGGTGCCGCTGCAGAGTATCAGCAGGCGCTCCACCACATTGCGCAACTCGCGGATATTGCCGGTCCAGGGCTTCTTCTGCAGTTCACTGTAGGCATCCGGCTCAACTTTGAGGCGCTGCATGCCCGTCTCGGCGCATATCTGCTCTATGAAATAATCCACCAGCAGGGGGATGTCCTCCCTGCGCTCCGCAAGGCTGGGGACGTGGATGAGAATCACGCTCAGGCGATGGTAGAGGTCCTCGCGGAAATTGCCCTTGGCTATCTCGTCCAAAAGGTTCTTGTTAGTGGCGGCAATCACCCGCACGTTGACCTCGATGTCCTTGTCGCTGCCCACGCGATTGAGCTTTTTCTCCTGCAGCACCCGCAGCACCTTGGCCTGCGCGGCGAGGCTCATGTCGCCGATTTCGTCCAGGAAGAGGGTGCCGCCGTCCGCCTGCTCAAACTTGCCCTTGTGCTGCTTGATGGCGGAGGTGAAGGAGCCCTTCTCGTGGCCGAAAAGCTCGCTCTCTATCAGTTCCCCCGGAATCGCGGCGCAGTTGACCTCTATGAACGGAGCTGCGGCGCGGTTGCTCTGCTGATGCAGATTGTGCGCCACCAGCTCCTTGCCGGTGCCGTTGCCGCCGGTCACCAGCACGCGGGCGTCGGTGGGAGCCACGCGGGCGATGACATCGCGCACGTGCTTTATGGCCTCCGACTCGCCCACGATAGTGTAGCGGTTGTCCCGCTTCTTGCGCAGAATGCGGGTCTCCTTCACCAGCGAAGTCTTCTCGGTGGCGTTCTTGAGGGTGATGAGAATGCGGTTCAGATCAAGCGGCTTCTGTATGAAGTCGTATGCCCCTTTCTTGATGCAGTCCACGGCGGTATCGATGTCTCCGTGGCCGGAAATCATTATGATGGCGGCGTCGCACCCCTCGCCCACAAGCTTCTCCAGCAGCTCGACTCCGTCCATCCCGGGCATCTTGATATCGCTGAATATGGCGTCAAAATTGCCCGTCATGGCAGCCTCGTAGCCCTGCAGACCGTCTTCCGCCAGAGACACGGTGTGCCCCTCATATTCAAGTATCTCCTTGAGAGTGTTGCGGATAGCCCGCTCGTCGTCTATAATCAGCAGTTTCATGCCAGAAATCAGGATTAGTGCAGAACCCCGCCTTACGCCCATTGCCACGCGGGGCGGGAAAACGCACAAAGTTCATTCTTGCAAATGTAGTCAATTTTTAAGTATTTTTGTAAATCAATACGCACGCGATGAAACAACAGCCACAAATCATTATCGCCATTGACGGCTATTCAGCCACAGGCAAAAGCTCCTTTGCCCGCCTCATAGCCACGCGGCTGGGCTACACACACCTCGACTCCGGGGCGCTCTACCGTGCGGTGACGCTGCACGCACTGCGCTGCGGCGCAATATCCGGCGGCGACATCGACCGGGAGGCCCTCGTCGCATCGCTCGGCGGTCTGGAAATCACCCAGCGCCCCGAGACCTGCATCGGCGGTGAAAATGTGGAGGGGCAGATCCGTTCGCTGGAGGTCAGCGCCTTTGCCAGCCCCGTGTCGGCCATTGCGCCGGTGCGCGACTTTGTGGACAGCCTGCTGCACAAGGCGGGCAGCCGCGGGGGCATAGTAATGGACGGGCGCGACATCGGCACCACGGTGTTTCCCGATGCCCAGCTCAAGATATTTATGGAGGCCGACGATCTGGTGAGGGCGATGCGCCGCTACAGGGAAACCGCCGACCCCGGCGTCAAATTCATGGACGTGCTGCAAAATCTGCGCGAACGCGACAGGCGGGACTCCAGCCGCGAGGTGTCCCCCTTACGCAAAGCCCCCGATGCCATTGTGCTGGACAACACCACAATGACCCTGGAGGACGAAATGCGCTGGCTTGTGAATCTGCTCAACAGCAAGTATGGCTTCTCGCTTTAGCATCGAAATCGACCCCGATTCCGGATTCTGCCACGGCGTGGTGCGCGCAGTGGGCAAGGCGGAGGAGTTCCTCTCGCAGGAGGGGAGCCTGTATTCGCTGGGGGCGATGGTGCACAACACCGCAGAAATCGCCCGCCTCGGCGCCAAAGGGCTCGAGACGATAGACCTGGAGCAGATGAAAAAGCTGCCGCAGGGCTCCACGGTGCTCATCCGCGCCCACGGGGAGCCTCCGCAGACCTACGCCCTGGCCCGCAGCCTGGGCATCCGGCTCATCGACTGCACCTGTCCGGTGGTGCTGAAACTGCAGAAAGACATCGCCGCAGCCTACGCCTCGGCGCGCGAAAGCGGCGGCCAGGTGGTCATCTTCGGCAAGAAAGGACACGCAGAAGTCAACGGCCTTGTGGGCCAGACGGGAGGCGAGGCCATAGTGATTGAGAGCGCCGACGAGATTTCCCGCATCGACCCGGGCCGCCCCATAGAGCTCTTCTCCCAAACCACGCGCGACAAGGGGGAGTACGAGGCGTTGCAGCGGGCCATCCGCGGCAAGGGGGGCAATGTAACGGTGCACGACACCATCTGCCGCCAGGTGCAGAACCGCCTGCGGCATCTCTCCCAATTTGCCGCGTCGCACGACGTCATACTCTTTGCCAGCGGTCGGGAAAGTTCCAACGGCCACGTGCTCTTCGAGCTCTGCAGAAGCCACAACAGATTCTCGCATTGGGTCGAGGGGCCCGCATCCGTCAGGGCACAGTGGCTCATCGATGCCCGCAGCGTGGGCATCTGCGGAGCCACCAGCACCCCGCGCTGGCAGCTGGAAGAGATTGCCGCCGCGCTGGAAAATCTGTAAATTTGCTCATAATTTGACTTTTGCTAAATTTGCACCTTTATAAAACTGTATTTTTACAGTAGAAGCTGTTTTGAAATGGTTCCAGAATTTTATTATGCGGAATTTTCGAGACAGTTTCGGCTTTCGAAGAAGGCGCATAGCAAAAGCTATGTAAATGATGAGAAAGATGAAAATGGCCGGAAAGGCCGCGTAAAAAAGAGACGAATTATTTCAAAACAACTTCTAATTTATGGCAACTACAGCTGATTTTAAAAATGGACTGTGCATAGATTTCAACGGCAAGCCGTGCTCTATCGTGTGGTTCCAGCACGTTAAACCGGGCAAAGGCCCCGCATTCGTAAAGACCAAACTCCGCAATCTGGAGAACGGCCGCATTCTGGAGAAAACCTACAACGCAGGTGAGAAAATCGAGACCATCACCGTGGAGCACCGCCCCTACCAATACCTCTACAAAGATGAGGACGGATACAACTTTATGCATTCCGAGACTTTCGAGCAGGTACACCTCGGAAGCGAAATGATAGACAACGCCGACCTGATGAAGGAGGGCCAGACAGTGGAGATGATTTTCCTTGCAGGAGAAGACGAGCGCTGCCTCACTTGCGAGCTCCCCACCTATGTGGAGCTTGAAGTGACCTACACCGAGCCCGCCGTGAAGGGCGACACCGCCTCTTCCAACGCTCTCAAGGAGTGCACTCTGGAGACCGGCGCAACCCTTATGGTGCCCCTGTTCATCAACCAGGGCGACAAGATCCGCGTGAACACCGTGGACCGCGCCTACGGCGAGCGCGTGAAATAATCCCCCGCCCGTCAAAAGCAAAAGAGCCCGCCGGACATTCGGCGGGCTCTTTTGCTTTTATAATCTGTCTGCAAATAACGTTTACCGTTTCTCTATCTTTATCTGGAGTATCTCGTTCGTCCCCTCGGCGCTCTTCACGAATATTATCACCCTGTATCTGGAGCCGCCGGCGTCCAGGTTGGCCACCGCATAGTTCATGGGGGGCCTCCCGCTCTTGTGCATTATCTTGAAGTCCTTGGGAGTGTTCTTCGCAAAGAAGTTGCGCAGTATCAGCTTGGCCTGGTTGCGGGTGCAGTTGTTTATGGTACCCAGGACATCAACCTGAAGATTGTCGGCAAACCAGACTGAGAGCTTCTCGCTGTCCCCTGCCTCCATATACTTTGCGATGGGGACGAAAACGTCGCCGTCGTCTATGGGGCGGGCATCAATTTTGAAGACCGATGCGCAAAGCAAAATTGAAATCAGGAGATATTTTTTCATACCTTTATCTAAGTTTTGACAGGGGTCAATTTTTCAAAAATCAAGCCACACGATGAACATACGTCTTATTTTGGTGGGCAAGACCGAGGCCAAATGGCTGAAGCAGGGGCAGGAAGAGTATGCCGGACGCCTGTCGCACTACTGCCGGTTCTCTCTGGTGGAGATTCCGGAACTCAAAAATGCGAAATCGCTCTCCCGCGACCAGATAAAGGAGAAGGAGGGCGAACTGATTTTAAAAACGGTGAGCCCGGCAGAAGAGCTGATACTGCTTGACGAGCGGGGCGGAATGTTCACCTCAACCGCCTGGGCGCGCGAGATGGAGAAGAAGTTTCTCTACAGCTCGCGCGACATCGCCTTTGTCATAGGGGGCAGCTACGGCTTCAGCCCGGACGTCTACAGCCGCGCCGACTCGATGGTCTCCCTCTCCAAGATGACCTTTTCCCACCAGTTGATAAGGGTCGTGTTTCTTGAGCAGCTCTACCGCATATTCACCATAATCAAAGGGGAGCCCTATCACCACGAATGAAAAAGGCCTACAAATATGCCATAGCGCTGCTGCTGACAATTTCCGCCGCTCTGTTCACAGCATCATTCTTCAAGGAGGACCCGGCGCACGAGATGCAGTCCGAGGCCAGCCGGATGCAGCGCAACCTGCACAAGCGGGAGCTGGTGCTCAACCGCTACTGCAGGGGCGTTCTGGAGGGGACCGCAACCCTCAAGGAGCGCAGCGACCTGCCGGAGGACATGGTGATTTACCTCTACCGCAGCGACACCCTGAGCGAATGGGTCAACGAATTTCCAATTGCCAACGATGCAATCCGCCCCTCACGCTCATATTACAGGCTCCACCACCTGCCGGCCTCCGAGCAACTCTTCTCCACCCCCCTGGCCTACATCGACGGCACCCGGGACTATGTAAACCTGGGCTCCGCCTGGTATTATGTCAAGGTGTGGCGCGACGGTCGTGACTGCCTCATAGGGGCCATCCTCATCAAGAACGAATACCCGCTGGAGAGCATGAGCTACGCCAACGAGACCAATCCAAAGCTGCATCTGGGGGGCAAATACACCACCGCCCCGCTGAATTCGGCAATGGGCATCGTGGTGAGCAGTTCCGACGGCACCCCCCTCTTCTCTGTGGTGGAGAACTCGCGGTCGCACTACAGCTACGGCTACTACCCCCTGCACTGGACGGTGATAGTGCTGCTGCTTGTGGCGGCATTTCTCTATCACCTCGCGCGCCGCAACCGCCGCTCTTTTGCCTTATATATAGTTCTGATCACCGCCCTGATATTGTGGGCGCGTCATTTGGGACACATCTGCGACCCCTCCGGCACCCTGTTTTCTCCGCTGACCTATGCGGGCAACAATCTTCTGGACTCGCTCAGCAGCCTGCTGGCCACCAATACCTACATATTTCTGCTGTCGATGGGGGTTTTCATCGTCAGGGTGCCGCTGCTGCAGCGCTTCCGCAAGCTGGGCAAACGCGGACGCCGCCTGTGCGCCGCCGCCAGCGTCACGGTCACGGTGCTGCTGTTCCTCTACATCAACTACACGCTGCGCTCGCTCATCTACAACTCCAACATCAGCCTGAATCTGGAGCGGATCTATTCCATCAGCGTGTACTCGATAGTGACTCTGCTGACCTACGCGCTGCTGTTCGTGGCGCTGCTGCACGCCCTGCAGCTGTGCGTCACCACCATAGCGGGCCGGCGCGTCACCAACATCTACAACTGGAAATACTTCATCTGCTACCTTGTGGCGGTGGCCCTCTACTGCACCGTCACCATCTATTCCGCAGGCCTCAAAAAGGAGATCAGCGGCAACCGCCTGCTCACAGAGCGCCTCTCGATAGACCGCGACCTCTCGCTGGAGGTGCAGCTGCGCACCATTGAGCCGGGCATAGCGGGCGACCAGATCATAGCCATCCTCACCTTCTGGCAGGGGGGCGCAAGCGACATTATCCGCAACAGGATTCTGGAGCGCTATCTCTTCCGGAGCTTCTCGTCTCGCTACAACATAACGGTGACCACCTGCAACCCCTCCACTCAGCTGATTGTGGACCGCAACACACCGGCGCTCAACTGCATCGGCTTCTACAGCGAGGAGCTGCGCAAATACGGAGTTCCCCTTTCGCCCAACTCACACTTCTTTTTCCTGAACAACTTCAGCGGGCACGCCTCCTATCTGGGCGTCTTCACTTATGTGAATTATGACACGATGGAGGCGACCAACCTCTACATAGAGATCGAATCGCGCTTCCGCTCGGGCAAGGGGTCGAATCTGTCGGAAATTCTCTCACGCCAGTCGCCGGGACCCGACATTCCCCCTTATTATTCCTACGCCAAATATTGCTACGGCCGTCTGGTGGCCTACTCCGGCAATCAGACCTTCCCCACCGAGATAGACATGAACTCGTACCGCGAGGGCTATTATCTGGGGCACAGCGGCAAAATGCTGCAGTTCATAAACAAGGTCAGCGACGACGACCTCGTGATACTCAGCCGCCCCATCCCGGGCTTTTTGAGTCACGTGATACTCTTCTGCTACCTGTTCTTCCTGATGGCGGCAGTAATCGTGCCCAGCACCTCGCATCTGCGCAAGAGCAAGCTGTTTACCCTGCCCCGCAACACCTACAAGCGGCGCATCACCGGGGTGATGCTGATTTCCGTGGGGCTCTCGCTGCTCTGCGTGGGGGCCGGCACCATCTGGTTCACCGTGCAGCGCAACCGCAACGTCAACGGGCGCAACATGGTGCGCAACATGGAGATTGTGCAGAGCACCCTCTCCGAATATTGCCAGTACGCCCTGCGCTACACCGACATCAACACCCCGCAGCTGCAGGAGGCGATGAAGTCCATCTCCGGCAGCACCGGCAACGACATCAACATCTACGACACCCACGGCGTGCTGTTGTGCACCACCCGCCCCGAGCTGTTCAACAACTCGATACTCGGCCTGAGGATGGACCACGCCGCCTACCGCGCCATAGCCAAGGAGAACTACCTCAACTATGTGTGCTCGGTGAGAATAGTGGGCAATTCGTTCCAGTCCATCTACGCCCCGCTCTACAACATCGACGGCGACATGGTGGCCATAGCCAACATCCCGCACGTCACAGAGCAGGCCCAGTTCCAGATGGAGGGGGCGATGATTGTGTCCAGCATCATCAACCTCTACCTGCTGATGCTGCTGCTGAGCACTTTTTTGAGCGTGATGCTGGCCAACTCCATCTCCAAGCCCATCACCAGCATAAAGAACTCGATGATGCGCCTGCCGGGGAGCAAGAAAAAGGAGCATCTGGAATACCGCGAGGGCAAGGACGAGCTGGGAATGCTGGTGGCCGCCTACAACCGCATGGTGGACGAGCTGGACGAGAGCACCCGCCTGCTGGCCCGCACCGAGCGCGAAACCGCATGGAAGGGGATGGCGCGCACCATCGCCCACGAAATCAAGAACCCGCTGACACCGATGAAGCTGAGCATACAGCATCTGCAGCGGCTCAAGAAAGACAACGCCCCGGGCTGGGAAGAAAAGTTTGACAAGACCAGCGCCACGCTGCTGGAGCAGATAGACATCCTGACCCGCGCCGCCACCGACTTCTCCACCCTCTCCAAGCTTTTCTCCGACGAGGAGGTGACCCACGAGGACCTGCTGGTACTGCTCCGGCGCGAGGCGGAGCTGTTCCTGTCGGCGGAGAATTTCACAATCGGCATTGAGACCGATTTGGAGAGCGCCCCGATAGATTTGCGCAGGCAGCAGATTCTGCGTGCCTTCACCAACCTGATCTCCAACGCCTCGCAGGCCATCGGCAACCGCGACGGCCGCGTAGTGATCCGCATCGCGGGGGACGGAGGCAAATATCAGGTGAGCGTGGAAGACAACGGCCCCGGCGTGAGCGAAGAGAACATCCCCAAGCTGTTCAGCGGCAACTTCACCACCAAAACCGACGGCAGCGGCCTCGGCCTGTGCATCTGCCGCGACATCTTTGAGCAGAACGGCGGCAGCATCCGCTACGAACGCAGTGCGCGGCTGGGCGGCGCGTCATTCGTGGTGACCCTCCCTGCCCGCCAGGTAGAGTAGCCGGGTGGCCGCGAGGCTGTCCAGCACCCCGTTTTTCACAAGGTCCTCAAGCGACCATAGTGCCGAGTCGGTGACCGACTTGTAGCGCGCAATACCCTTTGCAGCATAGCTGCCGATGTAGGGATGGGCGGCAAGCTCGCTTTTGGTGGCGCTCCAGAGGGTGAACTGCGGCTCGCATCTCGCAGTCTCCACCCCGTCGGCAAAGCGGGCGAGCCGCTCTGCCTCGAAGCCCTCGATTTCCAGCAGCTGCTCCACGCTTGTAAAGGCGCCGCCCAGCCGCGCGCGGTAGCGGACAATCTTGCCGGCATAGTAGGGGCCGATGCCCCGCAGCTGCAGCAGGGCGGTGCTGTCGGCGCTGTTCAAATCCAGTTTCTTGAGTTTGATATATGGCTTCAGCCGCCGGAACAGGGCGCTGTCCACCACATACATCTTTGCAAAGTCCTCCGGCTTTGAGTAGCGCCCCCCTTTGCTGCGGTAATTCTCTATCACCTGAGCCTGACGTTCGCTCAACCCCAACCGCACCAGCTCCTCCACCGTCACCGTGTTGGGATCAAAGGGGAACGACTCCGGCTCGGGCTTCTTCTTGAGACTCTCCTCCAGGACCCGGCGCGAGTCGCTGTAGGGGTACTCCTTTTTGGGGGCGAGGCCGCCGGCCACCACCCCGGCGCCGCTTTTTTGCGAAGCTGCCGAAGCACTGCCCGGGCGGTTACCCGCCGGAGAGCCTTGCGTCGGAGCACTGCCCGTGCGGCCGCCAGCCGAAGAACCGCCGTCAGAGGCATCGGCAGCGGCTGCAGAAGAGCCTGCGGCCGCCGCTTTCCCCCCGGCAGACTCTCCGCCCCGGGGAAGAGCCGCCCCGGGGGCCACAAAGGCGGCGGAATCGGCCGCCGGTTGCGCCTGCCCCGCGCGCCGGAAAACATTGCCTGTAAAAATCGCCGCCTGGAATCCAAGCACCAAAAAGATAAGGGCAACCGCACCGGAGGCGGCCGCCTTTGAAAGTTTCTCCCGCTTCATATCTCTCCTCCATAAAATTAAAGTTAAAGTCTATTTGTCGCCGCAACCCGCCACCACAATCACTATCTCCCCTTTGGGCGGATGGTCAGTGAAGAATTGCGCCAGAAAAGAGAGGCTGCCCCGCACCGTGGTGTCGTGGATTTTTGAAATCTCACGGCTCACCGACGCCTTGCGTTCCGCCCCGAAATACTCCGCCAGTTGCGCGAGGGTCTTGGCCAGCCGCAGCGGCGATTCGTAGAACACCATTGTACGCCGCTCGGCGGCAAGCTCCGTGAGACGGGTGTGCCGCCCCTTTTTCACAGGCAGAAAGCCCTCGAAACAGAAGCGGTCGCAGGGGAGGCCCGAGTTTATCAGCGCCGGAATCAGGGCGGTGGCCCCGGGCAGGGTCTCCACCTCCACACCTGCCTCTATGCAGGTGCGGGCCAGCAGAAAGCCGGGGTCGCTGATGCCGGGGGTGCCGGCATCGCTGATGAGCGCCACCGAAAGGCCGGAAAGGATCTTTTCGCAGATGCGCGCGGCCGTCTCGTGCTCATTGAACTTATGGTGGCTCTCGGCGTGGGTTGTGATTCCGAACTTTTTGAGCAGCACACCGCTGGTGCGCGTGTCCTCCGCAAGTATCAGATCTACACTCTGTAACACCTCGACAGCCCGGGGAGTCATATCGCCGAGGTTGCCGACAGGTGTGGGAACGATGTAGAGTTTTGACATTTTTTATGCTATATTTGCTTGGTCACCCCACAAAGGTAGTTTATTTTCTCAGCACAATGTTCATAGAGAACACAAAAAATCCCGGCTGGATAGAGGTCATCTGCGGCTCGATGTTTTCCGGCAAGACAGAAGAGCTTATCCGCCGCCTGCGCCGCGCACAGTTTGCCAATCTCCGCGTGGAGATTTTCAAACCCTCCATCGACACCCGCTATTCCGAGGAGGAGGTCATCTCCCATCAGGGCAACCATATTCTCTCCACCCCGGTGGACTCCAGCAGCAGCATAATGCTGCTCTGCGGCGACGTGGACGTGGTGGGGATAGACGAAGCCCAGTTTTTTGACGACGGCATAGTGGACATAGTGCAGCAATTGGCCTCAAACGGCGTCAGGGTGATTGTGGCGGGGCTGGACATGGACTACCTGGGCAAGCCGTTCGGCCCGATGCCGGCGCTGATGGCGGTGGCCGAATATGTCACCAAAGTGCACGCCATCTGCGTCAAGTGCGGCGACCCGGCCAACTACTCCCACCGCCTCATCTCAAGCGACCGCTTGGTGGAGCTGGGAGAGAAACAGACCTACGAGCCCCTCTGCCGTCACTGCTTTGAGAAGGCGATGCTCAATAAATCTTGAGTTCCCCCACTACTATCCCCTTGCTGGCAGCCTGCACGATGGGTACAATCTTGCCGTCGAGGTTCTCGACCTCGGCCGGATGCTCGATGAAGGTGTGGGTGTGTCCTCCGATTATGAAATCTATGTCGCGGCTCGAGGCGGCCATCATATCGTCGGTGACATCGGTCTCATTTCCCCCTTCGAATCCGAGATGCGAGAGCAGAATCACGATGTCGCAGCGCTTGCGCTTCTTGAGATAATGCGCCCAGCGGTTGACCTCGTCCATCGTGTTAAGCGGCTCTATGCCCGCCAGATTGGGGGCCGACACTACGCTGGACAGACGGGCGGTGGCCCCCACAATGCCTATTTTGAAGCCGCCGCGCTTTATTATCGTGTACGGCTGCACATAATCGGCAAGCGGAGTCTGCGAGAAGTCGTAGTTGCAGCATATGGTGGGGAAGCGGCTGTTGGAGAGCCGGCGGGCGAATTCCTCCTGCCCGTTGTCGAACTCGTGGTTGCCGATGGTCACTGCGTCGTAGCCGAGCAAGTTCATCAGATCCATCTCCAGGTCGCCGCCGCCCACTGTGAAATAGGGAGTTCCCTGGTTGTAGTCGCCGGCGTCCAGCAGCAGCACATTCTCCGCCCCGTATTCTGCACGGATGCTGTCGATAAGGTTCAGGCGGCGCTCCACACCCCCCAGCCCCGCCTTGCGGCCGATGCGGATGGGTTCAATCTGACTGTGGGTGTCGTTGGAGTGGATTATCACCAGCCTCTGGGCATTTGCCGCGGAAACCGCAGCCAGGGCCATTGCAAAAGAGAGTATCAGGCGCTTCGTCATTTCTTCTTCTTGTTGTTTCTCCCCACGGGGTTGTCAAGCTGCACGCGGCCGTCGGTCTTCAGGTTCAGAACCTTGCCGGAGGCCATCACGCCGCGCAGATAAGAGGCCATGGCATCGTGCAGGACCACTCCGGTGTTGTTGCACTCGATTATGCCGTCGCCAAAGTCGATGCCGTCGCCGCCGGTCACCAGAAAGTCGATTGTTGCCAGCTTGTATTCGCGCTCGTCGTCGAGCGGCTCGCCGGCAATCGTGCATTCGCGCAGGGTGTCGGCGTCAGCGACTATGCGGATGCCGCTAAGCGGCTCCATCCGTTCGGATACCAGCTGTTGCACCAAGCTTCGGACAGTGCTCCCCTTGAGGGTCAGCACGCAGATTTTATTATTGAAGGGGGATATGCTGAGCACGTCGTAGACCCTCACCGCCCCTTTGGGCATGTCGGTGCGGATGCCGCCAAAGTTCATAAGCCCCGCCTCTACCGCTTCGCCGGTAATCATTTCCGCCGACTCGCGCAGCAGGTCCACTATGAAGTCGCTGAAGGCACTTTCGGGCTTGGATTCGTTGTAATTGTCCTTGCTGTAGCAGAGAATCTCCTGCAGCGGGGCTATCAGACTGTCGTATTCGGCAATCTTATCCCTCACAGCGCTGCTTATACCGCCGTCATAGAGGGTGTCAATCGTGTGGTATTCCCAGCTGTAGCTCTCATACGTGCCCGTGCGGCACGAGGTAAGCGCCAAAAGCAGCAAGGCGGCGGCTGCAATTCTTTTCATCAGTTATTCTTTATATCTGATCCAGTTCCAAAGGTCCTTAAAGGTGGCCTTCTTGCCATAAGTGAGTATGCCGACCTTGTAAATCTTGGCCGAGACATACACCGTCGCCACAAAAGTGGCTACCAGAAGCACTATCGAGAGAATCAGCTGCCAGGCGGGCACCACCCCGAAGGGAATGCGGGCCAGCATCACCATAGGCGAGGTAAAGGGGATTATCGAGGCCCATACCGACAGACCGCTGCTGGGGTGCTGGAATGTGTGCAGCATTATGAAAAGCCCCACCATCAGCGGTATGGTGATGGGCAGCGACAGCTGGTTGGTGTCGGCCTCATTGTCCACGGCCGAGCCCACCGCCGCGAACATCGCGGCATAGAGCAGGTAGCCCAGCAGGAAGTAGATGAAGAAGCTGGCGATAATCCAGCCCAGATTCATGTCGCCGACCTGCTCCACAACCGACATTATGTCGGAGAGGGCATCGGCATTCTCGGCCGCCGCCGCGCTGCCGGCATTCGCTGCAATGTCCGCCATCTGGGCCGACATCTTCTGCGAGACCGCGCCGCTGAGGCCGCCCATCAGCCCCCCGAGCAGCACGACCCACACGGCAAACTGGGTGATGGCGACCAGGGCCACCCCTATGATCTTGCCCATCATCAGCTCAAAGGAGTTCACGCTGGAGACTATCACCTCCACTATGCGGTTGGATTTCTCCTCTATCACGCCGCGCATCACCATTGAGCCGAACATGAACACGAACACATATATGAGAAAGCTCATCAGGTATGCCAACACCATATACATCTCCACGCTGTCCTTCTTCTCCTCGCCCGATTCGTTTATGGTGTAGGCGTCGACCTTGACGTCGGTCTTCACCTGATCCATGATTTCGTCGAAATTCTCTATCTGCAGGGCCTTGAGTTTGCGGTCGCGCAGGGCCCTGCCGATATTCTCGCCGATTTCCGTCTTGGTCTCCATGCCCAGCGGCTCGCGGGAATAGGAGGTCACGCTCACGTTTGAGGCGCTGTCAAGCGGCGAGACATAGACCAGGGCGGTGGAGCCGTAGCTGTCAAAGTCGCTCTTGAGGCTCTCGGCGGTGACATCCTCAGCGATAAAGCGGTATTCGGTGTGGCTGTCGCTCTCGAAATAGGGGCCCAGCAGGCCGGTGGAATCGGCTATCGATATCACATCCTTGTCGTTGCCGCTGTAGAGGGTGATCAGCACCGGCACCGCAATCAGCGCCGCCATAAGCAGCGGAGTGAGCAGCGTGAGCAGGATAAACGATTTCTTCTTGACGCGGGTGGAATACTCCCTGCCTATTATCAGACCTATGTTGCTCAGTTTCATTTCTGTTTGGATTCGCTTACAAGTTTGATGAATATATCGTTCATTCTGGGCATCATCTTGCGGGCGGAGATTATGTCAAGGTCGCCTGCGGAGAGCTCCTGCAGCAGGTCGCGCATCGCAAAGCCCCCGCCGATATCCAGCAGGGCGCGGTTGCAGTCGCGCATCTGTTCCTCCTTGGCCACGGAGTAGGTCCTCCCGCCGGCGGGGAGGCTCCCTGTGTAGAGCAGCTCCACCTGACTGGTGCCGTAGCGCTCCCGCACAGCGTCGGTCGCCCCGCTCACCACCAGATGAGACTTGTTTATGAGGGCTATCTCGTCGCAGAGCTCCTCCACCGACTCCATGTTGTGGGTAGAGAGTATCACGGTGGTTCCCTCCTCCTTGAGGCGGAGAATCTCGGCACGGATTGCCTGCGCGTTCACGGGGTCAAAGCCGGAGAAGGGCTCGTCCAGTATCAGCAGTTTGGGGCGGTGCACCACCGTGGCGATGAACTGCACCTTCTGCGCCATACCTTTGGAGAGTTCCTCCACCTTCTTGCCCCACCAGCTCTGAATCTTGAATTTCACGAACCATTTCTTGAGTTCGGCCTCGGCTTCCGCCCTGGAGAGCCCCTTGAGGCGGGCGAGATACATCATCTGCTCCCCGACCTTCATCTGCTTGTAGAGACCGCGCTCCTCGGGCAGATAGCCGACCTTGCGCACAAAGGCGTCGTCGACCGTCTTGCCGTTGAAGAGCACATGCCCCTCAGAGGGGATCGTGATGCGGTTGATTATGCGTATCATCGTGGTCTTGCCGGCGCCGTTGGGCCCCAGCAGACCGAATATCTTGCCGTCCGGCACCGCCAGCGACACATCGTCGAGGGCGGTGTAGGTCCCGAACCGCTTGGTTATGTTCTTGCACTCAAGCATTCCGCGGGCAGGTTAAAGGTTGTTACATTTTGTCGGCGAAGAAGTCGTTGCCCTTGTCATCCACCAGTATGAATGCAGGGAAATCGACCACATTGATGCGCCAGATGGCCTCCATTCCGAGCTCGGGGTACTCCACGCACTCGATGCTCTTGATGGAGTTCTTGCTGAGCACCGCAGCCGGGCCGCCGATGCTGCCCAGATAGAAGCCGCCGTGCTTCTTGCAGGCCTCGGTGAGCGCCTTGGTGCGGTTGCCCTTGGCAATCATCACCATGGAGCCGCCGTGATCCTGGAATTCATCCACATAGGGGTCCATGCGGTTGGCGGTGGTGGGGCCCATGGAGCCGCAGGGCATCCCGGCAGGGGTCTTGGCGGGGCCGGCATAGAGCACCGGATGGTCCTTGAAATATGCGGGGAGGTCTTCGCCCGCATCCAGACGGGCCTTGAGCTTGGCGTGGGCGATGTCGCGGGCCACGATGATGGTGCCCGAGAGGCTCACGCGTGTAGAAACGGGATATTTGGAGAGCTCGGCGCAAATGTCCTTCATGGGCATGTTGAGGTCGATTTTGACTGCGTTGCCCTCGCCTGCAGCACGCAGCTCTTCGGGTATGAGCTCGCCGGGGTTGTCGTCCATTTTCTCGATCCAGACGCCGTCGGCATTGATCTTGGCCTTGATGTTGCGGTCGGCGGAGCAGCTCACGCCCAGTCCGATGGGGCAGCTTGCGCCGTGGCGGGGCAGGCGGATTACCCTGATGTCGTGGGCAAACGCGGTGCCGCCGAACTGGGCGCCGAGACCTATCTTGCAGGCCTCCTCCTTGAGCAGTTTCTCAAGTTCGATATCGCGGAATGCGCGGCCGGTGGCGTCGCCCGTCGTGGGCAGCGAATCGTAATAATGGGTGGAGGCCAGCTTCACCGTGAGCAGGTTCTTCTCTGCGGAAGTGCCGCCGATTACGAATGCGATGTGGTAGGGAGGGCAGGCCGCCGTACCCAGAGAGCGCATCTTCTCGGTGAGGAAAGGCACCAGGGTGCCGGGATTCTGGATGCGGGCCTTGGTTTCCTGATAAAGATAGGTCTTGTTGGCGCTGCCGCCCCCCTTGACCACGCAGAGGAAGCGGTATTCCATCCCTTCAGTAGCCTCGATGTCTATCTGCGCGGGGAGGTTGCACTTGGTGTTGACCTCCTCGTACATTGTCAGAGGAGCATTCTGGCTGTAGCGCAGATTCTCCTCGGTGTATGTCTTGTAGACGCCCCTGGAGAGAGCCTCCTCATCGCAAAAGCCAGTCCAGACCTGCTGCCCTTTCTCGCCGTGGATTATGGCGGTGCCGGTATCCTGACAGAAGGGGAGCTGCCCCTTGCAGGCCACCTCGGCGTTGCGCAGCATTGTCAGCGCAACATATTTGTCGTTTTCGCTGGCGGCGGGGTCGCTGAGGATCGACGCCACCTGGGCGTTGTGGCTGCGGCGCAGCATGAAGTTGACGTCGCGGAAGGCGGCTGCCGAGAGCGCCGAGAGCGCCTCGGGAGAGACCTTCAGCACGGGATGTCCCTCAAACTGCGATACACTTACCCCCTCTTTGGTGAGGCAATAGTACTCGGTGGTGTCTTCTCCGAGCTGAAACATAGGAGCGTAAAAAAATTCCATATCTATTGATTTGTTGTATTGTTTCCGTTCTGCATCAGATAGAGTCTCATGAACTCGTTGAGGTCGCCGTCCAGCACCCCTGCGGTGTCGCCGGTCTCGTGACCCGTGCGCAGGTCCTTCACCAGGCGGAAGGGCTGCAGAGTGTAGTTGCGTATCTGGCTCCCCCACTCTATGCGCTTTTTCTGTCCCTCCAGTTCCGCCTGCTTCTCGCGACGCTTCTGCAGTTCAAGGTCGTAGAGGTGGCTCTTGAGGATGCGCAGGGCGTTCTGGCGGTTTTCCAGCTGCGAGCGGCTCTCTGTATTCTCCACCACGATGCCGGTGGGGAGGTGCCGCACGCGGACGCCCGTCTCCACTTTATTGACATTCTGCCCGCCGGCGCCGCTGCTGCGGTAGGTGTCCCACTCCAGGTCGGAGGGGTTGATTTCAATCTCTATCGAATCGTCCACAAGGGGATATACGAACACGGACGAGAATGTGGTCTGACGCTTGCCCTGCGCGTTGAAGGGAGAAATGCGCACCAGACGGTGCACGCCGCTCTCCCCCTTGAGGTAGCCGTAGGCATAGTCTCCCTCGATTTCCAGGGTGACCGACTTGATGCCGACCTCCTCCCCCTCCAGCACATCGGCCACGGTGACCCTGTAGCCGCCGCGCTCTGCCCAGCGGGTGTACATGCGCATCAGCATCGCGCTCCAGTCGTTGGCCTCGGTGCCGCCGGCGCCGCTGTTTATCTTGAGTATCGCCCCCAGGCTGTCTCCCTCGGCGGAGAGCATATTGCGCATCTCCAGATTCTCCACCGTCTCCACAAGCGAGGCATAGGCGGCATCCGCATCTGCGGCCGCGTCCTCGCCAAAGTCCAGAAGCACCTCCAGGTCGGCCTGCAGGGATTCAGCCTTTGCATAGCCGTCGGTCCAGAACTTGATGGCGGAAATCTTCTTCTGGGTCTTCTCCGCCGCTGCGGGGTCATCCCAGAAGCCGGCTTCAAGTGTGGTCTGATACAGCTTCTGCTGCTGTTCTAATTTGCCGGGGATGTCAAAGATACCTCCCCAACGTCTTCAACCGCTGTGCGATCTTGCTAACCTCGTCTGATGTTATCATAAAACGCCTTTATCTGTTCGTATGAATATCCGCGGCTCTCTCCGTAGCGGAGCAATTTTGCAAAGGGCTCCTGCCCTTCCCCCTTTATGGTGCGCCACTTGGCCGAGAGCAGGCTCTCCATCTTGGAGAGGGCCTTTGCAGGATCTATGCTCTGCAGCGCCCCCTCTATGGCTTCCCTGTCAAGGCCTTTGGCAGAGAGTGCATAGCGTATCTTACGCTCTCCCCACCCCTGCAGGGCGCTCTTGTCCCGTGCAAAAAAAGCCGCGTATCTGTTGTCGTCAATATATTTATTCTGGCAAAGATAGGAAATTATGGCATCGCCATCAATATCCTCCCCACCCCGGCAGGACGCTATCTTGGCGGCGATATCCTTCTTGCAGTACTCTCTCGCACTGCAGAGGCGCGCCATCCTCCCGCATATCTTCTTCTCGGCGTCGTTCATCGCTAAGCATCCGTTTAGAACCAGAAGCCGAGGCTTGCATAAAAGCCCAGCCCGGAATAGTGGGAATTCCAGTTGATGTTCACCTCCAGCGGGCCTGTGATAAGGTCGTAGGCATATCCGGCGCGCAGACCCACGAGGCCGCTGTCTGCTGCAAAGCTCTGCAGATTGCCGCCGGTGCGCGCATAGTTGCCGGTGAGCATCAGATAGTGGCTCCCGAATATCTCATAGCGCAGGTCCAGACCAGCCACAGCCACAAACGGTTCGCAGGCAATCACGCCCGTACTGCCGTAGAAGGGAATCTGCTGCTCGGTGTAGCGCCCCGCCTGGTTGCCGCCGATGCAGTTCATCATGGCCACCGGGATTTCGTCGCCAATGATTAAGCGCGAATGCACAAAGGGGGTGACGGCAAACCTGCCGCCGATGGAGCCGACATATTTTGCCGAGAGCGATGCCGCCAGATGCGGCGAAGGGGTCGAGACATCCCCGCCGAGGTTAGCTATGTCGCCGATTTCTGTGAGATAGACCGCATTCAGATCGACCTTGGCCCCTTTTGTGGGGAACCAGGCATTGTTCTGCGTGTCCACGCCCAATTTCACGAACGGGCCAAAGAAGGCGGTGCGGCCGTCGTCGGTGCTGTATATTTCGGGGACATTGGGGTTGTCCAGCGAGGTGCGGTAGTAGTAGAGCCGCGCATCCAGACCCGCCTCCACCTTGAGTTTGCGCAGATTGCCGCTGACCAGCGACAGATCCACATTGTTCTGCAGATAATCAATCAGATGATATTTGCTCTTGTCCTGCGAGTAGAGTGGCAGGGCGCTGTGGCGCATCCTGTAGGAGGCCTCGAATCCTGCGAAGTTAGCCCCGACATAAGAGTATTCCGCCTGGAACTGATAATAATTGGCCAGACGGGCAGACAGGCCAAAGCGGCTGCCGTACAAACTGTTGGTATTGAGACCCAGGTCCACCAGAATGGAGGATATCTCCTCCGTGTCAAACCTCAACCCCAGCCCCAGGCGGTTGTTGCGGTTGGGTACCAGCGTCATCACCAGATCAAAGGGGGACTGGTTGCCCTCCAGGCTGTAAACCACGGAGTTGTATGCGTTAGTGCCGTAGATGCCGTCCACGGCGCTCTCGATGTCGGATATGGAGATGCCGCGGCAGGTGTCGATGTGGAACTTCTTGCGCAGCAGCGCCTCCTCCTTCTCCCCAACTCCCACAAAGCGGATGGAAGAGAGCACTATGGTGTCGCTCACCTTGGTGGCCTTGAACGCCTCGCGGGCGGCAGGCTGCGGCCCCACAAAGCTCTCGGCATTCTCCTTCTCTTTCTGCGCGAGCCACTTCTTGAGCTCCAGCAGCTGCGGCACAGCTTCGCGGGCCGCCTTCTCGCCGTTGTCGATAAGGCGGCGGAGGCTCTTGTTGTCAAAGCTCATCGTGCCGTAATTCTCGATATCGGGCTGTATCAGTATGTCGGTATCCTCCAGCGCATTGCTCGTTTTTGCAGTCATCGCCACCGTCACGACCTTGGAGAGCATGTCGGCCACGTTGTTATAGTCGATTTTGCTGCCGTCGCTGGGGGTCTTGACCCCGATTACGACGTCGGCCCCCATCGCGCGGGCCACATCCACCGGATAGTTGTTGCGCAAGCCGCCGTCCACCAGCACCATTCCGCCGGTCTTGACGGGAGGGAACACTCCGGGGATGGCCATCGAGGCACGGAGCGCTATGGGCAGGATGCCCTTGTTGAAGACTATCTCCTTGTCCGTGACGATGTCCACCGCCACGCAGGCATACGGAATCGGGAATTTGGAAAAATCGCTCTCTTCGTGGTAGCCCACGGTGCATTCGGAAAGGAGGCTGTAGATTTTCTGGCCGCCCATCAGGCCCATCGGGAGCAGCCCGTTGCTGGAGCCCTCGGGAGCGAGATGCAGCCCTTCGTCCTCCTGCTCCCCGGCCACCTCGTCGGCAGTTTCAACCGCGATGGGGCTCTTGCGCCGCAAGGCATTGTTCCAGTCAAAGCCGAATGGTACCTGCACCAGATATTTGGCCTCTGCAATTTTCTGCTCGTATGAGAGGCTCTCGCGCTTCGAGGTGCCGGTAATCACATATTCCCAGTCCTGGGAGACGATTATCGAGTCCAGTTCCGACGCGGAGTGGCCCACGGCATACAGACCTCCCACCAGGGCGCCCATGCTGGTGCCGGTGATTATGTCCACGGGTATGTCATATTCTTCCAACACCTTGAGCACTCCGACATGCGCCGCACCCTTGGCGCCGCCGCCGCTGAGCACCACGGCCACCTTGGGCCGCTGTGCATAGGCCTGCGCCGCCACAAAAAAGCAGAGCGCCGCAGCCGCTAGAAATCTAAGCTTTTTCATTTTGTGAGTTTTGCGAGTTTTTGCCTGCCAGAAGGCCGCAGGCCGCCATTATGTCCTCCCCTCGGGAGGCACGTATCGTGGTGGTGACCCCGGCGGCCATAAGCCGCGACTGAAAGGCCTCCATTATCTTCTCCCCGCCGCTGGAATAGGGCGAGCCGGGGATTTTGTGAAACCGGATCAGGTTGACCCTGCACTCCAGGCCCGCGAGAAGCCGCGCCAGGGCATCGGCGTGACGCTTGGAATCGTTGAGTCCGGCGAACATTATATATTCGAAAGTGACCCTCCGCTGTCCGGTGAAGTCGTACTGACGCACCAGCGCGAGAACCTCCTCCAGCGGATAGCGCCCCTCCACGGGCATCAGCGCCTGCCGCTCGGAGTGGATGGGGTTGTGCAGGCTCACCGCAAGGTGGCATCCGGTGCTCTCCAGAAAGTCCTTGAGGGTGGCCAGGTCGCCTATTGTGGAGAGGGTTATCCGCTTGGGGCTCCAGCCGAAGCCCCAGTCGGCGCAGAGAATCTCCAGCGCAGCCTTCACGTTGTCCCAGTTGTCCAGAGGCTCTCCCATGCCCATGAACACGGCATTGGTGAGGGCTTCGGACTCCTCCACATCCATGAACTGCGCTATAATTTCGCGCGTGGAGAGGTTGCCGTGGAAGCCCTGGCGCCCAGTCATGCAGAACACGCAGCCCATCTTGCACCCCGCCTGCGACGAGACGCAGAGCGTGGCGCGGTCGCGGTCGGGAATCATCACCGTCTCTATGTACTGCCCTTCGCGCACCGCCTCGAAGGCGTATTTGCGAGTGCCGTCGGCAGATGTCTGCACATCGGCGGGGGAGATATGCCCCACTGAGTACTCCGCAGAGAGCCTCGCGCGGGTCTCCTTGGAGAGATTGGTCATCTCGTCTATGCTCCTGACACGCTTCTTGTAAAGCCAGTCGGCCAGCTGCGAAGCGACATAACTCTTGAGGCCCAGTTCGCTGCAGAGCCCCTTAAGTTGCAGAAGTGTCATACCTAAAAGAAATTGCGCCATTTCCATTCCGTTTTGGGCAAAAGTAGTAAGAAAATGATTAAGTTTGCCTTATGAATCACGAAGAAGAAATAATCCGCGCCAGTTTCCGCCGCAAGTGGTGGAACGACGTAAAGACCGCAAGTTCGTGGTCTGTATTCAAGATAATGTCGGAGTTCGTGCAGAGCTTTGACAAGCTATGTGAAATCGGTCCGTGCGTGGCCATATTCGGCTCCGCCCGCACCAAAGCCGACGACAAATACTACAAGGCGGCCGAGGAGATTGCCGGCAAGCTGACCCACAGGGGCTTCGGCATCATCACCGGCGGCGGCCCGGGCATAATGGAAGCGGGCAACAAGGGGGCCGCGGCTACCGGCGGCGCCAGCGTGGGCCTCTGCATCAACCTGCCCCACGAGCAGGGCTCCAACATCTACATAGACCCCGACAAGCTGGTCAGCTACGACTACTTTTTTGTGCGCAAGACCATTTTCATGAAGTTTGCGCAGGGCTTCATTGCGATGCCCGGCGGCTTCGGCACCCTGGACGAGCTCAGCGAGGCGCTGACCCTGATCCAGACCGACAAGATGGTCTCCTTCCCCGTGGTGCTCTACGGCAGGGATTACTGGCAGGGCCTCCTGGACTGGTTCCGTGGCACCCTTCTGGAGAGCAAGATGATATGCGCAGACGATCTTGATATATTCCACGTGGTGGACACCCCCGACGAGGCGGTGGGCATCATCGAGGAGTTCTACGACAAATACGCCCCCAAACCTAATTTCTAACATATTTAAAACAACCTGAAACACAAACTATTATGGCTAAAGAAGAGATGAATCAAGCCGTGTCAAACGAAGAGAAGCTCAAAGCGTTGAAGGCGACAATTTCCAAAATCGAGAAGGATTATGGCAAGGGCTCAATAATGAAGTTGGGAGACCAGCCGGATAGCTCTGTTTCTGTGATTCCGTCGGGGTCCATAGCATTGGACCACGCCCTCGGAATCGGCGGATATCCCCGCGGCCGCGTGATTGAGATTTACGGTCCCGAGTCCAGCGGCAAGACGACCCTGGCGATACACGCCATAGCGGAGGCGCAGAAGGCGGGCGGAATCGCCGCCATCATCGACGCCGAGCACGCGTTTGACCGTACTTATGCAAAAAATCTGGGTGTGAACGTGGACACGCTGCTCATATCCCAGCCCGACAACGGCGAGCAGGCGCTCGAGATTGCCGACAACCTGATCCGCAGCGGCGCCATCGACATCATCGTGATAGACTCCGTGGCGGCCCTCACCCCCAAGGCAGAAATCGAAGGGGAGATGGGAGACAACAAGGTCGGCCTGCAGGCAAGGCTCATGAGCCAGGCGCTGCGCAAGCTCACCGCCAACATTTCCAAGACCAACACCTGCTGCATCTTCATCAACCAGCTGCGCGAGAAGATCGGCATCATGTTCGGCAACCCCGAGACCACGACCGGCGGCAACGCCCTCAAATTCTACGCCTCCGTGCGCATCGATGTGCGCAAGGTGACCCAAATCAAGGACGGCGACGAGGCCACAGGCAACCGCACCCGCGCCAAGGTCGTCAAGAACAAGATGGCGCCCCCTTTCCGCAAGGCGGAGTTCGACATCGTGTTCGGCGAGGGCATCTGCAAGACGGGCGAGATCGTTGACCTCGCCGTGGACTATGACATAATCCACAAGAGCGGCTCGTGGTTCAGCTACGGCGAGAACAAGATCGGCCAGGGCCGCGACGCCGTGCTGCAGGTGCTGCGCGACAATCCCGAATTCTGCGACGAGGTGGAGGCCAAGGTGCGCGAAGCCCTCGCTGCCGCCAAAGACTAGCGCAAGATGGCCGACGGCGAAGATCTCGTTACTGTCCACGCTGGGTTTCCATCCCCTGCGGAGGACTTTATGGATGTAGCCCTCGATCTCAACAAGGAACTTGTACGGAACCCCTCTTCAACCTTCTTTGCAAGGGTGAAGGGGGTTTCTATGATAGACGACGGCATCGGCGACGGCGACATGCTCATCATAGACAAGAGCGTGGAGCCCTACGACGGCTGCCTGGCAATCTGCTTTGTGGACGGGGAGTTCACCCTCAAGCGCTACCGCAACATGGGCGACTATGCCCTGCTGGTTCCGGCCAACAAGGACTACAGCCCGATACGCGTGGACGCCGACAATCAGTTTGCGGTGTGGGGCGTGGTGAGGTACCTTATCAAGAAAGTTTAGAGTTTAGGGTTTAGAGGATGGCGTTTTATGCATTGTGCGACTGCAACAACTTCTTTGTGAGTTGCGAGCGGGTGTTCCGCCCCGACCTTGAGGGGCGGCCGGTGGTCGTGCTCTCCAACAACGACGGCTGCATAGTGGCCCGCAGCAACGAGGCCAAGGCGCTCGGCATCAAGATGGGCACCCCGCTGTTCCAGGTCCGCGACCTGGTCAGGCGGGAAAATGTCGCGGTCTTCTCCTCCAACTACCAGCTCTACGGCGACATGAGTTCTCGGGTGATGAACATCCTGCGCACCGCCGTGCCCGACATCGAAGTCTACTCCATCGACGAAGCCTTCATGGATCTTGCCGAATTCCCGCTTGAGGGGCTGCAGGACTTTGCGCGAGGCCTCGCTGCGCGCATCCGGCGCGAAGTCGGCATCCCTGTGAGCATCGGCGTCTCCCCCACCAAAACCCTCGCAAAAATCGCCAGCAAGCTCTGCAAACAATACCCCGCCCTCAAGGGTGGCTGCCTGATGTACCGGCAGCAGGATGTGGAGAAGGTTCTCTCCCGCTTCCCGGTGAAAGATGTCTGGGGCATCGGCCGCCAAAGCGCCGCCAAGCTGCAGACCATGGGCATCAGCTCCGCGCTGGGCTTCTACAGCCTGCCGCAGGAGACGGTGGACCGGCTCTTCTCCGTGACGGGTCTGCGCACCTGGAAAGAGCTGCACGGCGTCCGTTGCATATCATTCGAAGACATCAAGCCGGAGCGGCAGAGCGTGTGCATTTCGCGCTCCTTTGCCCGGGAAATGACCACCCTGGACTCGCTGGGGGCGGCGATTGCCACCTTCACCTCCAAGATGGCGGAGAAACTGCGGCACGAGGGGCTCTGCGCCCAGCAGATAAGCGTGTTCATACTCACCAACCGCTTCCGCGAAGACAGCCCGCAGAGCTATCAGGTGAGCAACGCGGTCTTTGATGTCGCCACCGACGACACCCTGGAACTCTCCGAGCGGGCCGCGCAGTGCCTCAGGAGCATCTTCCGCCCGGGCTACAGCTACAAGCGGGCCGGCGTAATGGCCACCCGCATTGTGCCCAGGCGTGGGGCCCAGACCTCCATGCTGGACACTCTGGACCGCGCCAGGCGCGCCAGCCTGATGGAGGCCATCGACGCAATAAACTCCTCCGACGGGGGATGCACGGTGCGCCTCGCCTCGCAGGGGGCGATGGACCAGTTCTCTTCGCGCACAATGGTATCGCGGCGCTACACCACAGACTGGAACGAGATTATGGAGGTCAAATGCTAGAGGCTACTTCCCGGCGTTCTCTATGCCGCGGTGCCAGAAGTGCGGGGTGATGTCCACCCTTTTGCCGCTCTCCACTTTGTAGAGCCGCTGGTTGGTGGTGGGGCTGTTGAGCGGCCCCAGCTTCTCTACATAGGGGCCGAGCTTGATGTAGTTGAACACCCGCCAGTAGGTAGACGGGACTTCGCTGCGACCCGAATAGAGGGCTATGGCCATATCGGGATAATTGTCCCGGATGTGCCAGGCAAGATCCAGAAAAGAGCCGTCGTCCTGCCCTTCTCCGAAAAACAGGAAGCAGTTTACCCCAAAGTTGTCGGCGATCATCTCGTCTATCGCAGACGCTGTGAGCTCCTCTCCGATGTTCTTCTGCAGAAACGGGGAGTGGCAGCCGGGACAGCTCAGCGGGCAATTACTGACATCTACGGCAAGAGATACCTTGCCGGGTATCTCTTCCAACACCACAGATGTCGCCTGTGGAATGTATTTTATCACTTTATTATTCCTCTTCTATTGAAGTGGGGACCTCCTTGGGATTATAGTAGCGGGTCCTGGCCTCTGTCTGGCGCATTTCGCTGAATGCGGACACACGCTTGAGATAACCTATCACGCGGGTCAGGTAGTCCAGATTCTCGCTGCCGCACTTGGGGCACTTGTGCAGGGTGTCCTTGCTTATGTAGCCGCAGTCGTTGCACACTGTGTTGCGGCAGTTGAATGTGAAGTAGTTGGTGCCGTAGTGCGCCGCCACGTTAAGCAGCTGGCGGTACTGCTCGAAGCTCAGATGCTCCTCTATATTCATGTGCAGTGCGCTGCCGCCGTCGAGATACTTCACGAAGTCCTCACCGTGCATCTTGAACTTGTCTATCATCGAGAGGCTCGCGTCCTCAGGATTGTAGAAATAGGAGCTGTACATGTTATGCTTGCCGCTCACAAAGTAGCCGTCGCGCTTGTCCCACTTGTAGTTCTTGCCCGAGAGGTTCTCGCCCGGCACGAACTCGGTGTTGAACATGGTCTCCTTAGTGCGGTCCTTGCTGTTGGTCACGTTGATGGTCTCCAGCATCATATTCACGAAGTCGCGGTAGTCATTGTTGGGAGAAACCTCGATGCCCAGGAACTCGGCGGCGTCTGTGAGGCCGTTCACGCCCACGGTGAGATACTGCTTGTTCATCGTGATAAAGCCGGCGCGGTATACATCCAGCATGTCGGCCTTGAGAAAGTCCTTGATAATCTCGTTGAATGCGGTCTGGTACTTGTGCACCGCCTCGGTCTCGTCTATCACCTCCTCCCGGATATACTGGTAGAGCTTGTGGCGGTCGTACTCGTTCACGCTCAGGGCCTCGCCCTTCTTCATGTCAACGCGCTTCTCGTTCTTGAAATACTTGCGGGCGGCATTCTGCACCAGACGGTTGAGGTTGATTGTCATCACCGACTTGGAGCCGGTGGCAACCGACGCCGTGCCCATCGAATACTGGTGGGTGGTGTGGTTGTGGCCGTCCTCCTTCTGAATCTCGTTGCGCAGGCGGCAGCAGCTCGCCAGACTGTCGGGGGAGTTTGATATGTAGCAGAAGAAGCTGTGTCCCTTGGCCCACATCCGGGAGGTGAAGTCGGCATACTCCTTGTCGGCATAGTCGTTTGCGCCGTCGGTGAGCAGGGCCATGGTCTCCACGGGGAATGTGAGCACATAGTGGTTGCGCTCTTCGTTGAACCAGTTCATGAAATGCTTCTGCAGCCAGCTGAGGGTCTCCCACACGGGAGCGGTGCCGTCGGGGAAGCGGAAGTCGCCGAACACCCCTTCGAAATAGGGCTTGTCAAAGTAGCTGATGTTCCAGAACACAGTCTGATAGCCGCGGTTGCCGGCGGGCATATTCATTGAGTGCACCACCTGCTGGAAGTAGTTGTCGATGACCTTGACCAGCGTGCGCTGCTTGAGGTTGTTCTCCACCACCGAGTCCAGGCGGGAGAGATAGTCGTCGCCATAGTCCTTGCGCAGGAAGTAGTCGAAATACATCAGAAACTCCGGAGTGGCCACAGCTCCCATAAACTGGCTGCTGACAGAATAGACCAGATTGATGAATTCGCCGCAGAAAGACTTGAGGTCGGTGGGAGCCACCGACACGCCGCCCAGCTCGCGCAGGCCGCTCTCCAGGAAAGGATACATTGTGATGGCCACGCAATAGGGGTAGCCTGGAGTGCCGCTCTCGTCGTGCTTGTAGAGGACGTGGCTCTCCAGGTCGGCCACATAGCGGTCTGCCAGGGCCCGGCCGTAGAGCGACTTTATCTTGTCGCGCATTATGTAGCGGTTCTGCTTGATGTTGTTCTCCTTGTAGAGCTCCTGCCCCAGGGTCACGATATTCTTGTGGGTGATATTGGCGTTCGCGTCAAACTTGGAGCCGGTGGCGGCATTGGAGGCCTTGATGTAGTCCTTGATAAAGTCGCGCTTCTTGCGCAGGTCAAGGCCCGAATCGAAGCGCTCTATATATTCGAGCGCCGCCTTTTTGTTGATGGACATCAGAGACTCCACCACCTGACGGCGGATCTCCTGGCTGGAGATCTTGTCGTATATATATAGGTTGTCGGTGATGGAGACAACCACCTCCTCGGGGCAGTTCTGTCCCGTGGCCATATATGCCTGACGGATACCTCTTTTGAGCTTTTCGTTATCGAATTCCTCGTAAGTGCCGTTGGTCTTTCTGACATCCATAGTATTTTGGTTTTAAAGAAGTTGAGATTTCGCAAGCGGGGGTAAAAAAAGTGCGGACCACAACAGTGGCAGTCCGCGCCAACTCGCGTTTCAAATGTAAAGTTGCGAAATCTATTCTGCCCTGCGAAATATTTCGGGCATTAAGTTTTCAACAGAGTTATAACAACGCCGCAAGAGGCTAAAAAACAACCGCCCGGCAGATGCTCTGCGGGCGGTTTTAGTGGCTCCTCATCTAGGACTTGAACCTAGGACCCCCTGATTAACAGTCAGGTGCTCTAACCAACTGAGCTAATGAGGAATTTTGCTTTGTTGATTTCGGGTTGCAAATGTATAACAAATTTCATTGTCTGCAAATTTTTTTGACATCATTTTTAACATTTGAAATTTCTATTGCAAAAAGAAAAAATTAGTTTACCTTTGCATCCGCTTGCCCGGATGGCGGAATTGGTAGACGCGCTAGTTTCAGGGACTAGTGATCGCAAGATTGTGCAGGTTCGAGCCCTGTTCCGGGCACCACAATTCCGATGGACCTTCGCTCGAAATGGCGAAGGTCTTATTTTTTATCCCCCGCGCCGGTCCCCATGGATGTAGCCATATTCTCCAAGTGCTTGAAAGACCTTCTTCTGCAACACGAAGAGGTGGCGGTGCCCGGGCTCGGAGTCTTTCTGGCCCAGACAGTCCCCGCAAATGAGGCATCGGACGGCACATTCACCCCTCCACGGCGGAAAATCACCTTCAGCCCCACTTATAAAGAAGACGACGGCCTGTTTCTGCGCTTTCTCAAGCGCTATCTGCCAGACGGCAGCGATGCCGCCCTGCAGCTGCAGAGCTTTGTGATGGATCTCACGCTGGACACCGACATTTCCCGCCCGGTGACTCTGCCGGGGCTGGGCTTACTCAAGGCAAACGCCCGCAAAACTCTCTATTTCGTGGCCACCGAAGATATATTCGTATATCCGGAATCCCTGCAGGGAGAGCCGAATGCCGGCTATGACACCGCGGAGGCGGATTATGCGGCGGACACTGCCGCGGACGCCGCTGCGGTAGAGACTTCTGCATCGGCCAATGCCTTCACGCCAGAGACAAGCTCTCCTAAAGCAGACGCCGCCGCAGAAAACGAAGAAGCCGGCAGCCCCGCCTGCGGCCGCGCAGCGGAATCCTCCCGCAATGAATCGGCCGACAGCCAGCGCAGCATTATAATCGGCAATTGTCTGCTGATTTGCTTCGTGTTGCTGATATTTGCAATGATTGCAGTAACTTTGTTCAAAGATACCCCCTGGATGAGCAACCTGCTGGACCACCTGCTCTACACCCGGGAAGAACTTGAGATATTGGGCAAATGATAGACCGTATCACCAAAGACAGGATAATGGATGCCGCCCGCATAGAGGACGTCATCGGCGAGTTCGTCTCACTGCGCAGGCAGGGGGCGAGCTACATCGGTCTGTGCCCTTTCCACCAGGACAGCCACCCATCCTTCAGCGTGTCGGCCACCAAGCAGATTTTCAAATGCTTCTCTTGCGGCCACGCCGGCAACGTGGTATCGTTCCTGATGGACCACGAACATATAAGCTACACCGAAGCCCTCAAATATCTGGCAAAGAAATACGGCATCGAGGTAGCGGAGAAGGAGGAGACGCCGGAAGAGGCGGCGCAGCGCATGCGCAGCGACAGCCTGCTGATCGTGAACGAGGCGGCGCAGCAGTTCTTCCACGAGACCCTCTGGAGCCCCGAGCGGAGCGACCTGATAGGGCTCTCCTACTTCCGCCAGAGAGGATTCACAGACGACACCATCCGCCGCTTCGGCCTCGGCTACGCCCCCAAAGGGTACGACACCTTCACCCGCTACGCCCTGGAGCGCGGCTACAAAGAGGAGTACCTCATCGAGACCGGGCTTAGCGTAAGGCACGACGACGGCCGCCTGAGCGACCGCTTCTACGAGCGGGTGATGTTCCCCATATACTCCCTCGGCGGCAAAGTCATCGCCTTCGGCGGGCGCATAATGTCCTCCGACAAGAAGGTGGCCAAGTATGTCAACTCCCCCGAATCGATAATCTACTCCAAGAGCCGCTCCACCCTCTACGGCCTCTTCCAGGCCAAGCGCGCCATAGCGGCCCGGGACAAGTGCATTATGGTGGAGGGGTATGCCGACGTGATTTCGATGCACCAGCGGGGCATCGAGAATGTGGTGGCATCCAGCGGCACCGCCCTCACCCAGGGGCACATCGCCCTGGTCAAGCGCTTCACCAGCCACATCACCTTCATCTACGACAGCGACTGGGCCGGCATCAAGGCGGCCCTGCGCGGCATCGACATGGTGCTGGAGGAGGGGATGGAGGTCAAGACGGTGCTGCTGCCCGACGGCGAGGACCCCGACTCCTTTGCCCGCAGCCACAGCAAGGACGAAATTCTGGAATACATTGCCGGCCACGAGCAGGATTTCATATCGTTCAAGATAGACATCCTCTCCAAAGATTTGGCGCCGGGCGACATCTACGGCCGCACCCAGATGATAAGCGAGATTGTACAGACGGTCTCGATGATTCCAGACGACATAGTGCGCAACCTCTTCGTGGAGAAGGTGGCGCAGCAGTTCGGCCTGCAAAAGGATTCGCTGTTTGCCCGCGTGCTGCGTCTGCGCCGCACCCGCCAGCAGCAGAAAGAGCGCCGGGAGGGCTATGAGCAGCAGCGCGCCGCCATCCAGGAGACCTCCGCGCAGAGCGGCGGGCCCCAGGATTTGCCCGAGCCCTATGCAGAAGAGCCGGACCGCGGCCACAGAGCCGCCGGCGGCGGATATCTGGCCGTGTGCGAGCGCTCCATAGTGGAGTTGCTGGTCAAATACGGCGAATACACCATCCATTGGGAGAGCAACATGGTCTACGGCGGAGATCAGACGCCCGAGGTGACTGTGGCGGAATACATCCGCTCGTCGCTTGACGACGACGGTCTGCAGCTGAGCGAGCGCCTCTGGCGCAACATCTACAACGACTACTTTTCCCTGGACCGCACCGCCGGCGAGGGGGAGAGCGAAGAGCAGGTGCAGGGGCGCATCATAAAGCACTTCACCTTCCACGACGACCCCGCTGTGGTGCAAGCCACCACGGAGATGCTCTCCGAGAGCCACCCGCTCACCATCAAGCAGTACAACGACTCCATCACCCCCGAGGAGCACCGCCTCTGCAGGGATGTCCCCCGCGCTGTGCTGCAATACAAGATGCGGCTGGTGACCCTGCAGCAGACCGCCGTCCAGAAGCGGATAAAGGAGGCCGAAACCGCCGCCGACTCTGCGCAGCGCGCTGCTTTGATGCAGAGTTTCCTGACCCTGACCCAGGTAAAAATAGCACTCAACAAAGAACTGAAAAAATACTGATAATATGGAAAACAACTACAAACGGACACTTGTCACCTGCGCGCTGCCCTACGCCAACGGGCCCGTGCACATCGGACACCTCGCGGGAGTCTATGTTCCCGCCGACATCTATGTAAGGTATCTGAAGATGCGCCACCGCGACGTTCTGTTCATATGCGGCAGTGACGAGCACGGGGTCCCCATCACCATAAAGGCCTTGCAGCAGGGGTGCACTCCGCAGGAGATCGTGGACAAATACCACGGCATCATCAAGCAGGCCTTCGCCGACTTCGGCATCAATTTCGACATCTACTCCCGCACCACCAGCAAGGTGCACGAACAGACCGCGTCCGAATTCTTCAAAAAACTCTACGACGAGGGCAAGTTCATAGAGAAGGAGAGCCTGCAGTATTACGACTCTTCGGAGCACAAGTTTCTGGCCGACCGCTACATAATGGGCACCTGCCCCAAGTGCGGCAACGACCGCGCCTATGGCGACCAGTGCGAAAAATGCGGCTGCACCCTGAGTCCCGACGAGCTCATCAACCCCCACTCCACCATCAGCGGCGCCCCTCTTGAAAAGAAGGCCACCCGCCACTGGTATCTCCCTCTGGACCAGTACGAAGGCTGGCTGCGGGAGTGGATTCTGGAGGGTCACAAAGAGTGGAAAACCAATGTCTACGGCCAGTGCAAGTCGTGGCTGGACGGCGGCCTGCTGCCCCGCGCGGTGAGCCGCGACCTCGACTGGGGCGTTCCCGTGCCGGTGGAAGGGGCCGATGGCAAGGTGCTCTACGTATGGTTCGACGCCCCTATCGGCTACATCTCCAACACCAAGGAGCTGCTCCCCGATGACTGGGAGAAGTGGTGGAAGGATTCCTCCACCAAGCTGGTGCACTTCATTGGCAAGGACAACATAGTGTTCCACTGCATAGTGTTCCCCTCCATGCTCAAGGCATACGGCGGATACATCCTCCCCGACAACGTCCCCGCCAACGAATTCCTGAACCTCGAGGGGGACAAGATCTCCACCTCCCGCAACTGGGCCGTATGGCTGCACGAATATCTGGAAGACTTCCCCGGACAGCAGGATGTGCTGCGCTACGTGCTCACCGCCAACGCTCCCGAGACCAAGGACAACGACTTCACCTGGAAGGATTTCCAGACGCGCAACAACAGCGAGCTGGTGGCCGTGCTGGGCAACTTCGTGAACCGCGCCGTGGTGCTGACCCACAAGTATTTCGGCGGCAAAGTGCCCGCTGACCTCAAGAGCGAGCCCATAGATTCCGAAACTATGGGGCAGATACCCGCAATCAAGGCGGCCATTGAAGACAACATAGAGCACTACCGCTTCCGCGAGGCGCTGCGCGAGGCCATGAATCTGGCCCGCCTGGGCAACAAGTATATCAGCGACACCGAGCCCTGGAAGGTGGCCAAGAGCGATATGGACCGCACTGCGTCCATTCTCTACAACGCGCTGCAGATTTGCGCCAACCTGGCCATAGCCTGCGAGCCGTTCCTCCCCTTCTCGATGGACCGTCTGGCATCCATGCTCAATATGGAGAGCCGCGACTGGGAGGAGATAGGCAGCGGATGCATCCTGACCCCCGGACATCAGATGGGCGAGGCGCAGCTGCTCTTCACCAAAGTGGAGGATACACAGATAGACGCCCAGCTGGAGAAGCTGCAGAAGGCCAAGGAGGCCAACGAGGCTGCGGCAAAGGCCGCCGCAATTTCTCTGCCCGAGGCGGCAAAGGAGGAGTGCGTGTTTGAAGATTTCGAGAAGATGGATATCCGCACCGCCACCGTGCTGGAGGCGGAGAGGGTTCCCAAGACCGACAAGCTGCTCCACCTGAAAATCGACACCGGGCTGGACATCCGCGAGATTGTCTCCGGAATCGCCGAGTATTACACCCCCGAGGAGATGGTGGGCAAGCAGATCTGCATCCTGGCCAATCTCAAGCCGCGCAAGATTCGCGGCATAGAGTCCAAGGGGATGATTCTGATGGCCCGCGAGAGCAGCGGCAAGATGCGCATAGTCTCGCCAGAGGAGAAGCTAGCCAACGGCGCCACCATCGGATAGCGGCAGCCGGCGCAAAAGCAAGCGGGGGATGGCCGGAAAGTCATTCCCCGCTTGCTTTTTAAGTCTCACGCCAGCGCATCAGATGCTTCGTATGAAGGGGACTCGGCGGATAAAAATATCCGCTACACTCCTTCACACATTCGCAGACCGGGTTCCACGAGGCTGCAGCGAGGATGGGATGCAAGGCGCGCTGCTCCTGAGGAACCGCAGCAACCTCTTGGTTGTGAGGATTTCGGAGAGCTGCAGCAACGCCGCAGCCCACACATTCGCAGACCGGGTTCCACGAGGCTGCAGCGAGGATGGGATGCAAGGCGCGCAGCGAGCCGAAACCGCAGCAACCTTCCGGTTGTGAGGATTCCGGAGAGCTGCAGCAACGCCGCAGCCCGCCTCGCTGCAGCCTCGTGTCTATTGGGCTATGAAGCGGTATACTATACTCCCCTTCTGCGGATCATCAGCAGAATCGCTCCGGTTGAACCGGCTGCGCTCGGCAGCTTTGACAGCCCATTTCCAGAGAGACCGGTCTTGAGTGGAATGCGCTTCGATTACTTGCGCCTTGATAACTTTGCCGGAGCGGTTGACATAAATTGCGACAGCGACATCGCCGCCGCCAAGACCCTTGTAGGCGGGGACAGGCAGACTGACCGCCTTGCGCCCCGCAAGGTCAAACGAGAGCACGGAGGGGCCGGTATATTCGTGCGCTTCCCCCTCGTCCCCTTTCTCTTCATCATTTCCGGTGGGAACCATATCTTCATCGTCCTCCTCGGCCGCCATTGCGGCGCGCCGGTTGGCGGCGAGGGCCTCCTCCACAGAGCGCCCGAGGGCCTCCTTCTCCGCGCGGGCCTTGATGGCATTGGCGTCCACCACTGCATTGCGCACCTTGGGAGTGGGGGCGGCGGCGATCATGGCATCCAGCTCCCTGCCCACGCGCTCTTTGAATTCCTGCAGCTGTTCCTGCTTCTGCACGAGCTCCTTCTCCTCCTCGTGCGTGAAGTCCAGCACAAAGCTGGCCTCCTCCTGCACCATGGATCTTATCGAATAGAGCAGCAGCACTATCAGCACCACAAGGTGGAAGATAATGGTTGTGTAGAGCCCTATCCTGCCCTCTTTGCGCTGCTCTTTGGTGAATTCTTCCATTCTGATGCTATCTTGCCAGCCAGGTTTTATCGTTGAGAGCCTTTTCAATGGCCGCCAGCAGTATGTTGATGGCCACGTGGTTGTGCCCGCCCTGCGGGATTATCACATCGGCATAGCGCCGGCTGGGAGCTATGAACTGCAGGTGCATCGGTTTGACCAGGTCGGCGTAGCGCCTGAGCACCGCCGCCACATCCTTGCCCCGCTCCTGCGTGTCGCGCTCAACGATGCGCGAGAGGCGGTCGTCGTCGTCGGCATCCACATACACTTTGATGTCCATCTGCCGCATAAGCTTCTGGCAGGTGAAAATCAGGATGCCCTCCACGATTATGATGTCGGCAGGCTCCACGTGCACTGTCTCGGTTTTGCTGCGGGCGCAAGTGATGTAAGAATATACCGGCTGGTCTATCGGCTCGCCCCGGCGTATCTGCTCTATCTGTTCGCACAGCAGGTCAAAGTCTATCGCATCGGGGTGGTCAAAGTTGTAGACGCGCTTCTGCTCGTCGCTCAAATGACCGCAATCCTTATAATAAGAGTCCTGAGGGATCACCACGATCCGCTCCTTGAAGACCTCCTGCAGCCGCCTCACGACCGTTGTCTTGCCGCTTCCGCTGCCGCCTGCTATGCCGATTATCAACATGATGTGCCGTTATTAGAATTCTGCGTTGTTGGGAGTGCGGGGGAAGGGGATCACGTCGCGGATGTTGCTCATGCCGGTCACGAACATCAGCAGACGCTCAAAACCCAGCCCGAAGCCGCTGTGGGGGCAGCTGCCGTAGCGGCGGGTGTCCAGATACCACTCCAGAGTGCGGTGGCTCATACCCAGCTCGTTTATACGCCCCTCAAGCTTCTCGAAAGAGCTCTCGCGCTCGCTGCCGCCGATAATCTCACCGATCTTGGGGAAGAGAACATCCATCGCGCGCACAGTCTTGCCGTCCTCGTTCTGCTTCATGTAGAAGGCCTTGATGTCCTTGGGATAGTCGGTCAGGATCACAGGCTTCTTGAAGTGCTGCTCCACCAGGAAGCGCTCATGCTCGCTCTGCAGGTCGATGCCCCAGCCCACGGGGAACTCGAATTTGACCCCGTCGGATACGGCCTTCTCCAGAATCTTGATGCCCTCGGTGTAGGGCAGGCGCACGAAATCGTATTTGAGCACGCTCTCCAGGCGGGAGATGAGCTCCTTGTCGAACATATTGTTGAGGAAGGTTATGTCGTCCTTGCAGTGGTCCAGCGCATACTGCACCAGATATTTGATGAACTCCTCCGCCAGATCCATGTTGTCCTTGATGTCGTAGAATGCCATCTCGGGCTCAATCATCCAGAACTCGGCCAGGTGGCGCGGGGTGTTGCTGTTCTCGGCACGGAAAGTGGGGCCGAAGGTGTAGATTTCGCCCAGCGAAGTGGCGCCCAGCTCACCCTCCAGCTGCCCGCTCACCGTGAGCGAAGTCAGGCGGCCGAAGAAGTCCTTGCCGTAGTCCACCTTGCCCTCCTCGGTGCGGGGGAGGTTCTCCAGATCGAGTGTGGTGACCTGGAACATTGCGCCGGCACCCTCTGCGTCGGCAGCGGTGATGAGCGGGGTGTGCAGATAATAGAAGCCCTTGTCATTAAAGAACTTGTGGATGGCGAAGGCCATATTGTGGCGGATGCGCAGCACCGCGCCGAATGTGTTGGTGCGGGGGCGCAGGTGGGCCACTTCGCGCAGGAACTCGAGGCTGTGCCCCTTTTTCTGCAGCGGGTAGGTGGCGTCGCACTCGCCGTAAATCTCAATTGACTCCGCCTGGATCTCCACCGCCTGGCCGCTGCCCTGCGAAGCCACCAGAGAACCGGTCACCGCCAGGCAGGCGCCCGTGGTGATGCGCTTCATAAGGTCTTCGGGGAACTTGGCCAGATCGCATACTATCTGGATATTATTGATAGTAGAACCGTCATTGAGGGCTATGAAGGCCACGTTTTTGTTGCCGCGCTTTGTGCGGACCCAACCTTTTGCAAGCACCTCGACTCCCGGGGCGCTGTTCAACAACTGTGCTACTTTTAATCTTTTCATAATTATAGAAACTTGAATTAACCTGTAAAATTACTCGTTTGCGGAGTGATTTCCAAATTGGAATTTGCGGTGCTGCGCCGCCTTGGCCCTTTTGCGCTGCAGACGCATCGCCTCATAGCAGCCGGGGTCCACCGCAAAGCGGCAGAAGCGCTCGAAAATCAGCTCGCGCGCCAGGCGGCTGGGATGGGCCATATCCTCGTCGTAGAAGCGATAGTCGCGCAGCTCGTCCATCATAATCTCGTAGGCGGGGAAATAGACCGCCGAGGGGTGGCGCCGCACCACGGCATCCACAGCCAAAAGCAGGGTGCTCTTGCATATCTGGTTGCAGTGGGCCCCGAAAGAGAGATAGCGGATGGGGCTCACGGTGAATATCCACCGCTTCTCGGGGGCGGCGGCCACAGCGCGCTCCAGATGCTGCACACACTGCTCCAGCGAGAGCATCTCCTGCGAAAACTCCCTGGGATTTATCTTGTGGCAGTTGGAGACCACCATATCGCGGCCGTTGTGGCGGAAAATCCTGGTCGTGCCCAGCGTCACCACACATACAGAAGCGGCGTCGAAGGCGTCGGCAGCCTCCCTGAGAGAGGCGTTGGCCGTGGAGAGAAACTCCTCCGCCGTGGGGCGCGAAAAGCGGCTGTGATGATAAAAGGAGGTGCAGAGACCGTCACATTCCACAACATCCGCAGGGGCGAACTGCTGCCGCGAGCGCATCCTCTCGAATGAATTAGCCACCGACACGGGGTTATAGACCACTCCGAAGGGATTTACCGCCGCGTCAAAGCCCGCCTCGCGCATCATCTCTCCGATGGAATCGGCAAAGCACGAGCCCACGAACATCAGGCGGCTGTCAAATCCCAGTCTGAGCGGCAGCGGCTCAATTTCTACCGGAGTCGAGAGGTTCATTGCGGACAGCTTTTTCTACCAGAACGTCGGTCTTGAGATATATCGGATAGAAGGCATCGTCGCCCATGGGTGTATAGCGGGCCACGAGTGCACGTATCTGGGTCATCATAAACTCGCGGGAGCGGGGCCACTCGCCGGCGGCGGGCACCACGCCGTTCTTTGCGGCAAAGGAGAGGAAGCCTCCCTCGAGATCCTGCGTGGAGACAAACCGGTCGAACTTCTCCATTGTGGAGGCCTGCGCAACGGCGGCCGAGTTGCGGTCCCGAACCTCGCTGGCATACTTTATCTGAAGCCCCTTGCGGTTGCAGTCCACCAGAAAATCTGTCACGGCCGCGGTATCCACCGGCACGAACACGTCGGGCACTATGCCGCCCCCGCCATACACGGTGCGTCCGCCGGCGGTGGTGTATTTGGTCTCGTCGTCGTATTTGATGCTGTCGGCGGAGAACATCTCCCCGCTCTCGTAGCGCTCATATATTTCATACTCGTAATCTTCGCTGTAGGGCTTCTGTATGCACCGGCCAGAGGGGGTGTAGTAGCGGGCCACCGTCAATCGGATGCCGCTGCCGTCAGAGAAGTAGATGGGCTCCTGCACCAGCCCCTTGCCAAAGGAACGGACGCCGTAGATGGTGCCGCGGTCGTTGTCCTGGATTGCCCCGGCAAAGATTTCGCTGGCCGACGCGCTGCCGGAATTTATCAGCACCGCCACGTCCATATCCTTGTAGCGGCCCTTGCCGTCGGCCTTGAGGTCGGTGCGGGGGCGCGCCTTGCCCTGCATATAGACTATCATCTGCCCTTTCTGCAAGAATTCGTTGGTGAGCAGCATCGCCTGGTCAAGATAGCCGCCGGTATTGTCGCGCAGATCCACCACCAGGCGGCGCATTCCCTGTCCGCGCAGCTTGTCCATCGCCACCACCATCTCGTTGTGGGTGGTGCGGGAGAACTTGCTCAACTTTATGAATCCGGTGGTGTCGTCTATCATATAGGCGACATCCACGCAGTGCACGGGAATCTTGTCGCGGGTTATGGTAAAGGGGATGAGCTCGTCGCTGCCGCTGCGCAGCACGCTCACCACCACCTTGGTCCCCTTGGGGCCGCGCATCAGCGATATCATTGTGTCCTGGGGCATGTCAACCCCCGCCACAATGCGGTCATCCACCTTTACGACGCGGTCGCCCACCAGCAACCCCGCCCTTTCGGACGGACCTCCCGAAATCACAGAATTGACGATTATGGTGTCATTGGGGACGTTGAACTGTATGCCGATGCCGTCAAAGCCGCCCGAAAGCGACTCTTCCGCGCTCTTGAGATCCTCCGGCGGGAGATATACCGAGTGGGGGTCCAGCTCGTGCATCACCTCTGGCAGCAGGTCCTCGGTGAATTTTGCGTGGTCGATTTCGTCAACATAATTCTCGTCGACATTTTCCAGCACCAGCATCAGCTTGGCCCAGTTGGAGTTCACTGCCGAAACATCTACCTTGCCGCGCCTGCCGGGAAGGGCCCGCAGCACAATCCCAAGCGCAAGCGCAATGGTCAGCACCCAGAGCATCGGGCGCAGCACCTTGAAAAATTTATTCTCATTCATATCTGCAAACCTCCACTCCTGCTCTCTGCAGCAGTTCTATTCCGTCTGTTATGCGGTATTCGCGGCGATACACCACCCTGGTGATGCCGCTCTGGATTATCAGCTTGGCACACTCCAGGCAGGGAGAGTCGGTGACATAGAGGGTCGCCCCGTCGCTGGAATTGTTGCTCTTGGCCACCTTGGTGATGGCATTGGCCTCGGCGTGGAGCACATAGGGCTTTGTAACACCCTCCTCCTCGCACACATTCTCGAAGCCGCGCGGAGTGCCGTTGTAGCCGTCGGAGATTATCATCCGGTCCTTGACTATCAGAGCCCCCACCTGGCGCCGCTTGCAATAGGAATTGCGAGCCCAAATCTCGGCCATGTCCAGGTAGCTCCGGTCAAACTGAATCTGCTTTTCTGTCATTGGGATTTATGAAACGCTTTGTAATGAGCAAAGATGGGAATAAAGGCCGCCTTTTGCAAGCAGCGACTGATGGTTGCCCCGCTCCACGATCTCGCCGTTCTGCAGCACTATGATTTCGTCGGCATGCTGGATGGTGGAGAGCCTGTGGGCTATCACAAGCGAGGTGCGGTTCTGCATCAGGCGGGTAAGGGCGTCCTGCACCAGTCGCTCGCTCTCGGTGTCCAGGGCGGAGGTAGCCTCGTCCAAAATCAGCAGCGGGGGATTCTTGAGCACAGCGCGGGCTATTGCGATGCGCTGCCGCTGGCCTCCGGAGAGACGCGAGCCGCGGTCGCCGATGTTCGTCTGATACCCCTCGGGCATCGCGGAGATGAATTCGTCGGCATTGGCGATGCGCGCCGCCTCAATCACGTCGCTCTCGCTCACCCCCTCCATCCCGAAGGTTATATTATTGTATACGGTGTCGTTGAAAAGTATCGACTCCTGCGTCACAACCCCGAGCATCCGGCTGAGATCCGCAAGCCTGAGGTCGCGGACATCTGTGCCGTCTATCCTGATTGAGCCGCCCGTAACGTCCCAGAAGCGGGGTATAAGGTCGGCCAGGGTCGATTTTCCCGCCCCGGAAGGGCCCACGATGGCCACCGACTTCCCCTTGGGGATTGTAAAGCTGATGTTCTTGAGCACCGGCCCGTCGCCGTAGTCAAAGCTTACATTGTCAAACTCTATCTTGTCGCTGAAGACATTGAGCGGTTTTGCATCTGTCTTCTCGCGGATCTCATTCTCCGTGTCAAGAATAGCAAAGATGCGGGCGCCCGAAACCAGCCCCTTCTGAATGCTGGCATAGGCCGATGCGATGGCCTTGGTGGGCTCAAGCACCCTCCAGTAGAAGCCGATGTACACCACAAAGCTGGGCCAGCTCATTCCAAGCTGCCCTTTGAGGTTGAGCCATCCGCCGTAGAAGAGCACCAGCACCGCCACCGTGATTCCGAGGAACTCGGAGACGGGGGAGGCCAGCTCCTGGCGGTTGGAAATCGCCTGACTCACCTGTTTGTGCTGCAGGTTGTCCTTGCCGAACTGCCCCTCCACATACTTTTCCGCCCCGAAGGCCTTGATTATGCGCGAGCCGGAAATCGCCTCCTCAAAGCGGCTGGTGATGCGCCCCATCAAGCTCTGGGTAACGGTGGCCTCGCGCCGCAGGTTGTGGGTAATGCGGCTGATCACCAGTCCGGAAATCGGAATGGCAAAAATCGACACCAGCGTGAGCTTTGGCGACATGTAGAACAGCATTGCCAGAAAGCCTATCACCAGCAGCGGTTCCCGGAATATTATGTGGAAGCTGCTGGCCACGGTGTTCTGCACCTCGTTGACATCGTTGCTGATGCTGGAGAGGATGTCGCCCTTGCGCTTGTCGCTGAAGTAGCCGATGTGCAGGGTTGCGATCTTGGCAAAGAGGTCGCGGCGGATGTTCATCATCAGCCTGGTCTTCATGCTCACCAGAATCCTCTGCGAGAGATAGCGGCAGATGTTGGAGAGCAGCGAGGCGCCGATGAGCGCCAGCGACACGAACCACAGCCCGCGCATCACCCCACGGCTGGTGATGATGTCGCCAAGCAGATACTGGAACAGATCTTCAAAATACTGCACGCTGAGCGAGAATTCGGGTTTGACTGTCGCCGCACTCACAGTTTCGGGCTCGAAGAGCACGGAGAGCACGGGGCCGATCAGGGCATAATTCGCTATCCCGAATATCACAGAGAGTATCGAGAGTGCCAGATAGCCGGGCCAGTAACGGCCATAGGGCTTTGCATACGAGAGTATCCGCTTGAATATAGACATCAGCTTTTGATTGCCAAAACGCAGCATGTCAGCATTTCACCGGCACACTGCGTTTGTATTGGTAGTGTTGTTTTACAAATTATTTTTCCTCGGCCTCTTTCTCAACGTAAGGGAGAACCTTGTGCAGCTCGACCTTGAACTTGAGAGTCTGGTTGGGGCCCATGGGGCCGTTCATGCCGTAAGCCATATCGGAAGGAATCCAGAGAGTGACCTCGCTGCCCTCGTCGCAGAACTTGAGACCCTTGGTCCAGCCTTCGATTACGCGGTCGAGAGGGAAAGAAACGGTGTCCTGGCGCTCATAAGAGGAGTCGAACACCTTGCCGTCGAGAGTGGAACCCTCGTAGCTTACCATTACGGTATCCTTGTCGTTGGTGGGGAACACGCCGTTACCCTTGCGGACAACCATATACTGCAGACCCTCGAAAGTGGACTCAACACCCTCTACGGTTACGTTCTTTGCAAGGAACTCCTCGCCTTTCTGCTTGTTGACCTGCGCCATGATCTCGCCGCGCTCGCGCATGAACTTCATCATCTGCTGGCTCACGAACATCTGGTTGAGCTCGGGATTGTCACCCTTGAGGGCTTCCTTGAAGCCGCGGACCACCTCTTTGTAGTTCATGTCACCGAGATTGTTGCTCAGGATTGCCTGTGCATAGAAAACGCCGAGCGCATAGCTGGCGGTGTCCACGGATGCCTTGGAGAGGCCTTCGGGCTGCGGTTCTACAGAGGGAACATTGCAGCAGGATACACCCATAAGTGCAACCAGCGCGCTAAGGGCAATTACTTTAATGGATTTCATCTTTTTAAAATATTTTTTGTAACTTTATAAAACGCTTATTGTGAAGCGCAAATATACTCATTATTTACCAAAACAAACATCCGCGCTGTCAAGTTTTTTTTGTCAAGTTGATTTTTGGGGATATTTTTGATAGCTGGTTAGTTTTGCGAACGATTGATTATGGCTATAGACAAAGACGAATTACACTCCCGGCTTAAGACATTTTTCGGCTTTGACTCCTTTAAAGGCAATCAGGAGGAGATCATAACCCACTTGATGAACGGCGGCGACGCCTTTGTGCTGATGCCCACAGGGGGCGGCAAATCTCTCTGCTACCAGCTGCCCGCCCTCTGCCTGCCCGGCTGCGCGATTGTAATCTCCCCCCTGATAGCCCTTATGAAGAATCAGGTGGACGCAATGCGCGAGTTCGTGCACAGCGAGAACAGCACCGCCATAGCCCACTTCCTGAATTCGTCGCTCAACAAGAGCCAGATACAGCAGGTGCGCGCCGACCTTGCCAGCGGCCTTACCAAACTGCTGTACGTGGCCCCCGAATCGCTCACCAAAGAGGAGAACGTGACGATGCTCAAGAGCATCAAGATCTCTTTCTACGCCATAGACGAGGCACACTGCATCTCCGAGTGGGGGCACGACTTCCGCCCGGAATACCGCCGCATCAACGAGATTGTGGACCAGATCGGGCGGGCGCCCATGATCGCCCTCACCGCCACCGCCACCCCCAAGGTGCAGAGCGACATCCAGAAGAATCTGGGTATGACCGACGCCAAGGTGTTCAAATCATCCTTCAACCGTCCCAATCTCTATTACGAGATAAGGGAGAAGACCGACGCCAAGCGAGAAATCATCAAATTCATAAAGGAGAATCCCGGCAAGAGCGGCATCATCTACTGCCTGAGCCGCAAGAAGGTGGAGGAGCTCGCGGAGCTGCTCAACGTGAACGGCATCAAGGCGCGCCCCTACCACGCCGGCCTGGACGCCGCCACCCGCGCCGCCAACCAGGACGACTTTCTGATGGAGCGGGTAGATGTAATTGTGGCCACCATCGCCTTCGGAATGGGCATCGACAAACCCGACGTCCGCTTTGTGATACACTATGACGTCCCCAAGAGCCTGGAGGGCTACTACCAGGAGACGGGGCGCGCCGGCCGCGACGGCGGCGAGGGCAAGTGCATCACATTCTACAACCCCAAGGATATCCAGAAGCTGGAGAAGTTCATGCAGGGCAAGCCCATTTCCGAGCAGGAGATAGGCAAGCAGCTGCTGCTGGACGTGGTCTCCTATGCCGAGAGCAACCAGTGCCGGCGCAAGATTCTGCTGAACTATTTCGGCGAGGACTACAGCGAGGAGAACTGCGGCTGCTGCGACAACTGCCTCTCCCCCAAGGAGCAGTTCGACGGAGAGCAGGACATGCTCTACGTGATGGAGCTGATACGCTCGCTCAAGGAGAATTTCAAGACCGAATATCTGGCGGAGATCCTCTCCGGCGTGAACAACTCAATAATAAAGTCATACAACCACCACAAGCATCCGCTGTTCGGCATCAGGAAGGACCACGACCCCCGCTTCTGGGCGGCAGTAATCCGGCAGGGGCTGGTGCTGCACCTGCTTGACAAGGACATCGACCGCTACGGCCTGATCACCGTCACAGACAAGGGGCTGGAGTTTATGGAGAAGCCCTACCCCATCATGCTCACGCGAGAGCGCACCTTTGCCGAGTGCGACGACGATGACGACGACGCCTCGCTCACCCGCGTCAAGCCCAATCCCGGCAGCGGCGGCGACCCCATCCTGCTCTCGATTCTGAAGGAGGAACGGCGCAAGCTGGCCGCACAGAAGAAGCTGCCGCCGTGGGTAATCTTCTCCGACCCGTCGCTTATGGACATGTCCATACTCTACCCCGTCACGCTGGAGGAGCTGCACCACTGTCAGGGAGTCGGCGAGGGCAAGGCCCGCAAGTTCGGCGCCCCGTTCATCAAGGTCATCGCCCGCTATGTGGAGGAGAACGACATCCTGCGCCCCACGGACATCGTGATACGCAACGTCGCCAGCAAATCTTCCAACAAGGCCTACATAATCACCAGCATAGACCGCAAGGTCCCCTTCGAGGACATCTGCAAGGCCAAGGACATGGATATGAACGAACTGCTGGACGACATCGAGTCGCTGGTCAACTCAGGCACACGGCTCAACATCGACTACTACATCCACAGCGCAGTGGACCCTGACGACATGGACGACATCTTCACTTATTTTAAGGAGGAGGCCCACAGCGATTCGGTGGACGAGGCGATGCGCGATTTGGGAGACTACGACGAAACACAGGTGCGTCTGGTGCGCATCAAGTTCATCTCCGAAATCGGAAACTAAAGATTTATCCAGTTGATTGAAGAATCCCTGCGCCAGTAGGTCATCTGCTTTTTGGCGTAGTGACGGCTGTTGCGCTGAATCAGGCGCACCGCCTCTTCCAGAGGATACTCCCCATCGAAATATGCGAACAGCTCCCGGTAGCCCACGGTGTTGAGAGCCGGCAGGGCGCGGTATTGCACCAGCGAACGCGCCTCCGCCTCCAGGCCGCTTTTCATCATCACCTCAACCCTGCGGTCGATGCGCCCGTAGAGGACTTCGCGGGGGCGGACAAGTCCGATTTTTTCGATTTCGAAGGGGCGGCGCCGGCTCTGCGCCCGTTTGAAGGAGGAGAAGGGACGGCCGGTCTGCAGCGTCACCTCCAGGGCCCGCACCACCCGCTGCCGGTTGCTCAGGTCCAAGGAGCGGTAGCTCTCGGGGTCCAGCTCCAGCAGCTGGCTCTGCAACGCCCCTATCCCCTCGCTCTCAAGGCGGGCGTCGAGGCTGGCGCGCAGCTGCAGGTCGGCGGGCGGGAAATCGTCCAGCCCGTTGCACAGGGCGTCGATGTAGAATCCGGAGCCCCCGGCCATCACCAGGGTGTCGCGGGTTTTGAATAGTTCCTGCAGCAAGTCCAAAGCCTCCAGCTCAAACTTTCCGGCGGTGTAGTGCTCAGTGACCGAATGGGTGGCGATGAAATAATGGCGCACCGCCGCCATCTGTTCGCGGCTCGGGCGGGCGACGCCGATGTCCATCTCCCGGAAAATCTGGCGGGAGTCGCAGTTGATTATGGGCGAACCGAGTTCTTTTGCCTTTTCAATGGCAAAGTCGCTCTTGCCGACCGCGGTCGGACCCAATATGATCAGCAGCTTCTTACTCAAGAGTGTCGTCTTCAAGGCCGCCGTCGTAGATCTCGGCGCCGTCCTCGTCGTCATTCTCCTCATCCTCGTCGTCGAGATCGTCATCGTCTGCATCGTCTTCTTCTGCAGCGGCGCTCGAGGCGGGCTTGAGGGGCTTCTCGTAGAGGTAGTCCTCATACTTGTCGGCAAACTGCGAGGGGTTGTGCCCCTTCTCGCCGATGATTGCGGGGTAGTCCAGACGGTGATTCTCGGGGATTTCACCCTCCAGAGAGAGGATTATGGCCCTTTTGGTCTTGAGGTCGTAAACCAGCTCGATGCGCTGATACTCGGCGTCGAAGACATCTTTGAAGGTAATTTTATCTATAGTGCCGCTGCCCAGGTCAAAGAGGCCGTACTGCGCCTTGAGGGTGCCTTTTGCGTCGTATGCCTTGTAAATCACCATCTGGTCGCAGGAAAATCCGAGTTCGGTGAGAAAATAGCGGTTGAACCTGAAAAGGTTCATATCGGAGGAGACTGCCACCTCGCGCATAAATATCTTGCTGATAGGGATGGTGGCCTTTATCTTATAAATCATGTGGAATCCGTGTTCTTTTATAACCTTGCAAAAGTACAAAAAATGGCTTACATTCGCAATTCAGAATGAACCCCGGGCAACACTTGGCCACAGATTGCTACAAAAGCATCAGCTCCCCCTCCAAAGGTCTCTATAAAGACAAGGGGAGCAAGTTCATCTCTTTCGCTTTTCCGGTGGAGAGCGAGTCGCAGGCCCGGGAGATAATCGCAAACATTAAAAAGGAGTACTTCGACGCCCGGCACCACTGCTATGCATGGCGCATCGGGGCGGGCGGAGAGCAGTGGCGCGCCAGCGACGACGGCGAGCCCTCCGGCACCGCAGGCCGCCCCATCCTGGGGCAGATGCTCTCGGGCTCTCTCAGCGACATGCTGATTGTGGTGGTCCGCTACTTCGGCGGAATTCTGCTGGGGACGTCGGGGCTCATTGTGGCCTACCGCTCGGCCGCCGCTGACGCCATAGCGAACGCCGCCATAGTGGAGAAAACCGCCACCGAGCGCTACGAGATAAGTTTCGACTACTCTCAGATGAACGCCGTGATGAAGTATCTCAAAGAGCAGCGTCTGGCGCCTCTCAACCCGCAGTGGGGCTCGCAGTGCACCCTGCAGACCTGCGTCCCCCTCTCCCGCACGGGGCAATTTCTGGAATCAATGCAAAAAATCTGTATATGCCGAAAAGTCTGATATCAATCCGCGATTTCTCCAAAGAGGAGATTCTGCACATACTCTCCATCGCCCGCGAGATGGAAGAGCGCGGCAGCCAGAAGCTGCTGGAGGGCAAGGTGGTCGCCTGCCTGTTCTTTGAGCCGTCGACCCGCACCCGCCTCAGCTTTGAGACGGCCGCCAACCGCCTCGGCGCCCGCGTCATCGGCTTCAGCGACGTGGCCAACACCAGCATCAGCAAGGGCGAGACCCTCAAGGACACCATCAAGATGGTCTCCAACTATGTTGACATCATTGTGATGCGCCATCCGCTGGAGGGGGCCGCCCGTTATGCCAGCGAGGTGTGCGACATCCCGGTGGTGAACGCCGGCGACGGCGCCAACCAGCACCCCAGCCAGACACTGCTGGACCTCTACACAATCCTGGAGACCCAGGGGAGGCTCAACGATGTCACCATCAACATGGTGGGCGACCTCAAATACGGCCGCACGGTGCACTCGCTGCTGCAGGCCCTCTCGCTCTTCGACCCCAAGTTCATATTCACCGCCCCCGACGAGCTCAAGATGCCAGTCGAATACAAGGAGTTCCTTGAGCGCCGCGGCATCCCCTACACCGAGACCGCCTCGCTCAAGGAGCATCTGAACAACTGCGACATCCTCTATATGACCCGCGTGCAGCAGGAGCGCTTCTCCGACCCCATGGAATACGAGAAGGTGAAGGATGTCTACCGGCTGGAGCGCGCAATGCTGGAGGGAGTGCGCGGCAACATGAAGATTCTGCACCCCCTGCCCCGCGTGGGCGAAATCGCGGAGGATGTGGACGACACCCCCTACGCATATTTCTATAAACAGGCAGAGAACGGCATGTATGTCCGTATGGCCATCATCGCCTATCTGCTGGGTTACAAATAAAGGATTCAGGTTATGTCAGAAAACAACACACAGCTCAAAGTGAGCGCCATCAAGGACGGCACCGTGCTGGACCACATCCCGGCGCAGAACATATTCCAGATCATAGACATTCTGGACCTCACCAAATCTTCCAGCCCCGTGACCATCGGCATAAACCTGGAGAGCAAATCTCTGGGGCGCAAGGGGATAATCAAGATTTCCGACCGTTTTTTCTCTGACGGAGAGCTGGGACGCATAGCCCTGGCGGCCCGCGACGCAACGGTGAACATCATCCGCGACTACACCGTGGTGGAGAAGAAAAAGATTGAGATTCCCGACACGGTGGTGGGCATCGCCAAGTGTTCCAACCCGATGTGCGTGACCAACCACCAGAATATCACGACCCGCTTCAAAACTGTCAAAGAGTGCGAAAAAGTGAAACTATTGTGCCACTATTGCGAAAAAACAACCGAAGAATTTATACCTTTGAGGCATTAATATAGGAACATCAAACACCATTCAAATGAAAAAAGCATACAACTTCAACGCCGGCCCTTGCGTACTGCCCAAGGTTGCCATCGAATCTGCAATCGACGCTCTCAAAGATTTCAAGAACACCGGAATGTCGGTGATCGAAGTCTCCCACCGCTCCAAGGAGTGGTCTGCCGTAATGGACGAGTGCCGATCTCTCTGGAAGGAGTTGCTGCACATCCCCGACACCCACGAAGTTCTGTTCCTGGGCGGCGGCGCATCCACACAGTTCCTCTGCGTCCCGATGAACTTCCTCGAGAAGAAGGCGGCTTATCTGGAGACTGGCGTCTGGGCCAAGAAGGCCTGCAAAGAGGCCAAAGGTCTTGGAGAAGCGGTCGCAGTGGCCTCTTCTGCCGACAAGACATACAGCTATATCCCCAAGGATTTCACAATCCCCGCTGATGCGGACTATTTCCACATCACCACCAACAATACAATCTACGGCACCGAGATCCGCAAGGACATCGACAGCCCCGTCCCCCTGATCGCCGACATGTCGTCAGACATAATGAGCCGCCCCGTGGACGTCTCCAAGTATGCCCTCATCTACGGCGGTGCGCAGAAGAACGTCGGCCCCGCCGGCGTCACCTTCGTGATTGTGCGCAAGGACGCCCTGGGCAAGGTGAGCCGCTACATTCCCACGATGCTCAACTACCAGACCCACATCGACGGCGAATCGATGTTCAACACCCCGCCCGTATTCTCCATCTTCGTGATGAACGAGACCCTCAAGTGGCTCAAGAGCATCGGCGGCGTAGAGGCCATTAACAAAATCAACGTGCAGAAGGCGCAGATGCTCTACGACGAGATCGACCGCAACTCCCTGTTCGTGGGCACCGCAGCAAAGGAGGACCGCTCCATAATGAACGTTTGCTTCGTGATGAGCGAGGGCAACGAGGCTCTGCAGGACGAATTCCTCAACTTTGCCAAAGAGCGCGGCATGGTGGGCATCAAGGGTCACCGTTCGGTGGGCGGCTTCCGCGCATCGCTCTACAACGCCTGCCCCGTGGAGGCTGTAGAGGCGCTGGTTGCCTGCATGCAGGAATTTGAAAAACTTCACAAATAGAGAGCAATGAAAGTACTTGTAGCAACAGAAAAGCCTTTCGCGGCTGCGGCCGTTGCAGGCATCAGGGATATCGTGGAGGGCGCCGGACACACTCTGGCTCTTCTTGAAAAATATACGGCAAAAGAGGAGCTGCTCGCAGCGGTGGCCGACGCCGACGCTCTTATCGTGCGCAGCGACAAGGTCACTGCAGAAGTGGTCGAGGCCGCAAAGAGACTCAAGATCGTGGTCCGCGCCGGCGCGGGTTACGACAACCTTGACCTGGAGGCCCTCTCCGCGCGCAAAATCGTGGCGATGAACACCCCCGGCCAGAACTCCAACGCAGTGGCGGAGCTGGCCATCGCAATGATGATATATATGTGCCGCTGCCAGTTCACCCCCGCCACCGGCAGCGAGATCATGGGCAAGAAGATCGGCATCCAGGCATACGGCAACGTAGGACGCCTGGTGGGCAAGAAGGCCGAGGCTCTGGGAATGAGCGTGATGGCAGTGGACCCCTTCATCCCCGCCGAGAAAATTGCCGAGAGCGGCGCGACTCCCGCGTCCAGCGTGGAAGAGCTCTACAGCAGCTGCGACTTCGTGTCGGTACACATCCCCGCGACCCCCGAGACCATCGGCTCCATCGGCTATGAACTGATGTCCAAGATGCCCAAAGGGGCGCTGCTCATCAACACCGCCCGCAAGGAGGTTATAGACGAGGCAGGGCTGGAGAAGGCTCTCCGCGAGCGTCCCGACCTTAAGTATGTCACCGACATCGCCCCTTCAAACTACGCTTCCCTCAGGGAGCAGTTTGGCGAGAGGGTGTTCGCCACCCCCAAGAAGATGGGTGCGCAGACCGCGGAGGCCAACCTCAACGCCGGTCTGGCTGCCGCTCGGCAGATTTGCGCCTTCTTCCAGGACGGCTGCACCAAATTCCAACTGAACAAATTCTAAATCTTATATGGTAAAGGTCAAACCTTTTGCTGCACTTCGGCCGCCTAGAAAATATGCGGCCGAAGTCGCATCTCGCCCCTACGATGTTCTCTCGTCGGAAGAGGCGAAGCAGGAAGCCGGCGAAAAGTCGCTCCTGCACATCATCAAGCCCGAAATCGATTTTGACCCCATTGCGGGCGAAAGCGAGCCCCGCGTATATGCCAAGGCTGTGGAGAACCTCGGCCTGTGGCAGCAGCGCGGCTGGCTGGTGCAGGATTCGCAGGAATATTATTATGTGTATGCGCAAACCATGAACGGCCGCACCCAGTACGGCCTTGTGCTCTGCGCAAATGTCGACGACTACCTCAGCGGCGCCATCAAGAAGCACGAGCTGACCCGCAAGGACAAGGAGGACGACCGCATGCGCCACTTCCGCGACCAGAATGCCAACGTGGAGCCGGTGTTCCTCGCATTCCGCGACAATGCCCTCATCGGCAGAATCATCTCCCAGACCGTGAAGGATGATCCGGAGTATGACTTTGTGGCTGCGGACGGCATCGGCCATCGCTTCTGGGTGATCCGCGACCACGAAGCCATCGCCGACATCACCTCCGAATTTGAGAAGATCGACGCGATGTACATTGCCGACGGCCACCACCGCACTGCGGCCAGCGTGCGCATCGGCGTGGAGAAACGCGAGAACAACCCCGACCACCGCGGCGACGAGGAGTACAACTACTTTATGGCGGTCGCGTTCCCCAAGAGCGAACTGCGCATAATGGACTACAACCGCGTGGTCAAAGACCTGAACGGGCTCACCCCGGCGGAGCTGATATCCGCGCTGGAGAAAGATTTCACCGTGGAGAAGAAGGGGGCGCAGATCTACTCCCCCTGCAGCCTGCACAATTTCTCCATGTATCTGGGCGGCGAGTGGTACAGCCTCACGGCAAAAGAGGGCACCTACAACGACAGCGACCCCATCGGGGTGCTGGACGTCACTGTCCTCTCCAACCTCGTGCTGGACAAGATTCTCGGCATCAAGGACCTGCGCACCGACAAGCGCATAGACTTCGTGGGGGGCATCCGCGGCCTCGGCGAGCTTGGCCGGCGTGTAGATTCGGGCGAGATGGCGGTTGCGTTCGCCCTCTACCCCGTGTCCATGGACCAGCTGATAAACATTGCCGACACCGGCAACATCATGCCTCCCAAGACCACCTGGTTCGAGCCCAAGCTGCGCAGCGGCCTCACCATCCATTTCCTGAAATAGACCAATCAATATTAATCAAAACACTCAAATATGACAGAAAAGAAAACCAACATGGTGGCCATCATCACGATGTGCTTCATCTTTGCGATGATCTCGTTCGTGACCAATATGGCCGCACCCTTCGGCGTAATCTGGGGCAATCAGTATGAATGGTCCAAGATGGCCGGCAACCTTATGAACTTTGCGGCTTACCTGTTTATGGGTATCCCCGCCGGCAAGATGCTCATGAGCGTGGGCTACAAGAAGACCACCCTCATCGCCCTCGCAACAGGCTTTGTAGGCATCTGCATCCAGTGGCTCTCCAGCCGTCCCTTCCTGGGAGGCAGCGCCATCTATGTTTACCTGCTTGGTGCATTCGTATGCGGCTTCTGCGTATGTATGCTCAACACCGTTGTAAACCCCATGCTCAAGATTCTGGGCGGCGGCGGCAACAAGGGCAACCAGTACATCCAGATCGGCGGCACCCTCAACTCCCTCACCGGAACCCTCACCCCTCTGCTGGTGGGCGCGCTGGTGGGCACTGTAACCGCAAGCACCTCCATGAAGGATGTCACTCCCCTGCTCTTCATTGCAATGGCTGTGTTCGGAGTCGCATTCATCATTATCTCCTTCCTCGCCATCCCCGAGCCTGCCAAGACCGGCAGCAACGTGAAATACGAGCACAGCGCGTGGAATTTCCGCCACTTTGTGCTGGGCGCAGTGGCCATCTTCTTCTATGTCGGCATCGAAATCGGCATCCCTTCGCAGATCACCTTCTTCCTCTCCGACGCAACTGAAAAGGGCGCCGGCATCGCAGTCAACGGTGCCGCCATCGGCGGTGCAATCGCTGCCGTCTACTGGCTGCTCATGATGGTGGGCCGCTTCTCCAGCACCCTCATCTCCGGCAAGGTATCTCCCAAGGCGCAGATGACTGCAGTTTGCTCCGTGGCCATCGCGCTGGTTCTGGCAGCCATCCTCACCCCCAAGACAGTCACCGTAAGCATGCCCGGCTACAGCGTTGCCGACGGCTTCGCAATGTTCAAGGTGCCTCTGAGCTGCCTGCTGCTGGTGCTCTGCGGTCTTTGCACATCAGTTATGTGGGGCGCAATCTTCAGCCTCGCGGTTGAGGGGTTGGGCAAATACACCGAGTCGGCTTCCGGCATCTTCATGATGCTGGTTGTGGGCGGCGGTATCATGCCCTTCATCCAGAACTTCATCGCCAAGACAGCCGGCTATATGAACAGCTACTATCTGGTGATCGCAATGCTGCTCTACCTGCTCTACTACAGCGTCAAGGGCTGCGTAAACGTCAACAAGGACATCCCCGTAGACTAATCGCCAAAACAGACTGAATCACATAATGTGCGGCGGGAGAGCTGATTCCCCTGCCGCACACTTTAAATTAAACAAAGAGAATATGAAAGAAACCAATTATGTTGTAGGTGTCGATATCGGCGGCACTACCACCAAGATAGGCATCGTGGACCGCCGCGGCGAGATTGTGGCGCAGACCGTCATCACATCCAAATACGGCCCCGAAGAGAGCGAGAAATTCATGGATTCGGTGTGCAAGGCCATCACAGACCTTGCCACGGTCATCGGAATGGACCAGATCCGCGGCGTGGGCATAGGAGCCCCCAACGCCAACTATTATACCGGCGTCATCGCCTTCGCCCCCAACTTGACCTGGGCCAGGAAGGGCAGCGTCCCCCTGAGGGATTACATCAGCAATAAGCTGAATCTGCCTGTCACCATCACCAACGACGCCAACGCGGCCGCTATGGGCGAGATGACCTACGGCAACGCCCGCGGCATGAAGAACTTCATAATGATAACCCTGGGCACCGGCGTGGGCAGCGGCATCGTAATCAACGGCGAGATGGTGTATGGCCACGACGGCTTTGCCGGCGAGCTGGGCCACACCTGCGCGGTGCGCCACAACGGCCGCATCTGCGGCTGCGGCAAGAGCGGCTGCCTGGAGACCTACGCTTCCGCCACCGGCGTGGCACGTTCTGCCCGCGAATGGCTGGACAGCGGCAAATACAAAGACAGCCTCCTGGCCAACCTGGACGAGATAACTTCCAAGGATGTATACGACGCGGCTGTGCAGGGCGACCAGCTGGCACTTGACGTATTCCAGTTCACCGGCGCCATTCTGGGCCGCCAGTTTGCCGACTTCGTGGCATTCAGCGCTCCTGAGGCCATTGTGATGTTCGGAGGCCTGGCACGCTCCGGCGACTTCATCTTCAAGCCCACCAAAGAGGCGATGGAGGCCAATCTGCTCCCTATGTGGAGAGACAAGGTCCAGATTATCCCCTCAGCGCTCAAAGAGTCCGACGCCGCAATCCTGGGCGCCAGCGCTCTGGCCTGGTAATCATCAACAAAAAATATTATGAAAAAATTTCTGACAATTCTGGCCGTGGCAGCGCTCACTGCAGCCTGCAGCGGCAACACCTATAAGGTGAAAGGTACCGTCACCCCCACGGAAGATCTCAAGGACGCCACAGTGCTGGTGCAGGACATATTCTCCGGCAATATCGACACCGTGATGATCGTGAACGGCGCGTTCACCTTCAGCGGCGAGGCAGACCCCACCACAATCAAGGCAGTGAGCCTTTCGGTGCCCGGACCGCGCGCTGCGCTGTTCGTGCCCGAGGCGGGCAATGTAACCATCGACCTCGACAGCCTCAACTGCGTGTCTGCAGGCCCCCTCACCGAGAGCCTCAAGGAGGTGATCAACTTCGACGACAGCGAAATCGAGACCGAAGAGGAGATGAAAGCAGCCCTCAAAACACTCTGGGACGCAAACAAAACCAACGTAGTGGGCCGATATATGCTTAGCAGCATCTATTACCTGTTTGAGACCGGCAGCGAGTTTGACGAGTGGCTCGACGGGGCGGCTGACTTCATTGTAAATGACGAGATCGTGTCCAAGACCCGCACTGCGCTCAAGAATGTTGAGGAAACTGCCGCAGGCCAGCCTTTCAAGGAGATCACAGGCACAAATCTGGAAAGCGGCGAGAGCCTCTCTCTGGGCAATTTTGCCGGCAAAGGCAAATATGTGCTGGTTGATTTCTGGGCATCCTGGTGCGGCCCCTGCCGCAGGGAGATACCTTATCTCATCGCGATTGACAAGGACTATGCAGCCAAGGGCGTGCAGGTGCTCGGCATCAATGTATGGGACAAGGAAGATGCCGCAAAGAAAGCAACTGCAGAGCTCGGCATCGCATATCCCGTGATCTTTACCACCGACAAGACTCCTACCGAGGCTTACGGCATTCAGGGCATTCCCCAGATTCTGCTGATTGGCCCCGACGGCGTGATTCTGGAGAGGAATCTGCGTGGAGAAGGTATTGCAGAAGCTATTGACAAATACATAAAATAAAGTTACTTTTGCACCCTCTAAAGCCTTTTTAGCTCAGTTGGTAGAGCAGCTCATTCGTAATGAGCAGGTCGCGGGTTCGAGTCCCGTGAAAGGCTCATAAAAAAGGCGTATCCACTGCGGATACGCCTTTTTTATGAAGGGGGTCCTGCGCCCCCTCGCCACGCGATTGCCATTGCACAGCCCTGCCCGCGCTCCGCTAGCCTCTGATGAGGCGCCTGGCATCCGCTTTTTTGATGCGCATAAGCAGAATTGTTCAAAATTCCATTGGCGCATCAATGATTGCGAATGCACAAAGGGGCGTAGCGGATATTTTTCTATCCGCCAAGACCCTTTGTGCGGAGCATTTGACGCGCCGAAATATCTTGTAGTCTATAGAGCCGCTATCTCTCTCGTAATCTCGCTGACTCATAATCATATTACCTCTCAACTCCCCAACACTCTACACTCCCGTAGGGGATGAACTAAAAAACCCGCCTGAAAGAGGCGGGTTTTAAAGTGGTGCCACCGGGAATCGAACCAGGGACACAAGGATTTTCAGTCCTTTGCTCTACCAACTGAGCTATGGCACCATTGTTTGGGGTTGCAAAGGTATGAAAACTTTTTACATCTCCAAATTTATTGTCGTTTTATCTTAAGTTTTTGTCCGGCATAAATCTTTGACTTGCGGTTGAGGCCGTTGAGCTGCATTATGTCGTTGAGGCTCACGCCGCTGTATTTGTTGGCGATTCCATACAGCGTATCTCCCTTGCGCACAGTGTAAATCACATATCCTCCGGAGGTCTTTGTCTTGGACGAAGAGGATGACGAAGAAGCCACGGATGTAGAAGGCCCCGCGCCGTTGTAGATCTTGAGCACCTGTCCGGGGCGGATATTGTCGCTGCGCAGGCCGTTCCACTTCTTGATCTTGGCCACGGTGGTGTGGTTGCGCGACGCAATCTTGCCCAGGCTGTCTCCCTTCTTAACCTTGTAGGTGATGCAGGTCGAGCCGGAAGAGCGCGACGAGGCCACCTTGCTTGTGCCGGCCGCCACATCCTTGACTCTCACGGGATCAAAGAAGATGCTGTCCTTGTAGGCGTAGATGGTGTCCTGCACATCGATAAAGGCGCCGGAGAAACTGTAGGGCAGCTTAATCACGCGGGTCTGCGTCTTGCCGGGGATTATGTCCTTGACATATTCGGGGTTGAGATTGCGCAACATGTCCATGCTGATGCCGGTGCACTCCGCAATCTGACCGAAGTGCAGGTTGCCGCCGATGTGGAAGGTATCCACCTGAGGGGGTGTCTCCACATATGTGGGCACTATATTGTGCTCGCGGTAGTAGGCCATCGTGTACATCGCCGCTATGAAGGCGGGCACATAGCCGCGGGTCTCGCGGGGCAGGTATTTGTACACATCCCAGAAATCCTTGCCGCCGCCGGCGCGCTTGATGGCCTTGTTCACATTGCCGGGGCCGCAGTTGTAGGAGGCGATTGCCAGCGACCAGTCGCCGAAGATCTCGTAGGCGTCCTTGAGATACTTGGCCGCCGCGTGGGTCTCCTCCATATAGTCGAAGCGCTGGTCCACATACTCGTTAATCTCAAGACCATACTGGGTGGCCGTGCGGCGCATGAACTGCCACATGCCGGCAGCCTTTGCGCGAGACACCGCCGTCGGGTTCAGCGCCGACTCGATCACCGACACCTTGGCCAGCTCCGGCGGCAGGCCGTACTGCTCGAATATCTCCTCGAAAATCGGCAGATAATACGATGAAAGGCCCACGATGCGGGATATCTTCTGCCGCGACATCTTCTGCGTATAATAGATTATATAGCTGCGCACGACATCGTTGTAGGGAATCTTGACCGAGGTGTTGATGCGGTTCAGCCGCTCGATGTACACCGAATCGGGGATGTCGCTCGTCAGGTTGCTCTCCCCTATCTCCATCAGCTCCTCGTTATCTTGCGAGTGGCGGCGGAGATTGTCGTACCACGCGGCCAGGGCAGAGTCGGGGTCGCTGAAGCGGTCCTCATCGGCAATATTCTCATTGTCGTTGTCATCTATCATCGCGATCTCCTCGAAAGGGGCGGCAAGCATCTCGTCGTATGCCTTCTGCATGGAGTCGATTTTCTCCCAAAGCACGGAGATGGAATCTTTGAGGACGCGGCGGCTCTCCATCTTGCGCTTCTGCGCAGATGCGTCAAACGGGAGCGATATCAGAATGAGGAGTATTAAAAAGTGTCGCGGAGTAATTTTGAAGTTAAACATTGAAAAGATGATGTGTATGTGTGATGTGACTAAAAATTAAATGTCATGTTGACTCCGAACGACGGCATCGAGGGAGCCGGCGTCCAGTAGCTGTCAAGGTTGTCTATCAGGGCCGGATTCACGTTTAGCGACAGGTCGTCGCTCACGTTGAAGTCCTTCATATAGGCAAACACGTTGGCGTCTATTATGTTGAGGGCATACACCAGCACCGTGGCCACTATGGAGTAGTCGCGGTAGCGGTGGTAGAGGTCCTTGTAGCTCGTGGCCTGGGTCAGATTTATATGGCCGACGTAGCCAGAACCGGACTCGCTGGCCTGAATGTAGATATTGCGGTAGCGCTTATACTGCATCTGATTGAGGTGCAGGGTGTAACCGCACACAGCGAGACCGCTGTACCAGATGGGGATGTGCCACCAGTCGCCAACATAGGCCTGGCCGAGGCCGGGCAGCAGCGCGGAATACACCGCAGCCTTGGCGGGGTCGGGATGGCGCGTCTCGGGCAGATTCACTACCCCGTCCAGCACCTGTCCCCAATAGACGAGCGCCGCCCCAGCATAGCAGAGGGTGCGGCAGGTGGCATACTTGGAGTCGCCCGTCTCGTGATATTTGTCGTTGAAAATCACTCCGCCTGCGATTCCGGCGCCGATGCCGGCATAAATCACAGGCAGCTTGTAATAGTCCTTGTTGTAAATCTGGATGCGCCCGGGCATCAGGGCGGCGCCCAGAGTGGCATAGGCGGGCTGCAGCGGCTCCTTGTGGTGCAGGCCGCGGGTCAGATGCTTGAAAGAGAAGCCCTGCAGGGTGTCCCCTTTCGCCTCGTTCTCGTCCTCTTTGTATTCAGAAGAGGAGGCTCCCGCACCCGGCACGCCGGTCATCGTGGAGTTCTGCTTGAATATGCCCTGCGCGCGCGCCGCACAGAGGGTCATAAACAGCGAGAGGAGTATCAGAAGCAACTTTTTCATCTGTCACCTGCAGTATTTTTGGCGAGCAGTTCCTCCGCCAGTTTGATATAATCGCCCGCCGCGTCGCTGGCCGGAGCATAAATCAGGGCCGGCCTGGAATAGGACGGAGCCTCCGCCAGAGAGGCGTTGCGGCTTATGATGGTCTTGAACACCTTGTCGCCGAAGTGCTCCCGCATCTCGCTGATGATTTCGTCGTGCAGGGGGATGCGGCTGTCGTAGATGGTAAAAAGGAATCCCTCGATGCCCAGGTCGCCGTTGACCTTGTCCTGCACCACCTTGATGGTGCCCAGCAGGCGCCCGAGCGACTCCAATGCAAAGAATTCGGGCTGCATCGGGATTATCACGGAGTCGGCAGCCCCCAGGGCGTTGACGGTGAGCAGCCCCAGAGAAGGGGTGGTGTCTATTATGATGTAGTCGTATTCCGACTTGACCCTGTCGAGCACGCCCCGCAGGACCAGTTCGCGGTTTTCGCTCTCCATCAGCTCCACCTCGACCCCTATCAGGTCGATATGGGAGGGGACGGCCTTAAGGCAGGGGAGAACGGTGTTGCAGGTCATCTTCTGCAGCGGCTCGCCCCCGCAGATGCTCCGGTAGAGATTCTGCCCCGAGGCGGCCTGCGCCCCGAGCCCAAGATAGGCGGTGGCATTGGCCTCCGGGTCGGCATCCACCAGAAGGGTGCGCACCGAGCCGGCAGCCAGACTGGCGGCCAGATTCACAGCGGTCGTGGTCTTGCCCACGCCCCCTTTCTGATTGGCTATTGCGATTGTCTTTCCCATTAAAAACTACCGAGAGTTTGCGAAGGGGTAAAATTAGCAAATGTTTTGTTACATTAAAAATCAAAGTCGGCCTGCACCCTCGCTTCAAAACCTCCAGAATAGGCCGCAAGGCCGCTCAGAGTGACCCCACGGCCCATTTTTGCCTTGACCAAGAGGCGTGCTGCAATTCCCTTGCCGAGATAATAATTGAAGGTAAAATTGCCGGGCAGGTCGCTCTCGTAGAGATAGACCCTGGCCGCATAGCTGCCGGCGTTATACCAGGAGGCCGACACTGCCGCGCTGAGGCGTCCCTTCAAAAAGCCGCGAACCGCCCCGGCCGAGACGGCGGTGCCGCTGCAGGCGCTGCCGCCGATGTTGCAGAGCGATGCTCCCACGCGCAGCGTGCAGCTCCAAAGCCCCTTCTCCCAGCGGGCCGTCCCCTTCAGACAGTGGCGGCGGCTTAGGTCGGCGGTGCGGCAGGAATAATTCTCCCGCAGCGAGAAGGTAAAATCCCCGGCCTCCAGCTCTGCGGAGAGCCTCTCGCTGAAGGCGGACGAAGGACCGTCCACCCGATATCGCACCCCGGGGTAGTGCACCGCCTCTGTCTGGGAGTTCAGTGTGAGGGAGCCGAGCGGCCGCCAGAGCAGCGAGATCACCGCCCCTCTCTGGTTGGAAACCGATGAGATGGAGGAGCGGCTGCCGGCGTGCGGGGCGATGTACCCCGGGTGGTAACAGCGCAGGTGCAGCGCCGCCTCAAAGCCGTAGGAGGGGGAGAACACCGCCCCCGCCACCGCCGCCGGACGCAACCCGCGCCCCAGCGCCGCCTCTGCAAACAGCCTCCAGTGCCCCAGGCTCAGCAGCGCATCGGCAGAGATGTTGCCGCAAATGCCGTCGTACATCTGCAGCCGGTTGTAGGACTCCGCCTTGCGGGCGTTGCAGCGGTTGTAGCCGTATGTCACGACGGTCATACCGCAGTGCAGATGCTCTCCCCGGCGGGTTATGTTAGCCCCCGCAAGATACTCGCGCATGGCGTTTTTGCACGATTTCTCATAGATTGTGCGGTGATAGCCCGTCTTGCTGACGGATGTGTAGCCCTCGTCGGTGACTTTTGCGTCGACGGCCGCCGCCGAGAGCAGCAGCGAGGCCTCCCAGCCGCCGCCGAGAACCCGCGTGGCGGCCGCTCCGCGCAGCGCCCGGCTCTCGTCGGCCGATTTGTAGGGGGTTATCCCCTTTGCGCGGCGCAGCAGGGATGCCGGAGCCCCCGCCCCGCTGAAAGCGAAGGCGCTCCAGAGGGCCGCTCCCTGGCCAAAGCAGGCGCTGTAGTCGCCCGCAATCACCTTCCAGGGGCCCTTTTCGTATGCAAGATATCCGCCCACGTGGTCTATGAGGGGTTTCTCGCCGGCATCGCTCTCTGCAAGCAGGCCGCCCTGCCAGGAGTCGTGCTGCAGCAGAATGCGGTTGTACTGGTGCACTCCGCCCGTGCCGCTCTTGTATCTGTAGCGGGAACGCGCCTGCAGCGATACCTCTGCCGCCGTGCCGCTGCCAAGGGTGATGCGCCCCGCAATCCTCTCGCAGAACTCCTTTGAGAAGCCGTCTACCAGTGCAAGTTCCGCCGCTGAGAGCAACGCCCCGTATTCGGCGCGGTAATCCAGCAGACTTTCTATCTGAAATTGGGTAAAAAGGTCGCTGGCGAGCAGCTGAGAGCGCGTCGCCGCGTTCAAATCCAGCACAGAATACTGCTGCAGACACTCCTCGGCATCTTCGGCAGAGGCCCCCGCCTCAGCCATCTGTTCCATAATGTTCTCGATGTTCTGCGCACCGGCCGGTGCCGCAAAAAGGAGCGCCGCCGCCCCCAGAAAAATCAAATCCTTCCCTACTCTCTTTCCCATATTTATTATTCCTCCCCTCTAAACTCTCAACACTAAACTCTAAACTTTTAACACCCCAGCACCCTACCGCACACTTTCTGTTAATGACCCCAACCCTAAATCCCTTCCCCCGGGAAGGGACTTACCCAACGGCGCCTTCGCGCCTCTAAACTCTACACTCTAAACTCTTGTAGTCTGGCAGTCTTTCAAATATACTATCTTTACAGGCCGAATGCAAATGCCGCCCGCAATGATTTACATAATCGACCCCGAAACCGACCCATACCGCAATCTCGCCGCAGAAGAATACCTGCTGCACAACTTCTCGCAGCCCGTGTTCCGGCTCTGGCGCAACCAGAGCTGCGTGGTGATCGGACGCAACCAGAACGCCCTCGCCGAAATTGACCTGGACTATGTCCAGAGCCACGGCATAAAGGTAGTGCGGCGCCTGAGCGGCGGCGGAGCGGTGTTCCACGACCTGGGCAACGTCAACTTCACCTTCATAGACGCCCGTCGCGACGGGGAGGACACCTCGCAGATGTTCCGCCGATTCACCGCCCCCATTCTGGAGGCGCTCGCGTCGCTGGGAGTCGACGCCCGCCTGGAGGGGCGCAACGACCTCTGCATAGAGCATCGCAAATTCTCCGGCAACGCCATCTGCACAGAGCGCGGCAGGGTGCTGCAGCACGGCACACTGCTCTTTTCCGCCTCGATGAGCTCGCTCTCCGGAGCGCTCCGCAGCCGCAGCCTCAAATACAGCGACAAGGCGGTCAAGAGCAATATCAGCCGCGTCACCAATATCTCCAGCCACCTGCCCTGCAAGATGGATGTGGATGCATTTGTGCAATACCTCGCCGGCAGAATCTCCGGCGGCGAGCCTCTCTACACCTACACCGACGCCGACAAGGCCGCCATCAGAGAACTGGCTGGCAGCAAATACTCCACCGACGCGTGGAACTTTGCCGCCAGCCCCAGATACTCATTCTCCGGCAGCGCCAAGCTCCCCTGCGGCGTGGTGGAAATCACATTTGACGTGGAGCGAGGCATAATATCCCGCCTCTCCATCACCGGAGACTTCTTCTTCACCCGCCCCATCGGGGAGTTCTGCGCCAAAATGACAGGCTGCCCGCACGACAAAGAAAAAATCGCCGGGCGGATCTCTGAAATCTCGCCCGGCGACTATTTCGGACCGGTCAGCTGCCAGGAGCTGGCCTCTCTGTTTTTTGACTGAAAATACTATTTGTAGCGCTTCTCCCTTGCCGATACCAATTTGTCTTTGAGCACGCCCACACACTCCGTCACGGCGTTTTCGAATGTGTCTGCATTGCGCTCCACTACAACTTCACTACCCGGAATGAGCACCCTGACCTTAACGTTCTTGTTTGCAGGGTCGGGAAGCAAGGACAGGGCTACCTCGCAGCAAATCGCATCTTCGTAGAATTTCTCCAGTTTGCCAACCTTGAGGTTAACATAGTCGAGCAGTCTCTGATCTGCGTCGAACTTGATTGATTGAACCTTGATTTCCATTTCACATCATTTTTTTGCTCTTGGATGAGCGTTTATATATACACTTTTGAGCTGCTCGAACGAATTGTGCGTATAGACCTGAGTCGCCGCAAGCGAAGAGTGCCCGAGCACCTCTTTTATGCTGTTTATGTCGGCCCCGTTGTTAAGCAGGTGGGTTGCCAGCGAATGCCGCAGCACGTGGGGCGATTTCTTGCCGGAGAAACCATCCTCGCCGCTGAAGGCCGCCTTGACCGTGTTGTTAACGAACTGTGGGTAAAGCCGGCGCCCCTTGTCAGTTACAAAAAACCAGCCGCCACCGCCCCCCGCTTCACTTTTAAGCCTTTCCAAATATAACAAAATTTCTTTGCATATCCTCTCCGGAACGGGAATTTCTCTGGTTTTATCTCCCTTGCCCGTCACTCGGAACACCCGGCGCGATGAGTCAAAGTCGCCGCAGCGCAGATTGCACAGCTCTGCGCGCCGCATTCCGGTGGTGTAGAGCAGCAGAATCATCATTCTGGTGCGCAGCTCGCAGAAGGGGACCTTGCCGTCAGCATCCTGCGCCGCATCCTCGGCCTCCCGCTCCGCGCTCTTTTCAAGGTAGGCGTCCAAGCTGGCCTGGGTGTAGAACTGCGGCAGCGGATGGTCTTCGCGCGGGCGATAAACCTTGTGCACGGGGTTCGATTCCAGAAAGGAGCTTTTCACCAGCCAGGCGCAAAAGCTGCTTAGGGCCGATAGTTTGAGGTTGACGGTGCGCGGGCTCGCACCGGCCTCCAGCGCCGCCGCCACAAAGCCCCTTATCAGGCCGGGCGTAAGCGCCTCCTTCAGCTGAGCATCGGAGGGGACGCCCTCCACCTCCGGCAGGGCGTACCGGATGAATTCGTCTATCACCCCGCTGTAAATCTCCGCCGTGCGGGGCGAATAGCGCCGCTGCGTGAGCAAATACACTATAAACCTCTCTTCCATAGGCGCCAAGGTAACAAAAATTTGGGGATGAGAAAAACTTGACTATCTTTGCAGTCCCTAAAAAAAGGAGGTGTAGCAAATTATGATTATCGTACAGATTAAAGAGGGTGAAAACATTGAGAAGGCCCTGAAGAAATTCAAACGCAAATTTGAAAAAACCGGTACTGTCCGCGAGCTCCGCGGCCGTCGCGAATTCAAGAAACCCTCTGTAGTACGCAGAGAGCAGAAAAACAAAGCTATCTACGTTCAGCATTTGCGCCTCGAAGAGGAGTAATCTCAAAAAAATCACCATACAAGGCCGGTCCCTCCAAAGGACCGGCTTTTTTTATACATTTGCGGCACTATGACACTCAGAGAATACATCCGACTGGAGACCTCGGGCTGGAAAAGCGGTGAGGTCGTCTATCTGGCCGTGTGCACGCTGGCCATCCTCATCCCCTCAATAATCCACGGAGACACTCCCCTTGCGGTGATAAGCGCGACCTGCGGCGCCATCTCGGTGGTGCTCACCGGCAAGGGCAAGCTGGGGACATACATTTTTGGCGGAATCCAGTGCGCCCTCTACTCTTATATATCATATAAGGCGACCTACTACGGCGAGACGCTGCTGAACCTGTTTTATCTGCTGCCGCTGGAGTTCGTGGGCTTCAACGCCTGGAAAAAGAACATGAACAGCGAAAATGCCGAAGTCATCAAGCGGCAGATGAGCTGGCGGCAGCGGCTGCTGTGGGCCGCAGTCACCGCCGCAGGCACTGTGCTGCTGGGGTTTGTACTGCGCCGCGCGGGTGACGCGATGCCAATGACCGACGCCTTTACCACTGTGGGCACAATGATAGCGTTTGTGCTCACGGTGCGCCGCTACAGCGAGAACTGGTGGATCTGGATTGCCATCAACGCCGCCACGGTGGTGATGTGGCTCAAGAATGTCATCTCCGGCAGCGACAGCGCCAGCATCGCCACACTGCTTATGTGGAGCGTCTATCTGGTGAATTCGGTGATAATGATGCTGCGCTGGCAGCGCGAGGCTTCCGGCAGGCAGGCTAAGCGATAGGGCGGTTCAGGACCTCCCAAATCATATCCTTGAGGTGCATCAGGCCGCTGCCCGCCACGGCGCTGATAAAAGTGTGGGGGACCTCCGCGGGGAGAGTCTTCTCTATCTCCGCGCGCAGTTCATCGTCCAGCAGGTCATCCTTGGTGATGACGAGTATGCGCTCCTTGTCAAGCAGCTCGGGATTGTAGAGCTGCAGCTCGCGCAGCAGCATACTGTAGGTGGCGGCCACATCCTCGGTGTCGGCGGCCACCATAAAGAGCAGCATCGAGTTGCGCTCAATATGGCGCAGGAATCGCAGTCCAAGGCCGCGGCCCTCGTGCGCCCCCTCGATAATGCCGGGGATATCGGCAATCACAAACGAGCGGTCGTCGCGGTAAGAGACGATGCCCAGACTCGGCTCCAGGGTGGTGAAGGCGTAGTCGGCAATCTTGGGGCGGGCGGCCGAGAGGGACGACACCAGGGTCGACTTGCCCGCGTTGGGGAGTCCTACCAGCCCGACATCCGCCATAATCTTGAGCTCGAGAGTAACCCACCCCTCCTCGCACGGCTCGCCCGGCTGGGCATAGCGCGGCGTCTGGTTGGTGGGGCTCTTGAAGTTGTTGTTGCCCAAGCCGCCGCGGCCGCCGCGCCGCAGAATCACCTGCTGGCCGTCGTCCATAACCTCGCAGATGAGCTCGCCCGTCTCGGCATCGCTGGCCACGGTGCCCAGCGGGACATCCAGATATATATCCTTGCCGTCGGCTCCGCTGCGCAGGCCTCCGCTGCCCGCCTCACCGTTGTCGGCCTTGATGTGCTTCTTGTATTTGAGGTGGATCAGGGTCCACATCTGCCTGTTGCCCCGCAGGATTATGTGGCCGCCGCGGCCTCCGTCGCCGCCGTCGGGACCCCCTTTGGGCACATATTTTTCACGGCGCAGATGCACGCTGCCCGCCCCGCCCGCGCCCGAAGCGCAGTATATCTTCACGTAATCTATGAAATTGCTCTCTGCCATAATGCGTTTAAAATGCAAAAGTAACCATTTTGTCAGAATAATTGCTACATTTGTGTTTGGCATGCTTCTTGGACGGGACATGCCCGGTCATTTTTGACAATTATTATACAAACTATAACTTTATCAACATTTAAAAGTTTTTTAATCAGATGAAAAACGTTATCAAAACTGTAGCAGCGGCAATGCTTCTGCTCGTAGGTTCCCAGGCATTTGCACAGTCTTTCGGTGCAGGTTACGTAAGCTCCACCAAGACCACCGGCAATTCCACATCCAATGCAAACGGCTTCTATGTAGGTGTCAACTACAAAGCTGAATTCGCTCCCGGCCTCAGCCTGAACCCCGGTCTCTACTATGAGTTCCTCACCTCCAGCAACGGCGCAAATGTCGGCAGCATCATTGCAGCTGACGCCACTGTTCAGGAGCACTATGTAAACGTACCTTTCCACGTAAGCTATTCGATGAACTTCGCTCCCACATTCAAGCTCTTCGTTTATGCAGGTCCCACAGCCAATGTAGGCATCGCTTCCACCACCAAGACCACAGTCACCAGCGTTGTCGGCGGCGGCAGCAAATCCATCAACAACTATGACGAGGGTTACAACTACAGCCGCTTCGATGTAATGCTGGGCGGCGGCATCGGCGCCGAGGTAATGAACAAATTCCGCGTGAACGTCGGCTACGACTGGGGCATGATTGACCGCAACACCAGCGACAACGCATCCCTGCACCGCAACCGTCTCACCGCAGGTGTGGCATTCGTTTTCTAATCCATAATTGATATTTCTTCAATGGCGGTCCCTTCCTTGCAGAAGGGGCCGCCATTGTTTTTACAGTTTTGCTATCTTTACGGCTCAAAACCTCAAAAAATGAAAAGAATCCTGACCTTCTGCATCTCTCTGCTCATAGCCGCGGACGCCTTCTGCGGCGACGGCTTTCTTAAAGGCTACCGCCAGAGCGCAAAGACTCCCGTGCGATGCACCGAGAGCGACTTTGAGTGGAGCGGCTACACCAACTGGTGGAACAGCATCTACTTCAAACAGATGCGCTATGGCAACCTCTACAAGATAACGGTGCCCGACGCCGAAAAAATGTTTGCGCAGGCGCGTCGCGACATCGCCACCGACCTGGGGCTCACCGGGCTGCAGATGGAAGAGGGCTTCATCAAGAGCCTGGCTTCAGCCCCCTACACCACCCTTGTGGACCCCGACGAGCAGACCCTTAAGGAGGCTCTACAGAAGGGGGGTAACACTCTGGTGCTTGCCGCAAGAGGATCGCAGCTGGGCAGCAAACTCGCCTCAAAGGGGAGCGTGGCAATGCCCGACGCCCCCAGCTACCAGACGCGCGGCGGGCTGCGAAACCCTCTGGATGCCTTTGTGCTGAGCAAGGGGAGCAGCAAGCTGTTCGTGGCAGTGGGCCGCAGCGAAGATCTCGCGCGCTTCGGCAGCCTTGTGGAGCAGACCATCGCCCTGATAAATGAATATGACCTCAAGCGGGGCTGGTTTGCCGTCGGCACCGACTACCGCACGGTTACCTGCCAGCCCGGCACTCCGCTGGAAGTGCTCGGGGCAGGTATGGACGAGGGCAACAGCTGGTTTGTGTTCGCCGGCGAATACGAACGCCTCAACAAGGAGAATATGGACCGCTGGATAGACGAGGCCGGCCACGTTGTGGAGGCGGCCGTCGGGGCCCACACCCTCTACGACTGCGAGAGTTGGGATGGATTCCAGGAGCAGCTGATGAACGATGATATGCGCCTCTACGCCAAGGAGCGCGACGCGCGCCACGGCTACCTGTTCCGCCCCGTCATAGACCTGGGCGACTATTCCGGGACAGGATACGACATCTACGACGGACTGCTGGCAGTGCCCAACTACGAGCCGCGGCTGGACACCTGCAGCAAGCCCTTTGCGCTGGAGACCGGCAAACTCTCGGGCGGAACTGAAAACTGCATGATACTGTTTGTCCCCAAAGGGGAGAAATTCAGCCGCAAGGTGATGTGGGACGCCATTCTCGACCGCCGCGCGGTGGGTATGGAGAAGGGGGGCATCCTGATCGGGTCGGAAGAGTTCCGCCGCCCGATCCAGATGCTTATGCTGGACTGCGAGTGGATCGAAGATCTCTTCGGCGACCGCGTCAGCATCAAGGCGCATGTAGAGGGTACCACCCTCAAGGTGGATCTGGCAAATATGGACGATACCGCCAAGAAGGGCACATTCACACTGGGTTTCCCCACCGGAGTGGCCGCATCGGGCAGCGTCCCGCAGCAGGTGTCGGTTCCCGCCTCTGGAGTCCGCCACATCGAGATAGAGCTCGCCCTGCAGGAGAGCGCAATGGGGCACAGAAGCCCTATTGTGGTGGGCTACGACTGGGGCAAATCCTCAAAGAAGGTCATAGCCGAGCTGGATATGCCCTCTGCTGTGGCGACCCACCGTCTGCTTTACGGCACATCGTCCGGCTGCGAATTCCCCGTGTCGGTGTTCAACATCACCGGAGAGAAAAAGGCGATAGATGTAAAAGTGTCGGTGGCCAGAAAAGAGGCCCCCGCCCAGCCTGTGGCGACCCTCTCGCAGAGCATCACCCTGGACAAGGCCGAATCCGGCAAGCTGGTCTTTGACCTCAAGCTCCCCGGCGGCAGCTACACCGCCACCGCAGAGGCGATGGGCATATCCGCCGCCACCCAGCTGGGCATCGGAAGCGAGAGCAGCGGCGTGAGCGTGCGCCGCGAAGACACCGACGGCGACGGCATAGACGAATATATAATGGAGAACAGCAGCGTGCGGGTGACCCTGCTTGCAATCGGCGCCCGCGTGATAGAATATTATGTTAAGAGCAAAGACGACAATGTCCTGTTCAAGAACTGGCCCAACCAGCCCGACGACCTTGACCGCCCCCACCGCAGGCGCAACTTTTGGCCCTACGGCGGCTTCGAGGACTTCCTGGGGCAGGCCAGCGTTGAGACCCACGAGGTGTTCGACGCCGAAATCGTGAAGGATGGTGGCGACTGCGGCGAGGTGGTGATGCGCGCCGACTTCTACGGCAACATCGTGGAGAAGCGCTTCACCCTCTACGGCGACACCCCGCTGCTGGGCGTCCGCTTTGCCCTGGACATGGTCAATCCCGAGTTCAACGTGCTCGGCCCCCAACCCATCCTGGAGGTTGGCAAGGCCCACGACGAGCAGGATCGCGTGATAGTGCCCGAGGCCGACGGTCTGGGAGAGTACACAATGCGGCGCGACGACTACTGGGGCAAGTTCCTCTATCCCGTGGAGGGATGGAACGTGGACTATGACACCGTGGAGGACCTCTACTTTGCCGGAGCATTCCCCGTGGACCAACCCTTTACCCTGCACATGTGGCACAACCATCCCCGCAACCGCGACACCCGCTTCTACTACTGCGAGATGCAGACCTGGATGGACATCTTCCGCCACAACACCACCTACTTCTCTTATTATATGTGGGCGGCAGAGGGCCCCTGGCAGGAGGGCATCGAGGCCATGAGAGAGCGCAACCTGATCACAGAAACCAAAAAATAACATTATGAAAAGCAGACTATTCACGGCTGCGGCGGCCGTTGCGGCACTTGCGTGCTGCACTGCGTGCCAGAGCAGTCCCAAAGAAGAAACAACAGTAAACGAAGAGGCGATGAAGCACAAGATCTACTCCATATCCATGAACAAGATATGCAAGGAGTGGGACGGACAGTGGCAGGGAATGACAGTGGCCAGCGACGGCAACTGCTACTTCGGCTCATCCACACATTCCAAGAGCCACGGCGCGGGCTTCCACAAGTTTGACCCCCGCACCTATCAGCACACTATGATAGAGGAGGATATGACCTACCGCTGCGGCGAGCAGGACCTTCCGTTCCAGCAGGGCAAGATCCACAGCCCCATTGTGGAGTGCAACGGCTGGCTCTATTTCACCACCCACCTTTCCAACTATTGGAAGGAGGGCATCGAGGCCTACCCCGGCGCGCACGTGTTCGGGTATGAACTGGCCACAGGCGCCTGGCGCGACTATGGCATAGTGAAGCCCCGCTACTCGATCTATTCCGCCATCGGCGTGGATCCCGACCGCGGCAAGCTGTATGTATTCCTGGTTCCCTTCGCTCCCGACCTCTATCAGAACGACGGCTGCCATCTCTACAGCATCGACATGACCAGCGGCGAGAAAGAGGATCTGGGCAAAGTTGTGGACGGCCGCCTGGGCGCCTCCTTCTGGTTCTACGTTGACAACGGCGGCAATGTGTGGTTCTCCCTCTGGAAGCGCAACTACGCCTACGCAAACGACTGCGGCAACCTCTATGTTTACCGTCCCGACGAGCACAAGATCACCACATACAGCGATGTCCTGCCCAAGGGTCGCCTGATAGACGGCACCCGCGTGAGCGAATTCCAGGACACCCAGCGCGCTTGGACCTGGATATCCCCGCTCAAAGACCGCAGCAAGTGCTATTTCACGATGGGTGCGCTGGGCGGCGGCGACGAGCACCTCTGGCTCTTTGACCCCACCAAGGACATCGCCTCCGGCGAAGCATTCGAAGAGGTTGCGGCCATCGGCTCCAACTACTTCCAGACCGCAGTGGGCGGCGACCGCCTCTACTTTGTGCAGTACGAGAGTCTCGAGGACGAGCGCAACCTCTTCTCGGAGGACGAGCGCGAGGTTGACCCCGACAGCCCCGAATATGTTGACCGCCGCCTGCACCTGCGCAGCATCTCCCTTGCAGAGGGGGCTGACCGCAACGCCATCACCGACCACGGTGCACTGGTAGATCAGGACGGTCGCTTTGCCAAGATGATAATGTCAATGGCGGCCGACGATTGCGGCCACGTGTTCGTATACGGCAGCTGGAGCGTAAAATCATTTAAGGAGGCCACTTTGCAGTACCTCCTTTTCGATCATCCCAACGGAGACCTCTACCGTCTGCTCAAGAGGGGCGAGTTCTTCGCGGTTATAGATGTAAACAAATAGTGCGGATCAGTCTATCAGGGCAGCTACTTTCTTGTAGTTGTCCTCGATGGACCCGTCCGGGTCGGCAACGACCTCTACATATTTATTCTGAGCCTTGTAATATTTTATTACGGGCTCAGTTTTTTCATGGTATGTCCTGATGCGGTTGGTGATGATGGCATCGTCGGCGTCGTCGGCACGGTTCTCAATGGCGGCGCGCCCCTTGATGCGCTTGCGCACATCCTCGTCGCTGAGGTAGATGGATACCACGCGGTCTATGGCCGCGCCCCTCTCCTCAAGCATAACGTCCAGCGCCTCGGCCTGGGCCGTGGTGCGGGGGAAGCCGTCCAGCAGAAAGCCGCGCACGCCGGCATTGGAGTCAAATTCGCTGCGGATCATTCCGCAAACCACCTCGTCCGGCACAAGATTGCCCTTCTCGATGAGTTCCTTGGCCTGCAGTCCCAGGGGGGTGCCGGCAGCTATCTCCTTGCGCAGAAGGTCGCCCGTCGAGATGTGATAATAGCCGCGGTTCTGCACCAGCAGCTTTGCAAAAGTGCCCTTGCCCGCTCCGGGAGGGCCAAAAAGTACATAGTATTTCATAATTGTTTGTGAATTGCCGGATTTATTCCGCCTGCTCCTTGAGAACATAGATGCTGTCCAGGTTGCGGCCCAGCTGGTCATAGTCCAGGCCCCAGCCCACCACGAATTTGTTTGGCAAGTCCATTGCCACATAATCCATCGGAATGTCAAGCTTGTAGACATCGCGCTTTAAAGAGAAGGTGCACACGCGTATGTCGGCCGCGCCCCTCTCCTTGAGTTGATTCACAAGGCTCTCGATGGTGAATCCGGTGTCCACTATATCCTCCACTATCACCACGGTGCGCCCCTTGATGTCTATGTCCAGCCCCATCAGTTCGCGCATCTTCCCGGTGGATTTTGTACCCTCGTAAGAAGAAAGCCTGATGGAGGCTATCTCCAGGGGGAAATTGAGCCTGGGCAGCAGATGGCCGCAGAAGACAATCGAGCCGTTGAGCACGCACAGCATCACCGGAACGACATCTCCCCCAGCGAAGTCTTTGTTGATTTTGGCCGCTACACCATCCACTGCTTCAATAATTTTGTCATTTGAAATATAGGGGACGAACTCCTTTCCGAAGATTGTGACTGACTCCATTTCAAGAGATTGTTTTTAAAATTTTGGTTGTTTGTAATTCTGCGAATTTAAAACTATTTTTGTTTAATTTGAAAAAAACGAAAATGACACCTCTCGTAAGCATTATAATGGGCAGCGTTTCTGATATGCCCGTACTCAAGCCGGCAGCCGACTTTCTCAACGAAATGGAGATTCCCTTTGAACTCAACGCCCTCTCTGCGCACCGCACGCCGCAGCAGGTGGCCGAGTTTGCAGAAGGGGCCGCGGCGCGCGGCATCAAGGTAATCATCGCCGCTGCGGGCGGTGCGGCCCACCTTCCCGGCGTTATTGCCGCCTCCACCCCCCTGCCCGTGATAGGAGTGCCCGTAAAGTCCTCCAACTCAATGGACGGCTGGGACTCGGTGCTCTCGATTCTGCAGATGCCCTCCGGCATCCCCGTGGCCACGATGGCGCTGGACGGCGCCCGCAACGCGGCCATCTACGCCCTGCAGATTCTCGCCACCGGCGACGCCGCCCTCGCCGCAAAGATGGCGACCTACAAAGCCTCGCTCAAAGACAAGGTGGCCAAAGCCAACGAAGAGCTCAAAAAAATCGAATACAAGTTTAAGACTAACTAATAAACCACAAACCACTATGTCCGAAAAACTGTTTGCCGAATTCCCTCCGGTCTCTACCGAGCAGTGGGAGGAGGCGATAAACAAAGACCTCAAAGGGGCCGACTACGACAAGAAACTTGTCTGGAAGACCCAGGAAGGCTTTTCTGTACGCCCGTACTACCGTATGGACGACCTTTCCGGCATTGAGTCAAAAGATTCCAAGCCGGGAGAATTCCCCTATGTGCGCGGCACCGAGAGCTGCTGCAACGACTGGCTGGTGCGCCAGGACTATTCCCTCGCCGACGGAGTTGCCGAGGCCAACCGCCTCGCCCTGGACGGTCTCATGAAGGGAGTGAGTTCCGTGGGCTTCCGCCTGGACGGCATCAAGACCCTCAGCGAAGAGGAGATCGCGACCCTGCTCGGCGGCATTTCGCTCCCCGCAGTGGAGGTCAACTTCTGCGGCTGCTGCCCCGGCAAGAGCTTCTCTCTGCTGGAGAACTTCCTCACTTATGTGAAGAAGCAGGGCATCGCCCCCGCCGATGTGCGCGCATCGTTTGACTTCAGCCCGCTGCACGCCCTTACAGTCAAGGGGCACTGCTGCGCCGACGCATTCGAAAAGCTCAAGAAGTGCGTGGAGGCGGTGGCCGAATACCCCTCGATCCGCGTCATAAACGTGGAGGCATACGACTTCAACAATGCCGGGGCAAGCATCAGCCAGGAGCTGGGCTACGCAATGGCCATTGCAAATGAATATATGAGCGTCCTCACCGACCTCGGCCTTGAGGCGGAAAAGATTGCGGAGCGCATCAAGTTCACATTTGCCGTAGGCGGCAACTATTTCTTCGAAATCGCCAAGTTCAGGGCCGCACGCGTGCTCTGGGCCAATATTGCAAAGGCATACGGCGTGGAGAATCCCGCTGCGCAAAAGATACAGTCACACGCCGTGACAAGCAGCTGGAACCAGACCGTATATGACTCTTATGTAAATATGCTGCGCGACACCACCGAGGCCATGAGCGCCGCCATCGCCGGCGTGCACTCCCTGGTGGTGCTCCCCTTTGACCACCCCTACCGCAAGGCGGGCGAATTCTCCAACCGCATCGCCCGCAATGTGCAGTCCATCCTCAAGGAGGAGGCTCACTTCGACAAGGTTATAGACCCCGCCGGCGGCAGCTATTATATCGAGAACCTCACCGCAAGCATCGGCAAGTCAGCTTGGGACATCTTCAAGGCTGTGGAGGCCGAGGGCGGATATGTTGCCGCATTCAAGGCCGGCAGCATCCAGAAGGCCATCAAGGAGGTCTCCGCCAAGAGAGATCTGAACATCGCCCGCAGGCGCGAGACCATTCTGGGCACCAACCAGTACCCCAACTTCCTGGAGACCGCTCAGGATGAGATCACTCCCGAGATCGTGACCCGCGGCGCGCAGAAGAGCGCCTGCAAGTGCGAGAAAGAGGCCGAGCCGCTGGAGGTCTACCGCGGCGCGCAGGCGTTTGAGGCGCTGCGTATGGCCACCGACCGCAGCGGCAAGCGTCCCACGGCGTTTATGCTCACCTTCGGCAACCTGGCGATGTGCCGCGCACGCGCCCAGTTCAGCTGCAACTTCTTTGCCGTGGCTGGCTTCAAGGTGGTGGACAACAACCGCTTCGCCACTATAGAGGAGGGGGTCAAGGCGGCCCTCGAGTCTGGTGCCGAGATTGTCGTGGCCTGCTCTGCCGACGACGAGTACGCAGAGGCAGTTCCGCAGATTGCCGAGGCCATCGCGGGCAAGGCGGTGGTGGTAGTTGCCGGCGACCCGGAGTGCCGAGGCGAGCTCGAAGCCAAAGGCATCACAAATTATATCAACGTCAGGTGCAACGTCCTTGAGACCCTCAAGGAATATCAGGCCAAGATGGGCATCGAAACACTCTAAAATTTTATCGCAATGAGACCTAATTTCAAAGATATAGATTACAAGGGTGCGGGCGCCCATTCCTGCGGTTGCCCCGAAAGCCAGTCAGAAGTCTGGCACACCTCAGAAAAGATAGATGTCAAGCCGCTCTACACGGCCTCTGACCTGGAAAAGATGGAGCACCTGAACTATGCGGCAGGCATCGCTCCCTATCTGCGCGGCCCCTACTCCACAATGTATGTGATGCGGCCGTGGACCATCCGCCAGTATGCCGGCTTCTCCACCGCAGAGGAGTCCAACGCATTCTACCGCCGCAATCTGGCCTCCGGCCAGAAGGGCCTTTCCGTGGCCTTTGACCTCGCCACCCACCGCGGTTACGATGCCGACCACCCGCGCGTAGTGGGCGATGTGGGCAAGGCTGGCGTGTCCATCTGCTCCGTGGAGGACATGAAGGTGCTCTTTGACCAGATTCCTCTGGGCAAGATGTCCGTCTCAATGACTATGAACGGCGCCGTGCTGCCCATCATGGCATTCTACATCGTGGCCGGCCTGGAGCAGGGCGTCAAGCTGGAAGAGATGGCCGGCACCATCCAGAACGACATTCTCAAGGAATTTATGGTGCGCAACACCTACATCTACCCGCCGGCATTCTCGATGCGCATAATCGGTGACATTTTCGCATACACCTCCAAGTATATGCCCAAATTCAACTCGATTTCCATCTCGGGCTACCATATGCAGGAGGCGGGCGCCACCAACGACATCGAAATCGCCTACACTCTGGCCGACGGTCTGGAGTATCTGCGCACCGGCATCAAGGCCGGCATCGAGGTGGATGCGTTTGCACCCCGGCTCTCCTTCTTCTGGGCCATCGGCATGAACCACTTCATGGAGATTGCCAAGATGCGCGCAGCCCGCATGCTCTGGGCCAAGATTGTGAAGCAGTTTGACCCCAAGAACCCCAAGAGCCTTGCGCTGCGCACCCACAGCCAGACATCCGGCTGGTCGCTCACCGCGCAGGACCCCTTCAACAATGTGGCGCGCACCTGCATCGAGGCCATGGGCGCCGCTCTGGGCCACACCCAAAGTCTGCACACCAACGCGCTGGACGAGGCCATCGCCCTGCCCACCGACTTCAGTGCCCGCATTGCCCGCAACACCCAGATTTACATTCAGGAGGAGACTTCCATCTGCAAGAGCGTAGACCCCTGGGCCGGCTCATATTATGTGGAGTCTCTCACCAACGAGATAGCCCACGCTGCCTGGAAGCACATCCAGGAGGTGGAGGAGCTGGGCGGCATGGCCAAGGCCATCGAGACCGGCATCCCCAAGCTCCGCATCGAGGAGGCCGCCGCACGCCGTCAGGCCCGCATCGACTCCGGTCTGGAGAAGATCATCGGCATCAACGAGTATGTGCTTGACCACGAGGACCCCATCGAGATTCTGGATGTGGACAACACCAAGGTTCGCGAGAGCCAGGTTGCAAGGCTCAAGGAGCTGCGCGCAAAACGCGACAATGCCGCAGTCGAGGCCGCTCTGAATGCCATTACCAAGTCTGTCGAGACCGGCGAGGGCAACCTGCTGGAGCTGGCTGTGGAGGCCGCAAAGGTCCGCGCCACTTTGGGCGAGATCAGCGATGCCTGCGAGAAGGTTGTAGGACGTTACAAAGCAGTTATCCGTATGAATACAGGTGTATATTCTTCCGAAATCAAACAGGACGCGGAGTTTGCAAAGGCCAAGGAGATGGTCGCATCCTTCGCGAAGAAAGAGGGTCGTCAGCCCCGTATCATGGTGGCCAAACTTGGTCAGGACGGTCACGACCGCGGCGCCAAGGTGGTAGCTACCGGATATGCCGACTGCGGCTTTGACGTGGATATGGGTCCTCTGTTCCAGACTCCGGAAGAGGCCGTGAAGGAGGCTGTGGAAAACGACGTGCACGTGATCGGCGTCTCCAGCCTCGCCGCAGGCCACAAGACTCTGGTGCCCCAGGTCATCGCAGAACTCAAGAAGTATGGCCGCGAGGATATCATAGTGATTGTGGGCGGCGTGATTCCGCCTCAGGATTATGATTTCCTCTACAAGGCAGGCGCCGCAGCCATCTTTGGCCCCGGCACCCGCATCGCCAAGTGCGTCATCGATATCATGAAGCTCCTCGGCGAGCAGGAATAGTCCCGTTCAGAACCGATAAGACAGGCGGCCCCGTGGTGGACCGCCTGTCTTTTTTAGACCCCAAAAATTTAGAGTGTAGCGGAGTTGAGAGTTAATAAGATTACGAGCGAGATAGCGACTTTATAGACAACCAGACATTTCGGCGCATCAAATGCTGCGTACAAAGGGTCTTGGCGGATAGAAAAAATATCCGCTACGCCCCTTTGTGCATCCGCAAACATTGATGCGCCAATGGAATTTTGAACAATTCTTCTTAAGCGCAGCGAAGAAACATCCCCGAATCCACTTTAGGCGGAGCGCTGATGTGCCCGGGTTTAGAGGCGGTCGAGGATGGTGTCGCGGTAGTATTTGACCACCTGGAGGCTGTCGCGCATATCAAAGGCGCGACGCATCGCCTCTTCAAAGGCGGGCATCTTCTCCTTGGAGAGAGGCTCGGCCGGGGGAGTTATCATCTTGAGGGGATTCTGCGGCACATTGTTGTACCAGATGCGGAAATCCAGGTGCGGCCCGGTGGAACGGCCGGTGGAGCCCACATAGCCGATGACCTGCCCCTGGCTGACATGCGCGCCCGCCTTGATGCCCTTGGCATACTTGGACAAGTGCAGATAGGCGGTGCGGTAGTTCTGCGCGTGGCGAATGCGCACCGTGTTGCCCCCCGCCCCTTCATACTTTGCAGACTGCACCACGCCGTCGGCCACGCTCACCACCGGAGTCCCCTTGGGGGCCGCATAATCCACCCCGGTGTGGGGCTGCACGCGGCGCGTGATGGGGTGGCGGCGGGCATAGGTAAAGCCCGAGCTCACGCGGGAATACTTGAGCGGCGCCTTGAGAAACGCCTTGCGGGAGCCTTCGCCCTTCTCGTTCCAGTATTTGTTGCCCCCTTTGGAGCCGTCGTCGAAATAATATGCCTGATACTCCTTGCCCGCGTGGCTGAATGAGGCGTAATAGATGTTGCCCACGGAGGCCACATCCCCTTCGCACTCCTCCAGTTCATAGACCACCTTGTATGAATCGCCCTTCTGCAGGCCAAAGAAGTCTATCGACCAGGCGTAAATGTCGGAGAGCTTTATGGCCAGCAGCGGAGAACATCCCGCCTTCTGGGTGTCGTACCACAGGGAGTTATTAATTTCCACCTCGTCGTAGTGGAGGGTTGTCTGCACATCCTTCTCGTTTACATACACCCTCGGCTGCTCCTCAAAAGAGAACACCACCACGCTGCGGCGGTCGCGGTCGTAGACGAAATATGCCAGACGGTTGTCGCCGGTGGTGTCAGGCTCGTAGTAGGCGTGGTACTGGTTGCCCACGCGCATGCTCTTAACGTCAAAAATCCCCTTGCCCGCCTCTATGAGGTCGTTAGCGACGGTCTGGGAGACTCCCAGCCGCTCCATTATCACGGAGAAGTAATCGCCTTCTCCGATTTCTCCGATCTCCTCGGAATACATATCGACGGGGATGCCGTGCTCGTAAACGTGGGCGGCGCTGTCAATCTGCGTCTCAGCTTGCGCCGCAGCCCTCTTTGCAGACTTTTCCGACTCCGGCCGCGCCCCTGTGCCGGAGGTGCAGGCAGAGAGCGCAAACAGGGCCGCCGCCACTGTCATCATTGCTCTTGATTTCATATCTCAACTCGTTACTTTAGGCAAATTTAGCGGTAAATGTAATTTTTTGGAAATTTTTGTAAAAAAATGTAATTATTCATAAAAAGTGTTATACCTTTGCTACACACATCACTCTACATCATATGATCAATTTTATCGGCGAATACACGGCTAAGGTAGACGACAAGGGGAGGCTCGTTTTCCCCTCCGCCTTCAAGGCCATTTGCGGGGAGGACATCCGCAAAGGATTCGTCGTTAAAAAAACCTTGTTCGCAAACTGCCTCGAGATGTACACCTACGAGTCGTGGGAAAAAGAGTCCGAGGCAGTGCGGTCAAGACTCAATCTTTTCAACAGGGACGACGAGCGATTCTGGCGTGCATACACCAGCAACCGCTCATTCGTGATCCCGGACGAGAAAATCGGCAGGATTTCCATTCCCAAGGCTCTGCTGGAGTCGGTCGGCATCTTTCGTGAGGCCATCTTCTGCGGCAGGGACTTCAAGATAGAAATCTGGGCTAAGGAGAATCTTGACGGCACAGCTTTATCCGAAGAAGATTATGTAGCACTCGCAGAAAAGACGCTGGGTTAAAAGGAGGTTTCGGATATGTCAGAATATCATACACCTGTTCTTCTGAAAGAGAGTGTATCCGCCTTGCAGATTAAGCCAAGCGGCGTCTATGTGGATGCGACATTCGGAGGAGGCGGCCATAGCAGAGCCATTTTGGAAGCCCTGTCCCCGCAGGGGAGGCTGATTGCCTTTGACCAGGACGAGGAGGCTCTGGCCAACGCCCCCGACGACGAGCGCCTGATTCCGGTGCACTCCAACTTCAGATTCATCCGCAACTGGGTCCGCTACCACGGATTCGAGGGGGTGGACGGGGTGCTTGCCGACCTCGGGGTCTCTTCCCATCAGTTCGACACCGAAGAGCGCGGCTTCTCGTTCCGCTTTCCCGCCGAACTGGACATGAGGATGAACGCAGGCGCCGCCGTCAGCGCGCAGGAGATTGTGAACAGCTATAGCCGGGAGAATTTGGAGCGCATCTTCAGGGAATACGGAGAGGTGGACTGCAGCCGCAAGGCGGCAGCGCTGGTGTGCGAAGCCCGCGCGCAGAGCCCCATCCTCACCACGGAGCAGCTGAACGCCGCTTTGGAGAAGGTCACCCCCAAGATAGCGCCGCACAAGTTCCTGGCAAAGATTTACCAGGCGCTGCGAATCGAGGTCAACGACGAGATGGGAGCCCTGGAGCGCTTTATGCCGATGGCGATAAAGTCGCTGAACGAAGGGGGGATTCTGGCGGTGATAACCTATCACTCGCTGGAAGACCGCATTGTAAAAAACACAATCCGCGACGGAGTCGGGGCGGGGCTGCTCAAGAAAGTAACCTCAAAACCGGTGCTCCCGCAGGAGGATGAGATAGAGCGCAACACCCGCGCCCGCAGCGCCAAGCTGCGCACGGCCCTCCGCACGGAGGTAGAATACAGAGTCCTGCCATGAGTTTCAAGGAGCGTTTAAGAGATTGGTTCACCGGCCTTTTGGGCGGCGAATACATTACAAAGAAAGGCGTGGACAGACAACTTCTGTTCATTTTTTTCTGTTTTATACTGATAAGTCTCTGGCTCATCTGGGGACTGTGGTCAGAGGCCAGGATGGCCGAGATCGGCGAGAACGAAAAAATGCTCAAGGAGCTCAAGATAGAATACAACGAGAAGAACCTGACCCTCACCGGGCTGGATCAGCGCACCAAGATAGAGGCGATGCTCTCGGGCAGCGGCAACACCGCCCTGCACGCCCCCGCCGACCCGCCCAGAAGGCTTGTGATTGAATAGAGAATGAAGCTGAATGTCCTCAAAGTAGCCGCATTTTATGCGATATTTCTTGTGATAGCCGCTGCGGCCGTCGCAAGAATCGTGCATCTGCAATACTTCGACAAGGAGGTCACCCGCGAGGGGATCGCCAAGAAGGACACGCGCGACGATGTTACGATGCCTCTGCGCGGCAGCATTCTGGCCGCCGACGGACGCAACCTGGCATTCTCCACCCCCGAATACTTCATAGCGATGGACTGCACCGTGGCCCCCGATTCTGTGTTCGAGGCCAATGTCCGCCCCCTGTGCGAAGCCCTCGCCTCAAACTACAAGGAGAAGAGCGCCGCCCAGTACGAGGCCTTGCTGCGCGAAAAGCGCAGAAGCGGCAAGCAATACACCAAACTGCTGCGCCAGCACGTAAGCCACGCTGAGATGCGCGAGATAAGCCAATACCCCCTGCTCTGCGAGGGACAGCGCAAGGGAGGCCTCATAGTGGAGGAGATCGACCACCGCGAATACCCCTACGACAAGCTGGCATACCGCACGCTTGGTTATCTGCGCAGCAGCGAAGACCGCCCCAAAATCGGGGTAGAAGGGGCCCTGGACTCGGTTCTGCGCGGCAAGAGCGGGGTGCGTCCGATGCGCCTGATAGACAAGAACACCTGGATTCCCGACTCCCGCAAGGAAGAAGTTCCCGCCGTCAACGGCGACGATGTGCAGATTTCCATCGACATAGATATGCAGGACATTGCCCAAAAGGCGCTGCTGCACAAAATCGAGGGAGAAGATGACCTCGAGGCCGGCACCGTGATAGTGATGGAGGTCGCCACCGGCGAAATCCGCGCCATGGTCAACATGGAAAAGGACGAGCACGGCCGCTTTACCGAGCAATACAATTATGCCATCGGCCGCCTGGGCGAGCCGGGCAGCGTGTTCAAGCTGGCCACCCTGGTCACCGCGCTGGAAGACGGCAAGGTAACTCTGGACACCAAGCAGCGGGCCGATGTGCTGTGGCACTACTACCGCGTGAAAAAGCCTTTCGAGGACACCTACCTGCGCAATTACAGCGAAATCACCGTGCGCAAGGGTCTGGAAATCTCTTCCAACAACGTGTTCCGCCGCATCGCGGCAGAGAAATACGACAAGAACCCACAGGAGTTCGTGGACAAGCTCAATAACGAGCGGCGCATCAGCTACAACTACGACTTTGACATCCCGGGGATGGGCAAGGCCCGCATCTCCAGCCCCAAAGACAAGCACTGGAGCCCGGCCGACCTGCCCCAGATAGGGATGGGATATGCCGTGCAGCTGACTCCGCTGCATATTTTGAGTTTCTACAACGCCGTGGCCAACGACGGCATCATGGTCAAGCCCCACCTGTTTGTCAACCGGCAGCGGGGCGGCAACGTGGTGTACACCTACCCTGTCGAAACCGTCGGGAGGGTATGCTCCAAAGAGACTGCAGCCAAGGCCAGGGAGGCGTTGCGCGGGGTCGTAATCGGCGAGAACGGCACCGCCCGCCGCGCATTCAAGGATTGCAAGGTGCATGTGGCGGGCAAGACCGGCACCGCCCGCATCGCCCTGCCTCAGGGAGGATACATGGACGGCTCCGGACGCAAGAAACATCAAGGCTCGTTTGTGGGATTTTTTCCCTACGAAAACCCCAAGTATTCCATCATAGTGGTGGTGTATTCCCGCCTGGCGGCGCGCAACTTCTACGGCGGCACCTGGGGCGGCCCTGTAGCCTGCGAAATCATAGACAACATATACGCCTCGTCGCCCGAATGGAACGCCCCCGAAATCTCTTCCGGAGCGATGCCCGAGATAGCGGAAAACAGCCGCGCGGCGCACAACGACACCATATCGGGCGTGCCCGATGTAGTGGGAATGGGCCTCCGGGACGCGGTTTACACGCTTGAATCGCGCGGCTACAAGGTCAGCTCCTCCGGAAAGGGGAGAGTCACCGGCCAGAGACCCGCCGCAGGAGAAAGCGCCGGGGCTGCAAAGGACAGTGTTACACTTTTATTGTCAGAAGCATTATGACAGCAGAAAATTTGAATTTTGAATCCCTCGGGATAAGCTCGATAGAGACCGACTCGCGCAAATGCACCCCCGGCAGCCTGTTCGTGGCTGTGGCGGGCAATGCGGCGGACGGCCACAAATTCATACCCAAGGCCATCGAGAACGGAGCCGTGGCAGTCGTCTATCAGAACGGGGGCTCTTTTGAGATGCAGAGCGGCATCACCTACATCAAGGCCGAATCCAGCCGCAAGGCGCTCGCCACTCTGGCTTCGCGCTTCTATGGCGACCCCAGCGCCAAGCTCAACCTGGTGGGAGTGACCGGCACCAACGGCAAGACCACCACCGCCACCCTGCTCTACCGACTCTTTACGTCGATGGGCTATGCCTGCGGCCTCATCTCCACAATCGCCAACTATGTGGGGAGCCGTAAAATCCACACCGAGCACACCACCCCCGACCCGCTGGAACTCAACGCACTGCTCTCCGAGATGGTCGCCGCCGGCTGCGAATACTGTTTTATGGAGGTCAGCAGCCACGCCATAGACCAGGACCGCGTGGCGCATCTCAAGTTCAGGGGAGGCATCTTCTCCAACCTGACCCACGACCATCTGGACTATCACAAGACATTTGCCGCCTACCGCGATTGCAAAAAGGCCTTCTTTGACTCTCTGGGCAAAGATTCGTTCGCGCTGGTCAACATAGACGACGCCAACGGAGAGGTGATGGTGCAGAACTGCAAGGCGCACATCTACCGCTACTCCTGCACCAAAATGGCCGACTTCAAGTGCCGCCTGATGGAGGAGACGATGGACGGGATGCAGCTTACGATAGACGGCACCCAGGTCTGGACCCGCTTCATCGGGGCCCACAACGCATACAACCTGCTGGCGGTGTACGCCGCCGCTGTGCTGCTGGGGGCGCCAAAAGACGAGGTGCTGACCCTGCTGAGCGGTATGAAGGCTGTGGAAGGGCGCCTGGAATACATCAAGGGGGGCGACGGCCTCACCGCCGTGGTGGATTACGCCCACACCCCCGACGCTATGGAAAATGTGCTCAAGACGCTGCGGGATGCCGCCCGCGGCGAATATCTGATATGCGTGTTCGGCTGCGGCGGCGACCGCGACAAGACCAAGCGCCCCGAGATGGGGCAGATTGCCGCGAAATATGCCGACCGCGTGGTGGTAACCTCCGACAACCCCCGCACAGAGCAGCCCGAGGATATAATAAATGACATCCGCGAGGGGATGTCGGCCTCAGACCGCGCCAAATCGGTGTTCATCACCGACAGGGCCGAGGCAATCCGCAGCGCGCTGCTCTTTGCCCCCAAGGGAGCTGTGATTCTGGTGGCCGGCAAGGGGCACGAGGATTATCAGATAATCGGCACGGTAAAACATCACTTCGACGACAAGGAGGTCATCCGCGAAGCTTTCTCATCAATTCAGAAATAGACAGCCATGATATATCATCTTTGCGAATATCTGCAGTCGAGAGGCATTGAGTTTGCCGGCCTGCGACTGATGAACTACATCTCCTTCAGGGTGGTCTGCTGCGCCCTTGTGGCCATTGTCACCGCCCTGTGGTCGGGCAAGGTCATAATCAAGAAGCTGCAGGCCAGGCAGATCGGGGAGGAAATCCGCGACCTCGGCCTGGAGGGGCAGCTGAGCAAGAAGGGGACCCCCACAATGGGCGGAATGATAATCGCCCTATCCATTCTGGTGCCGATACTGCTGTTCGGCGACCTGACCAACGTGAACAACATACTGCTGATAATCGCCACCGTGTGGATGGGCTTCATAGGCTATCTCGACGACCACGCCAAGATTGCCAAGCACAACAAGGACGGCATCTCGGGCAAGAAGAAGATTCTGGCGCAGGTTGTGCTGGGACTGGCAGTGGGGCTCACGATGTGCTTCAGCGACCAGCTGGGCTTCCGCGTGGGCAACAAGGGAGGCGTGGACGGCTACGGAGGCCACGAGGAGCCCGCAGTTGAGGTCGTGATGGAAAACAGCGCCAAAACCACCATCCCCTTTGTGAAGGACAACGAATTCGACTACTCCTGGCTCTCGCCGCTCGACGGCAAGGCGGGGCAGTGGTGGACCTGGATCTTGTACATCCTGGTAATCATATTCATCATCACCGCCTGCAGCAACGGCGCCAACCTCACCGACGGCATGGACGGCCTCTCGGCGGGAGTGGCGGCCATAGTGGGGATAACGCTGGGAGTGCTGGCATACCTCTCGGGCCACGTGGGCTACGCCAACTACCTCAATATAATGTACATCCCCTCCAGCGGCGAGATTGCGGTGTACATGAGCGCGTTAGTCGGAGCCCTGCTGGGCTTTCTGTGGTATAACACCTTCCCCGCCAAAGTGTTTATGGGCGACACGGGCAGCCTGATGCTGGGCGGCGTGATAGGCGTGTGCGCGGTGCTCATCCGCAAGGAGCTGCTGCTCCCCATACTGTGCGGAGTATATCTGGCCGAGAGCCTCTCGGTAATCATCCAGAGATTCTACTTCAAATACACCAAGAAGAAATATGGAGAAGGGGTGCGGGTGTTCCGCATGTCCCCCCTCCACCACCACTTCCAGAAGGAGGATCCCAAGGCGCTGATTCAGAGCCCCAGGGAAATCCAGCCAGAAGCGCGCATCGTGAGCCGCTTCTGGATTGTATCCATCATTCTGGCGGTGCTCACAATCGTAACACTTAAGATCAGGTAACATATATGGACAGAATTGTAGTATTGGGAGGCGGCGAGAGCGGCGTGGGAGCTGCGGTGCTTGCAAAGAAAAAGGGCTTTGACACATTCCTTTCGGATATGTCGACCCTCAAGTCGGAACACAAGAAGACTCTGGAGGAATACGGTATCCCCTTTGAGGAGGGCGGGCACACCCGCGAGCTGATTCTTGGCGCCACGGAGATAATCAAGAGCCCCGGCATACCCGAGACCGCCCCCATGGTGGCGGAAGCAATCGCGCTGGGCATCCCCATCATCTCCGAGATCGAGTTTGCCGGCCGCTACGACAAGGCCAAGAAAATCTGCATCACCGGCAGCAACGGCAAGACCACCACTACATCGCTCATATATTATATGCTCAAGAACGCCGGGCTCAACGTGGGTCTGGGGGGAAACATCGGCCGCAGCTACGCTTTTCAGGTGGCGACCGAGAATTATGACATATATGTGCTGGAGCTCAGCAGCTTCCAGCTGGACAACATGTACGACTTCAAGGCCGACATCGCGATTCTGCTGAACATAACCCCGGACCATCTGGACCGCTACGGATATGACCTGCAGAACTATGTCAACGCCAAGTTCCGCATCACCAACAATATGGCGGCGGACGACTGCTTCATATTCTGCTCCGACGACGAAATCACCATCAAAAACCTCAACCAGATTGTGATCAAGGCACAGATGCTGGCCATCAGCCAGAAGGATGCAGTGGAAAACGGCGCCTACGCCCTGGACGGCCGCATGCACATCAACTATGGCGGCGAGCCCTACGAGATGGCGGTGAGCGACCTCTCGCTCAAGGGGATGCACAATGTGTACAACTCCATGGCGGCCGCCCTCACCGGCAAGCTGATGAACATCACAAACGAGAACATCCGCAAGGCGCTCTGCTCGTTTGCACCGGTGGAGCACCGCATGGAAAAGGTGCTCAGCGTGAAAGGGGTGCTCTACGTTAACGACTCCAAGGCGACCAACGTGAACTCAACCTGGTATGCACTGGAGTGCATGACTACCCCCGTGGTGCTGATTCTGGGCGGCAAGGACAAGGGCAACGACTACTCGCCGCTGTTTGACCTCGTGCGCGGGAAGGTTCGCGCAATCGTGTGCCTGGGCGTGGACAACAAGAAGATACACGACTCCTTCGGCGACAAGGTGGACACGATCGTGGACACACTCTCTGCCGACGAAGCCGTGAAGCAGGCGAGCCTGCTGGCAAAGGAGGGGGACACCGTGCTGCTCTCACCCTGCTGCGCAAGCTTTGACCTGTTCAAAAGCTACGAAGACCGCGGACGCAAATTCAAGGAGGCAGTGCGCAATCTGTAGCGGTTATGGGACGCATCAAGCTCAGACTCAGGGGAGACCGCGTGATATGGTTCATAGTGGCCATATTCGCGATGCTGTCCATTCTGGCGGTCTACAATTCGGGCTCTTTCCTCTCCAGGAGGGACCCTGGCATTATGGCCAGAACCGGCACATACATGAACCAGCTGGGCAGCGTCGCGCTGGGGCTGGCGGCCCTATTCGTCTGCTACGCCATCAACTATAAGTTCTACCGCAAGATATCACCCTATGTGTTCGGCGCCACTCTGGTGATGCTTCTGATGTTGTTCATCCCCTCCTGTCAATCCAAGCTCAACGGCGCGGTACGCGGCCTCAGGCTGTTCGGCGACCACACGATACAGGTGTTTGAATTTGTAAAGGTAGGCCTTATAATGTTTCTCAGCTGGTCCATGGAGCGCTACTCCAAGCAGATACGGACCTTCAAGGGCTACTGCCTGGCGCTGTTGGTGTGGGTCGTAGCGGTGTGCCTGTGCGTTATGATGAACAGCTTTTCGTCGGCCCTGCTGTTGGCGCTGGTGAGCATGATGATGTTCTGGTTTATGGATGTGCGCGTCAGCCATCTGCTGATCACGGCAGGCCTTGCGGCGGCGGCCATCGCCCTGCTGTTCGGGGTGTACCACGCCGCGCTGGCCATAAGTCCCAAGGCGGCCGAAGCCAAAATCTTCACCCGCGTGAGCACGGTGGAGAGCCGCTTCAAGAGCTTTGCCAAATCTGACAGAGACTCCACAATCGACTTTACCAAGATGACCCGCGAGGAACTGGACAAGATGGACCAGGACCGCCGCCAGAGCGAAAGCGCAAAAATCGCCATAAAGGAGGGGGGCGTTCTGGGCAAGGGCATCGGCAACGGCACCTGCCGCCACTATCTCTCGATGGCTTTCTCCGACTTCATATTCGCAGCCATTGTGGAAGAGGGGGGGCTGATTGCCGGCATCATAATAATTCTGCTCTACCTGGTGTTCCTCTACCGGTGCATCAGCATAGCCTTCAAGTGTCCGGACGCCTATTCGCAGGCGCTGGTGCTGGGGCTCGGATTTCTGATAGTGACGCAGGCGCTGCTGCACATTCTGGTGAATGTGCGGCTGATACCCATCACCGGACACACCCTGCCGCTGATAAGCCACGGCGGCACGGCATATCTGATGCTGAGTGCGGCGTGCGGGATGATACTCTCCGTGAGCCGCACCGTGAACAAGCTGCAGGAAGAGAAGCTGGCCGCAGAAGCGGCGGCAATCTCAGCCGGCGGCGCTGACGCTGCTGCAGACACCGCAGCGGCGCAGGCTGGCGGACAAAGTTTGCCCCTGGGCGGCGCCGAGCAGAAGCCTTCGGCAGAAGATTCCGCAGCCTATGCCGGTGGCGGACGATATCCCGGCCGGGAATCCGACGACGGCGAAATCGTGCTCATGAGCGGCGGCAGCGATGCCCCGGAGCCTGCCACAAAGCGCAAGCGGGGCAGAATCACCGCCACGCAGGCGGAGATAGACGCGCGCGACGCCCGCGCCCGCGCCGCCCTCATAGACCGGGCGATGAACGATAATGACGAACCATTCTAAAAGATGAAACGCATAATAATAAGCGGCGGCGGGACCGGCGGCCACATATTTCCCGCAATTTCAATAGCGGACGCCCTCAAAAGGAGCGGCACCGAATGCGAAATACTGTTTGTGGGCGCTCAAGGCAAGATGGAGATGGAGCGGGTGCCCAAGGCGGGCTACAAAATCATAGGCCTGCCCACGGCGGGGCTACAGCGCAAGCTCTCCCTCAAGAACCTGGCCCTCCCCTTCAAGGTGCTGCGCAGCATAGGCAAGGCCCGCAAGATAGTGCGCGATTTCAAGCCCGACGTCGCCGTAGGCGTGGGCGGATATGCCAGCGCGCCGCTGCTCTGGGCCGCATCGTCGATGGGCATCCCCTGCCTGATCCAGGAGCAGAACTCCTTTGCCGGCCTCACCAACAAAAAGCTCGGCGGCCGGGTGCAGAAAATCTGCGTGGCATACGACGGAATGGAGAAATTCTTTCCAAAAGAGAAAATCGTATTCACCGGCAACCCCATCCGCAGCGACATCAATCCCCCCACTGAGGCCCAGCGGGCAGAGGGCTGCAAATTCTACGGCCTGGACCCGGCAAAGAAGACCATACTGGTGGTGGGCGGCAGCCTGGGGGCGCGCACCCTCAACGAGAGCATGCAGCGCTGGATAATCGAGCGCAGCAAAGCATCCGGCTGCCAGATACTCTGGCAGAGCGGCAGATATTATCAGAGCGAGACCGAGGCCTTTCTCAAGGAGCATCCTGCAGATAATGTCCACAATCTGACCTTCATAGAGAGAATGGACCTGGCCTACGCAGTGGCGGACGTCATAATATCCCGCGCAGGCGCCGGCACAATTTCGGAGTTGTGCGTTGCCGGCAAGGCGACTATATTTGTACCCTCACCCAATGTGGCGGAAGACCACCAGCGGCACAATGCGATGGCGCTGGTAGAGAAGGGGGCGGCGATGATGGTGAGCGACAGCGAGGCGCGCGAGAAGTTGCTCGCCACTGCCGAAGAGCTGCTCGCCGACAGCGGGAAGATAAGCGCGATGGAGCAGGCAGCCCTGCGGCTCGGCAAGAAAAATGCGGCCGACGACATCGCCCGCGAAGTATTGGAATTGTGCAGATAATCTGCAGGCAAAAAAGGAAATGTACGACAATTATTATTTTATAGGTATTGGGGGCATCGGAATGAGTGCCCTGGCCCGTTATTTCAAATATATCGGGAAGAATGTCTCCGGCTACGACCGCACGCCGAGCCATCTCACAGAAGAACTCATAAAGGAAGGGATTGAGGTCCACTACGACGACCGCCCCGACCTGGTGCCCATCAATGTGGCCAAGACATTCGTGATTTACACCCCCGCCATCCCCGCCGACCTCGGGGAGCTGGAGTATGTCAGGGAGAAGGGATACAGCATGTGCAAGCGCTCCCGCGCACTGGGGCAGATCGCAGGGGACAAGGATTGTCTGGCGGTGAGCGGCACCCACGGCAAAACCACCACCTCCACCCTGCTCGCCCACATCTTCACCTCCGCGCAGGAGGAGGGCTGCACGGCGTTCCTGGGGGGCATCTCCAAGAACTACCACAGCAACCTGCTGATGAGCCGTGGCAATGTGCTGGTGGCCGAGGCAGACGAGTTCGACCGCTCTTTTCTGCAGCTGCGCCCCAAGATTGCGGTGGTAACGGCTGTCGACGCCGACCATCTGGACATCTACGGCACCCACGATGCGGTGAAGGAGGCCTTCAGGCAGTTTGCCGCGCAGGTCGCCTCCGACGGCTATGTGGTGGCCAAACTGGGGGCTCCGCTCCCCACGGAAGGGGTCAAGGCAAAAATCCTGCACTATTCCTTTGACACCCCCTGCGATTTCTATGCATCTGACATCAAACCGCTGCAGGGAGGATATTTCTCTTTCACCCTTAACCATCCGAAGGGCAGAATCACAGGCTGCACGGTGGGCGTGCCGGGATGGGTAAACGTGGAGAACGCGGTGGCCGCATCGGCCGTGGCGCTGCTCTACGGGGTGGACCCCATTGGCATCAAGAGCGCGCTGGCCACCTTCAGCGGGGTCGAGCGCCGCTTTGACATACACGTCAACACCCCCAAAGTGGCCTACATAGACGACTATGCGCACCACCCCAAGGAGATCGCCACCGCCATAAGCTCAATGCGCGAGATATTCGCAGGGCGCAAGCTGCTGGGCATTTTCCAGCCCCATCTCTACACCCGTACCCGCGATTTTGCCGATGAATTTGCCGCGGCGCTGAGCAATCTGGACAGCCTGATAATGCTGCCCATCTACCCGGCGAGGGAGCTCCCGATCGAAGGAGTCAGCTCCGAGATGATTCTGAGCAAGGTGACCCTGCAGGACAAGGTCATCGTGCCCAAGGAGAAGCTTTTGGAGACCCTCAAGAGCCGCGACATAGAGTGCCTGGTGACCTTTGGCGCGGGAGACATCGACCGTTTTGTACCGGTAATAGAGGAGTGGCTCAAGAGTGTTTAGAAAGATTTTGACCATAGTGGGCCTGCTGGCCGCCTGCGCCGTTTTCAGCGGCTACTTCTACTGCGTGAACCGCTACGGGGAGCAGCAGAGGGGCGACATGTGCTGCCGCGGCCTCAAGGTCATAATCGCCAACCCCCAGCAGCAGAACTTCATAAGCGAGGAGCAGGTGGCCGCGATGGTGCGCGACTATGCCCTCGGCTGCCAGATAGACGAACTGAACATCCACTCCCTGGAGGATTTGCTCTGCTCTTCCAGCGCAATCTGCGCCTCGCAGGTATATGTCGAGGCCCCGGCGACCCTCACGATGGAGGTGACCCAGCGCAACCCCACGGTGCGTTTCCAGACCCCGAAGGGGGGCTTCTACTGCGACAGCAGCGGCTTCATACTCCCCCTGCTGAGCAGGGTGACGCTGGATTTGCCTGTGGTGGCGGGCAATCTCCCCTTCAGCATGCCGGAGTGCGGCAGCGGCTACCCTGCAAGCGGGCTGGAGAGCCTGCGCAGCCTCATCGGCCTGTGCAATGCCATCCGCACCAACGCCTACTGGAGCCGCGAGGTGGAGCAGATTTGGATAGAGCCCGACTCTGACATAGTGCTCTACACCCGCAGCTGCGGCGAGAAGTTCATCCTGGGCAGCGCCGACGACGCGGCGGCCAAACTGGACAAGATGGCGGGATACTACCGCACCATCAGCCCCGAGGCAAAGCGCAAAGGCAAGACCTACACCACGGTCAACCTCAAATTCAAGAATCAAATAATTTGCAGATAGATATGAACGATTACTTAGTAGCAGTAGAACTTTGTACATCCAAGGTTGCGATGGCGGTGGCGGAGCACTCCGGCAGCATCGTAAAGGTGATCCACCACAAAGTCGTGCCCGTCACCAAGGGAATGTCCCGCGGCGACGTGCAAAACTCGCAGCGCATCATAGAGGCCCTTGCACGCTGCAAGCGCGAGATCGAGTCGGAATTCGGGCAGGAAATCAGCGACGTGATTCTCTGCAGCGGAAGCCAGGGTCTGCGCAGCAGCGAATACACTCTCAGGGTGCAGCGCAGCGGCAACACCTACATCAGCGCCGACGAAATCAGCTCCTGGCGCAACGCCGCCCTCGACGCCGACGCCCCCTCTGGAGAACTTGTGCTGGACGCGATTCCGCAGTCATATAATATAGACGACAGCATCGGCAATCTGCCCGACAACGTGGAGGGGATGAACGGCCGCTATGTCGAAATCAAGTACCTGCTGATTCTGGGCAAGGTCTACGCCGACCGCAACAAGCGCGACGTGGTGGAAAAGTGCGGGATGAACGTGGTGCGCACAGTGCTCTCCCCCATCGGCAGCGCCCTGGCGGCCCTCAACGAGAACGAGCTTGAAAACGGAGTCGCCCTGCTGGACATCGGCGCCGGCACCACCGACGTGGTGGTGGTCAAGAACCGCACCGTGCGCTATGTGGGGGTCATCCCTTTTGCCGGCAACACCATCACCGGTGACATTCGCTACCACACCTGCCTCACCACTGACGTGGCGGAGATCATCAAGATGAAATACGGCAGCTGCATAGACGAAGGGCTCAGCGAAAACAAGAAGCTGGTGATACAGGGAGGCGGTCAGGGAGAGACCAAGGATGTCTCTCTGGACCTCCTGCAGCAGATTGTGGAGGCCCGCGCCAGCGAAATTCTGGAAGCCGCCTACTATCTGATAGAGAAATCGGGCTACATAAACAAGATTCCCACCGGACTGGTGATAACCGGCGGCACGGCCTACCTGGAGCATATCCGCGACCTTGCCCGCGCCATCACCGGGATGCACGTGCGCCTGTCCAATGCGCAGGGCAACATCGCCGACTCGTCGGCGGTGAGCTGCTTTGACACCGGCGCCGCATCTATTGTGGGCGCCCTGATAGACAGTTTCAACCACGAGAGCGAAATCGGCGAAGGCCGGACCCGCCAAATGGTAGACGCCAAGCCCAAGAACGACCCGACAATATTCGACGGACAGGCCATCACCCAGATGACCCGTCGCGAGAAGTCCCGCCTGGAAAAAGAGGAAAAAAACCGTCTCAAGCAGCAGCAGAAGGCAGAAAAGGAGGCCCGCAAGGAGGAAGAGCGCAAACGCAAGCAGGAAGAAGAGCTTGCAGAGATGGAGGCCGAGGAGGAAGAGGAGAACGAAGAGGAACATCCCGGCAAACCGAGCAAACTGAAGGGCTGGATCACAGACCTCTTCAGCGTGGGGGGCGATAATTAATTCCTAAAAGATTCAAGACTATGAGCAAACAGCAATACGACTCCATCATCCCCGAAGGCTGGGACGTGAAGAGCAACATAATAAAGGTAATCGGCGTGGGAGGCGGCGGCACCAATGCCGTCAACTATATGTACGAGCAGGGAATGGACCACATCGACTATGTGGTGTGCAATACCGATTTCCAGCACCTGAGTTCCAGTCCAGTGCCGCAGAAGCTGCAGCTGGGCGGAGTCATCACCAAGGGACTGGGCGCCGGCACCGACTATCTGGTGGGCAAGAAGGCCGCCACCGAATCGATTGACGACATCAACAACATACTCACCGGCACCAACGAGATGGTGTTCATCACCTGCGGCATGGGCGGCGGCACCGGCACCGGCGCGGCTCCCGTGATTGCGGAGGCGGCCAAGAGCAAGGGGCTGCTCACCGTCGGAGTGGTCACCATCCCCTTCCGCGACGAGGGCTCCGAGGCGATGTACCGCGCCACCGAGGGCATCCGCGAGCTCAGCCGGCACGTGGATTCGCTCCTTATCATAGACAACCAGCGCCTCTACGAGGTCTATCCCGACCTGGAATTCTTCGATGCGCTGGACAAGGCCAACGAAGTGCTGGCCACAGCTGTTAAAAGCATCACCGACATCATTTCCTGCCGCGGTCTCATCAATGTGGACTTTGCCGACGTCAAGAAAATAATGAAGGACAGCGGTATGGCCTTTATGGGCATCGGCAGCGGCGTGGGCGGCGAGCGCGCCCGCAATGCGGTGGAGTCGGCCCTCAGCTCGCCCCTGATGAGCAACTGCAACATCACCAAGGCCAACAAGGCGCTGGTGAACATCACCGCCAGCAAAATGCGCGCGGAGGAGAAGCAGCAGATAATGGACTATGTGACCAACGCCACCGGCGGCGCCAACAGCTTCAAGTGCGGCGTGGTGCGCGACGACAGCGTGGGCGAGGAGATACACGTGACCATCGTGGCCACCGGCTATGACATGACCGACTTGCCTCAGGTGGATCTGGACCAGATAAACCGCGACAAGATAATCGTGGTGGACATCAGCAGCGAAGACGACTCGTATGTGCGCCACGGGCTCCCCATAAATACCGGCGATCTGATGTCCATCCCCAAGAAGGACCGCTACGCCGGCAAGCCCGCCCTCATAGTGGAGAACTCCGAGGACCTTCAGAACAAGGAGAGCGAGACCGCCTTTGACAGGCGCGACCGGATGCTCCGCAAGCAGCGTCAGGAGCAGATAATGCAGAATATCGAGAAACAGTCAGAGCAATAAGCCATGCAGACAGCAGGTATCGCCAGCGATCACGCCGGCTACGAACTCAAGGAATATATCAAGAAAGCGCTTGCCAAGCGGGGCTATGCGGTGCGCGACTTTGGCACCGGCTCCCCCGAAAGCATGGACTACCCCGACACGGCGCACCCGCTGGCAGCGGCGGTGGAGGCCGGCGAAGTGGACTTCGGAGTGGCCATGTGCGGCAGCGGCAACGGCATCACAATGACTCTCAACAAGCATCAGGGGGTGCGCGCAGCCCTCTGCTGGCAGCCCGAGATTGCGGCGCTGGCCAAGCGGCACAACAACGCCAACATAATCTCGATGCCCGCCCGATTCATCAGCAGCCGCATGGCGTTGAGGATTCTGGATGCCTACCTCGAGGCTCAGTTCGAGGGGGGCCGTCACCAGAGGCGCATAGACAAAATCCCCTGCAGATAGATGATAAAGGCCACTGTCATCGACCGCAACTGGATCGGGCCTCTGGCGCCGGAAATCGACGCCTACCCCGACGGGCTGGTGCTCCCGGTGGACAAGCCCTACCGCTGGACCAGCGCCGACGCGGTGCGCAAATACAAGTTCGCGCTGCAGAAGCACTTCCGCAACCGCCACATAAAGGTGGGGCACGCCGGCACTCTGGACCCGCTGGCCACAGGGCTGCTGGTGATATGCGCCGGGCGCGCCACCAAAATCGCGGAAACTCTGCAGGCGGGCACAAAAGAGTATGAGGCCACAATCGAATTCGGAGCCACCACCGCGAGCTACGACCTGGAGAAGGAGATAGACGCCATCTACCCCCACGCCCACATAACCCGGGAGGCGGTGGAGCGCGCCCTGGAGGGTTTCATAGGGGAGCAGGAGCAGATACCCCCGATTTTTTCCGCCAAGATGGTGGGGGGCAAGCGGGCCTACGAACTGGCCCGAGCCGGCAAGAGCGTACCGCTGAGTTCTTCGCTCATCACCATAGAGCGCATCAGCCTTGACGATTTTAAAATCGGAGATTCCGGGCGTCCGCAGGCTGATGTCACCATTCGCTGCAGCAAGGGGACCTACATCCGCTCCTTTGCCCGCGATTTGGGGCTGAGTCTTGGCAGCGGAGCTCATCTGACGGCCCTTAGGCGCACACTATCAGGCGATTTTGAAATAAAAAACGCCATTTCTTTGGATTTTTTACTTTCTTCAAATAATTTTGCAGGTTCACAACAAAAGTGACGAGATGAAACAAAAAGAATTCGAATTCCCGCTAACTTTAGACCAGATCGCAAAATACCCGTCGGAAGAGAGAGACGAATGCCGGCTGATGGTCCTGCACAAGGACACCGGCGAGATAGAGCATAAAATCTTCAAGGATTTCATAGATTATGTAGACGAGGGCGACCTCTGCGTGTTCAACGACACCAAGGTTTTCCCCGCGCGGCTCTATGGCAACAAGGAGAAGACCGGGGCTGAGATCGAGGTGTTCCTGCTGCGCGAACTCAACCGCGAGCAGCATCTCTGGGACGTTCTGGTGGACCCCGCACGCAAAATCAGGATAGGCAACAAGCTCTACTTCGGAGACGACAACTCTCTGGTGGCCGAGGTGATAGACAACACCACCTCCCGCGGCCGCACCCTGCGCTTCCTCTACGACGGCCCTTACGAGGAATTCAAGAGCGCCCTCTATTCCATCGGCTCGCTTCCCATCCCCAAGTGGCTGCGCCCCAGGGCGGAGGAGATCGACAAGGAGCGCTTCCAGACCATCTACGCCCGTCACGAGGGGGCAGTGGCTTCTCCCGCCGCCGGCCTGCACTTCAGCAAGATTCTATTCAAGAAGCTGGAAATCAAGGGAGTTGATTCGGCGTTCATAACCCTGCATATGGGCAACGCCCACTTCCACACCGTGGATGTGGAGGACCTCTCCAAGCACAAGATGGACAGCGAGCCGCTGATCATCACCGCCGGGACGGCCGAGAGAGTCAATCAGGCCAAGCGCACCAACCACAGAGTGGTTGCGGTGGGCATCACTGTGCTGCGCGGGCTCGAGACATTCGTCACCACCACCAACGAGATAGAGGAGTATGACGGCTGGACCAACAAGTTCATCTTCCCTCCCTACAAGGTATCCATCCCCACCGCGCTGATATCCAACTTTCACCTGCCCAAATCCACGATGCTGATGAACGTGGCGGCCTTCGGCGGCTATAACAACGTGATGCACGCCTATGAGGTGGCGCTGCAGGAGGGTTACAAATTCGGCACTTACGGCGATGCAATGCTGATCATCTGATTTCGGAATCAGAAATTTTACGGCAGAAATCCCGACATTTCCGCCGCAGAGAATCCCGTCTTTCTATCTTGCGGATAAAAACGCAACAGATGAGACGGGATTTTCTTATACGGGCCGCCTCCATTGCCGGCTGCTACGCCTCCAGGCTGAGCGAGGCCCGGATGCTGATGGAGGCCGCGGGAGGCATCGACGCAGTCTTCTCCAATACAAAAGAGCAGCTGCAGCAATTGATGCGGGAGCGCGGCGAGAGCAATTGTGTGATTTATGACAGGCTGATGGCCAAAAAGACCGCCGCCGACGCGGCTCGGGACATCGACTGGGCAACAGACCACGGGCTGGAGATCCTGTCGATAGAGGACAGCCGCTACCCCAGCCGGCTGCGGCAGTGCCCCGACGCCCCCATCTTACTATACAGCAGCGGCGGCTTTGACCTGAACGGCGCGCGGATGATTGCAATCGTGGGGACCCGCGCCGCAACCGAAAACGGCCGGCGCTACTGCAACGCCATAGTGGAGGGGCTATCCAAATGCTCCCCCGCCCCGGTGGTGGTGAGCGGGCTGGCGCTGGGCATCGACACATTCGCCCACACCGCCGCCCTCAAGTATGGTCTGGAGACGGTGGCGGTGATGGGGACCGGTTTTGAAACCATTTATCCCCCGTCCAACCAGAACCTTGCGGAGCGGATTCTGCAGCAGGGGGCGCTGGTGACCGAGTTCACCCCCTTCACTCCCTCCTACCCCGTCAATTTCGTGCGGCGCAACCGCATCATCGCCGGCTTGTGCGACTGCGTGCTGGTGGTGGAATCCAAGAAAAAGGGAGGCGGGCTCATCACGGCGCAGCTGGGAATGGACTACGACCGCAGCGTGTTTGCCGTGCCCGGCCGCATAGACGACAACACATTTCGCGGCTGCAACAATCTCATCGAGAGCAACATCGCGGGCATCGTGACCGGCCCCGAATCGATAATAAGGGCGATGGGTTGGGAGCCGGGGACTCTGCCGCTGGGCTTTGACAGACCCCGCATGCGCCCCTGCAGCGGCGTTGCGGGGGAGATTCTCCGCTTTCTTTGCAGCAATCCGCCCTCCGATGCCGACACCATCGCCGCCGCCCTCTCCCTCTCCGTCGCGGAGATTGCCCTGCCGCTGGTGGAACTAGAAATGGAGGGCAGAATCTATCGTATTTCGGGCGACAGGTTTGGTGCAAATTGATTAGATTTGCGCCGCTAATGATAGACACTCACTCACATATCTACGACGAAGCCTTCAAGGATGATTTTGACGAGGTGGTGTCCCGCGCAAAAGCGGCCGGGGTCAAGAAAATAGTGATGCCCGGCATAGATTCCTCATCCTTCGAGGCGATGTGCCGCGCCGCCGACGCCCTCCCCGGCTTTGCCTGGCCCGCCACCGGGCTCCACCCCACCGAGGTCAGGGAGAACTGGCGCGAAGAGCTGCAGTTTGTCCTGGATCATCTGGGCGACCGCGCCTGGGCCGCCATCGGGGAAATCGGGATGGACCTCTACTGGAGCCGGGAGTTTGAGCAGCAGCAGAAGGAGGTCTTCTGCGAGCAGCTGAATCTGGCCTGCGAGCATGATCTGCCGGTGATAATCCACTGCCGGGAGGCTCTGGAAGAGACCCTGGAGTGCATCCGCAAGGTGGGCAAGAGCGTGCGGGGAGTGTTCCACGCCTTTACCGGGAGTTACGAGACCTACCGCCGCATCCGCGGCGCGGGGGATTTTATGGTGGGCATCGGGGGCGTGGTGACATTCAAGAACGCCCACGTGGCCGCCGCCCTGGAGCGCATCCCTCTGGAGGACATTCTGCTGGAAACCGACTGCCCCTATCTGACTCCGGTCCCCTATCGCGGACACCGCAACGAGAGCGCCTATGTGAGGTATGTCGCAGACAAAATCTGCGAAATCAAGAACATACCATTTTCCGCCCTGGAGGCCGCTACAGAGCACAATGCCGAGAATTTATTTAGGATTTTAAAAAATTTGTCTTAACTTGCACCAATTATTGCGAACAAGCAAATACTATATATTTTTTATAATTAATTAAAACCTATGAAAAAAGTTTTCATGTTTTTGGCAGTAGCCGGCCTTCTGACCTTCACTGCTAACCAATCAACTTTCGCACAGGATGGAGCAGCAGCCACAGAAGGCGCTGCTACAGAGGCTGTTGAAGCCACAGATGCTGCCGCAGCCGAAGAGGTTGCCGCAACTCCGGTGGAGACTCCCGAAAACCCTTTTGCCGCTACCGGAAGCGATGAGCCCCTCCACCAGCAGCTCAAGACCAAGTTCATCGAAGGTGGTGCAGGCTTCATGGCCACAGTGCTCATCTGCCTTATCCTCGGTCTGGCTATCGCAATCGAGAGAATCATCACCCTCAGCCTTTCCCAGACCAACACCAAGAAGCTTCTTGAGAGCATCGAGGCTGCGCTGAGCAAAGGTGACGTAGAGAAAGCCAAGGACATCTGCCGCAACACCCGCGGTCCTGTCGCAAGCATCTTCTATCAGGGCCTCATCCGTATGGATCAGGGTGTAGAGAATGTAGAGAAGGCTGTCACTTCTTACGGTTCCGTTCAGATGGCACAGCTGGAGAAGGGCCTCTCCTGGATCGCCCTCTTCATCGGTATTGCTCCTATGCTCGGATTCCTCGGTACTGTGATCGGTCTGGTTCAGGCATTCGATGCTATCGAGGTTGCAGGTGATATCTCCCCGAACCTGGTTGCCGGCGGTATGAAAGTCGCCCTCATCACCACAGTCGGCGGTCTTATCGTAGCCATCATCCTTCAGTTGTTCTATAACTACCTCGCTTCAAAGATCGACACTATCGTCGCTCAGATGGAAGACGCTTCCATCAGCTTCGTGGACCTTCTGGTAAAATATCAGAAATAAGTCTGTTTAAAGGGTATTTATATTAACAATTGAAAAAACAATAAAATGAAACTGGCTAAATATTTAAAATGGGTCCTTCTGGGAATCTCTGCAATATTGCTGGTTCTCTTCTTCGTGCTGCCGCACCAGAATGCGAGTGACCCTATTCTGGACACATTCCTCATCTGGGCGTATGTCCTGGTGGCAGTATCGCTGGTGCTGGTTGTAGCCTTCCTGCTCATCGATGTAAGCAAGTCCAAAAAGAGCCTGCTCACATTCCTTGCGCTGATCGCAGGCACAGCCGTGCTTCTGGTGATCTGCTGGCTGCTGGCTCCCGGCGGAGAGGTTCACACCAACGTTGCATACACCCCTCTGGTGTCCAAACTGACAGATGCAGGCCTGTATCTCACCTATATCCTTGTTGTGGCCACTTTTGTGACCCTCATAGGCGCAGGCATTCGCAATGCAATTAAGAATCGTTAATAAACATTAGGATATGGCATCAAAAAAGACTCCTGAAATAAATGGAAGCTCAATGGCCGACATTTCTTTCATTGCGCTGATTTTCTTCCTGATGGTAACGACGATGGACCAGGAGAAAGGCCTTCCCCGCCGTCTTCCCCCCATGCCGGACGAGAATGTCAAGCTGCAGAACGAGAAGGTCAACCGCCGCAACATCGTGATTGTGAAAATCAATGTAAACGACCGCGTATTCGCCGGTGACCAGCCTATAGATGTCAGCCAACTCAAGGACAAAATCGTAGAGTTCCTCACCAACCCCATGAACGATCCCAGCCTCCCCGAGAAGGTGGTAAAGGACATTGAGGGCTTCGGTCCCTATCCGGTATCGAAGGGTGTGATTTCTCTTCAGAACGACCGTGGCACAACTTACGGACAGTACATCGCCGTACAGAATGAGCTGGTCAAGGCCATAAACGAAATCCGCGACGAATTCTCCGTGGCAAACTACGGCAAGAAGTATGCGCAGCTCGACGACGACAAACAGAAAATCGTGCGTAAATGTATCCCGCAGCAGATTTCCGAAGCCGAGCCTAAGGATACCAAGCTACAGAAATAGGAGATTATCAAAATGGCAAAATTCAAAAAAAGTAGCAAAGGCGGCATACCTGCAATCAGCACCGCATCGCTCCCTGACATCGTGTTCATGATTCTGATGTTCTTTATGATCACCACCAGCATGCGTCAGACAGAGCACTTGGTAATGGTTTCACTGCCCGCCGCAAGCGAGATTGCCAAACTGGAGCGCAAAGACCTTTCCTCATACATTTATGTGGGAACTCCGCTGCCCAAGTACCAGGGAAAATATGGTACCGACAGCCGCATCCAGCTCAACGACTCCTTCCGTTCTGTAGATGAAATCCGCGACTTCGTGGCAGCTGAGCGTGAAAACCTCAGCGAGCAGGACCGTCCGTTCATGACAGTGTCCATCAAGGCTGACAAGAACACCCGTATGGGTATCATCACCGACATCAAGCAAGAGCTTCGCCGCTGCAACGCGCTCAAGATTCTCTACGGCGCAAACGCAGTTGAATAAGCTTCCTGCATAAATTTCAAAAGAAATGGGTGGCATCTTATGTTACCCGTTTCTTTTCTAAAAAGAGGACATCACACCAATGAAAAAGTTAGCAACACTATTGACAATGGCTGCAGCGCTTGTGCTCGCCGCCGCCTGCAACAAAGAGGCGCGGCCCGCAAAAGTAATCGGAGCTGTTAGCTACGACGGCCGCGCTATAAACGGGGTAGTCGTGACCTACACCGGAGAGACTGACACCTATGAATGCACCACCGAGAGGGACGGCAACTACATTTTTGAAAGCGTCAAACCCGGCGACTACATCGTATCCTGCAAATATGAGGGCAAGAGCGTGGCAATCTCTCTTGACAACTACGAGAAGGCCGAGAATCCTCTGCAGGTTACCGTACAAGACAACGGATACCATCTGCGCAACATCACTATCACAGAAGAAATCGACACCGGTGACGGGAGCGACGACGGCGAAAATGAGATTTAATGATTGTGCAAAGCGCAAACCGACAAAAATGACATCTAAAACGGGAGGGGTCCGGATTTTCGGGTCCCTCTCTTAAAATTTATTGAAATGGATCAGAAACTTCGTTACAGTGGGCTGACTGCCGCAGAGGTAGAGGAGAGCCGCGCCAAATTCGGAGCCAACGTGCTCACACCGCCGGTCAAGGAGACCGCCTGGCAGAAAGTGGGGCACTGCATCAACTTCTGGCTGCTGAAACTTTATCTCGCGGTATTTGTACTTACCTCGCTTGCAGCCGTCATCCTGCCCGCAGCGGGCATCTACAGCCACGATGGGCTCTGGATTGCACCGGCAATGGTGTTCGTGCTGTTTGCGGTGACCTATCTTGTGGCCTACCTGGGCGGCGAATGGGACGGCGACGCGCACAAGTTCAAGATGGATCCGCTCTTCAGCGTATTGCTGTTTGCCCTGCTGCTCTCGGGCGGCATCTCATTCTATGAGGGGGTTTACGGCGACGCAGCGGGTTGGCAGCCCTATCTGGAGCCTATCGGCATAGCGGCGGCGGTGCTGCTGGCCACCGGAGTGGCCCACATTCTGGAGTCGCAGAACGAGAAGACCTTCCAGAGCCTTAACGAAGTCAACGACGACACGCCGGTGCGGGTTATCCGCGGCGGCAACGTGTGCCAGGTGCCCCGCAAGGATATCGTGGTGGGGGACATCGTGCTGCTGGCCGCGGGCGAGGAGGTCCCCGCCGACGGCGAGATTCAGGAGAGCATGAACCTGGTGATAAACGAGTCTTCGCTCACGGGCGAGCCGCAGTGCTCGAAGTTCACCGATCCCGAGCAGTTTGACCCCGACGCCACCTACCCCTCCAACCACGTGCTCAAAGGGTGCACGGTGACCGAGGGCGAATGCGCGGCCAAAATATTCGCGGTGGGCGACTCCACTGCCTGCGGCAAAGTGTTTGTCGCAGCGCAGGTCAAGGACGGCGACGCGACTCCGCTGAGCGAGAATCTGGACAGACTGGCAAGGCTCATAACCAAGCTGAGCTACCTGATAGCGGCCGCGATTCTGGTGGGCCGCATAGCAGTGTTCGGCATCCGCTACGGCTTCAGCTTTGCCGACACGGCAGCCGTGATGAATTTTGTGAGCTACCTGCTGAGTTCGTTCATGATTGCGGTGACGCTGGTAGTGGTGGCCGTGCCCGAAGGACTGCCGATGGCAGTGACCCTGAGCCTGGCCTTCAGCATGAAGCGGCTCATGAAGCAGAACACCCTGCCCCGCACAATGCACGCCTGCGAGACTATGGGGGCGGTGTCGGTGATATGCTCTGACAAAACCGGCACCCTGACCCAGAACCAGATGAGGGTCGTGGATTCTCACTTCCCCTTCCTCAAAGAACAGAAGCTGGACGACAGCCGCCTCTCGCGCCTGCTCAAGGAGTGCATCGCCGTGAACACCACCGCCCATCTGGACTACTCCGACGCCGAGAAGCCCGCCACCGTGGGCAACCCCACAGAGGGGGCGCTGCTGCTGTGGCTGCACTCTGCCGGGGAGGATTATATGGTGCTGCGCACCGACGCCGAGGTGGTGGACCGCATCCAGTTCACCACCGAGCTCAAGTATATGGCCACAATAGTCACCAGCAAGATTACCGGCGGCTATGTACTCTACGTCAAGGGAGCACCCGACATTCTGATGAAAATGTGCTCTATGGAGCAGAGCGAGATTGACGCCTACAACCGCAAGCTGGCGGAGTATCAGGGACGCGCCTGCCGCACCCTGGCCTTTGCCTACAAGGAGCTGGATGGGATGGACGGAGTCATCGAAAACGGCAAGCTGAAGGTCAAAGACCTCAATCTGATGGGCGTGGTGGCCATTGAGGACCCCGTCCGCGCCGATGTGCCCGCCGCAATCGAAGATTGCCAGAACGCCGGCATCCAGGTCAAGATAATCACCGGCGACGCTCCCGGCACCGCCAAGGAGATCGGCCGCCAGCTCTCGCTCTGGAAAGACACCGACACAGATCGCAACCTCTGCCTGGGCACCGACATCGCCTCGATGAGCGACGAGCAGCTGCGCGAGCGTCTGCCCGAGATCAAGATCATATCCCGCGCCCGCCCCAATGACAAGGACCGCGCGGTGCGGGCTCTCAAGAGCCTGGGCCATGTGGTGGCAGTGACCGGCGACGGCACCAACGACGCCCCCGCCCTCAACGCGGCCAATGTGGGCCTCTCGATGGGCGACGGCACAGCCGTGGCCAAGGAAGCGAGCGACATGACCATCATGGACAACTCGTTTGCCACAATCGCCAATGCCGTTATGTGGGGCCGCTCGCTCTACAAGAACATCAAGCGCTTCATATTATTCCAGATGACGGTGAATGTGGTGGCCTGCCTGATTGTGGCCATCGGCGCCTTCCTGGGCACAGAATCGCCCCTGACAGTGACCCAGATGCTGTGGGTGAACCTGATTATGGACACTATGGCGGCGCTGGCGCTGGCCTCTCTGCCGCCCGACAAAAGCGTGATGAAAGACCGTCCCCGCCCCATCACGGAGAATATCCTGAAAGGGATGGGAGCTCTGATACTTGGCGTGGGAACCATCTTCACCGCCATTCTGCTGTGCATACTGATGTTTTTCCAGCACGCCGATGTCACGTCGCTGGCGGGAATATTCAACGGCAGCATACGCTGGGGGGCATACGACGGCCTGTCGCTCTATGAGCTGGGCATATTCTTCACGATATTCGTGATGCTGCAGTTCTGGAATCTCTTCAACGCCAAGGCGTTCATGACCGGCGGCTCCGCCTTCAGACACTTGGACTGGAAGAATGCCAAAGGGTTCCTGCTGATTCTGCTGGTGATCTTCTTTGGGCAGGTGCTCATCACCGAGACTCCCGGCCTGCAGGAGATGTTCAATGTGGCGCGGGGAGGCATCAAGTTTGCCGATTGGGCCATAATCACCGCGGCAACTTCGCTGATACTCTGGGTCGGCGAAGTTGCCAGGGTTTTGCAGAAAAAGTTTAGAGTGTAGAGTTTAGAGGATGCGCGTCAAAAGCGGAGGCGGCTGAAGGTCAGGCGGCCCATTGAGCGCAGATAGCGCATCACTATGCTGCCGTAGTAGAGCCCCACATCATTGCTCTCGTCTTCGAAAGAGGATATTTCCACATCGCCCTTCAGGCGGCGGAAATCCCGTTTTGCCCGCCAGACTGCCTTGAAATAACTCCAGCGGCCGGTGAAAAGGTACACCAGCGAACTGCAGCAGTCCATAAGGCTGCGCACCAGCAGCACCCGCCGCCGCTGCTTGAGAGGCAGGTTCTTGTGCAGCATCAGCAGACTGTTGCGGTAGTTGAGATAGAGTTTGCGGGGGCTGGCGGCGTCGAGGCTGCCGGCGCCCACGTGATACACCACAGACTCGGGCACGGCCCAGACCTGCTGACCCACAAGTTTAGCCCTCCAGCAGAAATCGATCTCCTCCATATGGGCGCGGAACACCTCGTCCAGCCCGCCGAGATGGTGATAAAGCGAGCTGCGCACCATCATGCAGGCCCCGGTGGCCCAGAAGCACTGCACGGGCTCGTCGTATTGCCCGCAGTCGCGCTCCAGATTGGAGAGGATGCGGCCGCGGCAGAAGGGGTAGCCGTAGCGGTCCATAAAACCGCCCGCCGCCCCGGCATATTCAAAGAATTCGCGCCGCTTCTCGCTCAATATCTTGGGCTGGCACACCCCCGCCTCGGGGTTGTCCTCCATAAAGACCACCAGGGGCTCCAGCCACCCGGGCGAAACCTCGACATCCGAGTTGAGCAGCACATAATAGTCGGCATCAATCTGCTGCAGGGCACGGTTGTAGCCCGCGGCAAAGCCGTAGTTCTGATCCAGTTCCACGATTTCGACCCCGGGACAGTTGGCCCGCAGCCAGGGTACCGAATCGTCGGTGGAGCCATTGTCGGCCACCACCACAAAAGCGTTTTGAGAGGGGGTATTTTGCAACAGAACCGGCACGAACCGCTCCAGGAGGGAGCGGCCGTTCCAGTTGAGTATCACTATCGCAACATCCATAGATTAGCACTCCGCAGTGGCGGCGTTGATCTTCTTGAGCATTGCGAACATAATGGCAGCTGCAATCAGGCAGAGGCCCATCAGAATGCCCCAGTTGGCCCAGAGCGGAACCTTGTTCCAGAGCAGACCGGGGATGGAGCTCAGATAGTTGCCCACCGCGGTGGCGGCAAACCACAGGCCCATCATAAGCCCCTTGACCTTGGGAGGCGCCACCTTGGTGACGAACGAGATGCCCATCGGGCTCAGGAGCAGCTCGGCGAATGTCAGCACCAGATAGGTGCCCATAAGCCACTGCGGCAGCACGGGGTCGGGAGAGACCGTGCCCTGCAGCTCGGCGGGAGAAGGCTGCCCTTTGGAGGCGAGTATCATAATCAGATAGCCGGCAGCGGCCACAAGCATACCCAGACCTATCTTGAAGGGTGCCGAAGGTTCGCGCCCTGCGGGGTGCTTGTCATCTTTCTTGGCTGCCAGAGAGCTGAAAATTGCCATCGAGATGGGGGTCAGGGCCACCACAAAGAAGGGGTTGAACTGCTGGAACAGCTGGGGCTGGATGCCGAGTTCGGGATCCATGCCCTTGTAGAGCAGCAGCGCGCCGCCCCACAGAACTGCCGTAACCACGCCGTTTGCCACCTTGCCGGCGGTCTTTTCTGACTGGAATATGCCGAAGAGGGTGTAGACCGACACTGCAATCATCGCCAGAATCCAGATGTTGAAGCCCAGACGGGGCCAGCCGGTGACGGTGGCCTGAGTGTAGTCGCGGGCAAACCAGGTAAGCGACTGGCCGTTCTGGTGGAATGCCATCCAGAAGAAGATGACCACTGCGAACACCATGCAGAGGGCCACGATGCGGTCCTTGGTCTGCTTGGGGGTGAGTTCCACTGCATTCTCGCTTCCGGTGCTCTTCTGCTGCTTGGCGTTGACGTCGGCGTGGGCAAACCAGCTGCGAGTGGTCAGATATATCAGCATAGAGACAATCAGCGACACGCAAGCCACTGCAAATCCCATGTTGTACGACGATGAGAGATTGGTGATGTAATACTGGCAGAAGTCGCCCAGAGGCATCGAAGCCGCATCGCCGGGCATCTGGGATGCCAGATTCTGCAGCACCGCGGCATTGTCGGCAGAGATGGTGCCGCCCAGATACTGGTGCGCCAGGGCGGGGATGTCGGCCTTGTAGATGAGGCCGGCCTTTGCCATGAAGCGGTTGGTGATGGCGGTGGCGGCTGCGGGAGCGAACATCGCACCGATATTGATGGCCATATAGAAGAGGCTGAAGGCGGAGTCGCGCTTTGCGGCGTACTTGGGATCATCGTAGAGATTGCCCACCAGCACCTGCAGGTTGCCCTTGAACAGGCCTGTACCCACCGCAATCAGCAGCAGAGCCCCTATCATGAGGGTCACGCCCAGCGCATTGGCGGGGGTGGGTATGGAGAGGGCCACATAGCCCAGGAACATCACCGCCACGCCGGTGACGACGCACTTGCCGTAGCCGATCTTGTCTGCGATGATGCCGCCTACTACCGGGAAAAAGTAGACCAGCGCCAGGAACACGGCATAAACGGTGCTCGCAAGAGAGCCCTGCCAGCCGAACTTGGCCTGCAGAAAGAGCATGAAGATGGCGAGCATCGTGTAATAGCCAAAGCGCTCTCCGGTATTTGCCAGCGCCAGGGCGAACAGTCCTTTAGGTTGATTCTTGAACATATCTTATTGTCTTATTGGTGGATTCTATTTTTCGGGAACGTTTTCGAGCACTTTGACCACAAAGTCCCAGAACTTGCCCACCGACTCCACATTCACGCGCTCGTCGGGAGAGTGGGGAGAGCAGAGGGTCGGGCCTATGGAGACCATATCCAGACCTTTGTAGGTCGCGCCGATTATGCCGCACTCGAGCCCGGCGTGGATTGCGGTCACGACGGGTTCCTTGCCGTACATATCGTGGTATACCCGCCGCATCACCGCCAATATTGGTGATTTCATATCGGGTTGCCAGCCGCTGTAGCTGCCGGTGTATTCCACTTTGGCTCCCGCAAGCTCCATAACTGCGCGCATGCTCTCGGCAAGATAGTCCTTGGCACTGTCCACCGAACTGCGCAGCAGGCACTCGATATCGATGCTGCTGCCGTTTGAACGGACCATAGCCAGATTGGTGGATGTCTCTGTGAGACCGGGAACCTCAACGCTCATGCGGAGCACATTGTTGGGGCAACCGATCACTGCCTTGACCATTCTGAGGGCCACGTCGCCGCACATAACCTCCGCGGGGGCGCATTCTGCGGCAAAAATCTCCACGCCGGGGTCGATGCTGCCGATTTCTCCCTTGACAGCCGCAAAGGTCTCGCTCACGATGCTCTGCAGCCTGGCCTCCTGATCTGCGGGGACAGCCACAACTGCCACGCTCTCGCGGGGGATGGCATTGCGCAGAGTGCCGCCGGCAATCGATGCCAGACGGGCGCCGCAGTCGCGCAGCAGGGGCAGCAGCACGCGGGCCATTGCCTTGTTGGCATTGCCGCGTCCCTCCGCGATATCCATTCCGGAGTGGCCGCCGCGCAACCCTTTGACGGTGATTTCGAAGAATTTACTCCCTTCAGGGGCGGCTTCTGTGGTGTAGGGGAAACTGTAGCGGGCATCCTGTCCGCCGGCGCAGCCCACGTATATCATACCTTCCGTTTCGGAGTCGAGGTTGAGCAGTATCTCGCCCTGCAGCTTATCGCTCTCAAGGCCGAATGCGCCGGTCATTCCGGTCTCCTCGTCTATGGTAAAGAGGGCTTCGATGGGGCCGTGACGCAGGTCCTTGGACTCCAGAACGGCCATTGCGGTGGCCACGCCCATACCGTCGTCGGCGCCGAGGGTCGTGCCGCGGGCCTTGACCCACTTCTGACCGTCAATCTCATATTCATAAGCCTCCACGGGGTCTTTCTCCCAGTCGTGAGGGGTGTCGGCATTGTTCTGCGGCACCATGTCCAGGTGGCCCTGGAGTATCACCCCCTTGCGGTTTTCCATACCGGGGGTGGCCGGTTTGCGGATAATTATGTTGCCCAGCGGGTCGCGGTAGGTTTCCAGACCAAGGTCGCGGCCAAATTTTTCTGCGAACTCCACCGCCTTTATCTCCTTTTTGGAGGGGCGGGGCACTTGAGTGAGAGCGTAGAAGTTTTTCCAGACTCTCTCGGGCTTGAGTGATGCTATGCTCATGATGTTACTGTTTGATTATTTCACGGGGAATGATAATGTCTCGCCAAACTGATAGATGGGGATGCGGGTCTGCATAAGCATGCTCTCGCCATCCATCACGCGGGCCGTGGCGGTACGGGGCACGCGGTAGAAGATGCCGCCGCTCTTCTCGGAGGCGGAGACGGCCGCCAGGTCGTCAAGCTCCAGGTCCAGCACTATGGGGCGGCCGGAATAGTCGCTCGCGGGGAGCAGGCCGTCGGTGTCGGAGAGGCGGAAGGCGACATATTTCTGCTCTTTGCGGTCGGCCTGCGGCACTACGTCAAAGTTCATTGTCTGCACCGACTCCACGGTGGTGCCGTAGAAGAGGCTCATATACTCCTGCTCCATGCGCAGCAGCTCCGCAATAGCGGCCTGCATCGCCTCGCCGCTGTAGGTGGCGTCGGTGTCGCCGGTCACTATGGCCATGCGCATACTGCGCAGGCGGAATATGGTAGCGGCAGTCTCGGAAGCCTTCTTCTCCGCCGACTTTTCCACCACCTGGCTCTGAGAAACGGCCACCTGCTCATATCCGGCGGCGGTCTTCACATTCTTGTAGAGGGTTGTGGTAGTGGTGGAGAGATTGTCCTCCGCATCCTTGCCGGCAAACTGGTCGGCGCCGGCCAGAGAGGGGAAGCGCCAAACCTCCTCCTTGCCCGTGTAGGCATCGGAGGCCACCACCAGGCCCTGCGAGCAGAGCTGCAGGAAGCTCTCGCCCGAGCCTTTGAGGTTCACCGAGTAGCGCACTGCGGGGTCAGCCTCGAGATAGGGGGTCAGCTGGATGGACTTGAGGTAGTAGGTAACCTCATTGGATGTGCGGGCCTCGCTGCCCATATACTTCTTTGCATACTGGGCGTAGGGGCCTGCAATGAAATCCTGACGCACCGCGTCCACCCTGAAGGTGATGGCGGTGACGGGGAGTGAATATACTACCGAGCCGGAAGGGGCGCTCTTGCCGCTGGCAAGGGACTGCGCCCCGGCGGGGACTGCAGAGGCCGCAATCAGCGCCGCTGCAATAAGTTTCAAAGTGTGTTTCATATCTGTATCGAACTATTTTTCTTTATTGTAAGGCCACAGGTTTTTCCAGCGGCGATGGCTCCAGAGCCAGTTTTCTTTGCGGCTCATTATATCCCGCTCCAGGTTGGAGGCGTAGGTGGCGGTGATGCCGCCCTTGTCCACAAGCGAAGCGTCAGAGCAAATTTGAGAAATTTTGATGACATATTTACCTCTTTTGACTCTGTCGAGGTAAACATACATCACCGGGAGGTGCAATTTGCGGGCAATTGCCTCCGCTCCGCCGACCCATTCGGTGTCCAGCCCCAGGAATTTGCAGGTGTGCTCCGCCCCGCCGTAGGGATACTGGTCGGAGATGAAAAAGTAGATGCGGCGCTCGTTTCTGTGCCCCAGCATAAAGCGCAAAATCTTGTGAGAGGCCACCAGGCTCTCCTCTTTGTGGAGCCTGACGCGCCGCAACACCAGGAACAGCTGCTCGGAGAGGGGGTCATGCAGCGTCTGGTAGGCCACCGTCATCTCGTCGCAGCCGAATGAGGGCTGCCGCATATAAAAGGGGACGTCGCTGGCCAGCTCCCAGTTGCCGGTGTGCGAGAGCAGCACCACCACGCTGGGGGAGGTCCGGTAGGCCTCGTTGAGCACCCATTCGCTCTCGGGGTCAATGGAGTAGAAGCCGCGGCGGCAGATGTGACGCCCGCTGCGGGTCATCGACCACACCATCTCGCAGACCTGGTCGGCGAGGTACTGATAGTAGCGGCGGGCAATTCGCTCCCGCTCCTGCGCCGGCATGTCGGGAAAGGCTCCCTCAAGGTTGGTCATAATCACATTCCTGCGGTATTTGACCACATCCCGCAGCAGAAAGGCGATGATGTCGGCAAAAAAATAGTGCACCTTCAGCGGCAGCAGGCTCAGCAGGTAGAGCGGCAGGGAAATCAGTATGGCAAAAAACCGGTGCATATCACTTGTCAAGCAGCGGGGCGGCTGCATCTTTGGCGCTCAAAATCACTTCGGAAGGGTCTATCATCCATTCTATGCCGATTGTGGGGTCGTTCCAGCGGATGCTCCCCTCAGACTGCGGAGCGTAATAGTTGTCGCATTTGTACTGAAAGATGGTACCTGGCTCGAGGGTGGCGAAGCCGTGGGCAAAGCCGCGCGGGATGAAGAACATCCGCCTGTTGGCGGCCGAGAGTTCCACGGAGACATATCTGCCGAAGGTGGGAGAGCCGGGGCGGATGTCCACAGCGACGTCCTGCACCCTGCCCTGCACCACCCGCACCAGCTTTGCCTGGGCGTGCTCTCCCTTCTGGAAATGGAGGCCGCGCAGCACTCCGCGCTCTGCGGAAAAAGACTCGTTGTCTTGTACAAAGGTGACGGGGGCGACGTTTGCGGCGAATTCTCCGGCGCGGAAGGTCTCGAAGAAGTAGCCCCGGCTGTCGCCGAACACGCGGGGTTCCAAGATTACCGGCCCTTCTATATCTGTTTTGATATAATCCATTGCTGCTCGATTATAAAACTTCAAATTTACAAAATATTATAAATTTGCACCCTTCCTTGAGAGTTTAGAGTGTAGTAACTAAATGCAAAAGACCAACGCGGCGCGGCTGCTGGATGCCGCAGGCATAGAATACAGCCTCGTTCCCTACGAGGTGGACGAGAATAATCTGGATGCGGGGCACGTCGCCTCGCAACTGGGCGAACCGTTGGAGCAGGTGTTCAAAACACTGGTGCTGCGCGGCGACAAGAACGGCCTCTTCGTGTGCGTGATGCCGGGCGACATGGAGGTTGACCTCAAGGTGGCGGCCAAAATATCGGGCAACAAGTCGTGCGCAATGATTCACGTGAAAGAGTTGCTGCCGCTCACCGGCTACATCCGCGGAGGCTGTTCCCCCATCGGGATGAAGAAGCCTCTGACCACCTTCATCTACGAATCGGCCCTGCTTTACGACCACATTTATGTAAGCGCCGGGGTCCGCGGCCTGCAGATTCGCATAAAGGCGCAAGATCTGATTTCGTTTGTTGGGGCTGGGATCTATCCGCTGTAGTTCAGCCGCTTAGTCGCCACGCGCAAAGCCCCGCCACCGCGCAAAACCGCCCTGGACGGCCTTCTGACGCGCATTTTTTCTTAAAAAAATTGTCCGCAGCTCTTGCACAATTCAAAGAAATCGTATCTTTGCCCCTGCAATGATGATGACAAACAACAAATTTTGGTGGCGCACTTATGATCTCAAGTCGTAAGTAGCAGTGCCATTGTCAGAGTTCATCAACCCAAGAGGGCCTGTCGAACTTACGACAGGCCCTCTTGGGTTTTTAAGTTTTGAAACAACACTAACGATATGAACTACAACGTAGACAAAAACGGTTTTTACGGAGAATTCGGCGGAGCATACATCCCCGAAATCCTCTACAAGACGGTCAAGGACCTGGAGCAGGCCTACCTGCCCATCATCAACGGCGAGGAGTTCCAGAAGGAGTTCCGCGGCCTGCTCAAAGATTATGCGGGCCGCCCGTCGCCCCTGTACTATGCCGCACGAATGAGCGAGAAATACCACTGCCGGCTCTATCTCAAGCGCGAGGACCTCAATCACACCGGCGCGCACAAGATCAACAATGCCATAGGGCAAGCACTGCTGGCCAAGCGGTTGGGCAAGAAGCGGCTGATTGCCGAGACCGGGGCGGGGCAGCACGGAGTCGCCACCGCCACCGTCGCAGCCCTCATGAATCTGCCCTGCGTGGTGTATATGGGAGCAACCGACGTCGCCCGCCAGAGGCCCAACGTAGAGCGTATGAAGATGCTCGGGGCCACGGTGGTGCCGGTAACCTCGGGCAATCAGACCCTCAAGGACGCCACTTCAGAGGCCATCCGCGACTGGTGCTGCCACCCGGCCGACACCTTCTACATAATCGGCTCCACCGTGGGGCCGCACCCCTACCCCGACCTTGTGGCGCGGCTGCAAAGCGTCATCTCGGAGGAGATCAAGTGGCAGCTGAAAGAGAAGACAGGGCGGGAGAATCCCGACTGCCTGATGGCGTGCGTGGGAGGCGGATCCAACGCCGCCGGCACCATTTACCACTATCTGGACAACCCTGAGATCAAGATTGTGCTGGCCGAGGCAGGAGGAATGGGACTGGAGAGCGACCGCACCGCAGCGTCACTGGAAATCGGCACAACCGGCATTCTGCACGGCGGCCGCATCAAGCTGATGCAGGACGCCGACGGGCAGATAATCGAGCCTTACTCCATCTCGGCGGGACTGGATTATCCCGGTACCGGCCCGCTCCACTGCCATCTTTACGAGAGCGGCAGGGCACAGGTCGTGGCGGTGAACGATGACGAGGCGCTGCGCGCGGCGTTTGAACTGACCCGTCTGGAGGGGATTATCCCGGCGCTGGAGAGCGCGCACGCTTTGGGGGCGCTGCCCAAGATAAATTTTGCGCCGGAGGATATCGTGGTGCTCACTGTGAGCGGCCGCGGCGACAAGGATATGGGCACTTATCTGAGGTATTTTGAGAGTTTAGAGGCGCGGAAGGCGCCGACAGCAAGTCCCTTCCCGGGGGAAGGGATTTA
>CAVHPI010000002.1:0-126667 GCA_963637965.1 bacterium
GTGTAATCTTCGATATATTTATATAAAAAAATAAAAGTAGATTTATGATATTCTATTTTGATATAAAAATAAATTTATATACATTTGTGCAAATATTTGAAACTGAGATATATGGGAAAGATTGTATGCTTCGCTAACAACAAGGGCGGTGTAGGCAAAACCACCACCGCCGTCTCCATCGGATATGCCTGGGCCCGCAAGGGTAAAAAGGTCCTTTTTGTGGACCTCGACTCCCAGGCAAACCTCACCACTATGATAAGCCCCATCGCCCCCGACGAGCATCAGGCCACCATCCGCGACGCCTTCATGGACAAGCGCAAATTCAACATTGAGACCGTGGAGAAAAATGTCGATCTGGTTCCCTCGGAGCTCGCCCTCTCTAATTTTGACCGCGACACCGCCGCCGTCACCGGCCGTGAGTACCTCCTGCTGGACCTTCTGCGCCCCGTTAAGGAGAAATACGACTATATTATTATAGACTGCCCTCCGGCCCTGGGTCTTATCACATACAACGCCCTTGTGGCCGCTGACCACCTGGTGATGGTGGCCACTCCCGACGGCCTGGCATACTCCGGAATGGTGATGGTTGCGAACCTCTTTTCCGATGTCCACTCCAATCCCAGACTCAATCCCGAGCTCAAGCTCTCCGGCGTCATAATTACCCGCTACGAGCACAACAAGCTCAGTGATATGTATGTCGCAAAAATCCGCGAGGAGATGGGTGACACCTTTATAGAGCCGCTCATCAGCAAAGCCACCAAGATTGCACAGGCAGGCTCTTTCAACCAGAGCATTTACGATTACGACCCCTCCGGAAAAGTCACAAAGCAATATCTTGAAGTGGCAAAAACCCTTGCCAAACGCATCTCAAAGTAGGTTTTATACAAATATAGATAAATACATTTATATAAAAATATAAATATATATATGGCAAAGAATCACGATCCCTTCGACAAGTTCAGAGAGGCTACTTTGGGCGGCGGCAACAGCCTGCGCGGCGCCCTTGCGGTAAAAGAGACACCCTCTCCCGCAAAGAGCGAACCGGCGGCTCCGATATCTAAGATTTCTGCAACTAATGCGTCCGTCACATCCGAGGTCAAGGTCTCCAAAAATGCCAACCGCCGTCTGGTGAGTTTCCATATAGACAAGGGAGTTTTTCTCAAGCTCGGCCAGCTTAAATTCGAGACCGGAGCCAAATACGACGAGCTCTACAATGAGGCAGTTTATGATCTGCTAAAGAAATACGGCAGAATCTAAGACTCTAAATGATAATTGGTTAAACAATATATTTTTACATATTTATATAAAACTATATTTATATAAATAAGGAAAGCGCGCCGGCACACTTCAGTGCAGACGCGCTTTTTATTTCTGGATTTCGGGGGGGGCAGGCCGCTCTACATCTCCTTGATGGGGAGCTCGGCGCCGTCGGGGGTCACCATTACCGCCCCGACATCTTGCCGGCAGAGGTGGCCGATTACGTCAAAATTCTGCACCTCCTTGTGGAACGATTCAAACTGCTCTATCGGGAGGGTGTATATCAGGCGGTAGTCCTCGCCGCCGCTGGCGGCCGCAGTCACCGCGTCTATGTGGATTTCATTAGCCATCTCAAAGGTCTCCGAGGCAATCGGCAGGCGGTCCAGATAGATCTTGGCCCCGAGGCCGGTCTGGGAGCAAAGGGTGTTGATGGCCTCCGAGAGGCCGCGGCTGTCAAAGACTCCTGCGGTGGGGTAGAAACCCCCTTTGGTGAAGTTCTCCACAGTGTCGGCGGCAATCTCCGGGCAGAGATACTGCGAGAGCAGGTATTTGTATTTTGAGAGATCGGGCTGCTTGGCGTTGGCCTCGCCTGCGGCCAGAAACACGCTCTTTTCCCGCTCCAGCACGTGCTGGCCCATATAGGCCGCCCCCACATTGCCGCTCAGGCAAATCAGGTCCATACTTGCGGGGCTCTTGATTTTGCCGTCGATTTCTGCAGCGCGGCTGCCGGTGAGGCTCAGGCTTATCTGCAGGCCGTTGAGAGAGGGGAACAGGTCCAGATGCAGCGTCTGTACGGAGTGCTCTTTGGCGGCTGCCACCACTCCGCTCCAGAGCTCGGCGATGTCCTCATAGCAGAAGTGGGACGAGATGCCCAGCGACACGCAGAGGGCATCCGGGCGGTAGAATGCGGCGTAAATCTCCCCCACGACATTGAGCGCGGCCTTGTAGCCCAGGTGCTTGAGCGGGTGGTACACGAGGTCGAAATCGACCCCCTGCATCATCATTTTGCTGCAGATGATGCCCTCCTTTACCTTCACTTTGCTGCTGTTGACATATCCGGTGCCTTCGAAAAGGCGTCTTGCGGCTTCGCGGTGGCCCATCTGGGAGAATTCCGTGCGCTGTGCGGTCTGATTTTCTGCCATAACGTTCAAATCTTTCTGGCAAAAATACGCATATAAATATTAACTTTGCCCTTCTTATGGCAGAAAATGAAGATATACTCAAGCGTCTCTCCTCCGAGTATTCGGAGGGGTTCACCACCGACATCGAGCAGGAGTACTTTCCCAAAGGGCTCAACGATGAGATCGTGACGCAGCTCTCCCGCCGCAAGGGGGAGCCCGGCTGGCTGCTGGAGTTCAGGCTGGACGCCCTGCACAAGTGGCAGAAGATGGAGATGCCCTCCTGGGCCCATCTTGACATCCCCCCGATAGACTTCCAGGATATCATCTATTTTGCCGCCCCCAAGCAGGCCAAGGCCCGCGAGGAGGTCGACCCCGAGCTGGTCAAGACCTTTGACAAGCTGGGGATTCCGCTGCACGAGCGCGACATGCTCTCGGGCGTGGCGGTGGATGCCGTGTTCGACTCGGTGTCGGTGAAGACCACCTTCCAGAAGACCCTGCGCGACAACGGCATAATCTTCTGCCCCATCTCCGAGGCGGTGGCGGAGCATCCCGACCTGGTGCGCAAGTACCTGGCAAAGGTGGTGCCTCCCGGTGACAACTATTTCGCCGCCCTCAACAGCGCCGTGTTCAGCGACGGCTCTTTCTGCTACATCCCCAAGGGGGTGCGCTGCCCCATGGAGCTCTCCAGCTACTTCCGCATCAACGCCCGGGGCACGGGCCAGTTTGAGCGGACGCTGATTGTGGCAGACGAGGGCTCTTACCTGAGCTATCTGGAGGGCTGCACCGCCCCGATGCGCGACGAGAACCAGCTGCACGCGGCAATTGTGGAGATAATCGTGGAGAAGGATGCCGAGGTGCGCTACTCCACCGTGCAGAACTGGTACCCCGGCGACAAGCAGGGCAGGGGAGGCATCTTCAACTTCGTTACAAAGCGCGGCCTCTGCCGCGGAGAGCGCAGCCGGCTGTTCTGGACACAGGTCGAGACGGGCAGCGCCATAACCTGGAAATACCCGAGCACCATCCTCAAGGGAGACGGCAGTCTCTCGGAGTTTTACTCGGTGGCGCTCACAAACAACTTTCAGCAGGCCGACACCGGCACCAAGATGGTGCATATCGGCAGCAATACCACCAGCCGCATAGTGAGCAAGGGCATCAGCGCCGGCTCAAGCCAGAACAGCTACCGCGGCCTGGTTAAGGTGGCCCGCGGGGCCAAAGGGGTGCGCAACCATTCGCAGTGCGACTCGCTGCTCATCGGCAGCCGCTGCGGGGCGCACACCTTCCCCGTGATAGAGTGCGCCGCCCCCGACGCGGTGCTGGAGCACGAGGCCACCACCTCCAAAATCAGCGACGACCAGCTCTTTTACCTGCGTCAGCGGGGCATCGGCGAAGAGGATGCGGTGGCTCTGATTGTGGGGGGATATGCCTCCGATGTGCTGCAGCGGCTCCCCATGGAGTTCGCGATTGAGGCGCGCCGGCTGCTTGGGGTCAGCTTGGAAGGAAGCATAGGATAGAATGGACTTTTTATATAACATAACTTTTGCCGTGGCCGACGCCAACGTCTCCCTGCTGGAGGTGATAAGCACCCTCTGCGGGCTGCTGTGCGTGTTTCTGGCCGGGCGGGCCTCGGTGGCCAACTTCTGGGTGGGATATGCATACAACATTCTGCTGTTTATGCTCTTCTGGAACAAGAACCTCTACGCCAGCATGCTGCTGCAGCCCGTGTCGCTGTTTATAAACGCGATGGGGCACTGGCGCTGGACTCACCCCGCCTCCGATGAGGCTAACAGCCAAAAGCAGCTCAAGGTGACGCTGATGAAGTGGCGCCAGCGGGGAGGCCTGCTGCTGGCCATTGTGGCGGCGGTGGCTCTGTGGGGCTTTGTGCTGAGCAATCTGGACGCCTGGTGGCCCGGAGTGTTCCCCGCAGCCCGCAGCCCATATCTTGACGCGACGGTGGCTGTGATGATTCTCTGCGCTCAGTTCCTCTCCGCCCAGAAGAGGCTGGAGTGCTGGATTGTGTGGCTGACGGTGGACATTGCGCAGATAATTTTGTACCTTACGTCCGGTTTGGTGTTTATGCCGGCCGTGAGCGCCATATATCTGGTGCTGGCCGCAATGGGGCTGGCCCAGTGGCGCAAACAACTTAAAACTCAAGACAATGTTGCAGATAAATAATCTCCACGCACTGGCTGGGGACCGGGAAATACTCAAAGGAATCAACCTCCGGGTGGGGCGCGGAGAGGTCCACGCCATAATGGGCCCCAACGGCGCGGGCAAGAGCACCCTGAGCGGAGTGCTGGCTGGCAAACCCGGCTACACCGTGACTGAGGGCGACGCGCTGCTCAACGGCGAGTCGCTGCTGGGCCTGACCCCTGAAGAGCGCTCGTGGAAGGGGCTCTTCCTGGGATTCCAGTATCCTGTGGAAATTCCCGGAGTCTCCAACACAATGATGCTCAAGAGCGCCGTGGCGGCCAAGCGCCGCGCACAGGGGCTGCCGGAGCTCACCTCGGCCGAGTTCATCAAGTTGCTGGGCAGCAAGTTGCCGGTGGTCAATATGGACCGCAGCTTTCTCTCGCGAGGGGTCAACGTGGGCTTCTCCGGCGGAGAGAAAAAGCGCAACGAGATACTTCAGATGGCCCTTTTGGAGCCGCGTCTGGCAATTCTGGACGAGACCGACTCGGGCCTGGATGTGGATGCCCTGCGCATAGTGGGGGAGGGGGTCAACAGCCTGCGCACCCCGGACAACTCCTTTATAGTGATAACCCACTACCAGCGGCTGCTCAGCTACATAGTGCCCGACGTGATTCACGTGCTCTACGACGGCCGCATAATCAAGACCGCCGGCAAAGAGCTGGCTCTGGAGATAGAGGAGCGTGGCTACGACTGGATCATAAAAGAGGCAAATGGAGAGAATTGACATTCCCGGCAACTCCTCCCGCAGCGATGTGATAGTGCTCCGCGAGAGCGGCTCTCGCAGCTGGGAGATAACGGTGGGGGCGAATGCGTCGCTCTCGCTGCTGTTTGTGGTGCTGCCCGGGGCGGAGGATGCCGTCAAATGCAGCATCGCCCTCTCGTTTGGCGGCGAGGGTGGCAGCTGCCGCATCGGCGGGCTCTACATTGCCGCCGGGTGCGCAAAAGTGGATATCGACGTGAATCTGGTGCACAACCTGCCCGGCTGCAGCAGCCGCCAGATGTTCAAGGGAATCCTTGCCGGCGAGGCCCGCACCCGCTTCTGCGGCCTCATCAAAGTGCCGCAGGACTGCATAGGCACCGAGGCCTATCAGGAGAACCACAACCTGCTGCTGGGGGAGGGCTGCCACGCGCAGAGCCTGCCGCAGCTGGAGATTTATGCCGACGATGTCAAGTGCAGCCACGGCGCCACATTCAGCAAGATAGATCCGGAGGCCCTCTTTTATCTGCGCAGCCGCGGCATCGGCCTCCCCGAGGCGCGTCGCCTGCAGGTGATGGCGTTTGCTCTGGATGTGCTCGAAGGCGCCCCGCAGGATATTGTGGACGAGGTTCTCTCAAAGTTGCAAAACATCGCCTGAATCTGATAGTTTTATATAAAAATATAAAAGTTTATGAAAGCAATGAATGTTTGCCGTATGGCACTTGCGGGGGCGCTTCTGGCGCTGATGCCCGCGCTTGTTTCCTGCAAAGGCGGCTCCAAGGAGGCTGCACAGACAGCCGGCAAGGCCCAGGCCGTGGAGGCCGACACCGAAACCCTCACCGTCAAGGGGGTCAGCTTCAAGATGGTCAAGGTTGCCGGGGGCACCTTTACGATGGGGGCCACCGCAGAGCAGGGCACTGAAGCCAGAGACGACGAGAAGCCGGCGCACGAGGTCACCTTGGGCGACTACTACATCGGCCAGACAGAGGTCACTCAGGCCCTCTGGGAGGCTGTGATGGGCTCCAACCCCTCTCACACCCCTTGGCCCGAATGCCCCGTGAACAAAATCAGCTGGCAGAACTGCAACGATTTTGCAGACAGCCTCACCGCCCTCACCGGCAAGAAGTTCCGCCTGCCTACCGAGGCCGAGTGGGAGTATGCGGCGCGCGGCGGCAGCAAGAGCAAGGGCTATAAGTATTCCGGCAGCAACAATATCGACGAGGTGGCCTGGACCGCCGTCAACTCCGAAGAGAAGCCGCATCCCGTGGCAAGCAAGGCTCCAAACGAGCTGGGCATCTACGATATGAGCGGCAACGTGTCGGAGTGGTGCAGCGACAAACTGCTCAACTACGACGGCACCGAGCCCCAGTATTCGCAGAAGATGCTCAAGAGCGAGCGCAAGCGCGAATTCCATATGCTGCGCGGCGGCAGCTGGAACTACGGCCCCACAATGTGCCGCAACTCTTATCGCGGGTCGGGCAACTACACCCGCATGTTTGCCTACGACGGCCTGCGCGTGGTAATGGAGTGCCCTGCGGCAGAGTAGGGAAGGGGAGCGCGCGATGGCAAGAATTGTCACTTTCGGGGAGATAATGCTGCGGCTGGCCACCCCTGGCCACCTGCGTTTTTCGCAGGCTCACGAATTTGAGGCGACATTCGGCGGCGGCGAGGCCAATGTGGCGGTGTCGCTGGCCGCATTCGGGCAGGACGCCCGCTTTGTGTCGGCCCTGCCGCAGAACGACATAGCCGATGCCTGCCTGGCAGAGCTGCGCGGCCTCGGCGTGAATGTGGACGGCTGCCTGCGCTGCGGAGAGCGGCTGGGCATCTACTACATAGAGAAAGGGGCGGTGTGCCGTCCCAGCAAGGTGATTTACGACCGCGCCCACTCGGCGATTTCGGAGATCAGACCCGGAATGATAGACTGGGAGCGTGTTTTTGACGGTGCCGACTGGTTCCACTGGACCGGCATAACTCCCGCCATCAGCCAGGGGGCGGCCGACGCCACTCTGGAGGCGCTGGAGGCGGCTTCCCGGATGGGGCTCAAGGTCTCCTGCGACCTCAACTACCGCAAGAAGCTCTGGAAATACGGCAAGACTGCCTCAGAGGTGATGCCTGCGCTGGTGGAGCATTGCGACGTGATTATCGGCAACGAAGAGGATGCCGAGAAGGTGTTCGGCATCTTTGCAGAGGGGTGCGACGCCGCCGGCGGCACTCTGGACAGCACCCGCTACGCCCAGGTGGGCCGCGCTCTGGTGGAACGCTTCCCCCGCGCGCAAAAGGTGGCCATCACCCAGCGCAAGAGCCTCAGCGCCGACCACAACCGCTGGTCGGCAGTCCTCTATGTCGGCGGCGACCTGCTCATCTCGCAGGAGTATGACATCACACACATAGTGGACCGAGTCGGGGGCGGCGACTCCTTTGCCGCCGGACTCATCTACGGCCTCAACCGCTATGGCAGCGACTGCGAGGCGCTGGAGTTTGCAGTGGCGGCATCGTGCCTCAAGCACACCATAGAGGGGGACTACAACCGCGTCTCCGTATCCGAGGTGGAGACTCTTATGGGGGGCGACAAGTCGGGCCGCGTGTCAAGATAAATCAGATTTATGGCAAGATTCGATAAATTCAATGTAATAGGGGAGGCGGCCCGGACCGGGCTTGTGCCGGTGTTCTACAGCGCCTCTTTGGAAGATGCCCAGAACGTGCTCTGCGCGTGCTATAAAGGGGGCATCAGAGTGTTTGAATTCACCAACCGGGGCGACTTTGCCCACGAGGTCTTTTGCGGCCTGTCGAAGTTCGCTGCGGAGAATCTGCCCGATATGATAATGGGTGTCGGCTCTGTGGTGGACGCCCCCACGGCTGCGCTGTATATGCAGAGCGGGGCTTCATTTGTAGTGTCGCCGCTGTTCAATGCGGAGGTGGCGCGGGTTTGCAACCGCCGTCAGGTCCCCTACATCCCCGGATGCGGCAGCGTTACCGAGGTGGGCAATGCCCAGGAGGCGGGCTGCGAGGTCTGCAAGGTATTCCCCGCCGACGTGCTGGGCCCCGCGTTTGTCAAGGGGCTGCTGGCGCCGATGCCCTGGAGCAGAATTCTGGTCACCGGCGGCGTCAAGCCGGAGGAGGAGAACCTCCGCGGCTGGTTTGCGGCGGGGGCGACCTGCGTGGGGATGGGGGGCAACCTCTTTCCCAAGTCAGAAATCAAGAGCGGCGATTGGGCTGCGATAGAGCAGCGGTGCCGCAAGTGTCTGGACATTATAAAGGAGGTCAGAAAATGATGAGGATGACACAGAGCTGGCGCTGGTACGGCCCCGGCGATCCGGTGAGCCTGAGCAACATACGTCAGGCGGGAGCCACCGACATAGTGCACGCGCTGCACCACATACCCAACGGCGAGGTGTGGAGCGTGGAGGAGATTGCCGCGCGGCAGAAGATGATTGCCGACTCCGGGCTGCGCTGGAGCGTTGTGGAGAGCGTCCCCGTGCACGAGCACATCAAGACCCGCGAGGGGGACTATCTGCGCTACATAGAGAACTACAAGCAGAGCATCCGCAATCTGGCGCAGTGCGGCATCCGCTGCATCACATACAACTTTATGCCGGTGCTGGACTGGACCAGAACCGACCTCTCCTTCCCGATGAGCGACGGCAGCCGGGCCCTGCGCTTTGAAAAGGCGGCCTTTGTGGCGTTTGACCTCTTCATTCTGAGGCGCAAGGGGGCCGAGGCCGACTACAGCGCCGAAGAGGTGCGCCGCGCCCGCGAGCGCTACGCCGCTATGAGCGATGCTGAGAAGGAACTCATCACCCGCAATATGATAGCGGGGCTTCCGGGCAGCGAGGAGAGCTTCACCCTGGAGCAGTTCCGCGAGGCACTCAGGCGCTACGACAATGTCAGCGCGCAGACCCTGCGGGATAATCTGATATACTTTCTCAAAGAAATCTGCCCCGTGGCCGACGAGTGCGGCTGCGTGATGGTCATCCACCCCGACGATCCGCCCTTCCCGATTCTGGGACTGCCCAGAATACTCTCCACGGCGCAGGATTTCCGCGAACTGGTGGCGGCGGTGCCCAACCCCTCCAACGGGCTGTGCCTGTGCACGGGCTCCTTCGGGGTCAGGGCCGACAACGACTGCCCGGCAATGATGCGCGAATTCGGCGACAGGGTCGGTTTTGTGCATCTGCGCACCACAAAGCGCGATGCCGACGGCAACTTCTACGAGGCCAATCTGCTGGAGGGCGACGTGGATATGTACGCGATGATGCGCTCTCTTCTGGAGGTGGAGCGGCGGCGCGGCATAAGCCTCCCGGTGCGTCCCGACCACGGCCATCAGATGTGCGACGACCTTGGGCGCAAATCCAATCCAGGCTACTCCTGCTACGGCCGCCTGCGGAGCCTGGCAGAACTGCGCGGCCTGGAAGAGGGCATCGTGAGAACTCTTGAAACTACCGCCTGCGCATCATAATCGCGGATGCCGGAAGGGGCGTAGCGTTGATGCGCTGCATTTACAGAATACACATATCAATAACCGTAATTTTAAAACTTAAAACTCCATGAAATTTAATTTCACCCCCCCCTGTTTTACTAAATGGGTGGTTGCCAGCGCATTGGCGCTGACCTCTTTTGGCGCATGCCAGAAATTTGACGACACTGAACTGCGCGGTCTCATCAGCGACCTGCAGAAAGAAAACGCAGCCCTCAACAGTCAGATCTCAGACCTCAAGAATGCCGACAGCAGCGTCAAAAACGAAATCAGCACGCTGAACGAACTTGTGTCGGCGCTGGAAAAGAACAATTACATCACCGCCGTAACCCCGCTCGAAGAGGGCGGCTACACCATCACCTTCACCGGCGGCGAGACCATCACCGTCAAAGACGGCAAGGATGGCGCTCAGGGCCTTCAGGGCGAAAAGGGCGAGAAGGGTGACACCGGCGCTCAGGGCATCCAAGGAGAAAAGGGCGAGAAAGGTGACACCGGCGCTCAGGGCCTTCAGGGCGAAAAGGGCGAGAAAGGTGACACCGGCGACTCCCTTATCAGCAGCATTGTTGTGGATATGGAGGGCAAGGTTGTGAAAATAACTCTCGCTGACGGCAGGGTGATCCCCGTAGCATACTGCGCTCCCTGGGAGGGCAAGATGGAAGTCGTCCTCATCAAGGCCGGCACCTTTATGATGGGCTCGCCTGCTACGGAAACTGGCCGCCGCAGCGACGAGACGCAGCATCAGGTAACGCTTACGAAGGACTTCTATATGGGCAAATATGAGGTGACCAACGCCCAGTTCTGCGAATTCCTTAACGATAAAGCCATCGGCAGCGATGGCAAATATACCACCGCCGATTATGGCGCGCAGACCTTGGTTTACACCCATTCTTGGGGCGTTAAGTACAGCGACAGTAAGTGGACTCCGCAGAGCGGATATGATAACTACCCTGTGGTATATGTCACCTGGTACGGTGCAAGTGAATACGCAAGATGGATTGGCGGGGCACTGCCCACCGAGGCGCAGTGGGAATACGCCTGCCGCGCCGGCAGCACTACTGCATACAGTTTCGGAGACAGCAGCGACAGCTTGGGCGACTACGCATGGTATTCAACCAACAGTAACGGCAAGACACATCCCGTTGGACAGAAGAAGCCCAATGCCTGGGGCCTTTACGATATGCACGGCAATGTATGGGAGTGGTGCGCCGACTGGTATGGAAGCTACGGTACTAGCGCTGTGACGGATCCTACCGGCCCGACGGATGGCGACAGCCGCGTTTTGCGCGGCGGCAGCTGGCTCAGCTTTGCTGGCAACTGCCGTTCTGCCTACCGCTACTCCAACAATCCCTACCGCTACTTCAACTATTACGGGTTCCGTGTTTGCTTCCCCGGCGAATAAAAGTCTGCAATTTGGCAAGATGATATGGCGGCGGGCCCCTGAAGAGGGGCTCGCCGCTGTTTTTGCCGCGCCAACGGCGGATCGCATCATCGTGGCGTATTTTTTCTAACTTTACAAGATTCAAAAACCGAACTTTAAAAACACAGACGATATGCAGAATCTTTTTGATGTAAACGGAAAGGTGGTAGTGATGACCGGCGCGTGCGGCGTGCTGGGCGCCACCATTGTAAAATATTTCGCAGAGCAGGGCGCCCGCGTGGTGCTGCTGGATTTGGAACGTGCCAGAGAGAAAGGCGAGTCGCTGGTGAGCGAGATACTTAATGCGGGCGGCAGCGCAATGTTCCTGGCCACCGATGTGATGGACAAGGCGGTGCTGGAAGAGAACCTGGAGCGGATACTGCAGAGCTACGGCAAAATCGACGTGCTGCTCAACGCCGCCGGCGGCAATATGGCCTCGGCCACCGTCCCTCCGGACAAGAACATCTTTGACCTGAATGTGGATGCGGTGAAGGCCGTCACCGACCTCAACCTCTTCGGCACCATAATCCCCACGATGGTGTTTGCCCGCGCGATGGCAGAGTGCGGCAAGGGCTCCATCATCAACTTCGCCTCCGAATCGGCGCTGCGCCCCCTCACCCGCGTGGCGGGCTACGGCGTGGCCAAGGCTGCGGTGGCAAACTGGACCAAGTGGCTCAGCGCAGAGCTGGCGCAGAAGTTTGGCGAGGGTCTGAGGGTCAACGCCATCGCCCCCGGCTTTCTGCTTACCAACCAGAACCGCGCGCTGCTCACAAACGGGGACGGCTCGCTGACCCCCCGCTCACACACAATTCTGGCCCATACCCCCATCGGACGCTTTCTGGAGCCCGAGGAGCTGGTGGGCACCCTCCACTATCTGGCATCCGACGCCTCCAGGGCGGTGACCGGCACCATCTGCGTGGTGGACGGCGGCTTCGACGCATTTTCCATTTAGAGAAGTGGCGGGAAAGACCGTGTAAAAAAGCAATTAACCCCAGCGACTATGAGTTTTATCCACGAAGATTTCATGCTGCAGAGCGATGCTGCGCGCAGGCTCTATCACGGCTATGCCGAGCATCTGCCGATAATCGATTATCACTGCCATCTGGACCCGCGCCAGATTGCGGAGAACCGCCCCTTCAGGGACATAACCGCCCTTTGGATAATAGACGGCCACGCCGGCGACCACTACAAGTGGCGTGCGATGCGCGGCGCGGGGGTCGGCGAGGAGTATATAACCGGCGGCGGCAAGACTTCGTGGGAAGTGTTTCAAAAGTGGGCCGAGACGGTCCCCTGCACTATGCGCAACCCCCTCTACCACTGGACTCATCTGGAGCTGAAGCGGGTGTTCGGCATAGATGCTCCGCTCAAACCGGAGACTGCCCGGGAGATTTTCGAAGAGTGCAACGCCGCTCTCGCTGGGGCTGATTTCCGCCCGCAGGCGATAATCCGCCGCTTTAATGTGGAGGCGCTCTGCACCACCGACGACCCCGCCGACGATCTGCGCTATCACCGGGAGATTGCCGCCCGCCCCTTCGGGACCAAGGTGCTCCCCACCTGGCGCCCCGACAAGGCTATGGCCATTGAGGATCCGGCCGCCTTCAAGGCGTATATGCAGAGGCTCGGTGCGGCTGCGGATGTGGAGATCGGCTCCTGTGCCGCTCTTCGAGAGGCGCTGCAGAGGCGTCACGACAGCTTTGCGCAGTGCGGTTGCCGCCTCTCCGACCACGGCCTGGACACCTTCTATGCTGAGGATTACACTGCGCAGGAAATAGAGCGCATCTTTGCCAAGGTGATGCAGGGGCAGGTGCCTTCGCCCCAAGAGAGTGCCAAGTGGCGCAGCGCCTTCCTCTTTGACCAGGGGGTGATGGACGCAGCGTCGGGCTGGACCCAGCAGTATCACGTCGGAGCCATCCGCAACAATAACTCCCGGATGTTTGCCGCCGCCGGCCCCGACACCGGCTACGACGCCATCCACGACCTGCCGGTAGCCGCCGCGGGGCACCGCTTCCTGGACCGTCTCGAGCGCAAAGGGGCTCTGGCCAAGACCATCCTGTACAACCTCAACCCCAAAGACAACGCCGTGATGGCGGCCCTCGCATACACCTTCAACGACGGCAGCGTCCCGGGCAAAATGCAGTACGGCAGCGCCTGGTGGTTCCTCGACCACGAGAGCGGAATCCGCCGTCAGATAGACGACCTCTCCAACCTGGGGCTGCTGAGCCGCTTTGTGGGGATGCTCACCGATTCTCGCAGCTTTATCAGCTACCCCCGCCACGAATACTTCCGCCGCATACTCTGCGACATTCTGGGCTCCGACATCGAGCGGGGCACGCTCCCCGCCACGGAGATGGAGCAAATCGGCAGCATGGCCGCCGACATCAGCTACCGCAACGCCAAAAACTATTTTAACTTTTAGCACAGCACTATTATGAGCACCCAGCAGAAACTCATGAGCTCCTGGCGCTGGTGGATATGCTCGCTGCTTTTTGTGGCGACCACCGTGAACTATCTGGACAGGCAGGTACTCTCCCTCACATACGAGGAGTTCATCAAGCCGCAGTTCCACTGGAGCGATGCCAATTACGGCACCATAACCAGCTTTTTCTCATTTTTCTATGCTCTCTGCAGCCTGTTTGCCGGCAAGTTCGTGGACTGGATGGGGACCAGGAAGGGGTATCTGACAGCCATCGGGGTGTGGTCGCTGGGCGCCTGCCTGCACGCCCTCTGCGGCTGGGCCACCGCCGGCATCGTGGGGATAGACAGCGTGGCGGCGATGCGCGCGCTGCAGGCCGGCAGCCGGGCGGCGCTGGCCGTGTCCACCACGTCGGTATATCTGTTTATGTTGTGCCGAGGCATTCTGGCTCTGGGCGAGGCGGGCAACTTCCCCGCCGCCATCAAGGTCACCGCGGAATATTTCCCCAAGAAGGACCGCGCCTTTGCCACAGCCATCTTCAACGCCGGCGCGTCGGTGGGGGCCCTTGCGGCGCCGCTGATAATCCCGTCGCTGGCCCTCAGGCTGGGCTGGGAGTGGGCCTTTGTGATAATCGGCGGTCTGGGCTTCGTGTGGATGTTCTTCTGGAACTTTATGTACGACAAGCCGCAGAACAGCCGCCGCGTGAACAGCGCCGAGCTGGAGTATATCCGTCAGGACGAGCTGGCCGAGGAGGCCGCCGCTGCAGAGCCTGGCGCCGGCGCCGCTACGGGAACTGGGGATGCCGGGAGTGTCGGGGTCTCCGAGGCGGGGAATGACGCCTCCGCCGCTGCCTCGGGAGCCGGGAGCCCCGCCGCAGACGGGGCGCAGGAGCGGATGGGCTATCTGGAGTGCTTCCGCTACCGTCAGACCTGGTCGTTTGCGCTGGGCAAGTTTCTCACCGACGGCGTATGGTGGTTCTTCCTGTTCTGGGCGCCGTCGTATTTCAGCAATCAGTTCAACGCGCCGGTGACCAGCCCGCGAGGCCAGGCGCTGATCTTCACCCTCTATCTGATAGTTACCGTGGTCTCCATTTTCGGAGGCTACCTGCCCAGAATATTCGTGGAGAAGCGGGGGATGAACCCCTACAGGGGGCGGATGCTGGCGATGCTGATATTCGCCTTCGCCCCCCTCGCCGCTCTGTTTGCGCAGCCGCTCGGGGTCCATTTCAATAACCCCTGGTGGCCCGCCGTGCTCATCGGCATCGCCGCCGCCGGGCATCAGGCCTGGAGCGCCAACCTCTATTCCACCGTGAGCGACATGTTCCCCAAGAGCGCCGTGGCCACCATCACCGGCATCGGCACAATGGCGGGCGGACTCGGCTCTATGATCGTGCAGAAGGTGGCGGGCAACCTGTTCACCTACGCCGAGTCGGCGGGCGATGCGTTCCGCTTCATCGGCTTTTGCGGCAAGCCTGCGGGCTACTTTGTGGTCTTCTGCTTCTGCGGCGTGGCCTACCTGCTGGCCTGGTGCATAATGAAGACCCTCGTGCCCGAATACAAGATCATACGTCCCCGCTCTTAAGTCTGCAAATCTGAAAGACCACAAGAACACTACCCGGCCGGCGAGTGCAAAAGGCCACAAGAGCCATTCATCCCGAAAACCCCCACTATTTCGGGACAGCGGTGCTCGCCGGGGCCGCTTATCCCAGCCAGCCCCCCGTTTTCGAGATATCAACAACTGCCGACTGTCTTAAAAACACTCCGCTTGTATTTGTCCGAAGAGAGCCGTACATTTGCAACTTACAACCAAACAGACAGAAGCATTTATTCATCCGATGAAAAATTTTGTTGAAGAACTCAAGTGGAGAGGTATGATCCAGGACATTATGCCCGGGACAGAAGAGAAACTTATGGAAGGGCCGCAGGCCGCATACGTGGGTATCGACCCCACCGCGGACTCGCTGCACATCGGCCATCTGGTGAGCGTGATGATACTCAAGCACTTCCAGAATTGCGGACACAAGCCCTTCGCACTGGTGGGCGGCGCCACGGGCATGATAGGCGACCCCTCGATGAAGTCGGCGGAGCGCAATCTGCTGGACGAGGAGACCCTCAACCACAACGTGGCCTGCATCAAGGCGCAGCTCTCCCGTTTTCTGGACTTTGACTCGGACGCTCCCAACCGCGCGGAGCTGGTGAATAACTACGACTGGATGAAGGACTACACCTTCATCAACTTTATCCGCGACATCGGCAAACATATCACCGTCAACTATATGATGGCCAAGGACTCCGTGAAGAAGCGCCTCTCGCGCGACTCCAGCGAGGGTATGTCCTTCACAGAATTCAGCTACCAGCTGATGCAGGGCTATGACTTCTACTGGCTCTGGAAAAACCGCGGCTGCGTGCTGCAGCTGGGCGGCAGCGACCAGTGGGGCAACATCACCACCGGCACCGAGCTCATCCGACGCATGGACGGCGGCGAGGCGTTTGCGCTCACATGCCCGCTGATACGCAAGGCTGACGGCACCAAGTTTGGCAAGACCGAGAAGGGTAACATCTGGCTCGATGCAGAGCGCACATCCCCCTACGAGTTCTACCAGTTCTGGATGAACGTCTCCGACGAGGATGCCGAGCGCTACATCAAGATATTCACTATGCTCTCCCGCGAGGAGATCGAAGCTCTCATAGCGGAGCAGCGGGAGGATCCCGGCCGCCGCGCCCTGCAGAAGAGCCTGGCGCGCGAAATCACCGTGATGGTGCACGGCCAGAAGGCATACGAAAACGCCGTTGCGGCTTCGCAGATGCTCTTTGGCGGCGACTCCGCGGCACTCCGCGCCCTTGACGAGCGCACCTTCCTGGCGGTGTTTGGCGATGTGCCTTCGTTCTCGCTGTCCAAGAGTTCTCTCCCCTGCAACATCGTGGATCTGCTGGCTGTGAAGACGGCAATTCTCCCCAGCAAGGGCGAGGCGCGCAAGATGGTGCAGGCGGGCGGCATCTCCATCAACAAGGACAAGGTGGGCGACGCTGCCGCAATGGTCACCGAGGCTGACATCGTTAACGGCCACTACATCCTGGCCCAGAAAGGCAAGAAGAATTATTTCATCATCAACATAGAATAGACAGTTATGGAAGGCGCAACCACAAGGCAGCTCAAGGTCGCTTCGCAAATCAAGCGTGACATGGCGGAGATTATCCGCGGCAAGGGAATGGCCGCCTTCAGCGGCGCGCTGGTCTCGGTGAGCGGGGTCAAGATGAGTCCCGACCTCTCGCAGGCCAAGGTGTATGTGAGCATCTTCCCCTCCGACAAGAGCGGGGCGGTGATGGAGACCATCCGCAATATGGGCGGGGCCCTGCGCGGCGAGCTGGGGCGCAGGGTTGCCAAGCAGCTCAGAATCGTGCCGGAGCTGCAGTTCTTCCTCGACGACAGTCTGGACTATGTGGAGCATATAGAAGAACTTCTTAAAAAATAGGTCGGGGTCTTTGAATCCTGTTTTTTTCATAGCGGGCAGATACCTCTTTGCCAAGAAGTCGCACAATGTGATAAACATAATATCCATTATCTCTGCGGCGGGCATTGCCGTGGGGTGTGCGGCGCTTGTTATAATACTATCCATCTACAACGGCTTTGACAATCTGCTCAAGTCGATGGTGGAGAGCTACACTCCCGATCTGGTGGTGCGCCCCGCAAGCGACAAGGTCTTTACCCCCGATTCGGCCTCCGTGGCCGCCCTGCGCGACATGCCAGGGGTCATCGCGGTGAGCGAGGTACTGGAGGAGACCGTGTTTATCCGCTATGGCGAGCGGGAGGCGATTGTGACGGCCCGCGGGGTTGACTCCACCTACCAGGAGGTCACCGGCCTCAAGAAATATGTGGCGCAGGGGAGCTTTTCTCTGCGCGACGGGGAGGTGGACCAGATGGTGCTGGGCAGTTCCATTGCGCATGATTTGCGGCTCAACCTGAGCTTCCTGACCCCGATAGAGCTTTATTTCCCCTCCCGCACGGCGCGCTTTTCCGCCGCCGACCCGATGGGGGCGCTGCGCCGCGCACGGCTATTCCCCTCAGGGGTCATCTCGCTGGAGAAGAGTTTCGACGCCCAGTATGTGTATATGCCCATAGAGACGCTGCGCGATGTTCTGGAGCGCACCGGTGAGGTTTCCCTGCTGGAAATCAGGGTGGACGGCAGCCTTTTGACCGCGGGCGGCACCGTCTCCGGGGCCTTCCAGCGTCAGGTGGAGTCGCTCTTTGGCAGCGGCTTTGACGTGCGCAACAAATATCAGCAGAACGAGTCGATGTACAAGATGATGACCTACGAGAAGCTGGCCATCTATCTGATTCTGATTTTTGTGGTGCTGATAATATCCTGCAACGTGTTCGGCTCCCTCTCGATGCTGATAATCGAAAAGCAGGGTGACATTGAAATTCTGCGCTCGTTTGGCACCGACACGCGCACCATAAACCGTATCTTCACCACCGAGGGGTGGATGATCTCTCTGCTGGGCACCGCCGCCGGCATAGCGCTGGGGGTTGCGGTGTGCCTGCTGCAGCAGTGGCTGCACATCGTGAAGATGCCGGGCAACTTTATAATAACTTACTATCCGGTAGATATGCAGGCGGCTGATATAGTGGCGGTTTTCGTATCCGTGGCGGCCATCGGCTACCTTATGTCGCATTTTGTGAAAGCCGTGCGGATAAAAAAAGCGTGACGGGGGTTACAACGGCTCTCTAATCTTGCTACATTTGCCCCCTGTAAATTATTCGCTAACAATTTAAAACTATGGCAGCAAATATAGATTGGAACCATATCGGCTTCGGGTATGTCAAGACCCGCGCCAATGTCAGGTGCTCTTTTGACGGCAAGCAGTGGAGCCCGCTGACGGTTACTGAGGACGAATACATCCATATGCACATGTCCACGGTGTGCCTGCACTACGGTGTGGAGGCGTTTGAGGGGCTCAAGGCCTTCCGCGGCGTGGACGGCAAGGTGCGCCTGTTCCGCGCAGACGAGAATGCGCTGCGCATGCAGTCGTCGGCAAAGAAGCTTTGCATGACCCCTCTGCCGGTGGAGACCTTTGTGGAGGCCTGCGTGCGGCTGGTCAAGGAGAACATAGACTATGTGCCCCCCTACGAGAGCGGGGCGTCGCTCTATCTGCGTCCGATGATATACGGCTCCCGCGTGGCCCTCGGCGTGCACGCCTGCCCCGAGACCGATTTCATTGTGTTCTGCTCTCCCGTGGGACCCTATTTCAAGGGTGGAATGCAGATGATCAAGGTGGTCATCGACCGTGTGCAGGACCGTGCGGCGCCGCGCGGCACCGGCGACATCAAGGCGGGCGGCAACTATGCCTCCAGCCTCCTCTCGGGCGAGAAGGCAAACCGCATGGGGTATGAGAACGTTATGTATCTCGACGCTGCCGAGCACAAGTACATTGAGGAGTGCGGCGCGGCCAACTTCTTCGGCATCAAGGATGGCACTTATGTGACTCCGCTGTCGCAGTCGGTGCTCCCCTCCATCACCAACAAGAGCCTCAGAACTCTGGCGGAGGATATGGGGCTCAAGATAGAGCAGCGCAGAATCCCCGTGGAGGAGCTCAAGACCTTCTCCGAGGCGGGCGCGTGCGGCACTGCGGCGGTCATCGCCCCCATCGGCTCCATCTACGACCTCGACACCAGGGAGTATGTGGAGTACGGCAAGGAGCCGGGTCCGGTGAGCAAGGAACTCTACAAGCAGCTGCGCGACATCCAGTACGGGCGCGCAGAGGACAAATACGGTTGGTGCACAATAGTGGAATAGGCCTATGTATAAATATGTAGAAAAGGGCGATGGCAGGTATGTCCTGAGCATCGCCACCCGCTGCGAGATTTCTAAGGAACTGGCAGCCTTCTGCCGCGAGAAAGGGATAAAGAGCGGCATCGTGGGGGGCATCGCCGCCATAAGCGAGGCAACCTTCCGCTTTTTGGATCCCGACACAAAACAGTATGTGGACAAGACTTTTGCGGAGCAGATGGAGGTGACCAACCTCACCGGCAACATCTCGCAGAAGGACGGCGAGGTGTATCTGCACCTGCACGTGACGGCCAGCCGCAGGGATTACACCTGCGTGGGCGGGCATCTGCTCACCGCCGTGGTGCGCGGCGCCTGCGAACTCTATGTAGAGGATTACGGCCTGGAGGGAATCGGACGCAAGTTCGACCCCGAGACCGGGTTAAATCTCTATGAGTTTTAAAAGTCTGCAGGACAACAGGAAAAAGATGAGAAAATGAAAAAGCCGGCCCCGAAGGGGTCGGCTTTTTTGTGGCGGTGAGGGGGGGATTCGAACCCCCGGTACCCTAAGTCGAGTACGTCAGTTTAGCAAACTGGTGGTTTCAGCCACTCACCCACCTCACCGGGGCGTTTGTCCAAACTTCCCATAGGCGTTCGCCGCCTAAAGGGAGAGCAAAGATAAGAGATAAATCTTTTCCGACAAAAAAAATTGCATTTGGCTCCTTAGAAGTACCTGAAGCAGTACCAGAACATCATGCCGGAGGCGATGAGCTTGATGAGGGTGCCGAAGATGAATCCCAGAAAAGAGCCCAGCGCCGGCTTCACGGAGTCGGCGAGGCTGGAGCCGTTCACTATGACTTCCGCCGCCAGAGCACCCAGAAAGGCCCCGGCAATCATCCCCCAGGGGGGAAAGAATATCATCCCGATTATCAGCCCCACCATAGAGCCGCGCCCCGCCGCCTTGCTGCCGCCTGTGGCGCGGGTGAAGCGGGCGGGCACTATGTAGTCCAGGACGGTCACCGCCACGGTAATGCCCAGCCATAGCAGCAGAAAGGTGAGGCTCATCTCCCCGTTGCCTAAAAAGTAGAGCAGCAGCAGGGCGCACCAGCTCAGCGGGGGGCCGGGAATCACCGGCAGAAAGCAGCCGGCAATACCTGCAAGGGAGAGCAATACGGCAATGATGTCGACAGCCATAAAAATGCAGCGTCTTTAGTTGTTGTAGATTACGTCAAAGAGCCCCTCGCCGCTCTCATCCTCTATCAGGCTCACCTCGATGGGGATGTAGTACATCCTCTCCTTGAGGGCGGGGCTTATGGCAGGGTGGTTGCGCAGCCGCTGGCTGTCCTTTTCGGTGGTGAGCAGAATGGCCTGCGGGTGCTTCTGCGCGAATTTTTCTATGGTGCGGATGTCCCGCTCGCTGTAGGCGTGGTGGTCGGGAAATTCGATGTGGAAGTTGCGCGGGTAGCGGGCGCTCACGTGGTGACGCAGCTGACTGCTGAGGGCGATGCCGGTGAAGAGCACCGCCTCCTTGGAGTAGACGTAGCGGTTGTTGCCGCAGTCGAACACAGGCAGCGGGTCAAAATACTGCACGTCGGTAAAGTACACCTTCTGGTCCTTGCCGAGACGGTTGATATCCTTGAGATGCTGCTTCTCGGCGGCGCTCATATACGCGGGGCACTTGGTGATTATCACGGTGTCGGCCCGACGGATCTGGCCGGGGAGGTCGCGCAACCGGCCCAGCGGCATCAGGCTGTCGCGGAATATGGGGCGGCTGTAGTTTATCAGGGTCACCAGGCGCGAGGGCTTCAGACGGCGGTACTGCATGCCGTCGTCCAGCAGAATCACCTCCGGGACGTCCCCGAAGGGGAGCTCCATCAGCTTGCCAACCGCCCGCACACGGTCCTTGTCCACGATGACCTTTATCTGCGGGAACTTGCGCTTGATCTGCAGCGGCTCGTCGCCGACCTCCTCCACCGGGCTGTCAACCTCCACAAAGCGGCTGGTGCCGGGAGACTTGCGCCCGTAGCCGCGGGAAATCACCGCCACGCGGTAAGCCCGCTCCAGCAGGGCGCGGATGAACATCTCCGTGTGGGGGGTCTTGCCCGTGCCGCCCACGGTGATGTTGCCTATGGAGATGATGGATACGTTGTCGAATGATATGCTCTTCTTCCACCCCTTGTCGTATGCCTTGTTGCGGATAAGCAGCGCCAGATTGTAGGGAAATGCCAATATGTTTCCTATGCGGCCCATTTCTAAACAGCTTCTTGTTTATTGCCAGTTTTCCCCGATGTAGTCGAGGGTTTCGTTCAATGCGGAAATGTCGGTCAAAGTTACCAATTTCAGCCGGGTTTCCTTAAAATTGTCCAGTCCTTTGAAGTAGCAGCTCAGGTGTCTGCGCATCTCGTAGACGCCGCGCCGCTCCCCCTTTATCTCCACCGACTTGGCCAGGTGCTCCCTGCTGAGGGCGACCCGCTCGGCCACCGACATCGGGGGCAGCTCCTCGCCCGTGTCCAGGTAGTGCCGTATCTCCTTGAAAATCCACGGGTGGCCAAAGCTGGCGCGCCCTATCATTATGCCGTCCACCCCGTAGCGGTCAAAGGCGTTTTTGGCATCCTGCGGGGTGCGGATGTCGCCGTTGCCGATGATGGGGATGTGCATCCGGGGGTTGTTTTTTACCGCCCCGATTAGGCTCCAGTCCGCCTCGCCCTTGTACATCTGGGCGCGGGTGCGGCCGTGGATGGTGAGGGCGGCGATGCCGGCGTCCTGCAGCCTCTCGGCCAGCTCCACTATTATCTTGGAGTCGTTGTCCCAGCCCAGACGGGTCTTGACGGTGACGGGCTTTTTGACGGCGTCCACCACCATTTTGGTGATCTGCACCATCTTGTCGGGCTCGCGCATCATGCCGCTGCCTGCGCCTCGGCCGGCAATCTTCTTCACCGGGCAGCCGAAGTTGATGTCGATCAGGTCGGGGCCGACGGCCTCCACCCGCACGGCCGATTCTGCCATAGCCTCGGGGATGTGGCCGTAAATCTGGATGCCGATGGGGCGCTCGAAATCGTAGAGCTCCATCTTCTTGAAGGCGCCGGGGACGTCCCGAACCAGGGCGTCGCTGGAGACGAACTCGGTGTAGACCATGTCAGCCCCGAACTTTTTGCATATATAGCGGAAGGAGGCGTCGGTGACGTCTTCCATGGGGGCCAGCAGCAGAGGCCTGCTGCCCAAGTCTATCTCTCCGATTTTCACGGCGGCGAAGGTAACATATTTTTGCTGCTTTGAAAAAATTATCTACCTTTGCAGCCCCCCAGACTAAGCTGGGTCGCAACACATAGTATTAACCAATAAATCAACAGACTGTGGACACATTAAGTTACAAAACCAAGTCGGTCAACAAAGAGAACTCCTCTAAAGAGTGGGTTGTTATCGATGCTACCGATCAGGTTCTTGGTCGTCTGGCAAGCAGGGTCGCACTTTTGCTCCGCGGCAAAAACAAGCCCAACTTCACGCCCAACGCAGACTGCGGCGACAATGTAATCATTGTCAACGCCGACAAGGTCCGCCTCACCGGCAAGAAGATGACAGACAAGGTGTATGTCCGCTACACCGGCTATCCCGGTGGCCAGCGCTACGCCACTACCAAGGATTTGTTCTCACGCAAACCGTTGGCCGTACTCGAGCACGCCGTACGCGGCATGCTTCCCAGGACCCGTCTTGGCGAGCAGCAGTTCAAGAACCTGCATCTCTATGTAGGCAGCGAGCATCCTCACCAGGCGCAGAACCCCAAGACTATTACTCTTAACGAAATTTAACAAAGCGAAGCATGGAATTAATTAACGCCCTTGGAAGACGTAAATCAGCAGTTGCTCGCGTTTATGTATGCCCCGGTAAAGGCAACATCACCATCAACGGCCGTTCTCTGGACGAGTATTTCAAAGAGGAGACTCTCCGCTACATCGTCCGTCAGCCGCTGGATGTTACCGACACCCTCGCTTCCTTCGACGTCAAGGCCAATCTTGACGGCGGCGGAATCAAAGGTCAGGCCGAGGCTCTCCGCCTTGCGATAGCTCGCGCTCTCTGCAAAGTGGACACTGAAGCTTACCGTCCGGTTCTCAAGTCTAACGGCTTCCTCACCCGCGATGCCCGTGAGGTCGAGAGAAAGAAACCTGGACAGCCCGGTGCACGTAGACGTTTCCAGTTCAGCAAACGTTAATCTTAACACTGATTTACATTCAGTACAGCGCGGATTTAAAATTTGGGGACCGACCCTGTCGCTACCCTCGGTTTGTCCCGCTGCGGAAAATCTGGGAGACCGTTCTTTAAGGCGCTACTCCCTCATTGATGAAGAGATTCCTCCGGGACATTGGAAGCCCGACGGGAACAGAATTAAAAACAAACAATTAACAAAATGTCTAGAACAAATTTCCAAGACTTGCTTGATGCAGGTGTTCACTTCGGTCACCAGAAGAGAAAATGGAATCCCAAAATGGCTCCGTACATCTTTATGGAGAAGAACGGGATCCACATCATCGACCTGCATAAGACGGTAGTTAAAATAGATGAGGCTGCAGCGGCACTCAAGCAGCTGGCCCGTTCGGGCCGCAAGGTGCTCTTCGTAGCCACCAAGAAACAGGCCAAGGATATCGTTGCAGAAAAGGCACTTTCAGTGAATATGCCTTATGTAACTGAGCGTTGGGCAGGCGGTATGCTCACCAACTTCCCCACCATCCGCAAGGCTGTCAAGAAAATGACCAACATCGACAAGATGAAGGAAGACGGCACTTATGACACTCTGGCAAAGCGCGAGCGTCTGCAGATCGACCGTCAGAAGGCCAAACTCGAGAAGAACCTCGGTTCCATCAAGGATCTCGCACGCCTTCCCTCCGCACTCTTCGTAGTCGACGTCCAGAAGGAGATCAACGCAGTTAAAGAGGCCAACCGCCTCAACATCCCGGTATTTGCAATGGTTGATACTTGTTGCGATCCCACAAACATTGATTATGTAATACCGGCAAACGACGATGCCGCAAAGTCCATCTCTATCGTGATGGATGCAGTTTGCGCCGCTATCGCCGAGGGTCTTGCAGAGCGTCAGATGGACAAGGACAAAGAGGCCGAGCAGGGCGATGACGACGAGGCACGCGCAAAGAAGGTGCGTCCCCGCCGCGCAGCCCACAAGGCAGAGGCCGCAGAGGCAGAGGCTCCCAAGGCTGCTGAGGCAGCAGAGAGCGCAACGGAGGCTGCAGCCGAGTAATTATTAACCGAAAAAACTTCTATCGAGATGGAAATTAAAGCAGCAGATGTCGCAAAGCTGCGCAAGATGACCGGCGCCGGTATGATGGACTGCAAGAAGGCCCTTGTAGAGGCCGAGGGCGATTTTGCCCGTGCACAGGAAATCATCCGCGAGAAAGGCAAGCTTGTAGCCGCTAAGCGCGCAGACCGCGAGACCACCGAAGGTGCAGTCATCGCAAAGATTTCTCCCGACAACAAGACCGCAATTCTGGTGAGCCTCGGTTGCGAGACCGACTTCGTGTCGGCTACCGCCGAGTTCAAGACCCTTGCAGAGTCTGTAGCCGAGGCTGCAATCGCAGCTCTCCCCGAGAGTAAAGAGGCTCTTGAGGCTGTCAAGATGGCCAACGGCCAGACAGTTTCGGAGGCAGTTATGGAGCAGACAGGCAAATGCGGCGAGAAGCACACCATCGCATACTACGCAAGCCTCAAGGGCGAGTATATCGGTGCATACGTGCACTTTACCCACAAGGACGGCGCCATCGTGGCCTTCAACAAGGAGGTTTCCGCAGATCTGGCAAAGCACGTCGCAATGCAGGTGACTTCTATGAAGCCCGTCGCTGTGGATGAGGCTCACGTTCCCGAGAACGTGGTTAAGCAGGAGATGGAAATCGCAATCGAGAAGACCCGCGAAGAGCAGATCCGCAAGGCTGTGGACAACGCTCTCAAGAAGGCGGGCATCAACCCCGCACACTGCGACAGCGAGGACCATATCGCATCCAACACCGCTAAGGGTTGGCTCACAGAGGCTCAGGCAGCTCAGGCACGCGAGATTATCGCAACCGTGTCCAAGACTCAGGCCGAGAACCTCAACGAGGGTATGATCCAGAACATCGCCAAGGGTCGTCTGGCCAAGTTCTTCAAAGAGCAGACTCTTGAGAATCAGGAGTTTGTGATGGGAGACAAGATCAGCGTGAAAGACTACATCAAGAGCGTCGATGCAGAGGCCAAGGTTGTAGCTTTCTGCCGCTTCTCTCTGAGCGACTAAACAAACAGTTACATATTTGAAAATAAAAGATTAGTTTTGTGACTAATCTTTTATTTTTTTATAGACAATTGGTTACCGATATGAAAAGATACCTTGCGCTGCTTTCTGCACTGATTGTGGCGGCGGCTTGTAATGAATCCGTTCAGACTTACGACTGGGCTCCGGCGGGAGACCATATCCTCACCGAATGGGGTGAGACGCTGGATCCGGGCAATGTGCTGCCCGAATATCCCCGCCCGCAGATGGTGCGTAAAAACTGGATCAACCTCAACGGCCTCTGGGACTATAAGACCAGCCTCTCTTCAGGTAAAATTCTGGTCCCCTTTCCCGTGGAGAGCGCCCTCTCCGGCGTGGGCGAGAGCCTCGGCGCCGACTCTGTAATAGTTTACAAGACAACGGTGGACCTTCCCTCCAAGTATCTCAAGCAGCACGTGCTTCTCAACTGCGGCGGCATTGACTGCATCAGCGAGATAGAGATCAACGGAGAGTATGTGCGCAAGCACAAGGGGGGCTTCACCGCCATCAGCGAGGATATAACCGAATACATCAGGAAGGGTGAGAACGAGATAAAAATCACCGTGACCGACCGCACCGACGGCGAATATCACGCAATCGGCAAGCAGAGGATGAACCCCAAGGGCATCTTCTACAGTCCCGTGAGCGGCATCTGGCAGACAATCTGGCTGGAGCCGGTGTCAGAGACCCATATAGAGGACCTCAAGATAACCCCTTATCTGGATCTGAACACCTTTACCGTGAACGCCGCAACCTCCACCGGCAAGGGGGAGGTCGAGGTCAAGATTTTTGACGGCAAGAGCCAGGTGGCTTCAGGCAAGGGCGCCGCAGGTTCCGACATCAACATCAAGATCAGGGAGCCCAAGCTCTGGAGTCCCGACGACCCCTTCCTTTACGACTTCAAGATTGTGGTGCGCGACGGCTCCAAGAAGGTGGACGAAGTCTCCAGCTACGCCGCAATGCGCAAGGTTTCTGCAAATTACGACAGCTTTGGCAAGCTGCGCATCGCCCTCAACAACAAGCCGATATTCTCCAACGGCCTGCTGGACCAGGGCTGGTGGCCCGACGGCCTGTACACCGCCCCCAGCGACGAGGCTCTGGAGTTTGACGTCCGCCGCACCAAAGAGCTGGGCTACAACACCATCCGCAAGCACGTGAAGGTGGAGCCCGACCGCTGGTACTACCACTGCGACCGCCTGGGCGTGATGGTTTGGCAGGATATGCCTGCAGGCGACTATGCCTCAAGCCCCGAGTGGGTGGGACTCACCGATTTTCTCCCTCAGCCGGGCAGCGACACTCTGCGCTGCGCCGAGAGCATCAAGCAGTACCACAAGGATTGGGAGGGCATAATGAGCCAGCTGCACAACCACCCCAGCATCATAATGTGGGTCCCCTTTAACGAGGCCTGGGGGCAGTTCAACACCGTTGAGGTGGCCACCGCCACCAAGTTGCACGATCCCACCCGCCTGGTCAATGCCGCCAGCGGCGGCAATCTCTATCCCTGCGGCGATGTGATGGACTTCCACAACTATTCCACGACGCCGCTGCCATACACCACACCCCACAAGGAGTTTATAGTGGTGATGGGAGAATATGGCGGTCTGGGCCTGCGGATTCCCGAGCACACCTGGGAGAGCGACGGCTGGGGCTATCGCCTGATAAAGGACAGCAAGACCCTCACCGACAAATATGTGGAGCTGGTGCGTCAGATAATCAGAAATGTGGACAATATGGACATCTCCGGCGCAATCTACACTCAGACCACAGACTGTGAGTCGGAGCTCAACGGCATCTATACCTACGACCGCAAGGTGTTCAAGTTCGACGAGGAGCGCTTTGTAGAGGCAAACAGGCGCTTGAGCCACATATTCGACTGATTCTGATTTGCTTGCGATGTGGTATGCAATTTGCAGCCTACGCGCGGTTTAAATCGGAAAAATATATGACATTTAACATCAAAAGGGTGGTGCTGTCCGTGCAGATTCTGCTTGCAGTGACAGTCGCCGCCCGTAATGTTTCTGCCCAAGAAACAACTCTCTCCCTGTCGCTCAAGCAAGCGACTGACATGGCGGTAGAGCGCAACAACACACTTGCCAACGCCGGCTTGGACGTGAAGATAGCCCAGGCAAACAAGTGGGCCGCGATCGCCTCGATGCTGCCGCAGGTCTCAGCCAGCGGCGATTACTCCGACTATTGCGGCTACGCGATGGATCTGGGCGGGATGACCATCCAGATGCCCCCCAGCGTCACGATGGGTATCCGCACCAGCGTGGCCTTCAGCGGGGCGATGCTGGTCAACGCTCAAATCAGCGGCATTTCCCGCAAGATGTCTGACATCACCCTGGCGCAGAGCGAGCAGGACATCACCTCGCAGGTCAAGACCCTCTACCTCTCGGCCCTCGTGTCAGACGAGATTGTCCGCCTGCTGCAGAATAACCTGGACTGCCTGGACCGCCTCCACAACATGACCCTGACCTCGGTCAAGGTGGGCGCCAGCGAGCAGACCGCCGCCGACCAGATTGCGGTGCAGGTGGCGCAGCTGCAGAACAGCATCGCCAGCACCAACCGCAGCCTGGAGGCGACCTACAATTCCCTGCGCCTGCTGCTGGATGTGGATGTCAATACAAAGATACAGCTCACAGATCCTCTGGACGCACTGATGTCGCTCGAGGGGTACTCGGATTTGCTGGGAGAGGAGTTTGACCTGAGCCGCAACTATTCGTGGCAGCTGGCCAGCAAGAACACGGAGCTTTCCAAAAAGCAGCTGGAGGCGGCCAAGCTGGGCACGACACCCACGCTTTCGGCATATCATCAGTACAGCCTCAAGGAGTATCTGAGCGATGCGCAGACGATGAACATGACCCCGCCGAACATGGTGGGCGTGACCGTTTCCGTGCCCCTGTTCAGCTCCCTGCAGCAGAACAAGCAGATAGAGGCGGCCCGCCTCTCCTACGAGAAGCAGCGGAACACCCTGCACGACACCGAGCAGTCGCTCAAGGTGCAGCACAGCCAGCTCTGCTACAACCTGAGCTCCGCTTACGAGACCTATAACACGCAGAAGCTGAACATTGACGTGACCCAGCGCGTGTTCGACAACATCTCGCTGCGCTACGAGCAGGGCTACTCCTCCGCCCTTGATCTGACCAACACGGCCACAAACCTTATCACCGCGCAGAGCTCTTATGTGCAGTCGATAATGGATTTCCTTAATGCGCAGATAGCACTTGAAAAACTTTTGAATAAATAATACAACAACGATATATGAAGAAGATTTCAGTTTTGATGGCTTGCGCGCTGACCCTTGCCGCAGTATCCTGCAAACAGCAGAGCCAGGAGGCGGCGGGCACTGCAGAGCGCTCGGAGCTGGTGGAAACCACCGTTCTCGCCCCCAGTGAGGTGATGCGCACGATCGAGGTGTCCACCACTCTCGAGGGTTACGAAACCATGAGCGTCGCCCCCAGCGTGACGGGGCGCATCGAGCACATCTATGTGGAAGTGGGCTCCCGCGTGGCCCGCGGCGCCAACTTGGTGCGCATGGACCAGCAGCAGTATAACACCACCAAGCTCAGCTTTGCCAACCTGGCGCTGGAGCTGAGCCGCATGGAGACTCTGGTGGCTTCTGGCGCCGTCTCCCAGCAGACCTACGACCAGACCAAGCTCAGCTACGACCAGACCGAGGAGAACCTCAAATTCCTCGAGTCGAACACCTTTGTAAAAGCGCAGTTCCCCGGCGTGATTTCCGCCAAGAACTATGAGGACGGCGAGCTGTACAGCGGCCAGGCGATTCTGGAGCTGACCCAGGTGAACACCCTCAAGGCGCTGATGGCGGTTCCCGAGACCTACTACCCCGTGATAAAGGCCGGCATGAAGGTAAATGTCCGCAGCGACATCTACCCCGATACCGTTTTCCCCGCAACCATCGAGATAGTATATCCCACAATCGACGCCTCCACCCACACCTTCAATGTGAAGGTGCGCATCCCCAACGGCGACGAGCGTCTCCGCCCCGGCATGTATGCCCACACCTCGCTTGAGCTGGGCAAGAGCACAGCCCTGCTGGTCCCTTACCAGTCGGTGCAGAAGCTCACGGGTGCCAATGACCGGTATGTGTACATCAACAACGGCGGCGTGGCAAAGCGTGTGTTCGTGCAGATAGGCGAGCGCTACGACGACCGCATCGAGGTCATCGCAGACGAGATCAAGCAGGGCGTTGAGGTAGTGACCACCGGCGCCGAGAAGCTTGTGGACGGCATCCGCCTCGAAATTTCCAAAGCCAACTAACAGAATTCTGAAGGGATGAGTATTTATAAATCAGCGATTGACAATCCCGTAACGACGATCCTCGTGTATGTGGCGGTGGTCGTGATCGGCATCTTTGCGTTTCTGCAGCTTCCGATCGACCGCTTCCCCCAGATGGATCCGCCCTACATTACGGTGATGACCACCTACCCCGGTGCCAGCGCCTCCGAAGTCGAGGCCAACGTCACCAAGTTGGTAGAAAACAACCTCAACTCGGTTGACCACCTCAAGAAACTTACCTCCACCTCCAAGGACAACTACTCTATGGTTATGCTTGAGATGGAGTGGGGCTCCGACGTGAACGAAGCGGTGAACGACATCCGCTCTTATGTCGATATGCTCAAGGACAACCTCCCCTCGGGCTGCACCAACCCCTACATATTCAAGTTCAATTCCTCATCTATGCCGGTGCTGACATATTCCATCACCGCCAAGGAGAGCTATCCCGGACTTGAAAAGATCCTGAACGACCAGATGGTGCCCCAGCTGAACCGCGTGGACGGCATCGGCAACATCTCCATTTCCGGCGCACCCGAGCGATATGTCTACATTGATGTCGACCAGACCAAGCTGGATGCCTTCGGAATCCCGATGGAGACCATAGGCACGGCCGTCAGCAGCAACAATATCAATGTGACGGGCGGCGTGGTCAAGATGGAGAAGGAGCAGTACAACCTGCAGATCCGCAGCGAGTACCTGCAGAGCCGCGAGATAGAGGACATCGTGGTGACCACCGCCGCCGACGGCCGCAAGGTGTTCGTGAAGGATGTGGCCACTGTGCGCGATACCATCAAGGACCTCTCGCTGGACGAGAAAATCAACGGTCGCGACGGAGTGAGCCTGCGCATCACCAAGCAGACCGACGCCAACACCGTTAAAATCTGCCGCGATGTGCGCGAGGAGATGGCCCGCCTCAAGTCGACCCTCCCTCAGGACATCGAGATAACGGTGCTCTACGATACTTCAGAAGAGATCGAGGACTCCATTTACTCCCTGGAGGAATCCATCGCCTATGCGCTGCTGTTTGTGGTGCTGGTGGTATTCTTCTTCCTGGGGCAGTGGCGCACCACCTTCATCATTGCGGTCACCATCCCCATCACATTGGTGGTGGGCTTCATATACCTCTGGGCGTCGGGCAGCTCGCTCAACATCATTTCGCTGAGTTCGCTCACCGTGGCCATCGGTATGGTGGTGGACGATGCCATTGTGGTGTTGGAGAACATCACCAAGCACATAGACCGGGGGGCGTCGCCGCGTGAGGCGGCAATCTACGCCACAAATGAGGTGTGGGTCTCCGTTATCGCCTCCACGCTGGTGATTGCGGCGGTGTTCATCCCCCTGACCCTGCTCACCGGCATGGCGGGCATGCTGTTCAAGGAGCTGGGCTGGATCGTGACCATCGTGGTGGCGATGTCGGCAGTGGTGGCAATCACTTTGACCCCTATGCTCGCTTCCAAACTGCTCAAGCCCCGCAAGGTTGAGGTGGACGAGAAGGGCCGCCTGATTCAGATAGACGAGAAAAAGGGCTGGTACAAGCGTATAGTTGTGGGGATGCTGGACAAGATCGACAACTTCTACGCCAAGGTTCTGAACTTCTGCCTCCACCACAAGGCGGGCACTCTGATTGTGACCTTCCTGCTCTTTTTCGGTTCGCTGATATTCGTGTTCAACGGCTCCATCGGCACCGACTTCATGCAGCAGAGCGACAACAACCGCATCAGCGTGAACATCGAGCTGCAGAACGGCACCAAGATAGAGCAGACCCTCAAGACGGCCCGCGCTCTGGAGGCCCGCTTCCGCGAGCTCGTGCCCGAGATGGAGCGCGTGGCCACAACGGCCGGCACCAACGACGACAGCGGCGTCTCCGCCCTGTTCAGCTCCACAACCAACAGCACCATTTCGATGACCGTCGTGTGCGTCAAGAAGAAAGAGCGCGAGCGCTCGATCTTCGAGATTGCCGAGGTGCTGCGCGAAGAGATTGCCAAATATCCCGAGATTGTGCGCTATCAGTGCGTCGTCTCCAGCGGTATGGGCACAGGCAGCGGCGCCTCCACGGTGGATGTAGAGATTTACGGCTACGACTTTGACGCCACCAACATCGTGGCATCCGAGGTGAGCCGCACCATAAGCGAGAAGGTCAAGGGAGCCCGCGACATCAAGATAAGCCGCGACAAGGACCGCCCCGAGCTGAACGTAGTGGTGGACAAGGAGAAAGTCTCCGCCCTCGGGCTCAGTTCCTCCGCAGTCTCGTCTTATGTCCGCAACCGCGTGAACGGCCTCACCGTGAGCTACCTCAAAGAGGACGGCGACGAGTATGACATCGTGCTGCGCCTCAAGGAGGAGAACCGCAACAGCATCTCCGACATCCTTGACCTGACGATCCCCACCCCTGCGGGCGGCAAGGTCAAGCTGGGCGAGATTGCGTCGGTGAGCGAATATTTTGCGCCGCCCAAAATCGAGCGCAAGAGCCGCCAGCGCTATGTCAGCGTCAGCATCACCCCCTACAACATCTCGCTGGGCGAACTGGCCGGCCAGGTTCAGGAGGTTATGCAGGGCATCAATATGCCCAATGGCGTCACTTATGTCCTTGCGGGCGACTATGAAGATCAGCAGGAGACCTTCGGCAACATGGTGATGCTGCTCTGCCTGATTCTGATGCTCATCTATGTGGTGATGGCATCGCAGTTCGGATCATTCAGCAAGCCTGCCATCATTATGCTCTCCATCCCGTTTGCGGTGACCGGCGTGATTGTGGCTCTGCTCATAACCCATACATCCCTGGATATCATCGGTGCGCTGGGAGGCATCATGCTCACCGGCATCGTGGTCAAGAACGGTATCGTGCTGGTGGATTATATCAACCTGATGCGCGACCGCGGTCTGGAGCTTAACGAGGCGATTGTCCGCTCCGGCCACAGTCGTCTGCGTCCTGTGCTTATGACCGCACTTACAACCCTGCTGGGTATGCTCCCCATGGCATTGAGCTCGGGTGAGGGCAGCGAGATGTGGCGCCCGATGGGCATCGTGGTCATCGGCGGTCTGCTGGTGTCCACCGTGATTACCCTGGTGGTGGTGCCGGTATTCTATGCGATACTGAGCCGCCACGGAGAGCGCGCCAACGAAGAGAAGCAGCGCAAGGAGTTCATCTTCATGCAAATCGACCCCAATGCCGAATCTCAAACAAAATAGTCTATGAAAGCGGTTTTTATTATATTTAACCAGTCAAACACAGCCCGTGTTGAATATTTGCTGGACGAGCTCAAGATAGCCGGCTTCACCATGTTCGAGCAGGTGCAGGGGCGCGGAACCAACGGCGGCGAACCCCGCCGCGGGACCCACGCCTGGCCCGAGATGAACTCTGCGGTGATGACGGTGGTGGACGACAGCAAGGTGGACGAGCTGCTGCTGACTGTGCGCAAACTGGATCTGCGCAACCCGGAGGTGGGCGTGAGAGCCTTCGTCTGGAACATAGAACAGACTGTTTAACGAACAAAAGACAAGAATATGGCACAAGTAATCAATGATGCTAATTTCTCCGAACTTCTGAATTCGGGAAAACCGGTGCTGGTTGACTTCTGGGCACCCTGGTGCGGCCCCTGCCGCTCCATGGGTCCGGTGGTGGACGAGCTTGCAGGCGAATTCGAGGGCAAGGCCATAGTGGCAAAGTGCAATGTGGACGAGTCTGCGGAATTCTCTGCGCAGATGGGCATCCGCAACATCCCCACCTTCCTCTTTTTCAAGGACGGCAAGCTGGTGGACCGCCTTGTCGGGGTCAATCCCAAGAGCAACTTTGTGGATAAACTCAATTCGCTGCTGTAGGTCATGAAAAAGGTTGTCTCGCTTCTTGCGGCGCTGATGCTCTGCTGCAACGCCTTTGCCGGCGGCTTTCTGGTAAAGGCGGGGCTCTCCAATTCCAACATGGACCTGAACCAGGATGTGGGGAGCGTCATTTCCGGAGAGATTCTGGGCGGGTCGTTCTTCAAGAACTTCACCGGCTACCACATCGGCGCGGGCTTCCGCACCGATTCCTGGAACGGGTTCAAGCTCCAGCCCGAGCTGCTCTACAATGTGCGCGGCACCCGTGTGGACGACCTTACCAACTGGAAGATGAGCTATCTGGAGATGCCGGTCAACCTGCAGTGGGGGCTGGACCTTGTGGTTCTGCGCCCTTTTCTGCAGGTCGCCCCGTGCATCGGCTATAATTTTTCCAACACCACCAGCAACACCGACGCCGGAGGGGCGCTGGGCAATGTAACATCCAACGCCAACCGTTTTGAATACGGCATTTCCGTGGGCGGCGGCCTGGACCTTATGAACATGCTCCAGCTTTCGCTCACATACAACTGGAATTTCGGAGCGGTCGCAGACCTGAGCGAATATAAGGATCAGGTTGCCGGCATCGAGCGGCGCAACGCCCGCTGCCTGCAGTTTTCACTCGCATATCTTTTCTGATGTTCGCATCTGTCAAGACATATCTCGCAGAGGACTGGGAGGCTTTTGAGAAGCTTTTCGAGGAGTCCATAGTCTCTGACGTCAACATTCTTGACAAGGTCAACCATTACATAGCGGAGCATGGAGGCAAGCAGTTGCGCCCCATGCTCTGCCTGCTTTTCGCCCGCCTTGCGGGGGGCAAGTGCAACTGCAACAGCATCCGGTGCGCCGTGGCCTCCGAGATGATACACACCGCCACTCTAATGCACGACGATGTGGCCGACGAGAGCAGCGTGCGGCGCGGATTCCCCACCCTGAACGCTCTGCTCAACCCCACCGCCGCGGTGCTGGTGGGCGACTACTGGCTCTCGCGCGGAGTGTCTGTGCTGCTGGACACCGGAGATTCGGAAATCTTCCGCTATTTCACCATCTGCCTGGGCGACCTTGCCAAAGGGGAGATGTTCCAGATAGAAAAGGCGTCGGCGCTGGACACCACCTACGGCGACTACATCTATATCATAGCCCACAAGACGGCCTCTCTTTTTGCCGCTGCAATGAAGAGCGGCGTGCACAGCGTCACCTGCGACGAGGCCCAAATCGGCGCGGCGGGCGAGTTTGCCTACCATCTCGGACTGGCGTTCCAGATGCGCGACGACATTCTGGACTATTCGCCCCAGCTGGCAATAGGCAAGCCCACAGGACAGGACATAAAGGAGCGTAAAATCACCATCCCGCTGATAGGGGCGCTGCAGAATGCGCCGGAAGCGGAGCGCAAGAGCCTGCTCTGCGATGTGGATGCGGGAACATATGACGGGGTGCTGCCCTTTGTGCAGAAATACGACGGCATCGGGTATGCCCAGAAGATGCTCCGGGAGCAGACGTCGGCCGCCGTGGCGGCGCTGGATGCATTTGCCCACTGCCGGGCGCGCGATTTGCTCTCCTCGCTTGCCGAGAGCCTCACGCTGCGCAATAAATAGCCCTATTTCAGACGAAAGGCGGCGTAGGTGATGGGAAGTCCCTCCGCCAGGAATTTCTGCTCGTAATAAGTCTTTACATTCAGAATGTCATCTTCGCTCACGCGGCCGCTGCCGTAGATGTCGTTGTTGGCCTCGATAATCTCCAGATTCTGGCTGCGCGCAACCTCCAGGGTGTATTCGTGCAGCAGCTGGCTGTCGGTCTTGAGGTTTACGACGCCCCCCTCCTTGAGAAATGCACGGTAGCGGTCCAGGAACACCGGCGATGTGAGGCGGCGGTTGGGGCTCTTGGGCTGCGGGTCGGCAAAGGTTATCCAGATTTCTGACACCTCTGAAGGGGCGAAAATCGCCTTTATGAAGTCGATTCGGGTGCGCAGGAAGGCCACGTTGGGCAGGGCGTTTTCAGTGGCGAATTTGGCCCCTTTCCAGAGACGGGCCCCCTTGATGTCCACCCCGATGTAGTTCACATCCGGGTTTCGCTGCGCCAGGGCGATGGTGTATTCCCCCTTGCCGCAGCCCAGCTCCAGCACTATCGGGCGGTCGTTGTGGAATACATCGCTGTTCCAGTGCCCCTTGAGGGGGTGTTCCCCGGAGAGCATCAGCTCTGTGGGGGGCTGGATAAGACATGAAAATGTTTCGTTCTGCGCGAATTTATAGAGTTTGTTCTTGCTCATTCTTCTGGCCTTTATATGAAAATCCCAGGGCTTTTACCCGGCCCAGGTCGGTGGAATCCTTTACCGAGATTATCACGCGCCAGCGGCCCGGCACGCTGTCGCACTCAATGCCGCGGCGCCAGCCCCATTGGTTGTCGAGATTGCTGCCGCGCCTCTTGAATAGTATTTCTGCATCTTCTCCCGGGGCTTTCTGCTGGCGGACATTGCTCACCAGGGGAAAGCTCACCGTCTCGGTGTAGGAGTTGAAATTGGGGGATATTACGTTGAAATTGAGCTCCACGCTCTGCTTTACGCTTGCGGCGGCATCTACGCGGCAGGCGACGATGGCGGTGTAGGTATAGCCGGAATCCATCGGGAAGTCAAAGCTGACCCCCTGCCGCAGCTCTTCCGGGGTGAGGTCCTGCGCCAGCGAGAAGTTCTCGTAGGGGTAGTCGCAGGCGCCGGCCGCCAGGATGGTAGCCACTGCCGCGGCGAGGGCTTTAAGAGGCGCTCTCATTGGTGTGGGGTGCTTCTGTGTGACGGCCGCCTTCGCTTCCTTCACGGCGTTCGCGGCTGCCGCCTTCACGCTTTTCGCGTCCTTCGCGACGTTCCCGGCCCTCTCTGCGCTCGCCTGCGTTCTGGGGCCCTCTGCGGCGGTCATCGCCGCGCCGCTCGCCTCCGCTCCGGCCCCGGCGCTCGCCGTTATTGTTGTCTGCGTTGCCGCCCGCTGCAGTGCGCTCGCCTCTTTCGCCGCCGGCAGCCGCTCCTGCATTCTGGGCGCTTCTGCGGCGGTCATCGCCGCGCCGCTCGCCTCCGCGTCTGGAGCCTCTTTCGCCCCCTTCGCTGCGGGGGGCAGCATCCTGGCGGCTGCGGCCGTCGCCCCGGCCCTGGCGGTTTTCCCGCTTCTGGCCGCCGTTCTGGCCTTCGCCGCCGGCATCCTGTGCATCGGCTGCGCGGGCTTCGTCGCCCTTGCGGCCCTGTCCGCGACCTTTGGCGCTGTCGTCGCCCTTGCGACCGCCGCGCGAACGCCCCCCGCGGGAGCGCTTCTTGCCGGCGGAGTCAAAGCGGGTGATGCTGTCGTCGCCCACTGCGGTCACAAAGTCGGGGGTGTCGTCGCCCTTGGCGCTCTCGATCACCGAGTCGCCCTTTGATCCGTGGCGGTTGAGGTCGATTATCTGCCGCACCTGATCGGCGGAGAGGGGGAACATATTGGCCATATTCCCTTTGTCAAACGAGAACCACATGGTCCCCATCAGCACGTCAGTCTTCACCAGATATGCCAGACCGTCGCTCAGATCCAGCGGCTCGCGCACGTCGGGCAGCCTCTTGCGGGCGTCGATGTAGGTTGAGGCCTCAAAGTTGATGCAGCATTTGAGCTTGCTGCACTGCCCCGCCAGCTTCTGCGGGTTGAGGGCCAGGTCCTGGCAGCGGGCTGCGGCGGTGGTGATGGACTTGAAGTCCGATATGAACTTGGAGCAGCACAGAGGCCTGCCGCATACACCCAGGCCGCCGATGAGCCCCGCCTCCTGGCGGGCGCCGATCTGCTTCATCTCTATCCTGATGTGGAACTCTTCCGCAAAGTCCTTGATGAGCTGGCGGAAGTCCACGCGTTCGTCTGCAATGTAGTAGAAGATGGCCTTGGTGCCGTCTCCCTGGAATTCCACATCGCCGATCTTCATCTTGAGGCCGAGGCGGGCCGCCAGCTGGCGCGAGCGAATCATGGTGCTGTATTCGCGTGCGATGGCCTCCTGCCAGTGCTCTACGTCCAGAGCCTTGGCCTTGCGGTAGATTTTTTTGAACTGATAGGTCTCGGGGTTGATGCGGCGCCTTGCCATCTGGCGCAGCACCACGGGGCCGCAGAGGGTCACTATGCCCAGATCGTGGCCGTTGGTCGCCTCCACAATCACCAGGTCGCCCGCCTTGAGCTGCTGTCCGGAGTCGTTGCGGAAAATCACCTTGCGGGTGTTCTTAAAGCGGACTTCGTAGTATTCCCGGTATTTTTCGGGGTCCAGATTGTCCAGATAGTCAAAGTCTGAGAGCTTGCAGCAGCCCGGTTTGTAGTCGACCTGCAGCAGTCCGGTGTCGTCGCGCTCCACCCTGCATCCGCGGGAGCAGTCGAATCTATTGTCGTAGTAGTCCATTGTGCTTAAATATATATGTAAAAGCGGTTGGCCAGGTCTGCGAAAATCAGTTTCGCGTTCACGTTGGCGTCAATCAGGCGCAGGGCGGCGTCAATCGCCATGAATGCCTTGCTGTAGAACCCTTTTTTGATGCCGGGGGCTGTCCGCTTGATGAATTCTGCCTCTTTTCTCCCCGCAAATGCGATCTGCTCCAGATTCTGGGAGAAGCAGAACATTTTGCGGACGAGTTCTTCTGCGCTTATGCACCATTGCCTCTGCCGGTCGCGTCCCAAGGCGGCTATGGAGTCGGAGACCTTGAGCGCGGACGAGAGCGAGCGGCTTGCGGCCGCCTCCACAAAGGCGAGCACCAGATCTTCGATGTCACTCCCCGCACGGGCGCTCTCTGCCGCGGCAAATGCCTTGCCGATGCTGCCCGAGGCCGCTGCCGCCGCGCTCTGGGCATCCTCGCTGCTGATTCCCAGCCGCTGCGAGAGTATCTCTGCCATCTCGCCCCGCTCCATCGGCTGCAGTGTGATGACCTGGCAGCGGGAGATTATAGTGGCGAGCATCTTCTCCACTTTGTGGGTCACCAGCAGGAACAGGGTGCCTGCCGGGGGCTCTTCAAGCAGCTTGAGCAACTTGTTGGCGGCGTCGATGTTCATCTTTTCCGCCTCCCATATCACCACAATCTTGTATTGCGACTCAAAGGGCTGCAGGGAGAGGGTGTTTGTGATTTCCCGCGCCTCGTTCACCGATATGACTCCCGACTTGTTTTCCATCCCCAGGGCGGCGGTGAGCTGCTGACTGCAGAAATAGGGGTTCTGCAGGGTGAGGGCGCTCCAGTCGCGCAGGAAGTAGCTGCTTATGGGGTGCTTTTTCTCCTGGTCGGAGAGTTTTGAGGTGGCGCTCACGGGAAATGCAAAGTGCAGATCGGGGTAGGTGAGCTTCTGGTGTCGGTTGCAGCTGGGACATTCGCCGCAGCTGTCGCCACCCCTGTGGCTGCTGCAGTTGAGATATTGCGACAGGGCTATGGCAAAGGCCAGCGCCCCCATGCCCTCCTGCTCCACAAACAGCAGGGCGTGGCCCAGGCGGTCTTCGTCTACCATTTTGCGAAGCCTCTCGCCCAGAGTCTGGTTGCCGTATATCTCACTAAAGCGCATAATCTCACAAAGATATAACCATTTCGCATCTTTTGCAATCGAATTCCAGCTGCAGCCGGCGCCCCGAATTGAGCAGGAACAGCGCTCCGGGCAACTTGCAGCCGGGGTTGAACTTGGGGCAGAACCCCAGTTCGTATCGGATGCAATAGCGGCTCCGCATCAGGGCGGCGCCTTGCGGAGGGTCTATTTCGTAGGCGTCGTCCACCGCATCGAATCCGCAGCCGAGCAGCACTTTCCTCGCCAGGGAATTGGCGCAGTTGGCGCTGTAGGTGGCCCTGCCGCGACTGATGCCGGGATTGAGAGGCTCTCCTGCGGCAATCTTTTCTGAGGCAGCCTTCACATTTGCCGCCGCGGCCTGCGCCGCTTGGGCTTTTTGCTCTGCAAACCTCTGCAGCCGCAGCCGCTCCAGCTCTTCGGCAAGAGCGCGGCGCAAGGCGTTTAGCGATGCGGCGCTGTAGAACAGAGCGGGGGACTGCTCCACCGCCGTGCAGCGGAAGTCGAAGATGCCGGAGCGCTTGCCCAGTTGCCGGGCGATGCCCTCCAGGGCGGCCTGCGGCTTCTGTGCAATCGGGGCGTCCTGCGGCAGGGGCAGGGTCGCTTGCAGCCCGGAGGTGATGTCGCGCGCCGTGGCGCTGCCCCCGTTCACCCATATTTCGGCATCCAGGGTGCGGCGGGGCATATTGCTCTGCAGCTCCTTCTCAAAGAGGATGTTCAGGTTGCGGAATACCTTCTGACCCGCAAACAGGCTAGAGGTCTCCTTGAGCGTGATCTCGCTGCCGCGCACCACGTCGGCCCGCATCCCGATGTTCTCCCCCTCGCCGGTGACGAACACCAGGCCGTCGCCGTTGCTCACCTTGAGCCGGCTATCCAGCACAATGTTCCTGGGGCCGCTGATGCGTGCCACGGTGCCCAGATATTCCCCGAGCGACTTGGAGCCCTCGGCGCTGTGCCAGCTGCCTCGCCGGCCGTCAATGAAGAATTCCGTGTAGCCCCGGTTGAACGTGGCGCTGGCATTTGGGGTGAATCCTCCCTCGAGGCGCCCGTCGGAGGCGGCCGCAAACCGGGGGTCGGCGGCGATGACATCGTCCAGGCCTCTGCGGTAGAGGCGCACAATATTCTTGACGTAAGAGGCGCTCTTGAGCCGCCCTTCTATCTTGAAAGAGCAGATTCCCGCCCCGGCAAGCTCTGCAAGCCGGCCGTATAGGCAGTAATCTTTGGGAGAGAGTATGTTGCAGTTCTTTTTGAGTATGCGGCCGTCGCCGGTGGCGACATCGTAGAGGCTGCGGCAGGCCTGTATGCAGGCGCCGCGGTTGGCGCTGCGATCGGCCAGGCAGCGGCTCAGATAGCAGTTGCCGCTGTAGCTCACGCAGATGGCCCCGTGCACAAAGAATTCCAGCTCGCAGCTTGTCGCCTCCCTGATGGCGCGGATCTCTTCCAGCGAGAGCTGCCGCTCCAGGATCAGGCGGGTAAAGCCCAGCGAAGCGAGCATCGCGGCCTGCTGCGGGGTGCGGATGGCGCACTGGGTGGAGGCGTGCAGCTCTATCGGGGGCAGGTCCATCTGCGTGATGCCCAGATCCTGCACTATGAGGGCGTCGACCCCGGCATCGTACAGCTCCCATATCATCCGCTGCGCCTGCTGCAGCTCGTCTTCGTAGATGATGGTGTTGACGGCGGCATATACCTTTGCGCCGAAGCGGTGGGCATGGCTGGCCAGGCTGCGGATATCTTCAACCGGATTGCCCGCCGCCGCCCGTGCCCCGAACGAAGGGCCTGCGATATATACGGCATCGGCACCGCAGTCAATGGCTGCGATGCCGATCTCCTTGTTTCTCGCGGGGGCGAGCAGTTCCAATTTTACTGGTTGCATTTAAGCTCCTCGTCAACCTTGTATTTTGCGACTGCGCCGAACTTGGCGTCGTCTACGATCTGCTTGTAGTAAGAGCAGGCCTTAGCGCGGTCTTTGCGGCCTTCGTATGCTGTGGCCAGCTGATAGATGATCTGAGATTTGTCCTTGGCGTTGGGCGCGAGTGCCAGATATGCCTCGAATGCATTGATTGCAACATCATACTGCTTGAGGTTGAGGGCGCTGATGCCGATGAGCTTCTCTGCGTTGGGGGTGTCCATGGCCTGGGCGGAATGCTGTGCATTCTCCATCATACCGCGCATGTCCTTTGCCTTCTGGCAGGCTACTGCCTTCTTGAGGTAGCAGTTGGAAACCTGCTTCATGGCGTCCTTGTAATCCTTGGTGTCTTCTCCGGCAACTTCGGCAGCTCCGGTGAAGGTCTCGATGGCGGAGTCAAAGTCGCCGCCGCCAATCTGTGCGAGGCCCAGACGCATCATTGCGGTGGTGTTGGTGGTATCGGCAATCACGACCTCCTTGAAGGCTGCGGCAGCCTCTGCAAACTTCTTGTTGTTGAGCAGAGCGCCGCCCTTTGCCAGAAGCATCTTGGGCACCAGTGTCTCGGCGCGCTCCAGCTCGTCTGCGCAGTTGCCGTATTCTTCGGCGGTCTTGATCACATTGCGGAAGTTCTCGATGGCGGTGTCATATTCGCTGGCCTCGGCAGCTTCCTCGCCGAGCTTCATATAAATCTGGGGGATGATGGCCTGGCAGTCGGAAACCACGTTGCTGCCCTCATCTCCGAGGGCCTTGGCCATTTCAAGACACTCCAGGAATTTGGGGAGAGCTTCTGCAACGTTGCCTTCGTTGAGAATTGTGCCCGCCTCGTTATAGGCGTTTACGGCAGTTTCGATATCCTGGGCTTGTGCAAAGCCGAAAGTCGCGCATGCGACAGCCAAAGTGAGAAATATTTTTTTCATGATGTAGGTAAAAATGATATTCGGAATTGGGCATCAGCACAACATGTGCCAATTATGGCAAAGGTAAAAAAAATGTACATTTGCACAAACAACAAAGCCTCTGATATATGCTCCAGATAGACGACATAATAGTTTCCGACGAACTTTTCACCGAATATTTCTCTTGCGACTACGCCCGCTGCAAGGGGGCCTGCTGCGTGGTGGGGGAGAGCGGCGCCCCCGTGGAGGAGGCCGAGGCGGAGGAGTTGGAGCGCGCCTGGGAGGCATATAGCCCCATTATGACCCCAGCCGGGGTGGAAACGGTGCGCCGCACCGGGTGTTTTGAGATAGACGGCGACGGCGACATGGTGACTCCGCTGATGCCGATGAGCGCCGAAGAGAGGCGCGATAGCGGGTTGGAAATCGTGCAGGAGTGTCCCGACAACCCCTGCGCCTACGCTTTTTTCGAGGGCGGCAGCTGCCTGTGCGCGGTGGAGAGGGCCTGCATAACGGGCAAGTGCGCCTTCTGCAAGCCGATTTCGTGCCGGCTCTATCCGATTCGTGTAGTGAATTTTTCCGACGGCAGCAAAGGGCTCAACCTGCACCGGTGGGAGCTCTGCCGCGATGCGTTCGAGAAGGGGCGCCGCGAGGGGGTCAAGGTGTATCAGTTCCTCCGTGGACCTATCGAGGCCGCCTTCGGAGAGGATTTCTACTCGGTGCTCTGCGAGGCGGACAGGAGATTCTTTGCCCGCTCATAGTCCTCGTCGGCGGCGACCAGCTCGATGGCATAGCTGGCGGCCGGGGCAAGTCCGCTGTAAATCACATTCTCGCCCAGCACTTCGCACCCGATACCCTCGCTCTCCAGCAGGGAGCGGTCTATGTGCGCCTTCATCGCGTCGGCGTATCGCTTGACGACTTTCATTGCCGATCCTGGTTTTGAGGGTGTTTGCAGCGGTAGATGTAGTATACGTCCCCCACAAAGCGGAGAGTGTCGCGGGTGGGGCCGTCCACGTTCACGCGGGCGGGGTCGGCTGAGTCGCGCTCGAAGGTGATGGCGTCCTCCCCCTTGCGGGAGATGCGCACCCCGGCGCTGTCGCAGCGGAATTTAAGCAGGGTGTCGCTCTCTTGCTTCAGGCTGTAGCCGGCGTTTTTCATCGCCTCCAGTATGGCTTCCCGATAGTCGGGCCAGAGATTGGCATCGTCCATCGCGATGTGGCTCTTTCTGTAGCCCACCAGCGGGTAGATGGCTGCAAAGAACACGAATATGAGGCAGATGGGCAGCAGCGCCCCCTCCTGGAACATCAGCGGCACGGCCGATATGCTCTGGTGGTTGAGCAGCAGCACAATCGCCACGCAGACGACGAATATCAGCACAAAGTAGAGCAGTTGCTTTAAAGAGCGGATGAGATACTTCATTTTATCGGGTGCTTAAGAATTGTATATTGCAAAAATAACTATTTTTGCGACTATATATTGAAATTATGGAACAGGCCGAAAAGTTAAGAAAGATAATAATCGCGCTGGGAATGCTGGCGGGGATTCTGCTCATAGTGCTCATTGCCATCTGGGTCAACAACCGCAAGATAGTGACTCAGCTCAAGGTAGAGAAGGCCGACCTCACCGAGCAGATGGTGGCCCTGCGCAGCGACTATGACTCGCTGTATGTCAACAGCACCCTGCTCACCGACTCCCTTGCAGTGGAGCGCGAGAAGGTGGACCAGATGATCGAGCGCCTCAAGAAGACCGAGGCGACCAACCGCGCCCAGATACGCAAATACGAGAACGAGTTGGGCACAATGCGTTCCATAATGAGGCACTACATCGTGCAGATCGACTCCCTCAACAACCTCAACACCACTTTGAGGGAAGAGGCCACCGCGGCCAAGAAGGATGCCGACGCCAGCCGCCGCAAATATGACGAGCTGCGCACCACCACCGACCAGTATGCAAAGCAGGTGGAGAAGGGGAGCGTGCTCAAGGCCCGCGGCATCGCCCTGGTGGGCATCAACGGCAGCGGCGACGTCACCGACCGCAGCAGCCGCGTTGTAAAGCTCCGCACCGACCTCACTCTGATAGAGAACTCCATAGCCAAGTCGGGCTACCGCAGGATTTACATCCGCGTTAAGGGTCCCGACGGCATACTCATGACCTCCTCCGACCAGCGCATGTTCACCAGCGGCGGCGAGGAGATGATAAGCAGCGCCTCCCGCGAGGTGGACTATCAGGGCAGCGAGGTGGAGATGAGCATCTACTTCTCCGGCGGCAACTACACCAAGGGTACTTATTCGGTGGATGTCTACAGCACCGACGGCCCTCTGGGCAGTGCCGACCTTATCCTGAGGTAATTTGGCCGGGATATATATCCATATCCCTTTCTGTGCATCTTTCTGCACTTATTGCGGATTCTACTCCGAGTTGTGCTCCGCCGGTGGCGGACACGCCCGATACATAGAGGCGTTGCGGCGCGAGATTGCGCTGCAGCGCTCTTTTTTCGCCCCCGGAGAGACAATAAGGACTCTCTACTTTGGGGGCGGCACCCCTTCGCAGCTGTCGATGGAGGAATTCGGCGCCGTCTGCGGCGCCCTGCGCGGCAGCTTTGATCTCGCGGCCCTGGAGGAATTCACCGTAGAGGTGAATCCGGAAGACATTGTGGAGCGGCCCGCTCTGGCTGCTTTCTACCGCGAATGCGGTGCGAGTCGCGTCAGCATGGGGGTGCAGTCGTTCTGCGACAGCCATCTGAAGTGGATGCACCGCCGCCATAGCGCCGCCGCGGCACGCGAGGCGTTTGGCATTCTGCGCGCGGCAGGCTTCGGCAACATATCCATCGACCTGATATTCGGCTACGAAGGCCTCTCGATGCAGCAGTGGCAATACAATCTGCAGCAGGCGGTGGCCCTTGCCCCGGAGCATATCTCCGCATATCAGATGAGCATCGACGAGGAGAGCGCCCTCTGGCGTCTGGCAGAGACGGGAGGCTACCGCGAGCCGGAGCAGGAGGTTTGTGCAGAGCAGTATGCCCTGCTGCAGGAGAAGCTGGAGACGGCGGACTATCAGCAGTACGAAATCTCCAACTTTGCCCTGCCGGGCTTCTGCTCGCGCCACAACAGCGCCTATTGGGCCCGTGAGCCCTATCTCGGACTGGGGGCGGCGGCCCATTCGTTCAACGGCAGCGACTTGCGCTTCTGGAACCCAGCGTCGGTGGAACGCTACTGCGCGGCGCTGGAGGCTGGCTCGCATCCAGTCGAAGGCTCCGAGAGGCTTGGAGAAAGGGAAATCTACAACGAGCGGGTGATGCTGGGCCTGCGCACTGTGCGCGGAGTGGAGAAGACGCTGGTGCCTGCCGGCGGGGTATTACAAGAAGCGGGGGAGCGTCTCCGCATCCCCCGCAGCAAACTGTTTATATGTGACTCTATAATTGAGAGCTATCTCAAGTAGAATTAGCCGATGATGCCGTGAGCCTTGAGGCAGGCGGCCAGAGCGACGATTGCAAAGCCCAGCATGATGATGGTTACAATCACGATGCCGATGATTTTGGTGCGCTTCTGCCATGCGTTGTTGCTCCAGCCGATGGTCTGGAATGCGCTCCAGAAGCCGTGGGTGAGGTGCATCCAGATGGCGAAGAACCAGATCAGATAGACGATCGTCAGGCCCCAGCTGCCGAACACTGTGCCCAGCAGGGCGTTGGGGTCGGCTGATGTGCCGCCGGTCAGGTCGGCCAGCTGCATCTTGGACCAGAAGTGGGTCAGGTGCAGGCCAAGGCCGATGAGCACGATGAGGCCCAGCCAGATCATATTCTTGGCTGCCCAGGAGTCGGTGGCTGCCTTGTTGGAGACCTCATATCTCTTGACACCGCCGCGTGCCTTGAGGTTGGTGGCGGTGATGATGAATGCATATACTATATGAAAGATGAAGCCGGCTGCAAGAATCGGGACCATGAGGGTCACGATGGGGAGCGCCATGAATTCGCACACCTTCTCAAATGCCTCTGCACTGAACACGCTGGTGAAATTGAGCGCCATGTGCATAGTCAAAAAGAGAATCATAAACAGACCGGACACGCTCATGATGAGCTTTTTGCCGATAGAAGAAGTGAAGAGTTTCGCCATAGTTTTATGTTGTTTTCTTTTTTCGGTTGAACAACGCAAAGTTAATCCTAAAGTTGTAAATAACATAATCTTTGAATATTTTTGTTTGAATTATGCCGGCGAAAATCATCTCCGGCCCTATTTATATAATATGAGATATAACAGGATTCTTCTCAAACTGAGCGGCGAAGCGCTTGCCGGCGCCTCGGGAAAGGGGCTTGACGGCGGCACGATGTCGCTGTTTGCCCGTCAGATAGCCTCGGTGGCCAAAAGTGGCACCCAGGTGGCGATTGTAGTGGGGGGCGGCAACATATTCCGCGGTCTCACGGGTGTCGGGTCGGGCTTCGACCGCGTCCACGGCGACCAGATGGGAATGCTGGCCACGGTGATAAATTCCATAGGGCTCTCGCTCTGCCTGAGGTCGGCGGGAGTGGAGGCGGAGGTCTTCTCCAGCACCAAGATGGAGCCGATGTGCCGCTATTATGTGCGGGACGACGCCGTGCGGTTTATGGAGCGCGGCGGGGTGGCAATCATCGCCGGCGGCACCGGCAACCCCTTCTTTACCACCGACTCCGCCGCTGCGCTGCGCGCCTGCGAAATCGGGGCCGACGCCCTGCTCAAAGGGACTAAGGTGGACGGCGTGTACGACAGCGACCCCAAGAAGAACCCCGATGCCAAGCGCTATGAGACCCTCACCTTTGAGAAGGCTGTGGCCGACAACCTCAAGGTGATGGACGCCACCGCATTCACCCTCTGCCGCGAAAACAATATCCCCATAGTGGTGTTCGATATGAACTGCGAAGGGACTCTGGAGCGCATCGCCGCCGGCGAAACCGGTCTCGGCACTGTGGTCAACAACAGATAACTAACTAGAGAGAAATACTATGATAGAAAAAGCCGACGAACTGCTCGAATTTTCCGAGCTCAAGATGGAGGACGCACTGACGCATCTTCAAGAAGAAATGGCCACCCTGCGCGCAGGCAAGGCCAATCCCGATGTGCTCTCTTCTGTGATGGTGAACTATTACGGCGCGGCCACTCCGCTGCCGCAGATGTCCAACATCACCACTCCCGACGCCAGGACGATGCTTATCCAGCCCTGGGACAAGAGCATGATCCACGCCATTGAAAAGGCGATTATGGACGCCAATCTGGGCTTTACCCCCCAGAACAACGGCGAGGTGATCCGCATCAACATCCCCGCCCTTACAGAGGAGCGTCGCCGCGAATTGGTCAAAAAGTCCAAGACTGCCGGCGAGATTGCCAAGGTGAGCATCCGCAACGCCCGCCGCGACGCGATGGACGCGCTCAAAAAACTGCAGAAAGAGGGCCTTCCCGAGGATGTTGAGAAGGACGACGAGGATAAAGTTCAGAAGGTCACCGACAAATTCGTGAAGAAGGTGGAGGAGATTCTGGACAGCAAGGAGAAGGAGATCATGACCGTATAGGGTCGACCCATTCGATCTCTATTCCGCGCCGTTCCATCCCCCGGAACCAGGTCATCTGCCGCTTGGCGAACTGCCGTATGGCAACCAGAAGCGAGTCGTACATCTGCTGATATGAGATTTCGCCTATGACGTACCGGGTCACGAATTTGTATTCGAGACCATAATATATGAGCTCTTCGGGAGAGATTCCGCTCTCCAGGAGAGCTTTTATTTCATCCGCCATGCCTCCTTTGAGCCGCTCCTGCAGGCGGCGCTCTATGCGCTCGCGCCGCTCTTCGCGGGAGACGTTCATTCCGATGAATTTGGTCTTCTTGGGCAGGTAGGCGCTCCGCCGCACGGGGTGCTCCTGCTCGTAGGTGGCGATTTCCAGGGCGCGGATGAGGCGCTTGCGGGTGTCGTAGTCGGTGGTGTTGTGCAGCTTTTTGAGGCTGGCGAGGCGGGCGATGAGCTCTTCGTCGCTGTGCCGCTCCAGCTCTGCGCGCAGCTCGGGATTCGGGGGGACGTCGGGCAGGTTGTATCCGCAGCAGGCCGCCTCGATGTAGAGCCCGCTGCCGCCGCACAGGACGGCGCGCCTGCCGCGGCGGCAGATGTCCCGGTAGGCCTGCTCAAAGTCCTTCTGGTAGCGGAAGATGTCATATTTCTCCCCCGCGTCGGCAATGTCTATCAAGTGGTAGGGCACGTCGCCGTATTCGCAGAGGTCCTTGCCGGTGCCGATGTCCATCCCGCGATAGACCTGCCGCGAGTCGGCGGAGAGGATTTCCGCCCCCATGCGGCGGGCGAGGTCCACCGCATAGCGGGTCTTGCCGCTTGCCGTCGGCCCCAGCACGCACACTATGTCATATTCGTCATACACAGAGGCAAAGGTATGATTTTTGTCATATATTTGCGGTTCAAAACAACATTTATCAATGACTAAGACAATATTGCGTCCGGTGCTTTTCGCATTCGCACTGATTTCTCTGGCTGCCTGCCAGCCCTCTCTCGAGGATACGGAACTGACCCTTACGGACCCCTCTCAGGAGGAGACGACATACACCTGTAGCAAGCAGTACGCCAACATAACATTCGACTGCAACCGCAGCTGGAAAGCCTCCACTGCGGCCGACTGGATAGACATCGAGACATCGAAGGGCTCTTCAGGCGAGGCCTTGACCCTCAAGCTGAAGCTCTCTGCCAACAAGGGTTATGTCTATCGCACGGAGCAGGTGACAATCTCCGCCGGCAAGGCCGTTCTCACCGTCAAGGTGACCCAGGAGCCCGAGATCGTATATCTTCTGAATGAAAACTTCGACCGCACGAGCCTCCTTGTCGAGGAAGAGCTGCCTTCGGGCTGGAACACGATAGACAACGACGGCGACGGCTACGCCTGGCGCTGTTGCCGCGACACCCTGAATCAGACCTACGCCTACTCGGAATCTTACGACGAATATCTCGGCAAGGTCCGTACTCCCGACAACGTGATGGCGACGCCTCTGTTCGAGGTCCCTTCCGATGGCTTCTACGCCAAGTGGGACGTGAAGAGCAGCGCCTCTGCCGACAAGTTTCTCGGCGACAAATATGAGGTGTGGATATGCACCATCTCCGGCAACACCCTCTACTACGGCAAGAAAATCTGCGAGGAGGTCACCGCCAGCGCTACCGAACTGACCCATCACGAGTATTGTCTGGACGAATTCAAGGGGATTCCAATTTGCCTGGCATTCCGCCACTACGACTCCACCGACCTGAGCCGCGTGCTCGTCACCAACATCCAGGTTACCAACAAGCGATAGAGTATGCCCAAAGCCAAAAGTTCGGTAGTAATCAAAAACAAGCGGGCTTCTTTCGACTATGAGTTTGTGGAGAAGTTTGTTGCCGGCATTGTGCTGTGCGGCACCGAGATAAAGTCCATACGCGCCGGCAAGGCCTCCCTTGCCGACAGTTATTGCTATTTTGTGAATGGCGAACTGTATGTGCGCAACATGAACATCTCCGAATATTGGTGGGGCAGCTTCAACTGCCACGACCCCAGGCGCGACCGCAAGTTGCTGCTCAACGCCCGCGAATTGCGCCGCCTGCAGCGCGCGGTCAAGGAGAAGGGGCTCACGATTGTCACTGTCAAGATGTTCATCAGCGACCACGGCTACGCCAAACTTGAGATTGCACTGGCGCGAGGCAAGAAGGAATACGACAAACGCGAGACCATCAAAGAAAAGGACTTGCGCAGGGAAAGCGAGCGCTATTGAACGTAAACTTTTTAGGGTGTTAAGCATCTATAATCAACCAAAATTTCTTAATTTTGTACGCTATCGTGCCATAAAGTGGCGCGCTTTAGGCGTAACTATTTGGTAGCTAATAGAATACATATCAAATACACTCATAATGACAAGTAGAAGACAGTTTCTTAAAGGTGTCGCGGCGACTGCTGCGTTCACCATTCTGCCCCGGCAGGTGCTTGGCGGCAAAGGGTATGTTGCCCCCAGCGATCAGCTGACCAAGGGTATCATCGGTTTCGGCGGCATCGCCCGCGGCCATCACATCAATATGCCCGACCGTCTCGTGGCAATCTGCGATGTGAATGAAGCCCGCCTCAAGAGAGGCGAAAACATGGCAAAGGAGAGAGGCTTCGGCCAGGTTGCCCTTTACCACAACTTCATGGACCTTATCCACGACCCCAACGTGGACATCGTGCACGTCTGCACACCGCCTCACTGGCATGCGATAATGTCCATCGAGGCTGCAAAGGCAGGCAAGGATGTCTGGTGCGAAAAGCCCATGACCCGCACCATCGGCGAGGGCAAGCGCGTGGTGGAGGCGATGAAACGCTACAACACCATCTTCCGCCTGAACACCTGGTTCCGCTTCGAGGATACCTTCTACGGCCTCGGCACAGAGGTCGCTCCTCTGAAGAAGCTCGTGCAGAGCGGCATGCTGGGCTGGCCCCTCACCGTGACTGTCTCCAAGCATACCGGTTTCGACTGGAAATTCTACTGGGTCGGCAAGGAACATCTCGATCCTCAGCCCGTCCCCAAGGGATTCGACTATGACATGTGGCTTGGTCCCGCTCCCTACAAGCCGTTCAACGAGCACCGTGTGGACGACACCTTCCGCGGCTACTGGGATTACGATGCCGGCGGACTGGGCGATATGGGCCAGCACTACCTCGACCCCGTGCAGTATCTGCTGGGCAAAGACGACGAGAGCCCCATCAAGGTGGAGGTTGACGCTCCCCAGCAGCACTACGATGCTGTGGGCACCTGGCGCCAGATTGTCTATACTTATGCAGACGGCTGCAAGATCGTGCTCTGGGGCGGTGACTACGGCGACCCCAACACACCCTATATCGCAGGCCCCAACGGCAACGTTTACAACAACTTCGTGTGCGACATTCCCAATTGGAAGGATAAACTGGCAGAGTATCCCGATCCCCTGCCTCAGCAGACCGACTTTCTGGAGTGCGTGAGGACCAGAAAGAAATTCGCCCTCAACGAGATGAACGGCCACCGCAGCAGCACCATCGTGAATATGGGCGCCGTGGCCCTGCAGCTGGGCCGCACCCTGCATTTTGACTCTGACAAGCAGCTGTTTATCAACGATGACGCCGCAAACCGCCTGGTTGACCAGCCGATGCGTGCACCCTGGAAACTTTAATCAATCGGGAGGAAACAACAATGAAAAAGATATTCAAAAGAATAGTACTCGTCGCTGCGCTTGCGGCTTCATTCTCTCTGGCATCTTTTGCCCAGTCAACCCAGCGCAACGCAAAGACCGTTGTGGGCGACGCTCTCAACCGTCTTCCCGCAACTGACATGAAACTTTACGACGAGCTCGCCACAGAACTCGTCGGCACCGGCAAGGACGGCATGGACCTGCTTTACAATATGCTCGTAAAGCAGGACGACTCGATGGTTCCCGTGGAGTATGCCTTCAGCGCCATCGCAGCCAAGGCCACTGAAATCGGCGGCGAGACCGCCGAGACCGTTTCCGGCCAGCTCAGAGGCTATGCAGACAAGAGCCAGGACACTACCGTGAAGCAGCTCTTCGTGCGCCTGCTGATGTTTATGGGCGACAACTACGAGAACAAGAACACCACCGTGGTTTCTGAGCTTGACCCCGGCACAACCGCCGCTCCCACGGTAAAGGAGCTGGTCAAGACTCTCAAAAACAAGAATACCGACAACGTGGCTCTCTTTGACGAGCTCTACCGCGTGAACGATGTTGCAGCAGCCAAGGACGCCATCGTGAAGAACATCGCTTCCGTGAAGAGCGACGCCACCAAGGCCGACCTCGTATGGTGGCTCGGCGAGCAGAAGGACAGCAGCCTCATCGACTTCTACAAGCAGTATCTCTCCAGCAGCGATTCCACTCTGCGCAGCGAGGCTGCCTGGGCGCTGACCAAGACCGGCGACGCATCCGTGCTCCCCGTTCTGGCCGCTCTGGTGGGCAGCGAGAGTGACGCATCAACTGCCGAGGCCTGCCTCAAGAGCTTCCCCGGCAGAGTTGTGGACGCTGTAGTCCCCTACTTTGACAAGGCGGGCGCAAACGGCAAGACTGCCATAATCGACCTTATCGGCCAGCGCCAGTCGGTCGCAAACAAGAGCCTGGTGTTCGGTTCTCTGTGCAACAGCAGCGCCAAGGTCAGCAATGCCGCTTACAACGCTCTGGCCTCCGTGTCTGAGGAGAGCGACCTCAACACCCTCTACGGCCTGCTCGAGAGCTGCACCGACGCCAATGCGGCGCAGATTCAGAATGCAGTGCTTGCCGCTATGGAAGGCAAGAGCAACGCCGAGATTTACGAGACACTGAACAACCGCAACCGCATCGTTGCATCTTCCAGCCAGAGCAAATACTGGCCTATGATAATCAAGGTGGCCAATATCCCCCAGACACTGACTATCCTTGCAAGCAATATGAACAACACCGCCCTTGCGGACTCTGCACTGGATTCTTACATCACCAAGGTCAACACCTCCGGCGAGAACGGCACCCAGCGCCTTATCCGCTACCGTGCGGCTATGGAATACACCACCACCGACGCTCAGAAGGTAGCCCTTCTGAACCACGTGGCTGCCACTGAGGCGTTCCCCGGCATCATCTACGCCGGCCGCTTCCTCGACAACAAGGGCACCGAGGTGGCTGCGGCAAATGCAATCCGCCGCATCGCCACCAGCAACCCCTCTTTCTACGGTCCCGAGGTCGTGGCTCTGATGCAGCGCATCAAGGGCATCGACACCGGCCGCGACTACAGCTACGATCTGCAGAACATCGAGAAATATCTTGCAAATGTCCCCTCTGACGATGAGGGCTATGTATCGATGTTCAACGGCAAAGACCTCACCGGCTGGCAGGGTATGATCCCCAACAACGAGTATGGCGAGGGCAACCCCTATCTGCGCGACGCGATGTCCGCCAAGAAGCGTGCTGCCGCCCAGGCGGAGGCCGACAAGGTGATGCAGCAGGAGTGGACCGTGGCCAACGGCAACATCGAGTATGTCGGCAAGGGCTACAACAATCTCGTGAGCGCCAAGAAGTACAAAGACTTCGAGATGTATGTGGACTGGAAGATTTATCCCGGCCAGAGAGAGGGTGACGGCGGCATCTACCTGCGTTCCTGCCCTCAGGTCCAGATTTGGGACACCGCACGCACCTGGGTTCACGCCGAAATGGGCAGCGGCGCGCTCTACAACAACCAGAAGACAGAGCGCAAGCCTCTTGTAATCGCCGACAACGCTGTGGGCGAGTGGAACAGCTTCTACATCAGAATGCAGGGCGAGCGCGTCACCGTATATCTCAACGGCCAGCTGGTAGTGGACAACATCGTGCTTGAAAACTACTGGGACCGCTCCCTCCCCATCCCCGAGGAGGGTTACATAGAGCTTCAGGCTCACGGCAGCCGCCTGGCATACCGCGACCTCTATATCCACGAGCTCCCCAGCATCGAGCCCACACAGCTCTCCGACGAGGAGAAGGCAGAGGGCTTTGAAATGCTCTTCGACGGCACCAGCCTGCACAAATGGCACGGCAACAAGGTAGACTACAACGTGGTTAACGGCGAGATTGCAGTGGAGAGCCGCAGCCGCGGCGGTTCCTGGATCGGCGACCTCTACACCAACGAGGAGTATGCCGACTTCGCTTTCCGCTTTGAGTTCAAGCTCACTCCCGGCGCCAACAACGGCGTGGGCGTGCGTGCTCCCGGCGAAGGCGATGCCGCTTACGTGGGTTATGAGGTTCAGATTCTGGACCACTTCAACGACATCTACAAGGGCTGGCTTGAGCCCTATCAGCATCACGGATCGCTCTATGGCATCATCCCCGCCAAGAAGCTCGACGCCCTCAATCCCGTGGGCGAGTGGAACAGCGAGGAGATCTATATGAAAGGCACTTATATCCGCGTGACCGTCAACGGCCAGGTTGTCACCGAAGGTGACATCGCGGAGGCAACCAAGAACGGCACCATCGACGGCAAGGATCACCCCGGCCTGAAGCGCACTTCCGGCTACATCGGCTTCCTTGGCCACGGCGACCGCCTCTGGATCCGCAATGTCCGCGTCAAGAGACTCTAACGAAATATCAAACACTTATAAAAGATTTATCTATGGGTAAAAACATGTCAAGAAGGTCTTTCCTTCAAACAAGCGCAATGGCAGCCGCCGGTGCTGCTATCGCAACCACTCCTCTTTGGGGTTCCACAAGCGCATCTGCAGCTGAGCCCAAGAAAAAGAAAGTGGCAGCTACCGACAAACTCAATATCGCGGCAATCGGTGTCGGCGGCCGCGGTTCAGCCGTGCTGAGCGGTCTCGAGTCCCAGAATATCGTGGCTATCTGCGATGTTGACTGGAACTACGCTGCAGGTCAGTTCGAGAAATTCCCCAACGCAAAGAAGTTCAAGGACTACCGCGAAATGTTCGACAAGATCGGCAACGAGTTTGACGCAGTGATGGTCGCTACCGCAGACCACACTCACGCCTGCATCGCTGCACAGGCTCTTGCAATGGGCAAACACGTATATTGCGAGAAACCTCTGACCCACACCGTATATGAGACCCGCCTGCTCACCAACCTTGCAAAGGCAAACGGCGTAGCGACCCAGATGGGTAACCAGGGCGCTTCCCTGAATTCTACCCGCCAGATCATCGAGACTATCCAGAGCGGCGTTATCGGCGAGGTTCGCCGCGTGGACGCTTTCACCGACCGTCCCATCTGGCCCCAGGGTCTCGAGGCTCCCACAAAGGCTGACCCCATCCCCGACACTTTGGACTGGGATCTCTTCATCGGCCCCGCTAAATATCGTCCCTTCAACACCATCTATCACCCTTGGAACTGGCGCGGCTGGTGGGACTTCGGTACAGGCGCTCTCGGCGATATGGCTTGCCACATCCTGCAGCCTGTAGTTGACGCCCTCAAACTTGGCTCTCCCACATCTTGCCAGGGCAGCTCCACCAACCTGATGATGGACTGCGCTCCCAACGCACAGATCGTGAAGTTCAAATTCCCTGCACGTGACAATATGCCCAAGGTTGCAATGCCCGAGTGCGAGGTTACCTGGTACGACGGCGGCCTGAAGCCCGAGTTCCCGAAGGGCTGGCCTGTCGGCAAGAACATGAATAGCCACGGCGGTGCGGCCATCTTCTATGGCAGCAAGGATATTCTGGTATGCGGTTGCTACGGCTCTGATCCCTGGCTGATCTCCGGCAAACCTCTGCCCACACCTTCATCTACCCGCGAGGTAGAGAACGAGCAGCACCAGATGGACTTTGTGCGCGCCTGCAAGGAGTCCAAGGAGAACCGCGTGCCTTGCAAGTCTGACTTCCAGTTTGCAGGCCCTCTGAACGAGATGGTGGTTATGGGCGTGCTTGCAGTACGTCTGCAGAACCTCAACCGCGAACTCGCTTGGGATGGCAAGAACATGAAGTTCACCAACATCGGTGCAAACGAGACCCTCAGCTTCAAGGTCAAGGACGGCTTCAGCGTTCACGACGGTCACCCGACTTTCCAGGACACTTATTCAGATCCTGTAAATGCGCAGGCATTTGCTGCTGAGCTTATCAAGCACACATATCGCGAGGGTTACTCTCTCCCCGATATGCCCGAACTCTAATGATTGATGTTTAATTAATCAACAATATGAAAAAAATCTTTACAATGGCAGTTCTCTGCCTCACAGTGCTCAGCCTGGGCGCTTGCAAGAACAACAAGAAGAACGCCCCTGCAGAGGAGTCTACCGAGACTAAGGCTGCAGAGGAGGAGGGCATCGCTCTCTTTGACGGCACCACTTTCACCGGCTGGCGCGGTTACAACACCGACCACGTTCCCGGTGCGTGGACTATCGAGGACGGCTGCATCAAGATCAACGGTTCTGGCCGCGGTGAGGCTGGCGCAGTAGACGGTGGCGACATCATCTACGAGGCACAGAAGTTCCAGAACTTCGAGTTCACTTTTGAGTGGAGGGTATCCGAGGGTGCAAACTCCGGCGTCTTCTACATGGCACAGGAAGTTCCCGGCATCTCCATCTATCAGACTTGCCCCGAGTATCAGATTCTCGACAACGAGCGTCATCCCGATGCAAAGCTCGGCCACGACGGCAACCGCCAGTCCGCTTCTCTGTATGACATGATTCCCGCAAATCCCCAGTGCGCTAAACCCGCAGGTGAGTGGAACACCGCCAAGATCCTCGTTTACGAGGGTACCGTGGCTCACTTCCTCAACGGCGTACAGGTTCTCGAGTATCACATGTGGACTCCCAAGTGGGAGGAGATGCTGAACAACAGCAAATTCAGTAAAGAGTCCATGCCCGAGTCTTACGAGTATATCCTCAACTGCGGCGGCGAGAACCACGAGGGTTACATCGGCCTGCAGGACCACGGCGACACCGTTTGGTATCGCAACCTCCGCGTGAAGCTGCTCTAACAGCCTTTTAAACGCGAAACAAAAAAGATGGAGGATTTCCCCTCCATCTTTTTTTGTGCCCCGAATCGGCCGGATATGGAGCAAAAAAGAGGGCCCCGGAATCCGGAGCCCTCTTTGATATCGTATAGAAAGTTGTTAGCCTCTGATGGCTGCGATGCCGGGGAGAACCTTGCCCTCGAGATACTCGAGCATTGCGCCGCCGCCGGTGGAAACGTAGCTTACCTTGTCGGCATAACCCAGCTGAGTGACTGCAGCAACGCTGTCGCCGCCGCCCACCAGGGTGAATGCGCCTTTCTCGGTTGCCTCTTTGAGAGCCTCTGCGATGGCGTTGGTGCCCTTTGCGAAGTTGGGCATCTCAAACACGCCTACAGGGCCGTTCCAGAGGATGGTGTTGGAAGCGAGGATCACCTCCTTGAACTTCTCCACGGTGCTCTCTGCAGCATCCATTCCCTCATATTCGTCGGGGATGTTGTTGGAGGGGCACACGATGGTGCTTGCGTCGTTGCTGAATGAGTCTGCGGCAACTACATCCTCGGAGAGATAAACCTTGACGCCCTTCTTCTCGGCCTCGCTGAGCACGTTGAGAGCCACGTCAAACTGGTCGTCCTCGCAGAGGGACTTGCCGATTTTGCCGCCCATAGCCTTCTTGAAGGTGTAGACCATGCCGCCGCCGATGCAGAGGTTGTCCACGAGGTCAAGCAGGTGGGAGATGATGCCGATCTTGGAAGATACCTTGCTGCCGCCGATGATTGCGGTCAGAGGGCGCTTGGGAGATTCGAGCACGGTGTTGATGGCTTTGATTTCGCCCTCCATAACATAGCCGAACATCTTGTCGTTGGGGAAATATTCGGCGATGAGGGCTGTGGATGCGTGGGCGCGGTGTGCGGTGCCGAATGCATCGTTGATGTAGCAGTCAGCGTAAGAAGCGAGCTTCTTCACGAACTCTTTCTGGCTGGCCTTGACTGCGCTCTTGGCAGCCTTCTTCTCATCGTCGGTGGCGTCTGCCTTGAGGCCTCTGGGCTTGCCCTCCTCCTCTGCGTAGAAGCGCAGATTCTCGAGCATCAGCACCTCGCCCGGCTTGAGGGCGGCTGCCTGTGCATCGGCCTTCATGCAGTCATCTGCAAACTGAATCTTGCAGCCGAGTTTCTCCTCCACTGCGGGGATGATATGCTTCAGAGAGAATTCGTTCTGAACTCCCTTGGGACGTCCGAGGTGGGACATAATAATCAGCGAACCGCCTTTTTCAAGAACTTTCTTGAGGGTGGGGATGGCTGCGCGGATGCGGGTGTCATCTGTGATTTCGAATTTGTCGTTCAAGGGGACGTTGAAGTCAACCCTCACGATGGCTTTCTTGCCGGTGAAATCGTAGGTTGAAATGTTTTGCATATTGAATGATAGTTAATTGAGTATTCAGCTCGGATGCGGGCAAAAGTAATAATAAATATTTAATATTTACGGCATTTTTACCCGTGCAAAGACGCTAAGCGGCAAAACCTTGCCGAAGCGGTCGCGCAGCACCAGCTCGCCGCACTCGGTCGCGGCCCCCTTGGGGAGATTGAGGGCGCTTCTGACAGCGGTTTCGGCAATCAGTGAGGAGTAGCCGTTGGCATACAGGTTGAGTATCAGGAAGCTCTTTTCCGGGGCGAGAATCTGTCCCACAAGGCAGAGCATCTCGTAGAGGCAGTCGTCGAGGCGCCACTTCTCACCGTCGGGACCGTGGCCGTAGGCGGGCGGGTCCAGCATTATGCCCTGATATCTGTTGCCCCGGCGCGCTTCGCGGCGGACAAACTTGAGGGCGTCTTCCACCACCCATCGGATGCCGTCCATGCGGCTGAGCTCCATGTTCTGGCGGGCCCAGGTCACCACCTGCTTCACCGAATCGAGATGGGTGACGTCAGCCCCCGCCTTGCGGGCTGCCAGCGAGGCGCCTCCGGTGTAGGCGAACAGGTTGAGCACCTTTACGCTCCCGTCCCCCGCGCTCTCCACCAAGGAGCGGGTGTTGCGGTAGATGTAGTCCCAGTTGGATGCCTGCTCGGGGAATACTCCCACGTGCTTGAAGGAGGTCATCCCCATCCGCAGGGTCATGTCCAGCGGCTGGTAGGTTATCGGCCACTGGTCGGGCATCTTGCGCAGAGGCTTCCACGAGCCGCTGTCCTGCTGGCCGGCGGTGGAGAATCCTCCCCCCGGCACAAACCGGGTGTGGGCCATCTTCTCCCACTCCGAGTCGGGCAGGGACTTTTTCCAAAGCGCCTTGGGCTCGGGGCGTATGGTGACATATTTGCCGAAACGCTCCAGCTTGCAGAAGTCGCCGCAATCTATAAGTTCATAATCTTTCCACTCTGTGGAGGGGCTCTCTATCTGCATAGGCGTCTATTGTTTCATTCCGGCGGCCATGCGCTGCGAGTGGCTCATCCGGGGTCCCTTGACCTTGGGCTCCTCTTTGGGGGTGATCATCAGCACGGGCTGCTTTTTGACATAGCTCATCACCAGAATAATTATTCCGGCAATGATGAAGGGGATGCTGAGCAGCTGCCCCATATTAAGCGGCATTCCGCTCTCGAAGGCCACCTGATCGTTCTTGATAAACTCAATCAGGACCCGCATCCCGAAGAGCACTATCAGAAAGACTCCGAAAATCCAGCCTTTGTATACCTTGTCGCTCTTTTTGAGATATACCCAGAGCAGCACGAAGCCCAGCAGCAGGTAGCTGAGCGCCTCGTAAATCTGCGTGGGGTGGCAGGCGGTGCCGTCGGGGGGATAGACCATCGGGCCGTATTCGGCAACCCACTGCGCCGAGCGGGGGAATTTGAAGCCCCAGGGGAGAGTTGTGGCGCCGCCGAAAATCTCCGAATTGAACAGGTTGCCCAGACGGATGAAGCACCCTGCAAAGCAGATAGCAATCACCAGGCGGTCCAGCAGCCACATCGTGTCAAAATGGTTTTTCTTGCCGTAGCGGTGCACATAGTAGAAGACCCCCAGCAGCACGCCGATGGCGCCGCCGTGGCTGGCGAGGCCGCCGTGCCACACTTTGAGTATCTCCACCGGGTTCTTGAGGTAGTAGTCGGGCTCGTAAAAGAGGCAGTGCCCTAGGCGTGCCCCCACAATGGTGCCTATGAGCAGAATGTAGAGCAGCGGTTCCAGCAGGTCGGTGTTCTTGCCCTCGCGCTGGAAGAATTTCCAAAACATCCAGTATCCCAGGGGGAAGCCCGCCACAAACAGCAGCGAGTAATAGCGGATGGCAAGGGGGCCTATCTGCAGCAGTATGGGATTGACATCCCAGTTGACGAACAGTAGATTGTGCATGATTTAGAGGGTGGGTATGAGGTTGCGGTCGCCCAGGCCGTTGTCCACGCGGGCCGAGGCGGGCCAGAACTTGTTGTCTTTGATCCATTCCAGAGGGTAGGCAGCCCTCTCGCGGCCGTACTTGTGGCTCCAGGAGTCGCTGCAGCACTCCACTGCGGTGTGGGGTGCCATCTTGAGGGGGTTGTCGTCGGCGTCCATCGTGCCTGCCTTGATGGCCTCGCACTCCGCCTTGATCACCTTAAGCGCCTCCACAAAGCGGTCCAGCTCCTCTTTTGACTCGCTCTCGGTGGGCTCCACCATGAGGGTCTCGTGCACGGGGAAACTGAGGGTGGGGGCGTGGAAGCCAAAGTCCATCAGGCGCTTGGCCACGTCGGTAGCATCGATGCCGTATTCTGCCTTGAAGCTGCGCAGGTCCAGGATGCACTCGTGCGCCACAAATCCGCCGAAGCCCTTGTAGAGGGTGCTGTAATACCCCTCGAGGGCCTTGGAGATGTAGTTGGCGTTGAGAATGGCCATCTGGGAGGCCTTTCTGAGGCCGTCAGCGCCCAGCATCTTGATGTAGGCGTGGGTGATGGGCAGCAGCAGCGGGCTGCCGTAGGGGGCGCTGCCCACTGCGCTCATTGCGTGTCCTCCGCAGGCGGGGACCACGGGGTGGCCCGGCATATAGGGGGCGAGTGCCTTGGTGACGCAGATGGGACCCACTCCGGGACCGCCGCCGCCGTGAGGCATCGCAAAGGTCTTGTGCAGGTTCAGGTGGCACACGTCGGCGCCGATGTATCCGGGGCTGGTGATGCCGGTCTGGGCGTTCATATTGGCTCCGTCCATATACACCAGACCGCCGTAGCTGTGCACAATCTCCACAATCCTGCGGATCTTCTCCTCGAAGATGCCGTTGGTGGAGGGGTAGGTTATCATAAGGCCCGCCAGGCGGTCGCCCGCTGCGGCGGCCATCTGCTCCAGCGAGTCCACTTTGGTGTCGCCGTTGCTGTCGAAGTCCACAATCTGCAGTTCAAAGCCGGCCATTGTGGCGGAGGCGGGGTTGGTGCCGTGGGCCGATGCGGGAATCAGCATCACCTTGCGACAGGTCTGCCCCTTGGCCTTGAAATAGTTGCGGATGGTGACCAGACCCGCATATTCGCCCGCCGCGCCGCTGTTGGGCTGCAGGCTGCAGGCGTCCATGCCGGTAATCACCGCCAGGTCGTGCTCCACTTCTGAAATCATCTGCAGGGTGCCGGCCGCCTGATCTTTGGGGGCGTAAGGGTGCACCCCGGCAAACTCGGGCCAGGTGAGGGGCATCATTTCGGTGGCGGCGTTGAGCTTCATTGTGCAGCTGCCCAGCGGAATCATCGAGTGGGTCAGGGAGATGTCCTTGCGCTCCAGACGCTTGATGTAGCGCATCATCTCCGTCTCGCTGTGATATTTCTCAAATACGGGGGAGGTGAGGATTGCGCTCTCGCGCGCCAGAGGCTCGGCCTGCTCGGGGGCGGTGGCCAGCTTGACCTGGAATATCTCGCACAGCTGCTCCAGTTCGCTCTGGCAGGAGAGCTCGTCAAAGCTGATGCGGACGCTCTCGCTGTCGGGGTAGAAGAAGTTGAAGCCGTGCTCCAGCGCGCGCGCCCGGATGGATTCCACGTTGGGGGCGTGCACCTCTATGGTGTCAAAGAAGTTTTTGCAGGCCACTATGTAGCCGTTTTTGCTCAAGGTGCGGGCAAACAGGTGGGCGAAGCCGTAGGCGCTCTGGGCGATGCCGCGGATGCCGTCGGCGCCGTGCCAGGCGGCAAACATCCCGGTCATTATGGCCATCAGAGCCGATGCGGTGCAGATGTTGCTCGTGGCCCTCTCGCGCTTGATATGCTGCTCGCGGGTCTGCAGGGCGAGGCGATAGGCCACATTGCCCAGACGATCGCGGCTCGCGCCGATTATGCGGCCGGGCAGCGAACGCTTGTATTCGTCGCGGGTGGCCATGTAGCCGATGCCGGGGCCGCCGAAGCCCATCGGGATGCCGAAGCGCTGGGCGCTGCCCACCGCGATGTCAGCGCCCCAGGCCGCCGGCTCCTTGAAGAGGGCGAGGGCGAGCAGGTCGCACACGGCTGTCACCAGCATCCCGCGGTCGTGGGCCTTGCGGCAGAAGGCGGAGTAGTCGTTGACCGCTCCGTTTGCGGCAGGGTACTGCAGGATTGCGCCGAAGCAGCGCTCCTTGATTATGAAGTTCTCCCAGCTGCCCACGACCATCTCGATGCCGAGAGCTTCGCTGCGGGTCTTGAGCACGGAGAGGATGTCGGGGAAGATATTCTCGTCCACGAACAGAAGGTTGTGGCCGGCTTTCGCGGCCTCGCGGCTGCGCAGATTGTACATCATGCGCATCGCCTCTGCGGTGGCGGTGGCGCCATCCAGCATGGAACAGTTGGCCAGAGGGAACCCGGTGAGGGAGGAAATCATGGTCTGGAACACCATCAGGGCCTCCAGTCTCCCCTGCGAAATCTCCGCCTGATAGGGGGTGTAGGAGGTGTACCACGAGGGGTTCTCAAAAATGTTGCGCACAATCACCGAGGGGGTCTCGGTGCGATACCAGCCCATTCCGATAAGGGAGTGGAAGGGCTTGTTCTTGGCGGCGATTCCCCGGAGATAGTCCAGATAGTCCCTTTCACTCATGGGGGCACCGAGCTGCAGCGGCGCGGGGAGCATTATGTCCTGCGGCACCGTCTTTTTGCAGAGGTCGTCGAGCGATTCGACTCCCAATGCCTCAAGCATCAGCTCTGTCTGTTTTTCACTGGGTCCGATGTGTCTGTCAGCAAAATTCATGTTATATGTTTTATACTTTCTTTCCTTCAAAATCGAGCCTGATAAAGATGGCCAGCATCACGCTGAAGGCCAGCAGCGAGCTGCCGCCGTAGCTCAAAAACGGCAGCGGAATGCCGATTACCGGCATGAGGCCGATGGTCATCCCTATGTTGATTACCACGTGCACGGCGATGCACATCGCCACGCAGTAGCCGTAAATCCGGGTGAATGCGTTCTTGGCCTTGTCGGAGGCCACGATAAGCCGCATCACCATGGTCAGATACAGCGCCAGCACAAGCAGCGAGCCAAAGAAGCCCCACTCCTCGCCGATGGTGCAGAAAATGAAGTCGGTCTCCTGCTCCGGCACATAGCCGAGGCTGGTCTGGGTGCCGTTGAGAAACCCTTTGCCCACCAGACCGCCCGAGCCGATGGCCACCATGGACTGGTGCAGGTTGTAGCCCGCCCCCTTGGGGTCGTCCACCAGCCCCAGGAACACATCTATGCGCCCCTTCTGGTGCTCCTGCAGCACATTGTTGTAGAGGAACTGCACGGAGAGCACGAACAGCACCCCGCACAGCAGCACTATGAACGAGTTGCGCTCGAACTTCTTGCGGGGGAAGCGGATGGTGAGGCGCAGAATCATTATCACCGCCACAATGCTGGTGACGATGGCCAGATAGGTCTCGGCGGGGAAGGGGTTCACCGCCGCAATGGCCTCTATCTGCAGCAGTTTGGGCAGGAATGCCAGCGCAGTCACCGTCAGGGCGGTAATGATGCTTCCGAGAATATAGTTGTCGTTTCTGAAGAAGCAGGCCAGCATAAAGACGGCTATGCCGATGACCAGCGCCACATAGGGCGACGTGATGATTGTGAGGATGAACTCCAGCACTGTCAGAAAGCCGATGGCAAGCAGCCAGCCCGACATTCCCTCGCGGTAGAGCACTACCAGAAAGCCCACATACACCAGCACGCTGCCGGTCTCCTTCTCCAGCAGGATCAGCGCCATTGGGAGCATCAGCAGCCCCGCGATGGAGAGGACGTTGGAGAAATTCTTGAGGGTGAAGCCATATTTGCTCATGACTGTGGCCAGGGCCAGCGAGGTGGCGATTTTTGAAAATTCGGCCGGTTGCAGGCGGAAGCTGCCGATGGATATCCAGCTCTTGGAGCCGTGGCTGCTCACTCCCAGCACCAGGGTGGCCAGCAGCAGCAATATGGCTCCGGCATAGAGAATCCACGTGACTCCCTGCCAGAAGTTGGCCGGAATGGCCCGGATTATCAAGGCCGATATCGCAAGCGAAATGCATATCCAGATGAAGTGCATCCCGTATTTCTGGCTGAAGTCGAATATCTGCAGCAGGTTGCTGCTGTCGCCGTGCAGCACGGAGAATATGTTGAGCCAGCCGAAGAACATCAGCATCAGCCAGCATCCTATGAGGACCCAGTCCAGATTGCGGTATGTGTTTTTTGATCTGGTCATTTGCTATCTCTTGCGTTTTTTAACCGGCACCCTGTCCAGCAGGTAGCCGCTCTTGACGCGCGTCTCAAGGTCTTTGCGCGTACCTTCGGCAATCTCGCCGTTGAGGTATTTCTCCACTATGAGGGAGGCGATGGGGGCGGCCCAGGTCGCGCCGAAGCCGCCGTTCTCTATATAGGCCGCCACGGCGATCTTGGGATTTTCGCGCGGGGCAAAGCATATGAACACAGAGTGATCGGCGCCGTGGGGGTTCTGGGCAGTGCCGGTCTTGCCGCACATTTCAACCCCGGGCACCTGCGCTATGTGGGAGGTGCCCCCCGCGCCGTAGACCGACATATTCATCCCTTCCACGATGAGGGGGAAGTAGGTGGTGTCCACCATGGTGTAGTTGCGCACGGTGTAGGCCGAATCCAGCGGGTGGGTCTCGTCGCCCTTGATCATATGGGGAGTGTAGTACCAGCCGCGGTTGGCGATGGTGGCGCAGAGGTTGGCCAGATGCAGCGGGGTGCAGCCCAGCTCTCCCTGCCCGATGGAGAGGGAGATGATGGAGAGCGACTTCCAGCGCCCCTTGCCGTGCAGCTTGTTGTAGGTGTTCACGGTGGGGACGTTGCCCCCCAGCTCGTAGGGGATGTCGCTGCCCAGCTTGTGCCCGAAGCCGAAGCTGGTGACATATTCCCGCCATTTGCCGAACGACTCCTCTATGTTGTCGTATTTCTTGTTGTCCAGGATGGAGCGCAGCACATAGCAGTAGTAGGCGTTGCAAGACATTGCGATGGACTGCGTCAGATTGATGGGAGACTGGTGGCCGTGGCAGCCCACGTGGATGTTTCCGTAGGTGTAGCCGTGGCTGCAGGGGTAGAGGGTCTCCTTGCGCAGAACCCCCTCCTGGAGACCGATAAGGCCGTTGACCAGCTTGAACACCGAGCCCGGGGGCTGCGCCGACTGCACGGTGCGGTTGAACATCGGGTTGTAGGGGTTGGCGCTGATATCCTTGTAGTATTTGTTGATTTCCGCCAGCTGGCTCACGTCGATGCCGGGGCTTGAAATCAAGGTCAGAATCTCGCCGGTGGAGGGCTCTATGGCCACCACGCTGCCCACTTTGTTCTTCATCAGAACCTCCCCGTAGGCCTGCAGTTCTGCGTCGATGGTGGTGTTGATGTCGCTGCCGGCGATGGCCTCCTTGTCAAGCGAACCGTTGTCGTAGTGCCCCTTGATGCGGCCGCTGGCGTCGCGGTAATACACCGTGTGCCCCTTCTCGCCCGCCAGGCGCTCTTCGTAGGCCCGCTCTATGCCGGTCTTGCCCGCATAGTCGCCGCTGCGGTAGGTGGGGTGCTTCTCTATGTAGTCGCGGTCGACCTCCGACACATAGCCGATGAGGTTGCCGCCGGCGTTTATCGGATAGACTCTGGCGGTGCGGGCCACCGCGTCAAAGCCGGGGAATAGGAACGCCTTCTCCGCAAAGGCGTTGTACTGCTCGCTGCTGACCTGCTTGAGGAAGGGCATCGCGCCGTAGCCGATCTTGCGGGTGTTGGCCTTGTAGTAGCTGAACTTCTCCCGCACATATTCCGGCGTGAGGCCGAATACTTCGCAGATGGCGAGAGTGTCGAACGGCTCCACGCGGCGCGGGGTCACCATAATGTCGTAGGTGAGTTTGTTCTCCACAATGGTGTTGCCGTTGCGGTCCAGAATCCGCCCCCGGGCGGGGTAGATTGTGACATACTTGAGGGCGTTGTTGTCTGCGGTCTCGCGGTACTGCTTGTCCAGCACCTGGATTGAGAAGAGCCTTATCGCTATGGCCAGGAAAACGACAAACAACACGAGCAATATGGTGTTGCGCCTGCTGAGATAGATCTTCATGCCCTTAGCTGCGGTTGAAGAGGGTCACGTCCACCACTACGGCAGCCGCCAGGTTCACGGCGATGTTCACCACATATCTGATGAGGGATGCGAGCAGGGTGGTCTTTGCCAAGCCGTCGAATGCGATGTAGAACAGAAAGTAGATTGCCAGGATTATGGCAAGGTAGAGAGTGTGATGCCAGATGTCGCTCTCCGCGATGGGGGGAATATACTTCTTGCTGTAGTTGTTCTTCTGGAACACCGGGTAGAACAGCGGCTTGTACACCAGCGCGATGAGGGTGGCGGCGCCGGCGTTGAGCCCCAGCACCCCGTCGGAGAGTATGTCTATTATCAGCCCCAGTCCGAAGGCGATTATCAGCGATATGTAGGGGCGCTGGTCCAGCGGCAGGTAAATCACCAGCAGCGGTATCAGGCAGATGTAAATCATCGGCCCCAGATTCACGTGGTTGTTCACGATGACCTGGAGCAGAATCACCACCGCATAAGATATTATCTGTCTCAGATATGTGGGCATCTGTCTATTTGGCTGTTTTGCTGAGGGCGTCTATCTCCCCCTTGTGGTGCCTCTGCACTATATAGACATACTTGAGGCTGCGTATGTCCTGGAACAGGTTCACGCTCATATCCTTGTACATTCCGCTCACATCGTAGATGTCGGTGATTTCGCCGATGGGAATGTCTGGAGGATAGATTGTGGAGTAGCCGCTGGTGCGCACGGTGTCGCCGATGGCGGCGGGGCAGGAGAGGGGGACGTGCGACAGGGTGGCGCTGCGGCCGTCCACGCCGTCCCAGCTCAGCAGGCCGAAGTCGGTGGTGCCGGAGAGCATCGCGCTGGCAGTCTGATTCTTGTTGAGGAAGGAGATCACATAGCAGTAATGCTCGCTCACCGCCCCCACGACCCCGACTATCGCATTGTGTGTCACGACTCCCATCTCAGTCTCCACGCCGTCCTTGGCGCCGCGGTTGAGGATGAGGTAGTTGTGCTGCTTGTTGGGGTTGTTCTTGATGATGCTGGCGGGAATCCAGCGATAGAGTCCCTGCACGGTGTCCTGGGCCTCGCGCAGCTCCTCGAGATACTGAAGCTGCGAGAGCTTGCCCCGCAGCATCACGTTCTCCTCCTGCAGCGCCTGGTTGTAGGCGCGCAGGTTGAAGAAGTCGCGGATGCCCTCGCTCCGCTCCCAGAAGAAGACTTGGGTGGAGCGGATCCCGTTCATTATGAGGTAGCGCTGCAGCACACTGTTCTGTACGATCATTACTATGGAGATGACCTCCAAAGCGATGAATACGCCGATAGTGATGAGCAGGTTGTATGAACGGGAGTTGTAGTCCATCAGGGGTTACCTCATCAGGAAAGGATATTTCTCTATGTTCTTGAGGGCTGCGCAGGTGCCGCGCGCAACGGCGCGCAGAGGGTCCTCTGAGACGTGGAAGGGGATGTTTATCTTCTTGGCAAAGCGCTGGTCGATGCCCTTGAGCAGGGCGCCGCCGCCAGTCAGATAGATGCCCTTGTCCACGATGTCGGAATAGAGCTCGGGGGGAGTCTGCTCCAGCACCTCCAGAATGCCGGCCTCGATGCGGGCCAGCTGCTTGTCAAGACAGTGGGCCACCTCCTGCGAGGTGATTTCCGCCTCGATGGGGTGTGCGGTCATGATGTTGGGGCCCTTCACTATCATCGGGGGAATCTCCTCCTCCAGGTCGGTGACGGCCGCGCCTATCTTGATTTTGATCTCTTCTGCTGTGATTTCGCCCACGCGGATGTTGTGCTGCTGGCGCATGTACTGCTGAATCTCGTAGGTGAAGATGTCGCCCGCCACGCGGATGCTCTGAGCTGCCACGATGCCTCCCAGCGAGATGATGGCGATCTCGGTGGTGCCGCCTCCGATGTCCACAATCATGTTGCCGCTAGGCTCGGTCACGTCAAGGCCGATTCCCAGCGCCGCCGCCATAGGTTCGTACACCATATAGATGTCGCGTCCGCCGGCGTGCTCGCACGAGTCGCGCACCGCCCTCTTCTCCACCTCGGTGGAACCCTGAGGGATGCCCACCACCATCTTGAGGTTGGGGGTCAGGAACGACTTCTTGTAGTTTATCATCTTGATGAGCTCGCGGATCATGATTTCGGCGGCGTCAAAGTCGGCGATTACGCCGTCCTTGAGGGGACGGATGGTCTTGATGCCGGGGTTGGTGCGCTCGTGCATCAGCTTGGCCCTGGTCCCCACGGCCATGGGTTTTTCCGTGTAGGCATCGATGGCGACGATGGAAGGCTCGTCAATCACCTTCTTGTCATTCATGAAGATGACGGTGTTGGCGGTGCCGAGGTCGATGGCCAACTCTTGTGTCAGGAAAGAAAAAGGCATATTATCTGATTTTTACTGTTTGCTAATGTTTGAAGTGTCTCTTGCCGGTGGTGACCATGGCCATGCCGTGGGCATTGCAGAAATCGACGCTCTCGCCGTCGCGGATGCTGCCGCCGGGGTGGATTACAGAGGTGATGCCCGCCTCGAACGCGATTTCCACGCAGTCGGGGAAGGGGAAGAATGCGTCGGAGGCCATCACTGCGCCATTGAGGTCAAAACCGAAGGTGTGGGCCTTGGCGATGGCCTGCTTGAGGGCGTCCACGCGGCTGGTCTGGCCGATGCCGCTGGCCAGCAGCATACCGTCCTTGGCCAGCACGATGGCGTTGCTCTTGGAATGCTTGACCACGCGGTTGGCAAAAAGCAGGTCGCGGACCTGAGCCTCGGAAGGCTTGGCGATTGTCACAGAGGTGAGGTCTGCGGCGGTCTCGGCCACGGTGTCGCGCCTCTGCACCAGGGCGCCGCCCAGCATAGAGCGGAACTTGACGTCGGAGGGGCGGACGCTGCCGCGCTCCAGAATTATGCGGTTCTTCTTGCTCTCAAGAATCTCCAGTGCCTCGCTGCTGTAGCTCGGGGCGATGATAACCTCGAAGAAAATTTTGTTCATCTCCTCGGCAACCTCCTTGTCCACAGGGGCGTTGGTGGCGATGATGCCGCCGAATGCCGACACGGGGTCGCCTGCAAGGGCGTCTTTCCACGCCTGCATGATTGTGGGGCGCACTGCGCAGCCGCAGGCGTTGTTGTGCTTGATTATGGCCAGCGCAGTGCCGTTAAAGTCGTCTATCAGCTCGATTGCGGCCTCTATGTCAAGCATATTGTTGTATGAAATCTCCTTGCCGTGCAGCTGGCGGGGCAGCGAACCCTCCTTGCCGAAGAAGGCGGCAATCTGGTGGGGGTTCTCGCCGTAGCGCAGCGGAGCGGCGTCCAGAGAGTTGAATGCAAACGCGGGCACCTCGCCGTCGCCGTTGAGGTAGCCGAAGATGGAGGTGTCATAATTGCTGCTCACGGCAAATGCCCACTTAGCAAAGCCGAGGCGCTCGGCCTCCGTGGTGCCGCCGTCGTGGCTCTCGAGGCACTCGAGCAGCTTGCCGTAGAGCTTCTGGCAGGGGACGATGACCACATCCTTGTAATTCTTGGCTGCGGCGCGGATGAGCGAGATGCCTCCGATGTCGATTTTCTCGATTATCTCCTGATGGGAAGCGCCTTTGGCCACATATTCGTCGAAGGGGTAGAGGTCCACCACCACCAGGTCGATGGGGGGAATCTCGTACTGCTGCATCTGACCGGCGTCAACTTCATTGTCGCGGCGGGCAAGGATGCCGCCGAACACCTTGGGGTGGAGGGTCTTTACGCGGCCGCCCAGAATCGAGGGGTAGCCTGTGAGGTCTTCTACCTTCTCTACCTCGAAACCCTTGCTTGCGAGGTAGTCGTATGTGCCGCCTGTGGAGAGGAGTTTTGCGCCGCGCGCGGTGAGCGCTGCGGCGATCTGGTCAATGCCGTCCTTGTAGAAGACGGATATCAGAGCTCTTTGTATTTTCTTGATTGAATCCATATCAGATGAGTTGTGTTAGAGGCACAAATTTAGTCATTTTGCGGGAAATATGGTTACATTTGCGCGACAGTTTATAAATTAATGCGCGAAGCGCAGGCAGTTTGCATCCGGTATGGGGGTCAGAAAAAAATATGCGATAATAGTGGCGGGGGGCAGCGGCAGCCGAATGGGGGCCGATATCCCCAAACAGTTTCTGGAAATCGGCGGCAAGCCGATTCTGCGCCACACCATAGAGCGCTTTCTCTCGCTCTCTTCTCCCGTGGGGATAATAGTGGTGATAAATCAGGAAAAGAAGGAGTATTGGAAGGACTATTGCGCTCGGACCGGCTTTCTGGAACGGTATGCCATCCCGTCGGGCGGCATAACCCGCTTCCATTCTGTGCAGAACGCCCTCAAATATCTGCCCGACGACAGCGTGGTGGCGGTGCACGACGGGGTGCGCCCCTTTGTGAGCGCCGAATTTCTGGAGCGGATGTTCGAATACGGGGAGACGCTGGGCAACGCAGTGCCGGCGGTGGCGCCGGTGGAGACGGTGCGCGAGGTGAGCGGCCCCGAGAGCTATGTGCTGCGCCGGGACGACATCCGGCTGGTGCAGACCCCGCAGGTGTTCCGCAGCGAGGTCCTCAAGGCTGCCTACCGACAGCCCTATAATCCCTCCTTTACCGACGACGCCTCCGTGGTGGAGGCGGCGGGCTACCGCATAAATCTGGTGGAGGGGCTGCGCCACAACACCAAAATCACCACTCCGGAAGATTTGGAAATCGCCAGACTGCGTCTGGAGCGAAAAGAAGAATAACTTAAGACTATGAAGAAAATTTGTCTGATGATGCTGACACTCTGTGTCTGCACATTCTCTGCAATGGCGCAGCGCAAAGTGGTGGTGAGCGGCTACATTTCCGACGCCAAGACGGGCGAGATGCTCATCGGGGCGGGGGTCGTGTGTGAAATCACCTCCCAGAACGGAACCATAACCGGAGCCGTCACCAACAACTACGGATTCTACAACCTGGCGCTGCCCGTCGGGAAGCATACCCTCGAATGGACCTACATCGGCTACACCTCCCGCACCGAGACGGTGGATTTGACCCGGGACACCGTGATCAACATCTCCCTGGAGCCGGGGACGCTGCTGAAGGAGGCCGTCGTCACCGCCCGCAAGGAGGCGGGCATCCAGTCCACCAACACCGGGGCGCTGGAGATTCCCTCGCAGCAGCTGGCCTCGATGCCGGCCCTCTTTGGCGAGACCGACGTGCTCAAGGCGCTGCAGTATATGCCCGGCGTGCAGGGCGGCATGAGCGGTATGGCGGGAATTTACGTGCGCGGCGGCGGTGCCGACGAGAACCTGATTCTGCTGGACGACATCCCCCTCTACGGCGTGAACCACATGCTGGGCATATTCTCCGTATTCACCCCGGAGGCGATAAAGAAGGTGACGATGTTCAAGGGCTCCTTCCCCGCCCGCTACGGCGGCCGCCTCTCCTCCGTGATAGACGTGCGCACCAACGACGGCAACAGCAAGGAGTTCCACGGCCTGGTGAGCGTGGGAACCCTCACCGACCGCCTGCATCTGGAGGGACCCATCGTGAAGGACAAGACCTCCTTCTCGCTGAGCGGCCGCGTGCTGCACACCTTCCTCTTCACCCCGCTGCTCAAGATGAAGGATATTCCGGCCAACTACTATTTCGGCGACCTCAACGGCAAGATAACCCACAGGTTCAATTCGGGCGACAGGCTCATTGCCACCGTCTATCACGGCCGCGACCGCTTTCTGGTGAGCCAAGATGCCGAGGAGGTGACGGGAGAGGACGAATGGCGGACTTCCAAATCGACTCTGGCAAAAGCTAATCTGGACTGGGGCAACACGGTGGCGGCGCTGCGCTGGAACCACAGCTTCGCCGGCAACCTGTTTGCCAACACCACCGTCGCCTACAACCACTACGGGATGGACACAGATCTGACCTATCGCGAGACGACAGAAGACGCGGAGTACGACATGACGCAGGAGACCAAGATGAACTACGACTCCAACATCAGCGATCTCAACTTCAAGATAGATTTTGACTATAACCCCGACCCGGAACATCTGATAAAGTTCGGCGCGGAGTATGTTTACCACAAATTCGCCCCCGAGCGCACCGACATCCACCAGCATATGGAAATCCCGGGGTTCTACGAGCAGGACACCGTGATCAAAAGTCTGGACAGCAAGACTCTCGTGGGCCACGAGGCGTCGCTCTACATCGAGGACGACTTTGTGCTGGGGAGCCGGCTCTCCTTCAACCCCGGCCTGCACGCGAGCCTGTTCTACACCCAGGGAAAGCCCTACGTCTCGCTGCAGCCGCGCTTCTCCGGCCGGCTGGATGTGGGCGGCGGGGTCAGCGTAAAGACCTCCTACTCCAGGATGGCGCAGTATGTGCACCTGCTGGCCTCCAGCGACATCAGCCTGCCCACCGACCTGTGGGTCCCCATCACCAAGAACATCAAGCCCGAAATCGCCGACCAGGTGTCGGTGGGCACCTACTGGGATGCCGGAGACGGCTGGGAACTCTCGATCGAGGGATATTACAAGCTGATGGACAATGTGCTGGAATACCGCGACGGCGTCACGGTGATTCTGACCACCTCCGGCTGGGAAAACAAGGTCTCCACCGGCAAGGGACGGGCATACGGCGCCGAATTCTTTGTGCAGAAGAAGACCGGGAAGACCACCGGCTGGCTCAGCTACACGCTGGCCAAGAGCGAGCGCCGCTTCCCCGACGGCAGCATCAGCGGCGGGGAGTGGTACCCCTACAAATATGACCGCCGCCACAACATCAGCCTCGTGGCCAACCACAAATTCTCCGACAGAATCTCGGTATCGGCCAACTGGCAGTTCCTCTCCGGCGGCGTCACCACCTTCAGCACCAGGGATTTCAAGGTGCTGGACATCGACGGTAGAGCTGAAGATGCCGACTACACTCCCAGCCGCGGCAACTACCGCCTGCCCGCCAGCCACAATCTGAGCGTCGGCGTCAACTTCCGCAAGCAGAAGCGCCACGGAGAGCGCATCTGGAATCTCGGAGTGTACAATGTGTACAACTGCATGAATCCCGACTTCGTCTACACGGAGAGAACTACCGACTATCTCGGCGAAGACTTCACCGAACTTCATTCTTATGTGAGGATAAAGAAGATCACGGTGCTGCCGATACTCCCCTCATTCAGCTATACACGCATATTCTAAATGACGAAAATGAAAAAAATCGCGATAATTATGGCGGCCCTGACGCTCTGCAGCGCCTGCAAGGGCCTCGTCGAAGAGATAGACATCACCGAAAACGAAGAGGTGCTGGTGCTTGCGGCGCAGCTGCTGCAGGACGAGCCGACCCACGAGGTGAGGATTTTCAGCAGCCGCGGCAGCGTCTGCGAAGAGGAATATGGAGCCAAGGTGACCTGCTCTGTAAACGGAGGCCCCGAGATGGAACTGCTTGATATAGCCACCGAAGATGTGGATGTGTGGGGCGACCCCGTGCAGAGGCACTCCGGCTTCAGTTTCGATTATAAGCTCGCGCCCGGCGACAAGGTGACAATCACCGCCTCAAAGAACTCCTGCAAGGCTTCCGCCACGCTGACCGTGCCCGAGAGCAACTGCACCGCGTGCACTCTGGACTCGCTGAGCCTGGTGGAGTACAGCGACGGATATGCATACACCAACCATTACTACGACATCACCATGCAGGACAAGCCCGACGGCGAGGTGCACTACTATCTGCTGCAGATGGAGGATGTCCTCTTCCGCGTGACCCCCGACGGCCGGGATGTGGATTCGGTGTCGGTGACCCACTACTTCGACAGCTCCAACGAGCCGCTGCTGCACCCCTCCAGCCTCTCCGTGATGGGAGAAGTGGGCATCGAGGGCAATGTGTACAACCAGTTTACCAGCAGCACCTTCAAGGGCGGTTCATACACCTTCAGGGTGGAAGACGTGGGCCTCTCCTATACATTCGAGGAGTTCACCGAGACGTTCGACGAGGGGGACGCCTTCCGCCTGGAGCGCCGCGCGAAGGTATATACCACTACATACGAGGAATATGTCTATCTGAGCAACATCTCCACCGAAAGCCACTCGATTCTTGCCGAATTCATAGAGGCTGTGGTGTTCCCCTCCAATGTAAAGGGCGGCCTCGGCTTTGTGGCGGCGGCGACTCCGGCGGTGGGTGCCATCAAGTATCCCACGGTGGTGTTCACCGGGGTCGATGTCTCTACGGTCTATTACGGGATGGGCCTCTGGTAGGCTACTTGATTTCGTAGGTGTATTCCACGCCCGCCAGCTCTTCCAGAATCAGGCGGGTGATGCGGTTGTCCTTGATGCGGTATTGGATTGTGATGGAGCGGTAGCCTCCGCGGGGCACTGCGCCGTCGGCGGTGATTTTCACCATACGGAAGCCGCTCTTCTCGCTCACCGAACTGGTGGCGTTGTTGTCCTTGGCCGCCTGCTCCCAGTCTCCCTTGAGGCAGTTGAGCAGGGTGGAGCGCTGCAGCGCTACCATCGGGACTTTGTCGGCCTGCAGTTTGGCCTTCTTGCCCAGCAGATTCATGTCCACCGAGGTGCCGTCGATGCGGAACCAGTCCCCTTCGGGGTCGCTGTAGTCCATGTCCAGACGCTCTTCTCCGTCGTAGGTCAGGTGGCCTGCCATTATCTTGGTCTTGCCGGAAACCTTGAGCCGGCGGGTGCAGGAGAAGTCGGTGTCGTAGCTCTGCGCAAAGCTCTGCAGCGAGAGCATCATCACCGCAAACAGGAGTGCGGCCTTTCTCATTTCTTTAAGGAATCAATATATTCGACTACATCCCGCACGGTTTCGAACTTGGACAGGGCCTCGTCGGGAATCGTAAGGCCATAGTCGTCTTCAAGGCGCATCAGCAGCTGCAGGATGTCCAGGGAATCGGCGTGGAGATCCCGCTTGATGTGGGCGTCCATCGTCACTTTGTCGGGGGAGACGCGCAGCTGGCGCGCGAGTATTGTCTTTACTTCTTCAAACATGTTCAAATCAATATTCGTAGTGTTCGTATTTCGTTATCAGCGCTTCTGTTTTCTCTGCCAGGGAGCACTGCTGCATCCGGTAGGCCTGTTCGATGCACTTTTCCACCGCGGTGGCCTTGCTTGAGCCGTGCCCCTTGATGATGGTCTTGGAGGTGCCCAGCAGCACGCTGCCGCCATAGTTCTGATAGTTCATGAACTCCTTTTCTCCGGCAAACATCTTGCGCATCAGCAGCGCCCCGAGCTTGTAGAGGGTGTGGGAGTAGATGTCCTTCTTGAGTTTCTTGAGCAGCTCCAGCGCGGTGCCTTCGGTGGTCTTGACCAGCACGTTGCCGGAGAAGCCGTCGGAGACCACCACATCGTAGCGGCCGCTGAGAAGGTCGCGGCTCTCCATATTCCCCACGAAGTTGAGCTCGGGGGTCTGCGAGAGCAATTTGTGCGCCGTCTGGTGCAGCTCGTCTCCCTTCTCGGCCTCGGTGCCCACGTTGAGCAGGGCTATGCGGGGGCTGGGGATGCCGTAGACCTGCTCCATATAGAGGCTGGCCATTATGGCAAACTGACGCAGCATTTCGGGGGTGGCTTCCACGTTGGCGCCGCTGTCGCAGATGCCCACGATGCCGCCGTCCATTGTGGGGAGGATGGGGCAGAAGGCGGGGCGGATGACTCCGCGGATGCGGCCGATGCGGGTCAGGGACGCCGCCACCAGGGCTCCGGTGCTGCCGGTGGAGACCAGGGCGGCGGCGCTGTCGTCGTCGCGCAGCATCTTGATCCCCTTGATCATGGAGCTCTCCCGCTTGAGACGCACCGCATCGATGGGGCGCTCGTCGCAGCCGATCACTTCGCTCGCGTGCAGGATTTTCAGGCGCGCGGCATCGCAGGCGTTCCCTTCAAGGCACTTCTCTATCGCGGCGCGGTCGCCGGAGAGAATCAGATGCAGGTCGCCGTATTTTTTCTGGGCCGCCAGGGCCCCCGCCACATTCGCTTCGGGGCTGCGGTCGCCGCCAAAGCAGTCGACGATAATCTTTACCATAGTGCTACAGGCTCTTTACATAGCAGCGGTGGCGCTTGATGAGCTGTCCGTCAAAGCGCTTCCACTGGTTTTGAATCGCGTAGTTGTCTTCAAGGTTCAAATTGGTCTCGGCATACTGCACCCCTTTGGAACCCAGCATCCCGATGAGGCCGGCGGAGATTATGACGCTCACCCCGCGGTTGAGCCATTCGGGATCCACCCCTATCAGGCATAAATCTATCACGGAGGGGTGCTTTATGGTGTGCAGCACCTTGGCAATTGTGGCCGGGGTCAGATGCCCGCCGCTGCGGCGCACAGCGTCGCCGATGCCGGGGAAGGCGATGCCGAAGCCGATCATCTTGTCGTTTTCGTCCAGAATCACCGCCACATACTTGATGTCCAGCACCAGGCGGAAGTTGTCCAGCATCAGCTTTTTCATCCCTTCGGTAAAGGGGACGGAGCCGTAAATCAGGTCGTACGACTTGTCAATCAGGTCAAAAATGCCGTCGCCATAGAGTTTTATGAACTCGCCGGTGCTCTTTGCCGGGCCGACGTGCAGCTTGTAGCGGCGCATCACATAGTCGGCCATCTGCTCCAGCTCCCCGTTGTAGTCCTTGGGGATGCGCAGGCGGCTCCCGGTCCAGTCCACCTCCTTCACGAATCCGGCATCCTCTACCAGACCGGCATAGTAGGGGAAGTTGTAGGTCTCCTCAAACGTGGCGGGGTATTCGAACCCGTCCACCAGCAGCCCTTCGCGCTCCAGGTCGGAGAAGCCCAGCGGCCCCATCGCCTCGGTCATTCCGAGGCCGCGGCCCCAGTTTTCCACCGCCGCAAAGAGGGCGCGGCTCACCTCGCGGTCGTCTATGCAGTCGAAGCGGGTGAAACGGACCCGCTTCCGGCGGTACTTCTCGTTGGCGGCGCGCTGGATTATGCCGGAGATTCGGCCCGCCATCACACCGTCGCGGTAGGCGTTGAAGTGGATGTGGTCGCAGGTTTCATTATAGACGAAGTCGCGCGAGAACATCTTCTTCTCGTCGAGATAGAGCGGGGGAGTGTAGCAGCTGTTGCCCTTGTAGAGCTTCAGCGGAAAGTCCAGGAACTGCTTCTGCTGCCCCTTTGTGACAACTTTTTCTATCGTGACCATGTTATCTGTGTTTTGCGTGGAAGCAGATGCCCAGGCCGTTGGGGCCGCAGTGGCTGCCGATGGTGGGGTTCACCACCGTGGTGACCACATTGAGGTCCTCTCCGAAGGCGGCCTTGAGCTGACGCTCCGCCTCGGCCGCGATTTCGGGGCAGTCGGAGTGACCTATAACCACCCGGTGGCCCTTGATGTCGTCGCCAAGCTCCTCGGCATACTTTATCAGGCGGGCGATGGCCTTGGCGCGGCCCGTCTCCTTGCCCAGAGTCACCATTTTGCCCGCATCGTCGAGATGGATGATGGGACGCACCCCGATGAAGCCCCCCATAGTGGCGGCAAGTCCGCTGACGCGGCCGCTGCGGCGGAAGAACTTGAGGTCGTCGGCAAAGAAGAACATCGGGAACCGGGGCACTTCGCGCGCCGCCCACTCCACAATCTCCTCTGCAGAGCGCCCCGCCTTGAGCATGTCGGCCACCTCCAGCACTATGTTGTAGCTGAGGGCGGAGATGCCGAGGGTGTCCACCGAGTGGAACTTGCGCTCCGGATACTTCTCCAGCAGCTTTTTGACCGCCATATCCATGATGGCGAAGGTGTTGGAGGTGCCGGAGGAGAAGTGGACATAGAGAATGTCGTTGCCCGCCTGGAATTCGGGCTCGAAGGTGCGGGTGTAGAACTCTTCGCTCATCGCGCTGGTGGTGGGGATCACCCCGCCGCGCAGCATCTGGTAGAAGGCGTGGGAGTCAAAGGTCTCGAAGTCCACATAGGGGCGGATTACTTTGTCCTCCACAGTGTAGGGCATGCTGATGAGCTTGATGCCGTACTGCGCGCACTCCCTGGGGGTTATGTCGCAGTCTGTGTCGCTGAAAAATGTTAGCATAAGACAAAAATATAATCATAAACCGGCTGGTTGCCGTGGTTCAACATTATCTCCAGCAGCGGGTAGCTCTGCTGCAGGGTCGCCTGCAGGGCGGCGGCCTCGGCTTCGGGGACATCCTCGCCGTAGAAGATCAGCAGCACGTCCTTTCCGCCGGCTCCCAGCTTGCTGCAGAGCTCGGTGCAGGCCTGCGTGCGGCCGGGGGCGTCGCAGAGGATGTCCTTGCCGACATAGCCCACGTAGTCCCCCTTGGATACGGCCAGATTGCCCGTGCCCTGCGCATCGCGGATGGCGCGGGCCACCGTGGCGCAGGTCACCGAGTCCATCGCGGCATTCACCGCCTCCACCACCGCGTCGGTGTCGCTGCTGTCGCGGTCCACCGAGGCGATGCCGTAGTAGCCCTGGCCGATGCTGGTGCTGCGGATTATGCGCACGTCGGTATTCTTGCAGAGACCGGCGGCCTGCTCCGCCGCCATTATTATGTTGGAATTGTTGGGGAATACCAGGATGGTGTCGGCGTTGATGCTTTCGAATGCCTCCAGAAACTGCTCTGTGGAGGGGTTCATGGTCTGGCCGCCGGATATTATGGCGTCGCAGCCTATCTGCCTGAACGCCTCTTCCAGGCCGCTGCCCGCCACCACCGTCACTATGCCTATTTTCTGTCTGGGACGGCGGAACGACGCGTTGCCGGCGTTGCTGCTCTGGTGGTGCTGCAGGGTCATGTTCTCTATCTTGACGGTGAGGAATTCGCCCCACTGCTGGCAGTGGTCCAGAATCTCCCCGGGACGGAAGGTGTGCACGTGAATCTTTACGATGCTCCCCTCCCGAAAGGCGACCACGGAATTGCCGCGGCTCTCCAGAAATGAGACGAGCGCCTGAATGTCAAAGTGCTCGATGTCGCATTTGGCGTGGGTCAGACGTAGCAGCAGCTCCGTGCAGTAGCCGAATTCCAGGGTGCTGTCTTCTGTGAACTTGCCCAGGTCCAGGTTTGCTGCCGCCGGGGCTTCGGAAATCTCCTCAGCGGCGGGCGCATCCCCCCTGAGGGCGCTGTTCATGCCGCGGAAAATGCACACCAGACCCGCACCGCCGCTGTCCACGACCCCCGTTTCCCGCAGCACCGCCAGCTTGTCGGGGGTGTGCTCCAGCGAGGTGTTCATTGCCGAGAGCAGGGTCTCGAAGTAGTGCTCCAGCGAACTGCCGGATTCAGCCCCTTCGGCCCCCTCGCGCAGCACTGTTATGATGGTCCCTTCCACCGGGGTCGGAATGGCGCTGTAGGCCTCCCTCACCGCTGATGCCATGGAGGCGGCGAAGGCGGCGGTGTCGGCCTCCTGCACATCTTTGAGCCCCTTGGCCAGACCGGCGAAGATGCGGGAGAGAATCACTCCCGAGTTGCCCCTGGCGCCGAGCAGCATCCCCTCTGCGGCTGCAGATGCAATCTCGCTGAGGCTGCCCGTGTGGCCGCCGGCGGTGTTGCATCCCGCCTTGAGGGTCATATACATATTGTCGCCCGTATCCCCGTCGGGAATCGGGAACACGTTGAGCTCATTAATCGTGTTTTTTTCCTTTGCCAGGGATGAGGCCCCGCTGCGGAGCATCCCGGCAAAAAGCACGCTGTCAATCCTTTGTGACATAAGGTTTCTTGTTCATTATGCTCCTTTTGTATGCAGGGATCCGGAGCATCAGACGGAACACGAAAGGCTGCAGGCAGTAGGAAATCAATATCGTGGAAGCCATTCCGATAAGGGAGCTGAGCCCTATGGAGCGGATGGCGGGGTGTTTTGCAAACAACAGCGAAATCATCACTATCATCAGAATCACCGCAGAGAAGAATATGGCCGACTTGTGGTAGCCGAGCTTGTTGTTTGCCCCGCTGCGCGTCTGGCTCAGCAGCCCCTCCGTGATGAATATGCTGTAGTCCACCCCCACGCCGAATATGAATGTGGAGATGACGATGTTTATCAGGTTGAATTCAAGTCCGATGACGGCCATATATCCCTGCACCACATACCAGCTGACCGCCATCGGGAAGAAGGATATCAGGGCGGTGATTATGTTGCGGTAGGATACCAGCAGTATCAGCAGCACGAACAGCGACGAAATCCAGAGGGCGATGTTGAAGTCGTCGTGGATTATCTCCACCATGTCCTTGCAGTAGTAGAAGGGGTCCAGCACAAACGTCTTGGGGTTTGCCACCAGGGCGGCGGTCACCGGGTCCTTGTCCTGCTGCATCATCGCCACGTCGGTAAACACCATATACTGGCCGTCGGCGTTGCACTCTATGAAGTTGCCCAGCAGGTTCTGCGGAACGACGCCCGCCCCGAACACCGGTTCGCTCTGATAATCGGCCTCCAGGATGCTCTCGAAGCCCTGGAACATGTCGGGCCAGAGCCCCGCGCGGCCCGCCTCGGCATAGATGGCATCCAGCACGTCTTGCTTGCGGGAGGGGGTCCAGAAGGCGTTCCAGGCGGCGATGCGCTCCTTTTGGGTCTTTTCCGTGACGAACACTTTGGAGACGACATCGGTGTATGCGTGCACCTTGCCAGCCGCCTGCAGCCTCTCCAAGGTGTCGCCCAGCGAGAGGTTGGCCTCCAGCGCCTCGTCCAGGTCGGTGGAGACGGTGGCGAAATACTGGTGTATGAAGCCGTCGTTGTTCTTGCTGTTGAACAGCGCCTCGCTTTCAATTTCCCCGGCGCCGTTATAGTCGAGGTTGCGCAGGTCGCTGTCGAACTTGACGCTGCGGGAAAATATGACGCCTATGGCAATTACCGCCGTGAGCGATGCCAGAACCCACTTGTTGCGGTCGTAGGGGTAGCTGTTTATCCGCTCGATGGCCCTGAATGTGGGGGTGTCGGAGTCGGTCTCCTTTCTGGGGAGCATGTGCGGCAGGAATATCAGCGCAAACAGGGTGCTGCCCGCCAGCGCCAGGGAGGCGAACAGCCCGAAGTCGCGCAGCAGGGCGCTCTCGGTAAAGAGCAGGCTGGCAAAGGCGCCGATGGTGGTCAGGGCCCCCAGGAACACCGGGGTGGACTCGTCCAGCAGCATCTGCTCCACATCCTTGACATAAAACAGATGGATGAGCAGGTGCAGGCAGTAGCTGATGGCCACTCCCAGCACTATCGCGCCGAATCCCAGCGCCAGCAGCGACATCCCGCCCTTGATGAACCAGATGCAGGTCAGGGCAAACAGGGCGCCATATACGATGGGACCCAGCAGCTTGAGCACAAACGATTTGCTCTTGAAGCAGAAGCCCAGCAGAATCAGAATCAGCGCCAGCGAGATGCCCACCGTGAGGGCCAGGTCGCTGCGGATGCGGCCGGCGTTGGCCACGCTGCCCACCGGGTCGCCGTGGAAGAGGATGCGGACCCCGGGGTGCGCCGCCTCATACTCGGCTGCGGTATTCTCCAGAAGGCGGCAGAAGGCGCGTGCGGCGTGGCTGTCCAGCGAGCGGAATGCGGGGGCCAGATAGGAGATTGTCACCGTGCTGTCGGGGCAGAAAAAGTGGCCGTCGATTATGTTGTAGCCGCCCGAGACATCGGAGGCGAGGTCGCCCAGGGCGATTGCGCGCAAATTCAGCGGGTCGTTGCCCACGGCCTGGGTGATGTCGCCGGTCTCGTCGGCCATCACCAGTGCTGCGTCTTCCCTGATCCGGGCGGAGACGGCCTCGGGCGTCACGGCCGCGGCAAAGGCGGTGTAGGCAGAAGTGTCAATGAATGAGGGAATGTGCTCCAGCACAAAGTCCAAGGCGGTGAGGGCCGTTTCCGGCTCTATGCGGTAGAGGACGTTGTCGATGTATTTGCCCTCGGGATCCCTGCTCTGCAGGGTGCAGAGAAACGAGTCGGTCTCGGCGGCGAGCCGCTCCACCGGCAGAGGCTCCCCGGATCCTGTCACCTGGATGAAGATTTTGTCTTTGAGGCTGATGGAGCTGAAGGCCAGCTCGCTCTCCACGCTGCTCGAGGGCAGCAGGCGAGAGATGTCCTCCTCGTATTTTACCTGTAGTCCGAAATAGGCGAAAAAGAGGCTGGAAGCCACCAGCAGGGTGTAAAGCAGACCCTTGTGGCTGCGGAAAAACCGGTATAACGGAACGAATATCCTGTGCATAGATTACAAATATAGCCATTTGACAGGAAAAGCCAAAGAGCGCTAATCAAGGCGCAGAACCCTGATGCCGCGGGCCGATTTGTGGGTGAGGACATAGTCGGCTATGCTCTGGGAGTCCAGCACCACCTTGCCCGCCTTGGTGGAGGCGTGGATGAAGTGCATCTGCTCCCCGCTGCGCGCGGCGATGGCCACATGGCCGATGTCAAGCCCCGCGACCGGGGTTACAAAGCAGATGATGTCCCCCTCCCGAACCCCCTCGCAGAGGGAGGTGATGTCGCTCTGCGGCAGATACCAATACTTGAGCTGCGACAGCTCCCGCTCGACCTCCCGGATCTCTTCCACGGCTGCCGGGTCGTCTGCTATCTGAGGGTAGGAGGCGGGGTGGGTGCTCATGAAACTGAAGTCTTGCCTAATGGGCACGCCTCCCAGTTGCCGCGAAACTTCTGTGAAGACGCCCGCCTGCTCTCCCTGCGCAATCCAGCCGGAGGTGTAGTGGTTGCGGGAGGTGTAGCCCGCCACGACTCCGCCCCGGTAGCGCAGATTCTGCGTGTTGCGGCAGAAGTCCTCGAAGGTGACGCTGTCGCTCTGCACGGTCTGCACCATTGCCAGGCACATCTCCACAAACAGGATGCAGTCGGTGCGGCAAAGGTCTATCGTGAGCCGCTCCGGCTCCTGCTCCAGGGTTCCGGCCACATACCCGGTGCCCATGAACTGCCGGGCGGCGAGCAGCAGAAGTTCGCTTCGGGGCAGGTCGCGGTGCGCCTCCAGGGCCCCGGCTACCTTGCAGAAGGTCTCTTCGCTGGCCTTGTCGTAGCGCACGGAAGAGAGAAAATCAGTTTGGGCGCGGCAGCCCCAAGATGTGAGGGCCGCCATAAGCAATATGCAGATTCTTTTAAGCATGACGTGTTATTCAGAGAGTTCTATCCAGCGCATCTCCTTGGTGTCGATGTCGGCGATGACTTGTTCTATTTCTTTGGATTTGCTGTTGAGGGCTCCGATGTCCAGGGTGCCGGAGCAGAGTTCCTGCTCCAGAGTGGCCTTGCGGCTCTCCAACTGCGCCAAATCCTTCTCCAGCTGCTCCAGTTCGCGCTGCTCCTTGAACGAGAGCTTCTTCTTTTCCGGAGCGGCGCTTCTGGTGCGGGGCGCGGCGGCGGGCTTCTCCGCCCGGGCGGCGCGGGCCTCTTTCTTGCGCAGCTCCTGTAGGTATTCGCGGTATTCGCTGTAGCTCCCCACAAAATCCTTCACATTCCCGTCGCCGGTGAACACAAACAGGTGGTCCACAATCTTGTCCATGAAAAACCTGTCGTGGGAGACCATTATCACGCTGCCGTCGTAGCTTTTGAGATACTCCTCGAGCACATTCAGCGTGATGATGTCCAGGTCGTTGGCCGGCTCGTCCAGAATCAGCACGTTGGGGCGCTGCATCAGCACCGTGAGCAGGTATAGCCGCCGCTTTTCCCCTCCCGAGAGGCGGTCTATGCGGGTGTTGAACATCGACACGGGGAAGAGGAACTGCTGCAGGAACGTGGTCACGGCAATGGGGTTGCCTCCGGCGTCGCGGGCCGTCTCGGCAATTTCGCGCACCGCCTCCAGCACCGTCTGCTCCTCCTTGAAGTGCATCCCCTCCTGCCGGTAATAGCCGAAGCGGACGGTCTCTCCGCGGTCCACTGTGCCGCAGTCGGGCTGCAGCGAGCCGGTGATTATGTTCAGAAAGGTGCTCTTGCCGATTCCGTTGCTGCCCACTATGCCGATTTTCTCCCCCGGGGCAAAATTGTATGTGAAGTCCCTGAGGATGCATTTGTCGGCGAAGCTGAAGCCAACCCCGCGGCAGTTGACAATCTTGCGCCCCAGCCGCGAGCTGCCCAGGTTGATGGAGAGCTGTTTGCTCTCCCTGATGGGGGCCGCCTTGCTCTGCAGGTCGTAGAAGGCGTTCTCGCGGTAGCGGGCCTTGCCGGTGCGGGCGCAGGGAGTGCTTCGCATCCACTCCAGCTCCCGGCGGTAGATGTTGCGGTATTTGTCATTGAGGGCGCTGGCCACCGCCAGCCGCTCCTGCCGCTTCTCCAGATAATATTGATAGTTGCCCCGGTAGGTGTAGAGGTTGCCGCCGTCCAGTTCCAGGATTGTGTTGCACACGCGATCCAGAAAGTAGCGGTCGTGGGTCACCATAAACAGGGTGCGGCGGCTCTTGGAGAGGTAGTCCTCCAGATATTCGATGGCCTCCAGGTCGAGGTGGTTGGTGGGCTCGTCCAAAATCACGAAGTCGGCCCCGGTCACCAGCACCCCGGCGATGTCCACCCGCTTGGCCTCGCCGCCCGAGAGGCCCGCTGTGGGCCGGTCATGGTCGTTGAGCCCCAGCGAAGAGAGAATCTGACGCGCCTCCTGCTCGATGTCCCAGATGTCGCGGTGGGTCTTGGCGGGGTCCACCCGGCTGACTACCTCCTGCAGTATGCTCTTGGCGGGGTCCAGGCGGGTCTCCTGCTGCAGAAAGGCTATCACGATGTTTTTCAAGAATTTGATTTCGCCTCCCCGGTCGCTGGAGTCCTTGCCCGCCAGAATGCTCAGCAGCGAGCTTTTGCCGGTGCCGTTGGGGGCGATGAGGGCGATTTTGTCCCCCTCGTTGATGTTGAACGAGATGTTCTTGAACAGGACCTTGGGCCCGTACGATTTGGAGATGTTCTCTACTTGAAGGTAACTAGGCATGGTGCAAATATACAAAAAAGCCACCGGACCGATGTCAGATGGCTTTAAGTACAGTAGCGGGACCCAGGATTGAACTGGGGACCTCATGATTATGAATCATGCGCTCTAACCAGCTGAGCTATCCCGCCAAGTGGAGTGCAAAGGTAAAAGAATTTTTATATCTCCCAAAATTTATTCGCGGATCACTTTGACTTCCCCGTTCATCCCCAGCTTGATTATCTGGGAAGAGCGGCCGGTGCTGCTCTCTTCGAGCGAGGGCTCCACGATGTGGTCCACGCCGTCCAGGATTGCGGCGTTGATGTCGGCAAAGCAGCCGGGAGTCTCCTCTCCCGAGATGTTGGCGCTGGTGGAGACGACGGGGCGGCCGAACGCCTTGATCATTGCGCAGCAGAATTCGTTTTTGGGGATGCGGATGGCCACGCTGCCGTCTTCGGCTATCACTTTTTCGCTGAGGCCGACCCCTTCCGGATAGATGATGGTCATCGGGCGGTCGTTGATTTCCAGCAGGTCAATGGCCATCGGGGGGATGGCGCGCACATATTTGCACAGCATATCGGCATCGCTCACCAGAATTATGAGGGACTTGCTGTCGCTGCGCTGCTTGAGGGCGAATATGCGCTCCACGGCGTCGCTGTCTGTGGCGTCGCAGCCCAGCCCCCACACGGTGTCGGTGGGGTAAAGCATTATCTGGCCGTCTGCAAGGGCCTTGGCGGCCGCGTCGACTTCGTATTTGAGATCTTCGTTCATATTGTTAGAAATAAATCAGTGTGCTTACGGGGTAGTGGTCGGAATAGGGGACCCGCACGGTGCGGGTGCGGTCGCAGGAGACATTCTCCGGCACCAGCACATAATCGATGCGCAGCAGGGGCCACAGCACCGAGAATGTGGCGCCGAAGCCGCCTCCTCCGTCCACAAAGCTGTCTTTGTGCGCCGATGCCATCTTGTGGTAGGTGTAAGACATCGGGGTGTCGTTGAAGTCGCCGCAGATTATGGTGGGGAGGGTGCAGGCGAGTATGTGGTCGTGTATGGTGCCCACCTGCTCGCTGCGCTGCAGGTTGCTGTGCGCCAGAGTCTCGTGCACAGCCATCACCTCGTCTGACAGGTGTCCCTTGCCCGAGAGCCGCTTCACGAAGTTGGTGAACGAGAAGCCGGTGCTCTGCAGGTGGCAGTCATACAGGCGCACCGTGGCGTCGTTGATGCGCAGATCGCTCCAGACGCAGAGGTTGTGGGAGTCCTTGAATGTGAGGGCGCCGCCGTCCACTATGGGGTAGCGGCTGAATATTATGTTGCCGGAATACGAGCCCCCCTCCCAGAAGAAGTGGTGGTAGCGGTAGGGCAGGAACTTGAGAATGCGGCCTATGGAGGCGGTGTCGGTGGTGTAGAACTCCTGCAGGCAGAGGATGTCCGGCGCCTCGCGCGAGGCGAATTCGCACACCTTGGAGAGGGCCTGCGCCTCGTTCATCCCCTTGGCTGCGGCGGCAAAACGCCCTACGTTGTAGGTGATTATCTTGACCTCGTCGCCCGTCACGCTCTTCTCTTCCTGCCCGAACTTGACAAACAGGTCGGCAAAGAACAGCGATGGGGTCATCGCCACCAGCGTCACAATCACGTAGGGGCGCATCCTCACAAGGCCGATTATGAGCAGCACCGCATTCAGGAAGAATATCGGAATATAGTAAAGCCCGAAAAAGTAGGGCAGCGCCATAAAGGCGGGGTCGATGAAAATCGAGAGGTAGGAGATGCAGAGGCACAGGGCGCAGATGGTCACCAGCACCCTGAACACAATCTGCCAGGGACTGAGCCCGCGCTCGCTCTTTTTCTTGTACCAGGTCTTGTTGCGCTTGGGCTTTTCGCTTTTCGGATAGTGAATTTTGGCCATTTAGTAATACATCCTCCCCTTTTTCTTCCAGTAAAGTATCAGCGCCAGGCCAAACAGCATTCCGCCCAGATGGGCAAAGTGGGCCACGCCGCCCCCCATGCCGGTGAGGCCGGTGAAGAGCTCTATCGCGCCGAAAATTATCACGAACCATTTGGCTGAAAGTCTCACGGGAGGGAAAATCAGCTGCAGCTCGGTGTCGGGCCAGAGCATTCCGTAGGCCAGCAGCAGGCCGTATATTGACCCCGACGCCCCCACGGTGGGGGTGCGCATTATGCTCTGGGCGGCGATGACGTTGCCGCTGCCCATCAGCCCCGCAATCTGCAGGTGGGCCACAAGATTATGGCAGAGGGCCGCTCCGATGCCGGTCACAAAATAGAACAGCAGGTATTTTTTGCTGCCCCAGGTGCGCTCCAGCGGGGTGCCGAATATCAGCAGGGTGTACATATTGAAGAACAGGTGCCAGAAGCCGCCGTGCATAAACATGTAGGTGACTATCTGATAGTGCCCGTAGAGCGGCGACTCAAACGGAAAGAGCGAGAAGAGGGAGTACATCCTCTGCCCGGTGAGCTCCGTAAAGACCCACACGATGAAGTTTATCAGTATCAGGTTTCTGGTGACGGGCGGTATCGAGTCCACGAAAGAGCGCCAGCGGTAACTGTTCATATCCTTTTCTCCAGTTCTTCGTTAGAAATGATTGCGATGCACCGCGTAGCAAGGTCGGTGCCATAGGTGGCCCGCAGTGCCAGTATGTCATCCGCCAGCATCCGGGCCTGCACGGGGTTGAGGTTGCGGGAGAGCCTTTTGGCGGCTGATGCGGCCAGGGTGGAGGCGTAGGAGCGGATGTTTTCTCCCTCTGATTCGCTCTGCAGCGAGGATGCCAGATTGTCCATTGCATCGCGCAGAGCCTCTTCATCTGCGGGGAAGCCGTCCGGCACGGCGTAGGCGATTATGGTGTCGCCTCCGAAGTCGCGGATGTCAAAGCCCAGCTGCGAGACCTTGTCCAGGTTCTCCAGAATTATGGAGTATATATTGTGGCTCAGGGATACCTGCTGGGGGTACAGGGAGCGCTGTGATATGAACTTCTCCTGCGAGAGGAATTCGAAGTATTTGTGGTAGAGCAGGGCTTCCTGCCCCTTTCTGATGTCGATAATCGCGAGCCCTTCCCGCACCGGGGCCACTATCAGCCTGCCTGAAACAATGACATTGGCGCTGTAGCCGTCGTCGTCGCCCAGACCGTAGCCGTAATGTGGGGTGGTGAGGCCGCCGTAGAGGTCGCCGCAGACGTCCGCGACCCCGAGGCCGTTTTGCTCCGGAGTCCCGAAGCTGCCGAAGCCGTTCTGCTCCGGGGTGTCGGGGCCTTCAAAGCTGCCGTCCTCCTTGCGGCCGCTCTCATATTTGCCGCTCCAGATGTCTGCGCCGCAGGTCCGGTCTCCCTTTTCAAAGCCGCCGAGCAGGGGGGAATAGTCGGTTATGCGCTGCGAGTTGCCGCTCCAGGCGCCGGCAACTCGCCCGGCCGGGGAGCCGCTGTCCGCCTCGGGAGAGAGAGGCTGCCCCATGACGGGGAAGTCCAGCACCTCGCCCGACTCAAAGTCGATGGTGGGGGCGAATGCACCGCGCCCCAGCGCCTCCCGCACGCAGGCGGAGAGTATGTCAAAAATTATATGCTCTTCGGTGAACTTGATTTCTGTCTTCTGCGGGTGTATATTGACATCCACCGAGGTGGGGTCGCACTCCAGAAATATGAAGTAGGAGGGGGTGTACCCCTCGCGTACCAGATTTTCGTATGGCCGGCACACCGCCTTGTGCAGGTATGGGCTGCGGAAGTAGCGGCCGTTGATGAAGAAAAATTGGTTGCCGGTGGTTTTGCGCGCCTCCGCGGGGCTCCCCACGAAGCCGGAAATCTTCACTATGTCGGTCTCGGTGGAGATGCCCACCAGGGCGTCGGCAGTCGCGCGGCCGCAGAGGTCGCTGATGCGCAGCTTGAGCGAAGATGCGGGGCGTATGTTGTAGAGGTCCTTGCCGTTGTGCTTGAGGGTAAAGGCCTTGTCGGTGTGTGAGAGGGCCACGCGCAGGAATGCCTGCTCTATCTGGCGCATCTCGGATGTGTCGGACTTGAGGAATTTGCGGCGGGCGGGGACGTTGTAGAACAGATTGCTCACCGCAATGTTGCACCCCTTGGGGGTGGCGGCCGCCTTCTGCGAGAGAATCTTGGAGTCGGCGACCTCTATCTGCACTCCGGCGGCATCCTCGCTGCGGCGGGTCTTGAGGGTGACCTGCGCCACGGCGGCGATTGAGGCCAGCGCCTCGCCGCGGAAGCCGTAGGTGAGTATTTTCTCCAGGTCCTCGGCGCTGGACAGCTTGCTTGTGGCGTGCCTCTCAAAGCAGAGGGCGGCATCCTCGGCACTCATGCCGCAGCCGTCGTCGATCACCTGCACAAGAGTGCGCCCCGCATCCAGCACAATCACCGATACGGAACTGCAGCCGGCGTCAATGCTGTTTTCCATCAGCTCTTTGACCACCGAAGCGGGCCTTCCCACGACTTCTCCCGCAGCTATCAGGTTGGCTATGTTGCCGGGCAGAACTTTAATCATGTTAACGGACAAGCTGCACCAGCCCCTGGCTCAGATAGTAGGCCACTGCGATTGCGGCCAGCACTGTGGCGCACATTATCACCGCGTGCAGCGGTTTGTTGCTCTTTTTCTCGTCCATGCGGGTCGCGGTGTCCTTGGTGTAGGCGCCGCGGATATACTGCCCCGGGATGTAGGAGGCCGTGCGCCCCTGTATGTGACGGGGGCCGGCGCTTTGCAGAGCTTCCTGGACTTCGCTGTATGTGGCCACATCCTTGAGATCCTCCGTGGCCTTCTGTGCGGTGACGGCCTTGTCACCGGGATACTCCTTGCCGTATTTTTCGTAAAGTTTCTTCAGGCGCTCCTTGCTCTCATCCCAATAGCGCGGGGTGTAGTTGAAGACTCTGTACTTGGGCCGGGGGAAAAATGTGATAGCCATGGCGGAAGATGTGTTTTCTAAATTCAAGCAAAGGTAATAAATTTGTCGTATGAAATGCGATTTTAGAGTAGGAAACGGGTATGATGTGCACCGGCTTGCACCGGGGCTGACCCTGACCCTGGGCGGGGTGGCAATCCCGCATACGAAGGGGTGCGTGGCACATTCCGACGGCGATGTACTCATCCATGCGCTGTGCGACGCGCTGCTGGGGGCGCTGGCCCTGGGTGACATCGGCCACCACTTCCCCGACACTTCGGCGGAATTTGCCGGCATAGACAGCAAGATACTGCTTGCGCGCTCTTATGCCATGGTGCGCGAGAGGGGATACGCCCTTGTGAATGCCGACATGACTCTGCTGCTGCAGGCTCCCAAGATTGCTCCGCACATAGAGCGGATGCGCGCTGCGCTCGCTTCTGTGCTGGAGGTGGATGCTGACGCTCTCTCCATCAAGGCCACTACGGGCGAGAAGATGGGGTTCGTGGGGCGCGAAGAGGGAGTCGAGGCCTTCGCCACCGTGCTGATCGCAAGGGCCTGAGACGACAACAAGAGTTTAGAGGCGCGGAAGTGCCGTTGGGTAAGTCCCTTCCCTGGGGAAGGGATTTAGGGTTGGGAACGTTAATAAAAAATGTGCGGCAGGGTTGCCGGGGCTTTGAAAGTTTAGAGTGTAGGGTTTAGAGTTTAGAGGCGCGGTTGTGCGGCTCGGGCGCGGAACCCTTCTCCTCAACATTCGTGCGGATAATCACAGGCTGGTCCTGCTCTGCATCACCCTCAACCTGATCCGGCAGATCAATCTGGCGGTAACGCTTCTGGCGCCGCTCCCAGCGTTCGCGGGCATACTGCTGCATATCGCTTGCCTCGTCCATCTCGTCTATGATTTCCAAGCCCAGGATGGTCTCGATAATGTCCTCGAGGGTGATGATGCCGCAGAAACATCCATATTCGTCTATGATGAGGCCTATCTGCTCCTTGTTCTTGAGCAGCTGCTCCCAGATGTCGCTGATTGCCACCTCCTCGTTAAAGAGGGTTATGTCGCGCTTGATTTCTCCCAGAGTCACTTTGAAACGGTCGTTGGCCAGCATCTCCAGCGCGTCGTTGCGCAAAATGTAGCCCGTGATGTAGTCGGGACTCTCCACATAAACCGGGATGCGGGAGTGGTGGTTGAACGCGGGATCCTTGTAGAAATCCAGCAGAGTCATGCTCTCCGGGGCGACTGCAGCCACCACGCGGGGTGTCATTACATCGTATGCCTTGATGTTGTCCAGCTTGATTATGTTCTGGATGATCTTGTTCTCGCCTTTGTCAAACACGCCCTCCTCCTCGCCGATATTGGCCATTGCGGAAACCTCCTCGCGGCTCACGGTCTTCTCGCCGTCGTCCTTGACAATCAGGCCGGTGACCCATTCCGCAACAATTACGAGCGGGTAGGTTATCACTATCAGCACGCTTATCATCGTGGAGGTGAAGCCGGTCAGCCGCCTCCAGTAGGTGGCGCCTATGTTCTTGGGGATAATCTCCGAGAACAACAGTATCAGCACCGTCGTGAGGGCGGAAATCCAGCCCACCACGGCATTGCCGAACAGATTGGCCGCTTGCGCACCGATTATGGCGGCGCCCATGGTGTTGGCTATGGTGTTGAGCACCAGGATGGAGGCCAGCGGGCGGTCGATGTCGGTCTTGTACTTTTTGAGTCTGGCGGCCGCCTTGTCCCCTTCCTCCTCTTTCATGGTGAGGTAGGAGATGGGGCTGGACATGAGAGACGCCTCCATCAATGAGCACATGAACGAGAGGCCTACGGTAGCTATTATTGTGATTATGAATAGAGTCATACGATTGAATTAAGTGTTATTCCAGACTCCATTCACTGCCGTCTTTCGTATCCTTGACGCGGATGCCCAGTTTGCCCAGAGCATCGCGCAGGGCATCGCAGCGGGCCCAGTCCTTATTGGCGCGCGCCTCTTGCCGCTCCTTCAGAATTATGTCCATCAGGCCGCCGATAGTCTGCACACCGGCCCCTTCTCCCTGCTCGTCTTCCAGACCCAGAATGCCGCAGAGCACATCCTTGAATATCTTGCGCAGAATCACCAATCCGGCGGCGCTTATCTGCAGCGACTTGTCCTTTGCGCGGTTCACGATGTTCACCGCCTCGAATATGTGGGAGAGAGCCACGGGTGTGTTGAGATCATCGCAGAGGGCGTCGTAGATGTCCTCATAGATCTTGGCCTCGCCGGCATCCGCCGCCCCTGCCGAGGCCTCCACCGACTCGAGGTCGCGGGCTGCCTGGAAGAGCTTCTTGAGCCCCTTCTCGGCTGCCTGCAGCGCCTCGTTGCTGAAATCAAGCGTGCTGCGGTAGTGCGCCTGCAGAATGAAGAAGCGGATTGTCATCGGGCTGTAGGCCTTGTGCAGCAGGGGATGCGTGCCCCCGAAGAGCTCCTCCAGCGTGATGAAGTTGCCGTATGACTTGCCCATCTTCTTGCCGTTGATGGTGATCATGTTGTTGTGGATCCAGTAGTGGACGCCTCCCTTGCCGCGCGCGGCGGTGTTCTGCGCCAGCTCGCACTCGTGGTGGGGGAAGAGCAGGTCCATTCCGCCGCCGTGGATGTCAAACTCCTCGCCCAGATACTTGGCGCTCATTGCAGAGCACTCCAGATGCCAGCCGGGGAACCCTTCGCTCCAGGGTGAAGGCCAGTGCATTATGTGCACGGGAGAGGCCTTTTTCCAGAGTGCGAAATCGTAGGGCGAGCGCTTGTCGCTCTGGCCGTCCAGGTTGCGGGTGTTGGAGATCATCTCGTCCAGCGAACGCCCCGAGAGGATGCCGTATTTGTAATCCTGATTGTATTTGGCGACGTCAAAATAGACGCTGCCGTTGCTCTCGTAGGCGTAGCCGTTGTCCAGAATCTTTTGAACCAGGGCAATCTGCTCTATGATGTGACCCGACGCACGGGGCTCGATGGAGGGGGGATTGACCCCGAGGCGCTTCATCGCCTCCTCATAGCGGAGGGTGTAATACTGGGCGACCTCCATGGGTTCCAACTGCTCCAGACGCGCTTTCTTTGCAATCTTGTCCTCCCCCTCATCGGCGTCGTTTTCCAGATGGCCCACATCGGTGATGTTGCGCACATAGCGGACCTTGTAGCCAAGGCTGCGCAGCAGGCGCACCAGCACGTCGTAGGTAATGCCGGGACGGGCGTGCCCCAGATGTGCATCGCCATAAACCGTCGGTCCACAGACATAAATCCCCACGTGCCCCTCATTTATAGGTTTGAAAAGTTCTTTAAGGCGTGAAGCTGTGTTGTACAGGTAAATGGCTCTCGACATAATTTGTGATTGTTTGTTACAAACCACAAATTTAGCAATCATTATCTTTTTGTCAAAAGACAGCGCCGTTATCGGAATCCCACGGGAGAAATTCCCTGCGGCTCGCCGTCGCGGCAGACATCCACATAGTTGGCGGTGATTTCGCTGAAATATTTGCTTTCGCCGTCAAGTCCGGTGTATTTGGAGTTGCGGATGCGCCCGTAGATGTGCACGGTAGTCCCCTTCTTGATGGATTCGAAATCGGGGGTGTTTTTCCCCTGCCACAGGGCGATGTTGTGCCAGGTGGTCTCTTCGTGCAGGTTGCCGCTGCGGTCCTTGAAATGTTCGTTGGTGGCCACTGTAAAGCGCGCGATGCGCGTGTTTCCCACATTCGCCACTCTAGGGTCGGCGCCGACCCTTCCTAAAATCTCCACACGGTTGATCGTGACTCTTTCCATAAAAATGTTTTTTTAAAATTCGCTGATGACCCACGCTGTGGCAAAAGTAGCGCGGAGGGCGGCTGATAACCATAATCCAAACGTTTATAAACGTTTAAAAACGGCTCCGGCGGCCCTGGATGATTTTGAAAACGGACATCGGATGTAAAAAAATCAGTGTCCGGCCGGGGAGAATCCATCCCGGCTCGCTATCTTTGGTAAAAAAGAGTATGAAGACGGAGAAGCAATGCAAAGAGTGCGGGGCCCCGCTGGCGGGCCGCTCAGACAAGCAGTTTTGCTGCGACGGCTGCCGCACAGCCTATCACAACCGGCTCTACCGCACGCAGCGGCTTCCGGAGGCGGCGGTGGAGTGCGTGCTGCGCCGCAACCGACGCCTTCTGGCGGAGGTGCACTCGGCAGGCAGGGGATCCGTGCGGCTGTCGGACCTCTCCCGCCGCGGCTTCGATTCCCGTTTTTTCACCGCAATGGAGCCCTGCGGCATATTCGGCACGGCCGTGTATCACTGCTATGACTATTCCTTTACAATCCGCCTGGGCAGAATATGCTCCATAAAAAGGATGCCCGGCAAGGAACAAATCTGGCAGAATTGGTAGATTTGCACTATGAATTATCTCTTGGAACCTTCGCGCCTGGCCTACGGCGCCCCCCAGTTTGACAAAATAGAAACCGCAGACTATATGCCCGCCTTCGTTGAGGCAATCTCAAGGGCAAAAAAGGACATCGACAAAATAGTGGCCGACCCCTCCGAGCCCGATTTCGACAACACTATCGAGGCTCTGGAGGAGAGCGGGAGCGACCTTGGCCGCATTTCGTCGATATTCTTCAACCTGAACGAGGCCTGCACCTCGTCCGAGATGCACGAAATTGCAGAAAAAGTCTCCCCGCTGCTGAATGAATACAGCATGTACGTGAGCCTCAACCGGGAGCTCTTCGCAAAGGTAAAGAGCGTGTATGAGCGCCGCAATAATCTGGGTCTTGACCCGGAGCGGATGCGTCTCTGCGAGCGGACTTACCGCTCGTTTGCCCGTGGCGGGGCCAACTTGGAGGGCAAGGACCGCGAGGAATACGGCGCTATCAAGGAGGAGCTGGAGCTGACTTCGCTGCGTTTTGACAAGAATGCCCTGGACGCCACCAATGCCTACACGCTGCAAATTACCGACAAGGCCGATCTGGATGGAATGCCCGATTATGTGGTGGACGCCGCGGTTCAGGAGGCCGCAACACGCGGCTTGGACGGGTGGCTCTTTACGCTGCAGGCTCCCAGCTACTGCGCGTTCATGGCCTACAGCGCCAACCGCGAGCAGCGCGAGCAGATGTGGCGCGCCTACAACAGCCGTGCCCTCGGCGGCGAAAAAGACAACAGCGGCAATATCCGCAAGATTGTCTCGCTGCGGGAGCGATGCGCCCATCTGCTGGGCTACAAGTCGTTCGCATGCTTTGCGCTGGAAGTGCGCATGGCCAAGAATCCGGAGACGGTGAATGCCTTTCTGGCCGACTTGATGACCCGCTGTCGCCCCTTTGCAAAGAGGGAGCGCAAGCAGCTCAACGAATATGCAGCCGCAAACGGATTCGAGGGCAAGCTCAAGGCCTGGGACTTCAGCTATTGGAGCCGCCGGCTCAAAGAGGAGCGCTACAACTTCACCGCAGAGCAACTGAAGCCATATTTCGAACTGGGAGCAGTGCGCCGCGCGGTGTTTGAGCTGGCCACGACCCTCTACGGCCTCAGTTTTGAGCGCCGCACCGACATCCCCGGCTACCATCCCGACGTGGAGGTATATGAAGTCCGCGACGGAGAGCGCTTCATGGGGCTGCTCTATATGGACTTCTTCCCCCGCGAGAGCAAGCGGCAAGGGGCCTGGATGACCAATTTCCGCGAGCAGTACATTGTCGGCGGCCGCGAGGTCAGGCCGCTGGTCTCTCTGGTGACCAACTTTACCAAGCCGGTGGGAGATACTCCCTCGCTGCTCACGTTTGACGAGGTCACCACTCTGCTGCACGAATTCGGCCACTGCCTGCATTCGCTGCTGAGCGAGGGGCGGTATGAGAGCCTCACCGGCACCAACGTCACGCGAGACTTTGTGGAGCTCCCCTCGCAACTGATGGAAAACTGGGCTTACGAGCCCGAGTGGCTCAACACTTTTGCCCGGCATTATCAGACAGCAGAGATGATTCCTGCCGAATATATAGAGAAAATTGTGGCGGCCAAGAACTTTAACGCCGGCTGCGCCTTTGTGCGCCAGCTGCGGTTCGGCATGCTGGACATGGCCTGGCATAGCGGCTCTCCGCTGCCCGACTGCCCGGTGCCGGAGTTCGAGCGTCTCGTCTGCAAGCCCGACTCGGAGAGCGAGGAGGTGCCTTCTACTGCAATGTCCACCACCTTCACCCACATTTTTGCCGGCGGGTATGCCGCAGGTTACTACTCATACATGTGGGCCGATGTGCTTGCCGAAGACGCATTCGAGTATTTCAAGGAGGAAGGGATTTTCAACCGGGAGCTTGCCGGGCGGTTCCGCGCCCAGCTGCTGAGCCGCGGCGACAGCGAGGATGCAGATGTGCTTTACCGCAACTGGAGAGGACGCGATGCCGCCAGCGACGCGCTGCTTAAAAGCAACGGTCTCGCGGATTAGTTGAGCCAGACTGCCGGATTCTGCTTTTCGCTCCCCTTCCACACCTGGAAGTGGAGTTGCGCGCTGCCGCCGTCGGTCTCGATTGTCCCCAGAGGGTCGCCCGCCTTGACCTTCTGCCCCGGTTTTACGTTTGTCTTGCCCAGCTTGCAGTAGAATGTGAAAAATTCGCCGTGCTGCACCAGCACGCAGTGGCTGTAGCCCGGCAGCAGCATAATCTGCTTTACGACCCCCTCGAACACGCAGCGGGCCTGGCTGCCGGCCGCTGCGGTGATGGTGATGCCGTCGCTCTCCGGCAGGGTTATGTTCTTGTACAGCGGGTGCTTGTGTACTCCGAACTGCTCGGTCACGACCCCTTTCACGGGCCAGGGTATTTTGCCCTTGTTCTGCTCGAACTTGCCCGAGACGGCGTAGTCGATTTTGTCTTTTTTGGCCAGCTCGCCCTTTACGGCCTTTTTGACCTCCCTGCTGAGGCGGTCCATTTCCTTGCGTTTCTTGTCCAGCTCCGCCTTGTATTTCTTCTTGTCCTTGGCCAGGGTGTTGACCACCTTCTGGGTCTGCTTCTCTTCGCTCTTGAGGGCGGAATACTCCTTCTGGCGGTCGCGCCGCAGGGAGTCGGCGCTGTTGTACAGGGCCTTCAGCTGCTCCTTTTCGCTCTGCAACCGGGTCTGGGAGAGCATTATCTCCCCGGCCTCGGCATTCATCGTGTCGGAAAGCCCTTTGAGATAGGTGAAGCGGCGGTAGCCCTGCCCCGGATTTTCGCTTGCGAGCAGGTACATAAGCCACAGGCGCCGGTCGCGGTTTTTGTAGGTATTGTAAACCAGTGTGGAATAGTATTTCTGCAGGGTGTCGAGATTGGCCTGCAGCTCGCTTATCTGCAGGTCTTTCTGATGAATCTGCCCCTCGAGATCCTTTATGGCGCGGTCAGACTCCTCCACCAGCTTTTTTCGGTTGGCGCTCTTTTTCTGCAGCAGCAGAAGCTGGTTGTAGCTCTCCTTGTGTTTGGCGCTGGCCTCTTTGAGCTCATTGTTTATGAACTGGATCTCCTCTTTGAGACGGCTGATTGCCGAGTTTTTGTCGGCATTCTGGGCCCCCAGGCTCTGGGAGACCAGCAGAATGGCGACTGCCAGAAGTGCTATGTGGCGTCCGGATTTCATTCTCCCAGGCGCTCCGCCTGCTTGGAATATATGGCCGCCAGATCCTCCTCGCCGAGGGCCTTGAGCACTGTGGCGTAGTGGCGCAGCATCACGCCGCTCTCCTTGCCGCCGTAAATCATCGCGTGCTTGAAGTGGGCCTTGGCCTCCAGGTCCTGCCCGGTAAGGTGCAGAATCCAGGCGTAGGTGTCGAGATAGGTGGCGTTGTCGGGCTCTTTCTCAATGGTCTTGCGGCTCATCTCAAGCGCCTTGCGCAGGTCTTTGGGGACCTTCTTGACCGGAGAGGTGTATTTGAGGCAGATGTAATATGCATAGTTGTTGAGCACCGGGGCGTAGGTGCCGTCGATTTTGAGCGCCTTGTCGTAGAGACTGAAGGCGGTTTTCTGGTCCCCCTTGAGGTGGTAGAGGTCTCCCAGCGCGCTGTAGAACGATAGCCGCTGCTCGTCGGCGGTTGCAACTGCAAGCGCCTGCTTGTAATCGTCTATGGCGCTGTCTGTCTCTCCCAGCTGATAAAAGCAGCTGCCGCGCAGTTGCAGCAGATCCAGATTGCCGGGGAAACGCTGCAGGGCCACTGTGGCCGATGCGGTCACCGCCGGATAGTCGCCGCTGTAGAACTGCATCAGCGGATACACGAAGTTGAGGTTGAAGCTCTCGGGATAATTGTCGGCGTTGCGGCGGGCCAGTGCGATGGCGTCATCTACTCTGCCGCGCTGGTAGAGGTAGGTGCTGGTGAGCGACAGCACGGAGGAATCGGCCGGAGCCGAAGAATACAGCGCCATCATCATCGTGTCCACCTGCGGGGCGAATGTGTATACGAACTGCTGCTGTTCAAGCAGCTCTGCCATATACTGGCATTTGGCCTCGGGTATCAGGTTCTGGTCGGAGAGAAAAGGGGTTATGTTTTCGAAGTAGAGGTCGTACTGCCCCATGGTGCGGTGGATGTGGGCCTTGCCGTAGAGCGCCTCGCTGTCGGAGGGGTTGACCGCGAGGGCCTCGTCGTAGTAGTGCAGCGCCTCGTCGTTGTTGAAGCTGGAGGCGTAATATTGCGCCAGAAGGCAGGCGGCGCGGGGCGATTTGCTGCTGTTGTAATAGCTCAGAAGGTAGTCCAGGGCCTCCTGCATCTTATTCTGAGAGTATAGAATCTCGCAGCGGTAGGTGGCCAGGGCGTCGGAGGGGCCCAGCTTGCTCTCCAGATTGTCCAAAGCCCCAAGCGCCTTGTCGTATTGCTGCGATGCGGAATAGACGCCTATCAGGTCGGAATAGAGCGATGTCTTGCCGGGGTGGTCGGCTATGAGCTGCTCCAGAATTTCGGCAGCCTCGGCGTATTTGCCCCGGGAGATGCAGTTGTGGGCCAGCGAATAGTTGTACCAGTAGTTGTCGCCGTCGATTTCCACCGCTTTGGAGAGCATTTCGCCCGCGAGGGTGCTGTCGCGCAGCATTGTGGAGATGTAGTAATATGCGGCGTCGTTGTCGGGTTCCTGGGCGATGACCTTGCGCATCTGGGTGTAGGCGGCCCGGACATCGTCGTGATAATAGAGGCGCAGCGCCTCCAGAAAGGCCTCTGACTGCGCTCCAGCCCCGAACGAGAGCCCCAGAAGCGCCAGAGAAACGATGATGATGTTCCTGAAGAGTTTCATAACTTCTTACAAAATTAGGAGAATCTTTCAAACAAAAATCAATCCAACATCTTTTTTGGAAACGGCAGCCGCGTTTTGCAAAACGTAACTATCTGCGGCGCCGGAAGTTTCGGGGTGCGGAAATGCCGCCTGTCAGGTGTAATTTAGACCCAAAAAAGCTATGATATGCAAGACATACGCGGCGGCGGCCATCGGGCTGAATGTGGTGACGGTGACGGTGGAGACTGACATCTCCGCCGGGGTGGGGCTCTATATCGTGGGAATGCCCGACATCGCGGTAAAGGAGAGCCTGATGCGCATCACCACCGCCCTGCGCTGCAACGGCTATTCTCTGCCGGGCAAGCGCATCGTGATAAACCTGGCTCCGGCCGACATCCGCAAGGAGGGGTCGTCGTTCGACCTTGCGATAGCGGTGGCGCTGCTCTGCGCGATGGAGGTGGTGCCTGCCGCGAGGGCGGGGGAATACATCATAATGGGAGAGCTGGCGCTGGACGGCACCGTGCGCAACATCAACGCCACCTTGCCGATAGTCGACACCAGCATGGAGCGGGGCTTTAAAAAGTTCATATTCCCCCACGATTCGGCCATGGAGGCGGTGGATATAGACGGCGCCACCATCTACGGGGTGCGGCGGCTGCAGGATGTGATTGCCATTCTGTCAGACGAGAGGGGGGCGGAGAGTCTGGTGATGCGGCGCACCGATGCCGCCTTTTTGGAGCCGCGCAAGGGGCTGGATTTCAAGGATGTAAAGGGGCAGCAGGAGGCCCGGCGTGGGCTGGAAATTGCCGCGGCCGGCGCCCACAATATTATTCTCATAGGCAGCCCTGGGTGCGGCAAAACCCTGATGGCCAGCTGTCTGGCATCGATTCTGCCGCAGATGACAAAGGAGGAGTCGGTGCAGACCAGCAAGATTTATTCTGTGGCGGGCAAGTCCATCGGCCGCAGCGGCCTGCTGCGCGACCGCCCGTTCCGCGCTCCGCACAACAGCGCCAGCAAAGTGGCCCTGCTCGGAGGTGGCTCCGATGCGATGCCGGGCGAAATTTCGCTGGCCCACAACGGCGTGCTCTATCTCGACGAGGTCAACCTGTTCAGCCGCGCCACTCTGGATTTGCTGCGGCAGCCGCTGGAAGATGGCAAGGTGGTGATTTCCAGGGCCCGCTACAGGGTGGAATACCCTTGCAAGTTTATGTTCGTGGCATCGATGAACCCCTGCCCGTGCGGCTATTATGGAGACGAAAGCGGCAAATGCCGCTGCTCGCAGCACGAGATAGCCCACTTCATGACCCGTGTGTCGGGGCCGATGATGGACCGCATAGATATGCACATCTATGTCAAGCGGGTTCCGGCCGAGGTGCTTGTGTCGGATGCGCAGTCGGAGTCGAGTGCGGCCATCGCGGCGCGGGTGGCCCGGGCGCGGCAGATTCAGATAGAGCGCTTTGCCGGGGAGGGAATTTTTACCAATTCTGCGATGTCTGCCGAGATGATTGCCCGGCATTGCAGCTTGACGGCCGACCAGAGCAGCTTTCTGAACAAAATCATAGACAAACTGGACCTTTCGGCGCGGGCCTACAGCCGCATACTAAAGCTTTCGCGCACGATTGCCGACCTTGAGGGGGAGGAGCGAATCACGCGCGAATGCATTGCCGAGGCCATCCGCTATCGCAACCTCGACCGATTTGAGCGGTAAGAGTGTTCTTTCTAGAGCCCGGCGGCCACAATGCAGCCGAGGCCGGCTATGAAGAGGGCGAACATCAGGGCCAGCAGGCTGTAGACGCTCTTGCCCGAGCCCTTGAACTCCTTCCAGATGAACACGCCCCACAGGGCGGCGATCATGGGCGCCCCCTGTCCGAGCGCATAGGAGACGGAGGCTCCCGCCTGCCCCATAGCGATGTTGTTGAACACGGTGCCCAGAATCCAGATGACACCCCCCAGCATTCCCACGAGATGGGTCGTGCAGCTCCCCTTGAAATAGTCGCGGTAGCTCACCGGCGCCCCCACGAAGGGCACCCTCATCACGATGGTGTTGAAGATTATGTTGCTTGCGAATACCGCCAGAGAGAACAGCACCCCTGCGGTGTAGGGGGTCACCTTGCCTGCGGCGGGGGCGGCAAAGTTGCTCAGATCCATCGCGGAGGCCACAAAGCGCGACCAGAAGGACATCAGCACGCCCGCCAGAATGGCCAGGATTATCCCCTTGCGGCTGTCTTTGGCGCTCACCGTGCTGCCGCCGCGCTTGCCGGAGGCGATGCCGTTGCAAATCACTGCCAGCACCACCAGCACCACTCCGACTGCCAGCAGCGCCACATTGCCCGTGGTGCCCTGCTGCACATCCACGATATAGTTGTTGATTACTCCCAGCACCAGCGCCAGCCCTACGCCCAGCGGGAAGGCCACCGACATTCCGGCGATGGAGGTGGATGCGCTCAGCAGAATGTTGGAGGCGTTGAAGATTGCGCCGCCGATGAGGATGCTCCACAGCGCGCCGCTCTCCACCTGCGAGAGGTCCTTGAGGAAGGGGCGCCCCTGACTGCCGATGCTGCCCATAGTGAAGGCCAGAATCAGCGAGAAGATGACCATGCCGATCACATAGTCCCAGTAGAATAGCTCGTAGCGCCAGCTTTTTGCCGCCAGCTTCTGGGTGTTGCCCCAAGAGCCCCAGCAAAGCATTGTCACAAAGCAGAATATTACAGCGAGAGTGTAGTTGCCAACTATAAACATGATATCGAGGTTTTATTGTAAATCTTTGCGGAAAGGAATCGAGTTCTGGGCCCCCATCTTCTGCACTGTGAGCGCGGAGGCGCGGGTGGCGAATTCTGTGGCCTCGAGCAGGCTGCGCCCCTCGCTGATGGCCACGCAGAGGGCGCCGCAGAAGGTGTCGCCCGCCGCGGTGGTGTCCACGGCGCGCACTTTCTGCGCGGGAACCATCACCGGACTCTCCCCGTCGCAGATCAGGGCTCCCTTGCTGCCCATTGTCACTATCAGCTTGCCGACCCCCTTGCCGCGCATCGCCTGCGCTGCCTTGAATGCGGACTCGGCGTCGCTGACGGGGATGCCGCTGAAGTCGGAGAGCTCGGTCTCGTTGGGGATGAAAAGGTCCACATTGCGGAAAATCTCCTCCGGCAGGGCTGCCGAGGGGGCGGGGTTAAGCACCACCAAGGCCCCCGCCTTGTGGGCGATTTCTGCCGCAAGGGCCACTGCGGGCACGGGAATTTCCAGCTGGAGCAGCAGTATTGAGCAGCTCTCGAGGCTGGCGCGGCAAGCTTCAATGTCGGCCGTGCAGAAGTCGCCGTTGGCGCCGGAGGCCACCACGATGCAGTTCTCGCCGCTCTCGTCCACCGAAATCAGCGCCACGCCCGAGGGCTGGCCGCTGAAGAGGATGCCGCCGGTGTGCAGACCCTCGCTCTTGTAGTGCTCTATGGCGTTCTGCCCGAAGAGGTCGCGCCCCACCTTGCAGATGAATTCCACATCGCCTCCGAGTCGCGCGGCGGCCACCGCCTGATTGGCCCCCTTGCCTCCGGGGCCCATTGTGAAATCGCCTCCCAGCACGGTTTCTCCGGGCTTGGGTATGTGGCGGGTCTTGACGGTCATGTCGGTGTTGCTGCTGCCGACAACCAGAATGCGGGAATTCTTTTCCATAATCAGAAATTAATTCCCAAATATAGCAAAAAAGGGGCTTTGCAAAGTATTATTTGTCTTCCAGAGCGCTCAAGTCAAGCAGATTGTTGAGCAGGGCGTACACGGTGAGTCCCGCGGCTGAGCGGATGCCCGTCTTGCGGCTGATGTTTTTGCGGTGGGACATCACGGTGTAGGTGGAGATGCTGAAAAGGTCGGCTATCTCCTTGTTTTGCATCCCTTTGGCCACGCATACCAGCACCTCCTTCTCGCGGGCGGTGAGCATAGCGTCGTCGCCCTTGGCCTGCTCGCTGCCGGCGTGGATGGCGTCGTTGACTTTCTTGAGTATCGATTCTACCCCTTCACCAAGATTGATCACGGCGTCGTACTGGCGTAGGGTGTCGTCGTCGCAGACCCCCAGCGGGAGAGCCAGAACCGGGGCGCTGCTGTATTCAGAGAGCAGCTGCCGCGCCTGCAGACGCTTTGCGTGGGAGAACACGGAGGGGCTCACGATAATTGCATCCGCTCCGATGCTCTGCAACTTGCTGCCGCCCGGCACTTCCGGGTTCAGGGTGGTCACGATTATCTCCCCCGACTCTTCCAGCAGCGCCTCCAATCCTTTGGAGACGATGGCGGAAGGGATTATCAGCAGGACTTTATGGCGGTCTTCTCTCACCGGGACTCCTCCATCCGTTTTATCAGCGGCACCAGAATGTTGTCCTCCACGGCGGTGTGCCGCAGAAGGTCTTCCCTTACCGTATAAAGAAAAGAGAGGGCTGGAAGCGCCGCTTCGTAGCCTCCGGTCTCGGGCAGATACTTCATCACGATGTTCTTAAGGTCATCGATCTTCTCGCCGATGTCGGTGTGGTCGTCCTCCATCACGGTGTCGAACCCCTCCGGGTCCTGCCCTGAGGCAAGGGCCTGGACATAGGGAAAGACACTCTGCTCTTCATATTCGAAATGCTTCTTAAGCTCGGTTTTATAGTCAGAAAAGAATGAACCTATTATCTGCCCCGAACGCTTGTCGCCGCTCTCGAGAATCTTGTCCAGATAGCCCTCGAGCACATTGAGCGAGGTCTGGGTGTATTCCCTGTGGGACATGCTCAGATATTTGAGCAGGTCTCCGGCGCAGATTCTGTCCAGGTCCTCGGTGGAGGGGCGGTAGTCCTTGAAGGTGTAGACCTTGCAGATCTGCAGAAAGGTGTGCTCGTCCACATCGTGCCGCAGGCAGAGCTCCGATACGGTAGATTCACCGAATCCGAGCCTCATCCCAAGCCGCGTGAGCACTCTCAGCAGCTTGTAGTTGAGGTCTATGAGGTCGGCGACCTTCATAGAACCGTAGATCAGCGTGGAGGAGGGGTGGTTGTGTGCGCGGTTTGTCATGGGGATAAAGTTACATATTTTTCCGGAACTGCGACGCGCCTAGAGCGCGTCCACAAATTTCACCACGGCGTCGCGGTCCTCCTTGGAGAGGTTGTAGAACGCCTCGGCGCTCTTGTAGGCGTCGCTGTTCTTGCTGTAGCCGTGCCACATAATGGCCTCGGTGGTGTTGCGGGCGCGGCAGTCGTGCAGGCGGTCTGCGCGGCCTGTGTTGGCCTGCGAGAGACCGCGGCCCCAGAGGGGAGTGGTGCGGCACCAGCTGCCGTGGATGTCGTTGGCCATATCGAGCCTGTGGTGGATGAAGTCGGTGTAGGGGTAGATGGTCTGGTTCTGGAAGCGGGGCAGCGGCTTGTCGGCAATGAGGGCAGGGGTCCAGTAGTTGTCGTTCCCGGTTTCCCACTTGGGACGGTGGCACTCGGCGCAGCCCATCTGGTTGAATAGCTCCTTGCCGCGCTGCACGTCGGCGTTCTGCAGGCCACGGGCGCGGGGTACAGAGAGGCCGCGGTGCCATACCATAAAGTCGTAATACTGCTCGGCGCTCATCTCGTCTTCTCCGCCCCAAGCCTCAACAAATGTGTCGGCATACTCTTCAGAATCCTTGGCGCTGTTGAGCCCCAGCAGATGCTCCACAAGGTAGGCGATGTTCTCGCGGGTGCCGTCGCCGTAGAAGGGGGTCAGGTATTTGGGCAGCAGGCCGGCATCTCCCTTTTCCTTGATGTAGTCGATCACGGACGATGTCTCGCCCATCTTCTTTGCCCACGCTTTGGTGGTGTAGAGGTAGCGGCGGTCGGCGCGGGTCACATTGGTGATGTTCCAGATGGCGTTGGCGCCGGGGCCGTCCTGCAGCGACGCGCGGGTCATCGCGTAGGTGAAGCGCTTGAGGGCCTTGGTGCCCGCCTCCACCCTGGTGCCGTCGGCATAGGCGCCTGCGGCGAGAGTGTACATAGCCCCCGCGGCGAAATCACCTGCGGCGCTGTCCCAGAAGTTGGGGTTGAGGGTGGCATACTGCGCCTCTTTCTGATATTGAGCCTTGATGCTGTCCTGCGGAATGGCGTCCAGCAGGCCGGTGCCTATCACTCCGATGGTAGATTCCAGGCGGAAGGCCACCGCGCCGCTCTGGTAGGGGGTCGGGTCGGTGTTGAACGCACTCTCGGGAATGGTGACCTCCGGGTAGATGAGCTGGTAGCTCTCGCCGTCGGCGAACTGCATCGGCAGGCCGCTGGGCATCTCGCTCACCGGCAGCCAGTTGATTACAATCTGCTCCTCGTCGATAGGGGGGAGAAAGGGTTCCACGGCCATCGTCTGGGGCATGCCGGTTACCTCGGAGACATACGGACCGTCGTTGCCGTTAGCCCCGTCGTTGGGGTGATAGACCACCAGCAGGTAGCCGTTGCCGCGGGCGCGGACGGTGTTGGCCTCGTAGGTGCTCTGCCACTGGCCGTGGCCGTAGCCGGGGTGGCAGTCCAGGCAAGACTTGCGCACCATGGCGGGGCCGAGGCCGTCAAACGGCTCGTTGGTGAGGGTGAAATCCCTCTTGAAGAAGGCTTCGCCCACATAGAACGGGTCGGTGAGGCCCTGCTGCGCCACTGCAGGTGCGGGGTCTTCATAGCACCCTGCCAGGGCATTTGTGGTGGTGCCAAGCTCGCCGCCCGGATACCACTCGGAGGCGTCAAAGTTGCCCACCGACTTGCCGATATACTCTTTTTCTCCCTTCTCGCTCTGCTGGGGATTGTCTTGCGTGCAGGCGACAGCCAGCGCGGCTGCCAGGGCCAAACTTATATTTTTATATAATTTTTTCATAGATTTTTTCGCGTAAAAGCCTGCAGACCGAAAACGTCTGCAGGCGAACAAAGACAACTATAAAACTAACCGAAAAAATAAGAACTAATCTTTGATGTCGGAGGATGCTTTCTCCAGCGCGTCGTTGAGGGCGCTGATTGCATCGATGGCGTCTGCCACGCACTCGGCCTTGGGGTTGTCCACAAAGGCGGTGCCGCTGTTAATGCAAGCGTCCAGTGCGCTCAGAGCGCCTTCCAGCTTGCTCTTGAGTAGAGCCGCATTCTCCTTGTGATTCTTCTCCAGGAAGCTCATCAGTGAATGGCTTTCTGCAGAAGTGGCGTCAGCCTTGCCGTACAGGCTATACTGGATTGAGAGGATATTGTCCTTGAAGTCAAGGAAAGATTTCTTGCTGTAAGGACTCTCGATGTAGAGCGGATCCTCTCCGGTGTATGCCATACCCATCTTGCTGGAGAACACCTCATTGGCGATGTTGCCGCAGCCTGCCACCAGAATTGTCTGGGCAACCTCCTGCCAGGTGGTGTAGGTGCTGCCTGCCGCAGCGGCGTTGAGCATATTCTCTCCGTAGGAACGGCTGGTGCCGTTGACGGTGGTGTTGAGCTCGGCCTCCTCCACTGCATCTTTCTGATCCTGAGGTGCCTGTGAGTTCCAGGACACGTTCAGCTCGTAGAGATATGTCATCAGGTCCTCGGCAACTGCGGTGGCAAAAATTATCTCCTCCTTGCCGGTGACGCCTGTTCCGGCAAACTGCTCTGCGGTTTCAACGCCCTTGAGCGCTTCTACAGTGCGGTTTGCACCATTGCGGAACAATATGAATTCGATGCCGTGGAAACCCAGAGCCGACTCGCCCACCTCATCGATGGCACCTCTGCCCTCGCTGTCGAGGTCTTCTACAACCGCCTTGTTGCTCAGGTTGTTGGCCAGGCGCTGCGCATCCAGAGGCCAGGAGTCGATGTGGGGGTCAATCTTGAAGTCGGTGGCTGCACCGAACAGGAACGCCTCCGATTTCTCCCAATAGGCGCGGGCTGCAAGGAAATCTTCGCAGGCCTTGTCGATGTCGGCCTGGGTCCAGCTGTCGGCTCCGGCCTCTTTCATTGCGGAAAGGTCGGCATACAGTTCTGCACCGGCTGCGGCCAGATTGCCGTAAATCGAATAAATTACATTGGGGACATAAGCCTCTACGGCCTCTTTGATTTCGTTTTCATAAGCGGAAAGCTCTGTGCTTCCCTCGCTGTTGCAGGCTGTGAACATAAGCGAGCCTGCTGCAATGGCGGCAAATGCGCCGGTAATCTTTTTCATCTATCGTTTTTTTGTTGGTTATCTTTTGAAAAACGCCATATAGGCTACGCCCAGAGAGATGGAGGGCTCGGGATTGTATTCGCTGCTGAGAAAGCGGTGCGAATATTCGCACTTGACGGCGATGTCCTTCACGGGGAACCAGTTGAGGCCCGCCGCAACCCTCACTTTGCGGGTGTATGTGGCCGACTGCTGGCCCGCTGCCGGAATGTAGGGATTGTAGGCCTCCGCGCGGCCGAATGCATAGAGTTTTTGGCTGCCGTCTTTGGGATGAAACCAGGGAAGGATGTCGTAGCCCGCCTCAAGTCCCACAGAGTAGGCAGCCTTGCCCACGGGGGTGGAGGAGTAGGGGGAGTCGTTGGCGGAGCGCACTGCCTTGGCCTTGCTGATGGCCGCACAGTCGCCCAGCGCCGCGTAGTCGGCATTGCCGCGTACCGTGAGCCGGCTGCCCTTGTAGGCGAAGTCAAACGAGCCGATGCCCAGCGTGCCGCGCGTTTTGTCGTATGTCAACCCCTCGCCGTGCAGGTCGTTGGGGTAGGTGTTGTGCATTGTGTTGCCTACATAGCCGCTCAGGCTCAGGCGGAGATTTCTGAATGAGGTATTGTCGATGCGGGCGGCGAATCCGCAGGTGTTGGCCACCTTGAATTCGTAGGGTGAGCCGGCGCCGCTCTGGATGAAATTGTCGGTGTTGAACATCATCCCGTCAAGCCCGGCGACCATCAGCGCCTCATATTTCCAGGCGCCCGCCTGGCCCCAGATGCTGATGCCGGTGTCGTGCCAGGTGGAGGGAAATATTGTGTTTTCCCCTTCCGGACGGTAGACGGTGAAGTAGTTGAGGGGTTCGTGGGAGTTGTTGAGGCCGCCCACGGGGACTATTATGTGTCCCATACGGACATTGAGCTGGGGCAGAAAAGTCTTCTGAATCCAGAACTGCTCGATTTCCACCTCGCCTCCCTTCTCTATCTCGTGCTCGAATTCGCCGGCTTCCTCATATTCGCGCTCGATTGCGGCGCCGGTGCCAGTGTGCTCAAACTCGATTTCGCTCTGCATTATCCACCCCTTGCCAAAGTCATAGCCCAGATAAATCACCGTGTGGGGAATGTCGAACCGGCCGTGGCCGGGGGCATCGGCATACTTGGAGGGGTTTGCGTAGATATAGGGGCTGTCGCTGTAGAAGTTGCGGGTGAGCGCCACTTCTCCGTAGCCGCCGACTGTCAGGCGGCTTTGCCGGGCCTCCTGGGCGGAGACACCGCAGCAGGTCATCAGAAGTGCCGCTGCCGCTACCGCCATTTTTGAGGTTTGCGTCATACTTTGCTTGTTCATTTTCACGATGGCAAAGGTATGGCGGCCCCGAAAGCGGGACAATCCCCAAAAGTGGCTAAATGTCGCGGGGCGGGCTACCCCAATTTGGTGGTGCTATCTCCAGATGATGCGGGCGCGCACGCACTCGGCGCCAAGAGTGTCGCGAACGGCAAAGAGGGTCCCTTCCGGGGTGTCCTGCCAGTACACGTTCACCGTCTCGCCGTGGCGCACCTCGTGGATGTAGTTTATTTCCAGACGCTTGAGGGTGCTCGAGTAGAGCTTGTCTATGGGGTAGGAGTCCAGCATCCACTGCAGATACTGCATGCTGTTGGTGTGGCCGTTGTAGTCGATGTCGCTATAGGAGACCTTGACCCTGTGGGGCTCGGGGCACTCCTCAAAGGAGGGGGAGGGGAGCTTGCCGGGCATCGCTATGGGAACCGTCTGCCCCGTCACATAGGAGGATATGGGGTCGTCGGGCGAAATGCTCACCGGGCGGCGCGTCTGCAGGTTGAGGACGGTCCATTCGGATGTGGCATAGCCTATCACCTCGCCCGCTTGATTGCGGATTATGAAATCCCTGCTGGTGAGAATCCGGTGCACGCTCTCTACCCAGGTCTCTATCGAGAGGGTGTCTTCGTCGGAGGGCATAGCGCTCATTTCCACGGCAAAACGCAGCAGAACCCAGCTGACGCCACCGCTGTCGATGAGTTTGAAGGCGCCGAAATCGCGGTCCACGGCCGCCTGCCCCGCCACGTTGAGCAGCACGCGCTCCAGCGCCACCGCCCTGAAATGCCGCTTCCCGTCGAGATCCTGCGGGAGCACCTTGTAGGTGTAAGTATTGGTGAGTATCTTCTCCATAGTGGCGGCAAATGTATGAATTTTTTATCTTTGTGGAGTCGGACCATCTGGCGTCCGGTCTGGAGTTTTTTAATTTAAAGTTGCATTATAAATGGGTAAAATCAAGTTTTTTGCCGCCGCAATCGCACTTATGCTCTGCGGTGCGCTGCAGGCGAAGGTCGCTTTGCCTTCTGTAATAAGCGACAATATGGTGCTGCAGCAGAAGTCGCAGGCCGCCCTCTGGGGTACTGCGCGTCCCGGAGCCAAAGTCACGGCGGTGACCGGCTGGAACAAAGCCAAATATACCGCGGTGGCAGATGCTTCCGACGGCCGCTGGAGCCTCACCGTGGCTACCCCCGCGGCCGGCGGCCCCTACGAAATCACAATCAGCGACGGCGAAAAGCTCACTCTGCGCAATGTGCTCATAGGCGAGGTGTGGATTGCCTCGGGTCAGTCCAATATGGAGATGCCCGTGGGCGGCTACCCTTCCCAGCCTGTGCAGGGCGGCACAGAGGCGGCCCTCGGCAGCCGCGCCAGCCGTCAGATAAGAATTTGCAATGTGGCCCACCAGTCCTCCACAAAGATCTGCAGCAACACTCAGGGGAGCTGGGAGACCTGCAGCCCCGCCACCGTGTTTGCCACCGGTGCGACCGCCTGGTTCTTTGCAGATGCTCTGGAGGCGGCTTTGGACGTGCCCGTGGGCATAGTGGCGTGCAGCTGGGGCGGCAGCACCATACAGACCTGGATGTCCTATGACCTGCTCAAGGCCGACTTCCCGGAAATCGACCTCGGCAGCGTGGAAGGCACTCATCCGGTGAAAGTCGAATCGCAGGACGCCTGTCTGCTATACAACGGGATGCTGGCTCCCATCGCCCCCTACACCTGCCGCGGATTCCTGTGGTATCAGGGAGAGAGCGACCGTGAGAATCCGGACCTCTATATCCGGATGCAGACCGCATTTGCCGGTATGTTGCGCACTCTCTTCAAGGTTCCCGACGCCCCCTTCTACTATGTCCAGATAGCCCCTTTCAGCTATGGCGCCCCCGATTCATTTATGGGCGGCTATTTTTACGAGGCGCAGCAGAAATGCCTGCAAACCATCCCCCGCAGCGGAATGGTGACCACCTGCGACACGGGCGAAGAAAAGGTAATCCACCCCGCGCATAAAAAAGAGGTCGGCCAGAGGCTGGCGATGCTGGCTTTGGGGCACGACTACGGCTTTGACTTCCTCTCCCCCGACGCCCCCTCCTACAGCAGCGTTACCTTTGAGAACGGGCGGGCGCACGTCTTCTTCAATGTGGACGACCGCCAGCTCTCCCCGCTTGGAGTGCTTCTGGACGGGTTTGAGATAGCCGGCGCCGACCGCGTGTTCCACAAGGCGGCGGCCTGGGTGGATATGTCCCGCAACTGCAGCGTCATCGCCTACAGCAGCGAGGTTCCCGAGCCGGTGGCGGTGCGCTACTGCTTCCGCAACTGGTGCCGCGGCAACCTCTACAACAGCTTCGGCGTCCCGGCGGCCCCCTTCCGCACAGACGACTGGGCTCTTTAACCGATATTTGAGTTTATGAAAGAGATAATCTGCAAGAAAGACAACATTGCCTCTGCCGCGCAGCAGTTTCTGCAGGCCATTGAAGGGCACAACATAATCGCCTTCTACGGCAATCTCGGGGCTGGCAAGACCACCTTCACCAAAGCCCTCTGCGACTGCCTCGGGGTCACGGACAATGTCTGCAGCCCCACCTTCACCATCGTGAACGAATACCGCGCCGCCAGCGGCCGCGAGGTCTTTCACTTTGACTTCTACCGCATAGAAAAGCTGCAGGAGGCGCTGGATTTGGGTCTGGACGAATATTTCTACAGCGACGGCCTCTGCCTGATGGAGTGGCCCGAGAAAATCGAGCCCCTGCTGCCCGAAGAGACCGTGAGGGTCACTATAGAGCCGGTGGACGACACTACCCGCCGCATCAGCATAGACCTGTAGCGGATATGTATGTGGGCCTGATTTCCGACACGCACGGCATATTTGCCGACGATGTCAAGAGGTTTCTGGAGCCGGTGGACGTAATTTGGCACGCCGGCGACTTCGGCACTCTGGAGTGCGCCGACGCCATTGCCGCCTTCAAGCCCCTCGTGGGGGTCTACGGCAATTGTGACGGGGCCGAGACCCGGCTGGCCTATCCCCGCGTCAAGGTATTTGACGCCTGTGGGGTCAAGGTGGCAATGACGCATATCGGCGGCTTCCCCGGCCGCTACGATTATGAGGCGCTGCACCTCATCGAGAAAGAGCGTCCCGCCCTGTTTGTGTGCGGCCACTCGCACATCCTGCGGGTGATGTGCGACAAAAAGCTAGACATGATGGTGTTCAACCCCGGCTCCTGCGGCTTTCAGGGGATTCACACGGTGCGCACCGCCCTGCGCTTTCATATAGACGATGCCGCCCTGCACGATATGGAAGTGGGTGAATGGCAGCGCCGCGACACGATTTAAAGCCTATGGAACTCTTTTTTTCTGCAGAAATAGCCCTCGGCGGCAGGACTTTGGACCGCGAGGAGTCCAACCACTGCATTAAGGTGCTCCGCCACCGCGCGGGAGACGAAATCCACATAATAGACGGCCACGGCAACCTTTTCCGCTGTGTCATCACCGACCCCGACCCCAAGGGGACCGGCTTTGAGGTGATTGAGACTGTGGAGGGGTACGGCTCGCATCCCTATCGCCTGACCATGGCGGTGGCACCCCCAAAAAATATCGACCGCTTCGAGTGGTTCTGCGAGAAGGCCACCGAAATCGGGGTGGATGTGATTGTTCCCCTGCAGGGGGAATATTCAGAGCGCAAAGTGTTCAAAGGGGAGCGCTGCGGGCGCATACTTATATCGGCGGCAAAACAGTCCCACAAGGGGGCGATTCCGCTTCTGGAGCCGCTCACGAAGGTGTCTGATTTTCTGCGGCGTGACTTCGGGCGGGCACTCAAATGCATCTGCTATTGCGGCGACGATGCCTCCAAGCGGCCGCTCACGGAGGTCTTGCGTCAGGCTCCGGGTTCCGAATATGTGGTGATGATAGGGCCTGAGGGGGATTTTTCCCGCAGCGAGATAGCTCTGGCGCATGAATGCGGCTGGCAGGTGACTTCGCTGGGGGAGAGCCGGCTGCGCATAGAGACCGCCGCCCTCACCGCCGTTGCCGCGGCCTACCTTTTTTAGTTTAGAGTTTAGAGGCGGAACTTTCGATATGTTTCACTCTGATACTCTTTACTCCTCTAAACACTCAACTCTACATTCTACACTCTCAAAGCACACTGCAAAGCAGCGTCGCGGGGGTGCAATCGTCCACGCGCACGGTGACATACTCGCCCTTTTTGTGGCCGTCGGCGGCAAACACGCACGCCTTGTTCTGCGAAGTGCGCCCCATCAAGTCGCTCTCCGACTTCTTGGAAGGCCCCTCCACAAGCACCTCAAAGCATTTGCCCACATCGCGGCGGTTGCTCTCCAGCGACAGGGCGCTCTGCAGTGCGATGAGCTTCTCCAGCCGCGCGGTCTTGACCTCGGGCGGCACATCGTCGGCAAAATGGCGGGCCGCCTTGGTGCCGGGCCGTTCGCTGTACTGGAACATGAACGCCGAGTCAAACCCGACCTGTGAGAAGAGACGTAGCGTATCCTCGAAATCGGCCTCGCTCTCGAGGCAGAAGCCCACTATGGCGTCGGTGGTAATCGAGCAGTCGGGCATGATCTCGCGGATGCGGGCCACCCGCTCCAGATACCACTCGCGTGTGTGCCGGCGGTTCATCCGCTCCAGCACCGAATTGCTGCCGCTCTGCACCGGCAGGTGGATATGCTTGCAGATATTGGGGTATTTGGCCATCGTGAACAGCACCTCGTCCTTCATGTCCTTGGGGTGGGAGGTGGAGAACCGCACCCTGACTTCGGGAGAAATCTCCGCCACCATTGCCAGCAGTTGCGCAAAGTCGGTCTCGCCGCAGCAATACGAATCCACATTCTGCCCCAGCAGTATAATCTCGCGGCAGCCGGCCTCCACAGCCTCGCGCGCTTCGCGCAGGATACTCTCGGCAGAGCGGCTGCGCTCCGCCCCGCGGGTGTAGGGCACCACGCAGTAAGAGCATACGTTGTTGCAGCCGCGCATTATCGAGATATACACGCTGACTCCGTCCGGATCCATCCTGACGGGAGAAATGTCCCCGTAGGTCTCCTCGTGAGAGAGCAGGGTGTTGATTTGCTTCTCGCCCGAGCTTGAGAGCGCCTCTATCAGGCGCGGCAGGTCGCGGTAGGCGTCGGGTCCCGCCACCAGGTCCACGGCGGGGTGGGCGAGCAGCTTCTCTTTGAGCCGCTCCGCCATGCAGCCCAGAATGCCCACAATCAGTTGCGGGTTGCGCTTCTTTGCCTGGCGGTAGATGTCCAGCCGGCCCAGGATGCGCTGCTCTGCATTGTCGCGGATGGCGCAGGTGTTTATCAGCACCAGAGACGCCTGTCCGGCATCTTCCGTGCGGGAAAATCCGACTGCGGAAAGTATCGACAAAACGACCTCGCTGTCGTTCACGTTCATCTGGCATCCGTAGGTCTCTATCAGGACTTTACGTGGATTGGTACGGTTGTTGTTCATATGGCGGACTTCAAACTGGGCACGAAGTTAGTTTTTATTATTATCTTTGCCTTAATATGAAAAGATATTTCGCACTTGCGCTGCTGATTTTTTCGCTTGCAGCCTGCACTCCCCTTTCGGAGCAGGTTTCGGTGGGCGACTGCCGTCTTGAGAGTGTGGACCGCCTCTCGATGGGGCTCAGCGAGCTTTCTCTGGAGACATATCTGGTGCTGGATGCGAAGAACAGCTCCAATCGTGACATAACTCTTTCCGAATTCAGTGCGGAAGTTTTTTCAAAATCGGACAAAAAGCTGGCGACGGTCACCCTTGCGGAAGACAAGAAGCCGGTGCTGCCGCGCAAAAGCGACGGAAAGGTGCAGATTCCCCTGCAGATAGAGTTCGACAACCCCATCACCGCCATCACTATGGCGGCAATGTCCATTGAGGACTATGGCAAAAAGGGCTTCACCGTGAGTTACGGCTGCACCCTCTCTTCCGGTCTTTTTAAAAAACGCTTCAGCGGAGAAAAGGTTCCCGCCGACGAGGTCATCAATATGTTTTCGAAATGAGAAAGGCACTTCTGACAATATTCTCCCTGCTGCTGTGCACACTTGCCCTGAGAGCGCAGAATGATGAGACGGCCGTGGCCGTGGATTCGCTATATGCGGGACAGGCGGCCGTGGATTCGGCCCTGGTGGGCAGAAACATATTCCAGATGCTCTCCACAAGGCAGCATGCCGGAGAGGGCAAGGTCACGATAGAGCAGAGCCAAAGTGTGGCAGGCGCAGTCAACGCCCACATCCGCGACAATGCCGGCAAGAAAATCAACGGCTACCGCATCCGCATATACTTCGACAACAAGCAAAACGCCCGCACCAGATCGGAGCAGGTTGCAGGAGAATTCAAGGCGCAGCACCCCGGAGTGGGGGTTTACCGCGAATATGCCAACCCCTATTTCAAGGTCACGGTGGGGGATTTCCGCACCAAAGAGGATGCCAAGCAGTTCCTTTCCGGCATCAAAGCCGCATATCCCTCGGGCTTCATAGTAAGGGAGAAAATCAATTTTCCGATAATGTAGATGGCAAAACAATGGTTGACACAGGAATTGCGGCAGACGCAACGCCTCTCGCCGCTGCAGATTCAGACAATCAAGCTGCTGGAGCTCCCCACTCTTGAGCTGGAGCGCCGCATACAGCAGGAATTGGAGGACAATCCGGTGCTGGACGAGGCGCCGGAAGAGGAGAATCCGGAAGAGGAGACTCCCAAGAACATCTCGCTCTCTGAATACGGCAACAGCGACCCGACCCCCTCGTACAAACTCTATGTCAACAACCAGGGCAAGGACGAGAAGCCGCAGTACAACACCTTCTCGGTGAAGGAGAGCCTGCAGCAGAATCTGGAAAACCAGTTGGGATACTGCAAGATAGACGAGCATACAGAGCAGATTGCCAAATTTATGATAGGGATGCTGGAGGAGGACGGCTATCTGCGGCGCGACCTCGAGAGCCTCTGCGACGACATCGCCTTCAAGCTGAACATAGAGACAACGGCTGAGGAACTGGAGAACATACTCAAGATAATCCAGGGCTTCGAGCCCGCCGGCGTCGGGGCCCGCAACCTGCGCGAGTGCCTGCTGCTGCAGCTGGATGTGGACGACCCCACTCCGGCGCAGAAAAACGCGCGGGCCATCGTGGACGAGTGCTTCGAGTCTCTGGCCAAGAAGCACTATCCCAAGATAATGCAGAAACTGGGGCTTGACCAGACGCAGCTCAAGGCGGCCCTCGACGAGATTACCCGCCTGAATCCCCGCCCCGGAGGCCAGATAGACGACACCTACTCCGATCAGGCGCAGCAGATCGTCCCCGATTTCATCCTCGACCTCAAGGACGGCGTGCCCGTGATCACGATGCCCCGATTCAATGTTCCCGAGCTCAGGGTCAACAAAAACTATGCGGACATGCTTATGCAGGCGGCGGGCAAGTCTTCCCGTCAGGAAAAGGACGCCATCACCTTTGTCAAATCCAAGCTCAACAGCGCCAAATGGTTTGTGGAGGCTATCAAACAGCGCCAGAAAACCCTGCAGAACACCATGAACGCCATTGTCGCCTTCCAGTACGACTACTTCATAGACGGCGATGAGACCAAGCTGAAGCCGATGGTGCTCAAGAACATCGCCGACAGCACCGGGCTGGACATATCCACAATCTCCCGCGTGGTCAACTGCAAATATGTGCAGACCCACTTCGGTATCTATCCGCTCAAGTACTTCTTCTCCGAGGGGCTTATGACCAAATCGGGCGAGGAGGCCTCCACCCGCGAAATCAAGTCCATCCTCACCGAATGTATCAGCTCGGAAGACAAGCATAAGCCGATGACCGACGAGCAGCTGGTTGAGGTGCTCTCTTCCAAGGGATACAACGTCGCCCGCCGCACTCTGGCCAAGTACCGCGACCAGCTGGGCATTCCTATCGCCCGCCTGCGCAAGGAGCTTTAGAGCTTTCAGATGCGGGAGAATTCCTCTTCGCTGAAGCTGAAATACCGGTTGCCCGCCACTATTATGTGGTCCAGCAGGGCGATTTCAAGCAGGCTGGCGGCCCGCTTGAGGTTTTCCGTCTCCTGAATGTCCCGTTTGCTGGGGCGGGCGTTGCCGCTGGGGTGGTTGTGCAGCAGAATGATGCCTCCGGATAGCTTTTCCACCGCCCGGCGCATTATCATCTTAACATCCAGCGTGGTGGAGGATGTGCCGCCGCTGCTGAGCCTTTCGCGCGCAATCAGATGATTGGCGCGGTTGAGAAACAGCACCCAGCACTCTTCGTGGTCCAGGTGGGACATCAGCGGCGCCATTATTTCCATTACGCTGCGGGCGTCGGTAATCACCACATTCTCCGACTTTGGCGGCATGAGGCTGCGCCGGCCCGCCTCAAATGCGGCCAGCAGCGTCGCCGCCTTGGCGCTGCCGACTCCCCTCACCGCAGAAAGCGAATCTGCGGAGAGGTTGGAGAGCCGCCGCAGGGAATTCTCGGCCAGATCCAGCAGCTCCCGGGCCAGATCCAGCGCGCTGCGCTTGCCGCTGCCCGTGCGCAGCAATATCGCCAGCAGCTCGGCGTCGGTCAGCGCCCCGGCCCCCCGGGCGAGCATCTTCTCCCTCGGCCGCTCTTCCAATCTCCAATCTTTGATGCTTTTCCCGTTCATAAGTGCACATAAATAAAAAACTCCCCGAATTTGGGGAGTTTTTATCTGTTTGAGACTACAGAAATCTCAAATTATGCGAGTTTGTTGATGTAAACAGCAATACCGCTTTTCAAATTCGCTGCTTTGTTTTTGTGAATGACGTTGATTTTTGCAAGTTTGTCAATCATAGCGAAAACCTTGGGAGCCATCTGCTCTGCTGCGGCTTTGTCTGTGGTGTTACGGATTGCCTTGATGGCGTTCCTGGTGGTTCTTGCATAATACTTATTATGCAATCTGCGCTTCTCGTCCTGACGGAAACGCTTGTCTGCTGATGCGTGATTTGCCATTACTTTAATATTTTATAATAAGTAGTGGGTAGGAGAATCGAACTCCTCTTCCAAGAATGAAAATCTTGTGTCCTACCGATAGACGAACCCACCATTCTGCACTACACCGCAAAATCGGGAGTGCAAAGGTATGTAAAAAATAGTTTAAAGCAAAACAATTTATTCGTAAGAATAGAGAATGGCCTCCACCTGACGTACATAATTGCGCTTGTCATACTTGGGAGCGTACACAAAACCGTCCAGAGTTATGATTTCGCTGCCGTCTCCGCTCAGGAACGTGTGGGACACGAAGGGGCCTCCCATAAAGTCGTTGTAGGCCTCCCAGAGGCCGCGCATCTCCAGAATGTCGCGTCCGCCAGCCGTGATGCTTTCATGGCCGGGGAATATGTCCGGGTTCAGCATCATATAGCTCCCCTCGCGGGTGCAGGGGATGTGCTTTTGGGTCATCTCGTTGCGCTTGGCTGCGAGAGCCTCGGGGGTCAGGTCTTCGGGGCCGCTGTAGGGGTACTTCCAGATGAGTACGCTCTGGATGGTGTAGGTGGTCTCGTAGGAGATCCACATGAAATTCTCGGCAACTTTCTTCACGGTGTATCCCGAGGGAAAGTGGGGGGATGCTCCGAACATATTCTCCACGCTTGTGTAGAGCTCCTTGTTTTCGAACTCGGAGATGTTTTTGAGCACGCGGTCGCGCTCTGTCTGGCGCAGGGTGGCCAGAATCTTTGCCCCCTTTTCTGCAATCAGTCCGGCGGCATCCTCCGGAGTGGCGGCCTTGATGCCGATCACCAGCTGCGGGACAGCCCAGATGTTGCTGTAGAAGGTCAGGCTGCTCTCGGTGTTCTTTTTGTCGGTGTCCAGCACAATTATGTTGCGGTGCACCTGAAATACCTTGTTGAATGCCTGCTGGGGCACATTGAACAGATCATAGCGAGGTTCCGCCTGGGGCAGGTAGGGCACTTCGCTGCTGAGCAGTTCGCGCAACCTGCTGCCCGGGTCGCCTTCCCACTCCACTTTGGAGCATACCACGGCCACCTCTCCCGGCTTGCCGCTGGAGGAGGGGAGAGTCTTGCTTTGCGAACTCTCCTTGCAGCCCAACGTGAGCAAGGCCGCCGAAATCAGAACCGAAATTCTGCAGAATATCTTGAACATATCTCTTTTTTTAGAATAGACTTCTTATGTCGTTGCCGAACGCCAGTACCATCAGCGCCAGCAGGAATATCATTCCGATGGTCTGGGCCACTTCCAGCACCTTGTCGCCGGGTCTGCGGCCGGTGATGATTTCAATCAATATGAACAGGATGTGGCCGCCGTCCAGCGCCGGAATGGGGATAATGTTGAGCACCGCCAGCATTATGGAAAGCATCGCCATCAGGGTCCACACCCGCTGCCAGTCCCAGTAGCCCGGGAAGATGCGGCCGATGGTGATGAAACTGCCCACCGACTTGTAGGCCTCTGTCTTGGGGGAGAATATCAGCCCCAGGTCCTTGACATAGCTGGAGATATAGTTGCACGCCTTTTTGATGCCGGCCGGGATTGCGGGGAAGAATTTGTATTTGTGCTGCGTCACGTGGAACATCTGCGACAGGTCTCCCTGCAGCATCACCTGGATTTTGCCGGCGGTGTCCACCTGCAGGGCGGCCTGGCGGCGGCTCCCGGCGCGGTCGATGTCCAGCAGCACGGAATCCCCCTTGTGCAGCGCCAGTTCCGCCTGGATATCCTGCACCAGAGTCATCTGCCTGCCGTCCACGGCCACCACGCGGTCGCCCTTTTCAAGGCCGGAGCCGCTGTTGATGGAGCCTTCCATATAGCCGTCCACCACAAACGGGTAGGCCAGCGAGAACATCCCCGCCGAATTCAGCATCCGGGGGATATACTCCTCGCCGACGTGTATGGAAACCGTGTCGCTGCCCCTTTTCACCAGCACGTCGGTCTCCTTGGCGTGCACCAGCGCAATCTGCAGCTGGGAGAAGTCGTCTATCTGCTCGCCGCCTATGGAGAGTATCTTGTCGCCATTGCAAAAGCCCATCTCGCGCGAGAGGTCGTTCACTGCGATGCCGTACACCGCATCATCGTTGCGCAGATACTCTTCGCCCCAGTGGCTCAGCACCACAGCATAGAGCACAATCGCCAGCAGAAAGTTGTAGAACACGCCGCCGAACATCACCAAAAAGCGCTGCCAGGCGGGTTTGGTGCGCAGTTCCCACGGCTGCGGCTCCTTGCAGAGCGCGTCGGAGTCCTTGGTCTCGTCTATCATTCCGGCAATGGCGCAGTAACCTCCCAGAGGGACCCAGCCGATGCCGTATTCGGTGTTGTCGGGATATTTGCGCCAGTCGTCGTCGGGCAGGGCGCCGAGGTCGCTGCCGGGGGGCAGCGGCTCTGTGTTCTTGGAGAAGAACTTTACGTGCAGTTTGCCGCCGAACCATTTGCACTTGAACAGCGAGAACTTGGGGTTGAAGAAGAGGTAGAACTGGTCGACCCTCGTCTTGAACAGCTTGGCGAATGTGTAGTGGCCCAGCTCGTGGATGAGAATCAGCACCGAGAGGGCGAAAATTACCTGGACTATCTTGATTAAAACTACCATATTCTAAATTTCAGTGATTTCGCGCGCCGCGGCCATTGCGCGCTCGTGGGTGGCGAAAATGTCCTCCAGCGAGGGCTGCTGCACAAACGGCGTGCGCGCCATCGCCTCCGATATTATGTCGGGGATGGCTGCGAAACCGATGCCGCCCCGCAAAAATGCTGCCACCGCCACCTCGTTGGCCGCATTCATCGCGCAGGTGGCGTTGCCTCCCCTTTCAAGCGCCTTGCGGGCGATTTCCAGACAGGGAAATCGGACGGGGTCGGGCTCGTAGAAGGTCAGCGAACCCTGGGTGGGAAAGTGCACCCGCTGTGAGTTGAGGCTCAAGCGGTTGGGGTAGCTGAGGGCATACTGGATGGGGACCCGCATGTCAGGGGCGCCCAGCTGCGCTATGGTGGCGCCGTCGCGGTACTGCACCATCGAGTGGATTATCGACTCGGGGTGGACCACCACCTCGATGCGTTCCGCGGGGATGTCAAACAGCCATCGGGCCTCTATCAGCTCCAGCCCCTTGTTCATCAGGCTGGCGGAATCTATCGTGACCTTGGCCCCCATATTCCAGCGGGGGTGCTTGAGTGCCTCTGCTGGGGTCATTGCGGCAATCTCCTCCCGGCTCTTCTTGAGGAACGGGCCTCCGGAACAGGTGAGCAGCAACTTCTCCACATCGCTGTGGCGGTTGCCCTGCAGGCACTGGAAGATGGCGGAGTGCTCGCTGTCCACCGGCACGATGGCCGCGTTGCAGCGCTTTGCACGCTCCTTGACCAGAGCGCCGGCCGCCACAAGAGTCTCCTTGTTGGCCAGAGCGACCGTCTTGCCCGCCTCGATTGCGGCCAGGGTGGGGCGCAGCCCGGCAAAACCCACAATAGCCGCCACCACGGTGTCGATGCTGCCGGCGCTGACTTCACTGCAGACGGCGTCGATGCCGCAGAGGACCCGGATGCCCAGTGGCTGCAGCGCCTCTGCCACCTTGCCGTAGAGGCTCTCGTTGCAGATGGCCACCGCCGCGGGCCGGAACTGCTGCGCCTGCTCTATCAGCCGGGCGGCATTGCTGTTGGCGGTGAGCAGCTCTGCTTTGAAAAGGTCGGGGTGCTGGCCTATGACATCAAGTGTCTGGCGGCCGATGGAGCCGGTGGCTCCGAGTATTGCGATTCGCTTTCTGTCAGGGGTCATTTCAGAAACTGATATATTTGGCCGGATCCACGGCTTCTCCGGCGTGCCACAGTTCAAAGTGGAGATAGAGACCCGTGGCCAGAGCGCCGGTGCTGCCGGCTATGGCGATGGGGGTCCCCACGGTGATTTTGTCGCCGGCCTTCTTTAGCAGGCGCTCGTTGTGCTTGAACACCGACACCAGATTGTCCCGGTGCTGCACGATTATCACATAGCCGTCGTCGTCGCTCCAGAAGGCGCTTATCACGGTGCCGTCCAGAATGCTGTACACGGTGGCGTTCTCTTCCGCCGCCACGGTTATGTAGGGGTGGTTGATTGCAAGGTTGAAGTTCTCGGTGACCATGCCCTTGATGGGGGTGAAGAAGTTGAGCCCCTCTATCTGCTCTATGCGACCCTCCGCGGGGTTTACCTCCAGTGCCGATTCCTTCTCCACAATGCCGCGCAGCAGCGAGTCCTGATGGGCGTACATCGCGGCGTAGGCGTCAGCATCCTCGGCGCTGCCGCCGAGGCGGGCTATGCTGTCCAAATCCAGCGGCTCGCGGCCCGACATCACCCTCTGGATGTTGCCCACCTGAAAGGCCCACTGCGAAATCTGCCGCTCCAGCGAATCTATCTTGAGCCGGTTGCTGATTACCGCCTCGCGGCTTTCGCGCGAAGGGTAGCCCCGCACCGTGCGCCGCAGCGGCGTGAAGTCTATCAGCAGGTAGGTCAGCAGCATGATCAGCATCACCGCCCCCGCCAGGGCGGCAATCACCCCGCGCGCGGGCGCCTTCACGGAGAAAAGCTTCTCCCCGCGCTCCGAGTCGCTCACCGAAAAATTGTAGGTTTTTCTGAATTTGGGCATTTCAAAACAGCGTTCAATACACTAAATTTGCGGCTGATGAACAGAATAATCGGCATCGACTTCGGACGCAAGCGCACCGGCTTGGCGGCAAGCGACCCTCTGATGGTGTTCGCATCGGCCCTGGACACGGTCCATTCTGCAAATATAATAGAATATCTTCAAAAATATGCGCAGAATGAGACCATTATACGCTTTGTGGTGGGCTATCCGATGAACCTGGACAACACCCCCAGCGAGGCCGCGCGCGATGTGGATGCCTTTCTGAATCTGCTCAGGAAAAAGTTCCCCGACGTGCCGGTCACCCTCGAGGACGAGCGGTTTACCTCGGTGCTGGCCCACAGGGCGATGATAGACGGCGGGATGAAGAAGATGGCGCGCCGCGAGAAGGCCGCCGTGGACAAGATAAGCGCCGCCATAATACTCCAGACCTATCTGGACCGCCCCGATGCAATCAAGCAATAAACAATATTCAAAATGATATTACCGATTTATCTCTATGGCTCCGAGGTCCTGCGCGGCAGGGCGCAGGAGGTCGATCTGGCCTCGGCCGACAAGGCGAAACTGCAGGCCTTTCTCAATGATATGCACGAGACAATGCACAATGCCGACGGCTGCGGCATCGCGGCACCCCAAGTAGGGGTGGCGGAGCGCATTCTGGTGGTGGACGGCAACGACCTGTCAGAGAATTATCCCGACCTCAAGGGGTTTGTGCGCAAGATGATAAACCCGGAGTTTACCTTCAAGAGCGAAGAAATATCGGAATATACGGAAGGGTGCCTCTCCATTCCCGGTGTGGACGCCGATATCAAGCGTCCCAAGCGCATCACGGTGAAGTATTTCGATGAAAATCTGGAGGAGAAGGAGGAGACCTTCGATGATTTTGCGGCCCGCATGGTGCAGCACGAGATGGATCATCTGGACGGGGTACTCTTCACCGACAAGGCAGCCCCCATCCGCCGCAAGATTCTGGCCAAACACCTTGCAAAAATCGCCCGCGGACTTGCCCGCACGGCCTACAAGAGCAAGTTGGCGTAGAGAGTTTAGAGTGTAGGGTTTAGAGGGGGAAGGCAACAAGACCGCGAGAGTTGAAGTTTGCTTGCAGTCTTTAGAAAAGTCCCTGGGCTATGCGCAGGGTTATCTGCCGCTTCTTGCTGTCGACGGAGATTATGCATTCATCGGGGCAGGGAATCAGAATTTCCCCCACTTCCAGACACGGATTGCCCGGAATGTCCTCAAAAGCCGTGACCTTGCCCACCGTGCGGCCGTTCTCGTCCATGACAGTGTAGCCCACAAGGGCATCCTGCCCGTCGGACTCCTCGTCGTAGAGCTCAATTTCGCGCCCCACAAGCTCCTCGGCCTGCTCCAGAGTGTCGATATCCTCCAGCTTCAGATAATATTTCACCCCGGAACGGGGTTCGATCTCTTCAATAAAAAAAGGAACCGGCAGTCCATCAAACGTGATGAACACCGGTTCGTTTTTTATCTCCTCGCCGTCGTACTCGGGGGCGCTGACAATAACGCCGCCAAGCGTTCCGTACGATTTGACTACGCGCATCGCTTTTGATTAAGCCTCGGCAGGGGTCTCTTCAGCGGCAGCTTCCTGCTCAGCGGCAGCGGCCTCCTCGGCAGCTTTGGCCTCTTCTGCAGCCTTGCGGGCAGCTTCAGCCTCCTCTGCTTTCTTCTTTGCGATAGCCTCTGCGCGGGCATCGTTGACCTTTGCCTCAGCCTCTTTGGCAGCCTTGGCAACTTCTCTCTTGCTTGCGGCTACATTGGAAGCGGTGGCTGCATCCTTTGCAGCTTTGGACTCTTTCCAGGCATTCCATTTGGCGTCTGCCTGCTCCTGAGTGAGCGCGCCCTTCGCTACGCCGCCTGCAAGATGCTTCTTGAGCAGGATACCCTCGTGAGAGAGGATGCGGCGGGCTGTAGGGGTGGGTTGTGCACCCACGCAAAGCCAATAAAGTGCCCTTTCGCTGTTGAGAACGATAGATGCGGGGTTGATGTTGGGGTTGTAAGTGCCGACCTGCTCGATGTAACGTCCGTTGCGGGGAGCGCGTGAGTCGGCTACCACGATGTGGTAAAATGCTGAATTCTTTTTGCCGTGGCGTGCCAGGCGAATCTTAACAGCCATTGTAATAGGTTTTAAAAGTTAATAAAATAGTTTAACTTCCTTATCTTCACGAGATAAAGCGCGCAAATATATAACCTTTCGGGCAAATTTCCAAACGGCGTCTAAATCTCCTCCGCGTCGCTGGCCTCTTCCCGCAGTATTTCTGCCGCGGCGCTTTGCACAGCGGTCTGCTTCAGGGCCTTCTCTGCGCGGCGGGTGCACGCGGTGGCGGCGATTTCAGTGGTCGCGTATGCAATCAGCGAGATGCCGAACACGATGAACAGCGTCTGTTGCGCCTTGAACGTGTTGCATATCATAACTATGCCGAGCACCGCAATGGCAAACGGCAGCACAAACCACCAGATTGCTACGGGCACCGTGCGGCGCAGCACGGAGAGGTTCACTATCTGACCCACTCCGAAAACCAGCATCACCGCCCCGAGGAAGTACATCAGCAGGCCGGCAAAGAATCCGGGGTAAATCACCAGCAGCAGGCCGAATATTATGTCCAGCACCCCGCTGGCCATCACCAGTGCGTCTTCCGTTGTGCGGTTGACGATTGCCAGAGCCACGGAGGCAGCCCCCAGCACAATCAGCGCCGCACCGATGACGCGGAACACCGTGTACACGGCCAGCGCGGGCCAGATGATCATTGCAAGCCCGATCACCAGAGCGACAACCGCTCTGGTGATGCTGTAAACCGGGCTGAAAAGAGATTTGATGAGATTCATGTCTTATTTGGCGGGCTGCACAAACGCGATGATTTCGTTTTTCTTGACGTTGGCGCCCTGGGCGGGGTACACTGCAACATACTTGCCAGTCGCTGCGGCTTTGATCTCCTCCAAGCCGTAATATGTCTGGATGCGGCAGATGACGTCGCCTTCCTTCACGCTGCTGCCCACTGTGGGAGCGGTGGATTCGTCCACTACATCGTACTGCCAGATGACCTGACCGGAAACGGGGGCGTGAACGGCCGCTGCGTCGGGGTAGACCTCGGTGACCTTGGTGATGTCGATCTTGGGCACCTCCACCACGGCTCTCTTGATCACGACGGGCGCGCCTGCCTTCTCGCGGGCGGCTGCAAGGTCCTTCTCAAAGCGTTGCTTGGCCACGCCGCTCTTGTAGTCGAGATACTGGCGTTCGTGCATTGCCAGCTCAAAGAGCTCCTCGTCGTCCTGACCGCAGTCCCAGCCGTTGTCCTTCATCATCTGACGGTAGTGGTCAAGTTTGTCGGGATATGCGTCCTGAGGGTCGCCGGTGTAGAATTCGAAGCCCTTCTTCTTTGCCAGCTCCACGATTTCGGGAGCCAGAGGGCCGGGCAGCTTGCCCGCCTTGCCCAGAATCATGTTCCAGGTGTCGGGGTCGATATTGTTCCAGCGGGGCTCGCCTTTGATGGTGCTCATCAGGTTGAGCAGCGCGGTGTTCTTGGTGTACTGGCTGAAGGGGGTCACCAGCGGCGGGTATCCCAGTTTGGGCCATACATACTCAACCTCCTGGAACAGCAGCACAGCAAGTTCGTCGAGCGAGAGCTCTTTCTTGCCCTGCTTCTTGAGCGAGAGATTGATGGCGCCCTGGAAGCCCTTGAGGTCGGCCATCATGGAACCCATCATGCCGCCGGGCAGTCCGCAGCCCACCAGCAGGGAGCTCATCTTGGAGTTTGTGGGCTCTATGAAGTAGCCCAGGAAGTCGTCTATGAAACTCTGGGTGAGACGGCGCACCTCCATATATGCATCCATGTTGAGGTCCTTTACCAGGAAGCCGTCGGCCTTCATCATCTCGCGGATGGTGATGACGTCGGGGTGGACCTTACCCCAGGAGAGGGGCTCCACAGCCACGTCCAGATAGTCGGCGCCGGCGCGTGCCACCTCCAGCATGCTTGCGGGGGAGAATCCGGGGCCGGTGTGTCCGTGGTACTGCACTATCAGCTTGGGATATTTCTTCTTGATGCTGGTGACAAGCTCGCCCAGGAAGGTGGGGCGGCCGATGCCGGCCATATCCTTGAGGCAAATCTCGTCGCAGCCGTATTCCACAACCTTGTCCACGATATCCATATAATAGGCCACGGTGTGGATGGGGGAGTGGGTTATGCTGAGGGCAACCTGCGAAATCATCCCCGCCTTCTTCGCGTACTCGATGGAGAGACGCAGGTTGCGGTGGTCGTTGAGGCCGCAGAATGAGCGTGAAATGTCGGTGCCCTGGGCGTGCTTCACCTTGTACATGAGTTCGCGCACATCCTTGGGGACGGGGTTCATGCGCAATGCGTTGAGGCCGCGCTCCAGCATATGTGTCTGGATACCTGCCTTGTTGAATGGAGCGGTCCACTTGCGCACTGCTACGTTCGGGTTCTCGCCAAAGAGGAGGTTCACCTGCTCAAAGGCGCCGCCGTTTGTCTCCACGCGGTCAAAGCATCCCATATCGATGATTGCGGGAGCGACTTGCAGGAGCTGATCCACTCTCGGGACATATTTGCCCGAGGACTGCCACATATCTCTGTAAACCAGAGAGAATTTGATTTCACGTGCCATCAGTTGCTAATTTATTTTTTTGAAAACGAAACAAATGTAGCCATAAAATGTTGGATATTGAAAAAAATGTTTACCTTTGCTCCCCACAAAATACGGTGCCTGTAGTTCAGTTGGTTAGAGCGTCAGATTGTGGTTCTGAATGTCGTGGGTTCGAGTCCCACCAGGCACCCTAAACAAAAATGGACAGCGTTTTTCGCTGTCCATCTTTGTTTAGGTGCAGAGGCACCTTATGATACTGGGGCGCTGCCCCAAACCCCGCCGCTACGCGCTTGCTATTGCGCAGCTCGGCTCTGCCCGCGCTTCGCTAGCGCCTGATGGCGCACACTAAACTGGGGCGCTGCCCCAAACCCCGCCGCTACGCGCTTGCTATTGCGCAGCTCGGCTCTGCCCGCGCTTCGCTAGCGCCTGATGGCGCACACTAAACTGGGGCGCTG
>CAVHPI010000003.1:0-112591 GCA_963637965.1 bacterium
TCACGCTCTCCTCAATCCACTGCCGAATCTCTTTGTCAACCTCCTGCATAGCAACGCTAAACGCTAAACGCTAAACTCTAAACTCTAAACTTTCAAAGCCCCAGCAACCCCTCCGCACAATTTTTATTGATGACCCCAACCCTAAATCCCTTCCCCCGGGAAGGGACTTGCTGCCGGCGCCTTCTGCGCCTCTAAACCCTACACTCTAAACTCTAAAGAATACACTGCGGCGCGCAGCAGCTGCCGCAACTGTGCCAAAGTCTGGCAGCCGCGCTGCTGATCCACGCTTATCAGCGGGCCGACCCCCAGCCGGATGCACCCGCCCCGCTTGTTCATCACCTCGTGGGGCAGCCGCAGCGTGCGCACCTTCCAGCCCAGCGTGTTGCCGATGCGGTAAAAAGAGGGGGAATTGCCGTCGAAAAAGCGGATGGGCAACACCGGCACCTCCGCCTTGCGGATAAACTTGACGATGGGCATCTGCCACTCGCGGTCGCGCACCTGCGGCTCCACATAGCTGGACCCGTCGGCAAGAGTCACCGTGGGGCGCTTGCCCCGCACATAATCCGACACCGCCCCAGAAGGGAACAACCCCAGCGGATGCCCCGCCATAAGATGCTCCTTGGCCGCCCGGATGCCCGACACGCTCTCCGCCTTGGGAGCCGTGCGCTCTTCAAGAGTCGGCACCACCGAGATAAAGCTGGGGCGCAGCGCCTCTATTCGCATCAGAAACTGATTCACGAGCAACTTGTAATCGGGGAATTTGTGGCGCATATAATCCACCAGAATCACGCCGTCGAGACTCCCGATCGGGTGATTGCTGACGGTGATGAAGGGACCCTGCGGCAAAGCTGCCAGATGCTCCTCTCCCTGCACAGTATATTTCAGGTCAAGCCCGGAAACAAGACGCCCCGCGCAGTCGGCGGGGTCCTCGCAGTAAGCCCCGTCGTAGAGCTTCTGCACCTTGTCTATTTCAAACATCCGGAACAGCCCGCGAGCGAGAGCATGCCCTGCCTTCCCCTTGAAAATCGGGGAGATGCTCTCCATCTCGGAGAGCTCAATCAGCGGCTTTGCCATTATTCCCGGCGCTTTTTGGGAGGATCAACCTTGGAGTAGTGATTGATATCCTGGATGATGGTCACCGTCCAGATGATTCCAAGCACCGCCGCCACCGCAAGCGCGATATAATCGAACATCCCGAATACATAAGTGTTGCCCAGCACATCCACGGCGCGGGAATAATCGCGGATGCCGGGGACATAGATAAACAGCAGGCAGATCAATATGATTATCATTCTGAACTCGGTGGGGCCGAGGCCGGCGTAGGAGAGCCTGAACTCGCTGCGCAGGTAACTGTTCATGCTCACATTCAATGTCAGGGCCAGATAGAAAATCAGCGCCGCCATTGCAATGTGCAGGTGCACCAGCGGAGAGAGGCCGATGCCCACAAACATAAACAGCTCGTTCACCACATCCATCGTGTGGTCGAGATAATAGCCATACACGGGGCGCTGCGTCTGCCGCACGCGCGCCAGAGTGCCGTCCAGCGAATCTCCGAACCAGTTCACCACCAGTCCGGCAATGGCCAGCCAAAGCCAATTTATTGAAAGGTGCGTGAGAATGAATCCCGCGCAGATCATAAGCGAGCCCACAAAGCCCGTAAAGGTGAGCATATCGCTGTTAACCCATTTGGGCATGCGCTCCGCCAAAAACACCAGCACCTTCTTTTCAAGGCTGTTGATGATGTTCTTCTGAATTCGTTTGGTATCGTTTACTGACATAACTCAAATATACTTAAGTCTTCGCATTAAAGCAAACAAATACACTTCCAAAATCCGTGCCCTTCCCGCATTTAAAAAATTTGAATTATGCCGCCCGAGTTGCTATATTTGGACAATTTGTGATAAAACACCAAACAAAACAATATGAAACAAACACTCAAAATTTTCGCCGCAGCGGTTCTGCTCCTCTGGAGCGGACTCTCGCTCTGTGCGGCAGACAAGAAGATTCAGGTGATGTCGCCCGACGGCCGCCTCACCGTGAACATCACTGCGGGCAAGACCCTCTCCTACTCCGTTTATTACGACGGCGATGAGATGCTCTCCCCCTCTCAGATTGAGATGAAGCTCACCGACGGCACCGTGTACGGCGGCGGCAAGCTGCAGAAATTCACCCGCAGCTCCGCCGACAACACCTTCAAGACTGTCGCCTACAAGCGCGCCGAGGTCCGCGACCACTACAACCAGATAGTGCTCAGCTACAAGCACTGCGACGTGATTTTCCGCGCATACGACGACTGCGCCGCATACCGCTTCGTGTCCAAGAGCAAGAAGGACTTCAAGGTCAAGAGCGAGACCGCGCAGTTCAACTTCCCCCAGGACTGGAACACCTGGGCCGCATTCTCCTGGGGCGGCTTCGAGTCCTCTTTCGAGAATCTCTATGAATACCAGCCGATGAGCCAGATTGCAAGCGACAAGCTGGCCTTCCTGCCCCAGATGATAGACGCCTCCAAAGGGCGCAAAATCAACATTATGGAGTCCGCCCTCTACAAATACCCCGGAATGTACCTCAAGGCCGACGGCAAGGGCAATCTCTACGGCCTCTGGGCAGAGCTGCCCAAGGAGGTCGAGGTGGGCGGCTACATCAACCTGCAGGAGCCCGTCAAGAGCCGCCACGATTATCTGGCGGAGTGCAAGGCCAAGGAGCAGTTCCCCTGGCGCATCGTGGCAGTGAGCACAGAAGATGTGCAGATGGCCGACAACGATATCGTTTACCGTCTGGGCGACGCCCCCGCCAAGGGTGCCGACTTCAGCTGGGTCAAGCCCGGCAAGGTTGCCTGGGACTGGTGGAACAACTTCTATGTGACCGGCGTGGACTTCAAGGTCGGCATCAACACCCCCACTTATAAATATTTCATTGACTTCGCGGCCGCACACGGCATCGAATATATAATCATGGACGACGGCTGGTCTGTGAGCGAGGCTGCCGACCTGATGCAGATCGTGCCCGAGATCGACCTCGAGGAGCTCACCGCATACGCCAAGGAGAAAGGGGTCGGCATCATCCTCTGGGCCGGCTACTACTCTTTCAAGCGCGATATGGAGAATGTCTGCAAGCACTACAGCGAGATGGGCATCAAGGGCTTCAAGGTGGATTTCATGAACCGCGACGACCAGTATATGCTGGAATTCTACACCCAGGCAGCCGAGATGGCCGCAAAATATCACCTCGTGCTTGACTTCCACGGCGCGTTCAAGCCCCACGGCCTCAACCGCACCTATCCCAACGTGCTCAACTACGAGGGCGTCTACGGCCTGGAGAACATGCGCTGGAGCGACCTCAGCGTGGACATGCCCCGCAACGACGTGACCTTCCCCTACATCCGCATGGCAGCCGGCGTGGTTGACTACACACAGGGCGCTATGCGCAACGGCTCCCGCGCCACCTACGTAAAGAGCCGCGAGACCATGAGCCAGGGCACCCGCTGCCACCAGCTGGGCGAGTATGTGATCTTCGACTCCCCCCTGTGCATGCTCTGCGACGGCCCCACAGCCTATCTCAAAGAGCCCGAGTGCCTGGAATATATCTCCAAGGTGCCCACCGTATGGGATGAGTCCCGCGGCCTGCAGGGCAATGTGGGCGAATATATCGTGATGGCCCGCCGCAGCGGCGACACCTGGTATATCGGCGGCACCACCAACTGGGACGGCCGCGATGTCTCCATCAACCTTGACTTCATCGGCAGCGGCGAGTGGAACGCCACCATCTACCGCGACGGCGTCAATGCAGACCGTCACGCCACCGACTTCAAGCGCGAATGCAAGAAGGTTCACGCCGGCGAGACGCTGGACATCCACATGGCCTCCGGCGGCGGATTCGCAGTCATACTCAGCAGATAACGCTCTGCTTAGCAGCAATATCAAAGCCTGCCTCCGGCGTGGAGCGCAGGCTTTTTATTTATCCGCCGAAACGGATAATTTGTATATTTGCACCTTATGATTACAGAATATCCCCATTACCTCACCAGTCTGCAGGAATCAGTGCGCAAGTACTGGGACAAAAAGGCCCTCAACGATGTCGGGGGCGAAAGTTACAGTTTCGGAGAAATGGCCATACGCATAGAGAAGCTCAATCTGTTTATGGCCTCGGCCGGCATCAGCCCCAAGAGCGACAAGGTGGCCATCTGCGCCCACAACTGCGCCCGCTGGGGGATGGTGTTCCTGGCCATCAACACCTTCGGTTCTGTGGCTGTGCCCATTCTGTTTGACTTTACGCCGGAGAGCGTCTGCCACCTGGTGGACCACTCCGAGAGCGTTGGGCTCTTTACCACCGGCGCCAAGTGGGCCAAAATGGACCCCGCAGCGATGCCCCACCTGCGCTTTGCGGTGAATATCGAGGACTGGGCGCTGCTTTTTGCCGCAGACGAGAGCGTGCGCGCCGCCTACGACGGCATGGAGGCATCATTTGCAGCCAAGCACCCTGCCGGCTTCGGCCCCGCCGACCTTGATTACGCCACAGACAATATGGACGAGGTGGCCATAATCAACTATACTTCCGGCTCTACCGGCAACCCCAAGGGAGTCATGCTCACCCGCCGCAACATGAGCGCGATGATCGACTACTGCAACCGCTGGATGCCCATCGCCCCCGACCACAATATGGTCTCGATGCTCCCCATGGCGCATATGTACGGCCTAATGATAGAGTTCATGTATCAGGTGTGCAACGGCTGCGGCATCTACTGGCTGGGCAAGACCCCTACCCCCGCGGTGCTGCTCAAGGCCTTTGCCGACTACAAGCCCCACCTGCTGGTCACCGTGCCGCTGGTGATGGAGAAGATATTCAAGAGCAAGATCAAGCCGGTGGTGGAAAAACCCGCCGTCAAGGTGCTCACCGCCATTCCCGGCGTGCGCCGCATCATATACAACAAGATCCGCGACGGCCTCTACAACGCCTTCGGCGGCAACGTGAGCTCGTTCATAATGGGCGGCGCCCCCCTCAACCCCGAGGTGGAGAAGTGGTTCCGCGCCATCAAGTTCCCCTACACCGTGGGCTACGGCATGACCGAGGCCTGCCCGCTGCTGGCATACCGTCCCTGGCAGGAATATGTCAAGGGCTCCTGCGGCCGCGCCATAGACATCGTGGAGATCCGCATTGACTCCGATGACCCCGAGCACGTGGCCGGCGAGATTCAGGCCCGCGGCCAGAGCGTCTGCGTGGGCTATTATAAAAACGAAGAGGCCAGCGCCGGGGCGTTCACATCCGACGGGTGGCTGCGCACCGGAGACCTTGGCACAATGGACGCCGACGGCAACGTCTTTATCCGCGGCCGCATCAAGAGCATGATACTCTCCGCCAACGGGCAGAACATCTATCCGGAAGAGGTGGAGGCTGTGGTAAACAACCAGGCGGGCGTGGCCGAGAGCGTGGTGGTGGACCGCGGCGGCAAGCTGGTGGCCCTGGTCTACCCCGACCAGAACACGATCAAAGGGGCCGACCCCGCAGCTCTGGCGCAGGAGATTATGCAGGGTGCCAACCGCAGCCTGCCCGCCTACAGCCGCCTTGCCAAGGTCGAGCTGCAGAAGGCGCCGTTTGAGAAAACCCCCAAGATGAGCATCAAGCGCTTCCTCTATTCTTAGCAGCCTATGGTCATACTCACGATATGCCTCATATTTGTCGCCTGCTTCGCAGTCTTGATTGTGGTGGCGGGCATCAAAGGGTTTTTTGTGGGTGCCGGAGAAGAAATCAAGCGGCAGCATCTGGTGATCAAGAGCCTTATCACCACCTACCGGCGCAACAAAGCCAGAAGAAAGAAGAGTTGAGAGTGTAGAGGCACGAAGTGCCGTGGGGCAAGTCCCTTCCCCGGGGAAGGGATTTAGGGTTGGGGTCATTAATAAAAAATGTGCGGTAGGGTGCTTGAGCTTTGAAAGTTTAGAGTGTAGAGTGTAGAGTGTAGAGTTTAGAGTGTAGCGGCACGGGAATAAAAAAGCAGGGTGGCGGAATTCGTCACCCTGCTTTTTATATGAATTGCAAATTATTACTCTGCGGCGGGAGTCTCAACTGCAGCAGCCTCGCTCTCCTGAGCCTCGGAATCTGCAGAAGGCACAACCTCAAACTTGACGGTGGCCTTGATATCCTTGTAGCACTTTACAACTGCCTCGTAAGAGCCGAGAGCCTTTACAGCGTCTTCGCCCACGATCTCGATGTTCTTGCGGTCTACATCAAAGCCCATCGCATTGAGAGCCTCGGCAACCTGGATGTTGCCCACGGAGCCGAACACCTTGCCCTTGGAGCTGACCTTGGCAGCGACCTTAACGGCTGCTGCGCTCAGCTTGCTTGCAAGTGCCTCGGCATCGCCGCGCAGCTTGCTCTCCTTGTGAGCGCGCTGGCGGAGGTTCTCTGCGTGAACTTTCTTTGCAGTGGGGGTAGCCATAATGGCCATACCCTGGGGAATGAGGTAGTTGGCAGCGTAGCCGTCCTTTACCTTAACGACGTCGTCCTTATAGCCGACGTTCTTGACATCCTGTTTAAGTATGATTTCCATATGTCAGCCTCCTATTTCATTAAATCGGTTACGTAGGGCAGAAGTGCCAGATGGCGTGCGCGCTTAACGGCCTGAGCCACCTTGCGCTGGAACTTCAGAGAAGTGCCGGTGATGCGGCGGGGGAGAATCTTGCCCTGCTCGTTGAGGAACTTCTTGAGGAACTCGGGATCCTTGTAATCGACATACTTGATGCCGGCCTTTTTAAAGCGGCAGTATTTCTTTCTCTTCACATCCACTGTCGGGGGATTGAGAAAACGGATGTTGTTCTGCTGTGCCATTGTTTACTCCTCCTTGGATTGATTTTGTGCCTCTGCCTTCTTGGAGCGGCGACGCTCCGCATAGGCAACTGCGTGCTTGTCCATAGATACAGTCTGGAAACGGATGATGCGCTCGTCGCGTTTGAACTGTGTTTCGAATTTTGCCACGAACTCGGGCTCAGCCTTGAACTCGATGAGGTGATAAAAACCCGTGGTCTTCTTCTGGATGGGATATGCCAGCTTGCGCAGGCCCCAGTCCTCTTCGTGCACAATCTCGCCACCGTCTGCGGTGATGAGCTCTGTGTACTTAGCAGCCGCTTCCTTCATCTGGCTTTCAGACAAAATGGGAGTTGCAATGAAAACGGTTTCGTACTGTTTAAGCATTGTGTTGGTTTATTAAAAAGTGTACTAAATGGGCTGCAAAGATATAACTTTTTGGCCAAAAAGCAACTTAATTTATAACTTTGCTCTCTATGACAGACAAGAGACTGCTGGTTTTCTGCACATTGGCCGAGTGCCTCTCATTCGGGGAGACCGCCCGCAGGCTGGGTATCAGCCAGCCCGCCGTGAGCCGTCACATCGCCACGCTGGAGGCGGAGCTGGGGGCGGCGCTGCTCGTGCGCCACGGCCGCCGGGTGATGCTCACCGACAAGGGGCGCGCCCTGCTCCCCGTCGCCACCGGCATCCTACAGCAATACGCCGCCCTCGACAACCTCCGGCAGTGAGCCGCGCGAAATTCAGACTCGCCAATTAGCGCACCTGTATTTTCTGCATAATTGCGCGCTAACTCATTTTTTTATACCTTTATCGCGCAACAATATTTGACTATGAAACCGAAAATCATTGGGAGAGATACAGAAATCAAGCTTCTGAACGAGTGCTACAACTCTAATAAAGCCGAGTTGGTAGTGGTTTACGGCAGGCGGAGAATCGGAAAAACGTTTCTCGTTAAAAGTTTGTTCGAAGACCGGTTCGACTTCTTCATTACCGGAAAATACGAGGGAAAGCTAAAGGATGAACTCGAATTGTGGAACCGTAAACTTGTAGAGCATTCTGCATATCCATACACCGTTCCAAAGTCGTGGAACGAGGCTTTTGCACAGCTGAAACATTACATAAACAACTTAAGCAAGGACAGAGTTGTGGTGTTCTTGGATGAAATGCCCTGGCTCGCCACTCCGAAATCAGGCTTCGTCGGTGAGTTTGAGAATTTCTGGAACGACTGGGCATCCACAAGAGAGAATCTGCTTCTGATAATCTGCGGCTCCGCGACAACCTGGATGAACGACAACGTCATATCTCAAAAGGGAGGCCTTCATAACCGGGTCACCAGAAAAATAAAGCTGTCGCAATTCAACTTGCACGAAACTGAACTATTTCTGAAAGACAAGGGCATCGTATGGAACCGGCATCAGATTGCAGAATGCTATATGATTATGGGAGGAACACCCTATTATCTTGACCTCCTGCAAAAAGGGATGAGCCTGCCGCAGAACATAGATTTTCTTTTTTTTCGCAGTGGAGCGGAACTTGCGGGTGAATACACCGTACTCCTTAAATCACTTTTTAAAGACGCCAATTTGTATCGCCGCATCATTGAGCTGCTGGCAAAACATTCCAGGGGGATGACCCGTAAAGAGATTTGTGAAAAACTGAAAATTGCAGACGGAGGCGGATTGACCGAGGTGCTGGAAAATCTGGAAAACTGCGACTTCATCCGATCATATGCATCATTCGGAAAAAGAGAGAGAGATGCAATGTTCCAATTGACAGATATGTTCATTCTGTTCTTTCTGAAATTCGCAGGCCAAGCGGGAGGATGCGATGAAGCATTCTGGACCCACTCCATCGACGAACCTTCCAGAAGGGTTTGGACAGGATATGCTTTTGAGCAGCTCTGCCTGAACCATATCCAGCAAATTAAGGAATGCCTGGGTATACACGGAATATTGAGCAATGTGTGCTCCTGGTATCAGAAGGCAGATAAGGAAAAAGGAATTTCTGGCGGACAAATAGATTTGATTATAGTACGGCGCGACCAGGTAATCAATCTCTGCGAAGTTAAATTTACGTTGAATCCGTACGCAGTGACTGCAAAATACCTCAACGAAATGATTGAGCGGATGGAGAATTTCCGCAATGCAACCAAAACGAAATACGCATTGCACCTCACCATGATTTCTGCCGCCGGAATTGCCCAAAATGAAAACTCGGGGCAGATTCAGAGTGTCGTGACTCTTCAGGGACTCTTCAGGTAAAAACATCGACAACCTCCGGCAGTGAGCCGCGCGCATTGCGTGTGCGCAATTGCATAAAAAAGGCTGGCCCCGCAGGGGGTCAGCCTTTTTTATTGCTTGGAGAATTTTCTACTCGTCAAGAGCGAAACCCGTGTAGCGGGTACCGGTAATCAGGTAATGATCCCACTGCGTGAGATACTCCTCGCCCCAGTAATAGTTCATAACGGCTGCGGCATTGCTGCCCTCTACCTTCACGGTCATCCAGATTGAGTCGACAGGCATACCGGAAGCATTCTTTGCCGCATCTTTGAGGATACCGCCCTGAATATCAACAGTATTGTCGCCATACTCGTTTACTGCGCCGGTTGCAGAGAAAGTAAGGTCGGAAAGGTTGACATTCGCCCTTACCTTGAAATCCTCTGTAGCGGAAAAATAGCCTGTATCATAGAGCACAGCAAGGTCATCTACATAGAGTACGTCATCAGTATTGTCAGACGTGTTGTAAGTAAGAAGATGGAATTTGTCCAGCACACCAAACCAGTCATCGCCATAGACATCTTCCATGGAGCCGTCTTCAAATACGGCGTATGCCTTGACATACCACTCGCCCGATGCAGCCTCGACGGCTGTGCCGCCTATGGGATCCTTCTGGCAAGAGGTAAATGCAAGAGCGACAAACGCCAGAGCTATTGTAAGAATTCTTTTCATTGTATTTTCCTCCTAAATATTACTCCTGAGACATTACCACGTGACCGACTACCGAAGAAGCGTAACTGAAATCGTAGGTCAAAGTCTTGGTTGCAGGGTCGTAAACAGCATTTTTCAAATAGTCGAGACTGTTGCCCCAGGCACTGATTTTAGACGAGAGTAACGTCACTGTCATATCGGCGTTGAGGGTCACATATCCGGTCATATCAAAGTAGGTTGCATAGCTTGAACCAAGGTTTGCAGCATAATAGGGGCCACGGCCTTGAATATAAGTATACCAGCCGCCAAGAAGGTCGGAACAACTATAGATGTTGCCAGCTACCTGAGTAAACTGGATTGTATAGTTAGTTGTCGCAGGCATTCCAGCTGCAGCCCTCGCTGCGCAAGCAGCTGTATAAGTCAGCTTGCCGCACCAGGAAGCATCGCAGTCTACGGTAAAGGTGCCGAGAGTCTCGGTAACCGTATCGTCGTAGATATATACGGTACGGGTCTTTTCAAAAGGCCAGCCCTGATCATTGACGGTAGAATAAGTTATATCAAAGAAGCCCGGTTGATCAGTGGAGACCGCACTAACCTCTTTTCCGTTCATATCTGTAATCTTAGTCACGACCTTGCCGCCACCCTCCATCTCGGTGACACCTGCATCGGTGTACTCGTCGCCAACGGCCAGATAAATTTTTTCTTCACCGTTAAACTGGAAATAATTGGCAATATAGGTATGACCCTCAGATGTCTTCTGGCAGCTCGCGGCGCACAAGGCTGCGACTGCAATCGAAAATATAAGTAGATATTTTTTCATCTTGGTTCAAATTATTTAGCCCAGAACACCTTTACAGAAGATTTCTTAACTGCAGGAGCGTTGGTATTGTAGTTAGTGGAAGAAAGAGCATACGGGAAGCGCTGCGCAAGGCTGCTCTCTCCCACCTCAGTGTAAACCTGATAAGGAGTGTAGAGTTCGCCAGGAGTAAGCTTGGTTGCGTCCAGTGCATCATTGGTAAAATTGTAGATGTTCTCTGCTTTGAGACCGCCAAATGCGGGATAGCCGAGACGGCGCAGCTCGCACCAGGCCTCAAATCCGTTGGTTCCGGAGAGAGCAACCCACTTCTGCACGCCGAGGCTCTTGTCTGTGCCATCGTAAGGCCAAGCCCTGAGCACGGTCTCAGCACCGGAGACACCTGCAGATGCAAATGATGCCCTTACGGCAGCCTCGTAGTGCTCTTTTGCAGCAGACTCGTTACCTGCCACCTTGCGATAATATTCGCTCAGGAAGAACTCGATCTCAGACAAGGTAATCAGATTGACGGGATTGTCGTATGCAAGATTGGGAGCACAGCAAACGGAACTCTTGTAGTTATTCGATGTGCTCATATTGTAGCCGGAAATGCCGCCCCAATATTCGCCGTCATCATTTTTCTTGAAGAAGCTGCCCAGACGATTGTCGCTGGATGCCTGCATAGTGCGCAGCAGAGCAACATTCAGGCACATATTTGTCTGTGTAGAACCGAAGTATGATGCAACTTCCTCCTGATAGAGAGGGTTGGCCTTGCCTGACTCGTCTGCCCAGATGCCAGCCCAAGCAACATCGGAAGTGGGGAAGTTGCCCTCATTAACCAAAGCGGTGAGCTGAGCCTTGACATCAACGACAGCGTGCTCGCGCATAAGTATCTTAAGTTTGAGAGCATTCGCAAACTTGATCCACTCGGAAGCGTCGCTGTAGTCTTTGAAAAGGAAGTTAGTGGTAACCGCATCACCAGAAGAGACTTTCGAGAGGGCCTCGTCAAGTTCAGAAACAAGGCCCGCATAGATGTCCTTACCCTCATCAAACTTGGGAGAGAGGTTGTCTTTGCCCTGCATCGCCTCAGAATAAGGGACCTCGCCGTAGGCATCTGCCAGAACCTGATAAGCGAACACACGTATTGCGGTGGCAGCCAGATAAGTACCCCACTCGCTAGCCTCTGCGGCTTTGTTGCGCACCTCGGTGGCGTTGGCAATGGCGAGGTTCATATACTGATATCTTGCGCTGGTAGCACTCTGAGAAACAGTAAATTGACTATATGCCAGATAGTTAGAAGTACCGAAGTACTGCGTAAAATGCTCGCTGAGGTAGCTGCCCATAAAGTAGAACTGGTCGCCATAAGAGGAAGCCAGAGCCATCTCGGCAGCAGGGAAGATCATATCCGCAGTCACGATGTCTGCGCTGGGGGAGTTGGGAGAATAGTTGATATCCAGCCAATCCTTGCAGGAAACAAGGGAGAGGGATGCAATGGCAGTTGTAAATGCAAGTATTATCTTTTTCATAAGTTCGATCCTCCTTAGAATTTGATGTTAACGTTCAAGCCCCAGATGCGGCAGGTAGGATTCACGTAAGTTTCGCCCCAGAGACCGTCTACGTCGGTACCCTCGTTGGTAGTCTCGGGATCAATGTAGTAGTTATCCTTCGCGGTCCAGGTGAGAGCGTTGTTCACGAATGCAGAAACGCCGATGCCCTGGAACTGACCGATCCACTTCTTGGGGAGGTTGTATGTCAGGGAGACGTTGCGCAGTTTCACAAATGTGCGGTCAATCAGATAGAACAGACGGCCTTCGCCTGCACCAGTCTCACCGAAGTAGTCCTGATAAGAGCTGTTGCTGAGGTAGATGGGAGTGGTGTTCTCATAATAGCTGCCGGTCTCGCTGTCGTAATATGCAGAGTTGGGTACCACGAAGGGGTTGCGGTCGTTATATTCGGTAACTACACCGTTGCCTGTGAACTGCATAAGGTCTTTTGTGCGGGAGAACATCTTGCCGCCGAAGCGTGCGTCAAGCGAAGCGCTCAAGGAGATGTTCTTGTAGGTCAGGCTGGTGGAGAGACCGCCGGTCCACTTGTAGTTGGCATCGTAGCCGGTATCCTCAACCTCATCGGAGAGGATGGGCTGACCGTTTTCGTCAACTATGAGGGCACCGTAGTAAGGGCTGTTCTCATCCTCAACATACTGAGGGAGATATGTCCAGAATGTTCCGAAAGGCTTGCCCTCTTCAATGCAGAAGTTGACCACATCCTTGGTACCTGACGTGCTGAAGCCGTCAATAACCATCATGCTGCCCTGCTCATCGGGAAGGTCAAGCACTTTGCTCCAGTTCTTTGCCCAGTTGACACTGACATCCCAACGGAAATTGCGTGTCTGCACGGGGATAAAGTCGAGCAACAACTCCACGCCGCGGTTGCGCACGTCACCTGCATTTGCAGTCATACCTGTATAACCGGTAGCGGCATCCACGCTGATAGAGAAGATCTGGTCGCTGGTCACGCGGTTGTAGTAAGCTGCATCCAAACCGACGCGGCCGTCAAAGAAGCGCATATTGGCACCGATTTCAAACTCGGTGGTCATCTCGGGCATCAGGTCAGGAGATGCGATGGAGTAACTGCGGCGGAATGCATTTACACCGTTCATAGGGAAAGACGCGATGCCGCTGGCATAGATACCGCCGAAGGATGCCTGACTATAAGTAGGGTTGGTGTAGTAGACACCTGCATCGTTACCTGTACGGCCAAGGGCTGCCCTCACCTTACCGAACGAGAGAATGTCGTTCTTGGGAAGATAATTGGTGAAGATCCAGGAAAGTGTTGCACCGGGATAGAAGTAGTGGTTGTTCTCAATGGGAAGAGTGGAAGACCAGTCGTTGCGGGCGGTAACCTCCAGGAAGAGGCTGTCGTCCCAGCCGAAGGAGACATCACCGTAGAGACCCACAAGGCGTCTCTTGCTCTGGCTGTCGGAAATGGTGGTCTTGGTAGAGCCATTGCTCAGATTCCAGAATCCGGAAGCGAAGGTGAGATCATCCGTCTCGCCTACCAATTCGGTACCATAGCGCTCGTTTGCGTTGAGGCCCACGATTGCGCTAACATCCAGACGGTCGCCAAAGAATTTGTTGCTATAAGTTGCAAGGAAGTCGTGGTTATATTCATAACTGCGATAGTAATCTGCATACACATAGCCGGTAGCGTTCATATTAGTAGGAGAATAGCCGTTGTCATCGTACATAAGGCTTGTGTCCACATCGATCTGAGGCTCGCCGAACTTGTAGTCATAGTCGCTATTGTTGAATGTGTAGCGGTATGTGAAGGTCAAGTGGTCGGTAGGCATGATATCCGCCTGGATCTTGCCGAAGATCTGTTTCGAGCTAGTCCTTGAATAGCGGTTCTCGATAGCCCAGTAGGGGCTGGTGATACCGTAGGGGGTGAAGTATGCGGTAGGGGAATTGAACTGCGAAGGCAGGCCCTGGAGATCAACGAGGGAGATGTTGCGGGGGAGCTCCATCAGACCGTCGACCATAGAAGTACCCTGGAACATGCTGATGGAATTCGTGGTGGAATTGCTGTAGTTGACCTGAGAAGAGATCTTGAACCACTTCATCGGAGTGTATGAAGCGCGGAAGGAGAAACCGTTGCGCTTGTAAGTATCCTTGTCACCGGGAATGATACCGTTATCACTTACATTGTTGTAAGAGAGGTAGTAGGTCATCGAACCGTCCTCGGATGCACCGTCAATGGAGAGGTTGTGCTTGTGGCTCCAGCCGATCTCAAAGAAGTCCCTTACGTTGTTTTCCCTTGCGGAATACTCGCCATAGACCTGCTGACCGTCATATATAGGGCCGTAAGGCTGGAGGGAGCCGTCGAACTTGGGACCCCAGGAACCGTTCTCAATATATGTCTGAGTGCCGTTCCAGCCCTGTCCGAAGCTGTTCTGCATTATGGGGAGGAGGGATACCTGACGCGCCTCAAGACCGCCGCTATAGCTTATTGCAAAGTTTTTCTCGGCTGTCTTGCTGCCCTGCTTGGTGGTGATCACGATCACACCGTTTGCTGCGCGGGAACCATAGAGAGCGGTTGCGGCTGCACCTTTGAGGACAGTCATGCTCACGATATCCTCGCTTGAGAGGGAGCCCATACCGCCCACGATGATGTTGTCCACAACATAGAGGGGCTGGTTGTTACCGTTGATTGAACTGTAACCGCGGATGATTACATTCACTGACGAACCGGGGTCGGTAGTTGCGGAAGACACCTGCATACCTGCAACCTTACCTGCAAGTGCGTTGGTCACGTTGGAAGCATGCTGGCTTGAGATATCCTCATTCTTGACCGTTGTTGCGGCATAACCGATGGATTTCTCACTGCGGGTGATACCCATCGCCGTCACCACTGACTCGTCAAGAAGAAGAAGATCATCTTCCATCTGAACATTCATAGTTGAGCCGGACACTTCCAGTTTCTTGGTCTTCATACCGTAGAAAATGTAAGTAAGGGTCTGACCCACTTTGGCACTGATTGTGTAAGAACCATCGGCCTCGGAGAGGGTACCTGTGGTGGTACCGTCGATAACGATGGATGCGCCGGCCACAGGCTCTCCGTTGCGGTCAGTGATGATACCGCTAACTTTCTGAGTCTGCGCCGCAGCAAACAACGTTGCCGTAGCCAACATCAGTGCTGTCAGAAAAAGTTTGACTTTTTTCATAAGCTGATTTTTTGGTAAACTATAAATTGGTTGAAAACGAATTTCCAGTTATTCGGCGCAAGGTCGGGATTTTTTTTCTAAATTCCAAAAGTTACGCCTTCGCAATCGTTTGGTTTACAAGCGACCAACCTCGTTCAATCAATAAATCTAACCCTCGGATTTCTAAAATTGATTTAAAACTTGAATTAAAAATACCGTTTCAATTCAAATCTTAAATCCACTCCACATTTTTCCACTCTGGAAAACTCTTTTGAAATTATAGGACACATTTGGAACCGTCGCGCCAAAAAGCGCAGCGATTGCCTTTTATTCCCTATACCTGCAAGTTACCGAACTCGCTCGGGCATAAACCATATTGAACGGCACCACACAAAAAAAGACAGCGCCTCGAAAGAAGCGCTGTCTTTTTAGTAGCGGGGGAAGGACTCGAACCTCCGGCCTCCGGGTTATGAGCCCGACGAGCTACCAACTGCTCTACCCCGCGATGTTGATTGGGACTGCAAAGGTAGCAACAATCGGATAAAAAGCAAATTTTATTTCAAGATCGCCGCCACGTGGCTGCAGAGAGCGTCTGATGCGACGCTTGCCTGCTCTCCGGTGGTCATGTTCTTCACGGTGAAGACCCCCTGCTCCATTTCTGACTCGCCGCACACAACCATCACCGCCACAGAGCATTTGTTGGCATACTCAAACTGCTTCTTGAGCTTGGCCGCATCGGGATAGATTTCGCACTTGAAGCCCTCCTTGCGCAGGGCATCCAGCGCGGGCAGCGCGTAGAGCGCCTCCTTCTCCCCCATATTGGAGAAGAGCACGTCCACGCCGCCGGCAATCATTGCAGGGTATTTGTCCAGCCCCAGCAGCACGTCGTAGATTCGGTCGGCGCCAAAGGAAATGCCCACTCCGGAGACATTCTTGAGACCGAAGATGCCGGTGAGGTCATCGTAGCGGCCGCCGCCGCAGATGCTTCCGATTTCAAAGTCAAGCGCCTTGACCTCGAATATGGCACCCGTATAATAATTGAGTCCGCGGGCCAGCGAGAGGTCCAGTTCCACCTTCTGGCGGATGTCGCAGGCGGCGATAAGCGAGAAGAGCTGTGAAATCTCCTCCACGCCCTTTGTACCCACCTCGCTGGGAGAGAGAAGTGCGCGCATCGCCTCTATCTTCTCCTGCGCGCTGCCGGCAAGAGTCAGCACCGGCTCTATCACCGCCAGCGAGCTCTCGGGGACCTCCTTTGACAGAAGTTCCGCCTTCACGGCCTCCAGACCTATTTTCTCTATTTTGTCGATGGCAACGGTGATGTCCATCATCTTGTCGGGAACACCAGCCACCTCCGCAATGCCGGCGAGCAGCTTGCGGTTGTTGATTTTGATGCAGACGTTTATGCCCAGGCGGCCGAACACCATATCAGCCATCTGCACCAGCTCCAGCTCGTTGAGCAGGGAGGTGCTGCCCACCACATCCGCATCGCACTGGTAGAATTCGCGGTAGCGCCCCTTCTGCGGCCTGTCGGCACGCCACACGGGCTGTATCTGAAAGCGCTTGAAGGGGAAGGCTATCTCATTCTGATGCTGAGTGACAAAGCGGGCGAAGGGTACGGTGAGGTCGTAGCGCAGCCCCTTGTCGCACACCTTGGAGGTGATGGCGCTGCCGCCCATCCCCGCCAGATCGAGGCCGGCAAAGGCGTCACCCGAGTTGAGGATGCGGTAGAGGAGCTTGTCCCCCTCGTCGCCGTATTTGCCCAGCAGAGTGGAGAGATTCTCCATTGCGGGAGTCTCTATCTGCTGATAGCCGAAGCGGCGGAATACATCCTTGATGGTGTCGAATATATAGTTGCGGCGCGCCATCTCCACGCAGCCGAAATCCCTTGTGCCTTTGGGTATAGAGGGGGTCTGAGCCATATCTTTAACTTGGTTTATTCAGAGAGTTTCTTGTGGATCTGCCCGGCAGCCTTGCGTCCGGCGCCCATCGCCAGAATCACGGTGGCGGCTCCGGTCACGGCGTCGCCGCCGGCATACACGCGGTCGCGGGTCGTGGCGAGGTCTTCGCCCACCACCAGACAGCCGCGGCGGTTGGTCTCAAGGCCGGGGGTGGTGTCGTGCAGCAGCGGATTGGGCGATGTGCCCAGCGCCATAATCACCACGTCGGTCTCGATTTCGAATTCGCTCCCCTCCACGGGAATCGGGCTGCGGCGGCCGCTCTCGTCGGGTTCGCCCAGCTCCATTCGGATGCAGCGCACGGCGCGCACCCAGCCTTTGTCGTCGCCCAGAATCTCAACGGGGTTGGTGAGCATCTGAAAATCCAGACCCTCCTCGCGGGCGTGGTGCACCTCTTCCGCACGTGCGGGGAGCTCCACCTCGGTGCGGCGGTAAACTATCTTGGTGTCGGCCCCCAGGCGGATTGCGGTGCGGGCCGCATCCATAGCCACATTGCCGCCGCCCACCACCACGGCCTTCTTGCCGGCGTAGATGGGGGTTGCATAGGTGGGGTCGTATGCCTTCATCAGGTTGTTGCGGGTGAGGAACTCGTTGGCGGAGAACACGCCGTTGAGGCTCTCGCCCGGGATATTCATAAATCGGGGCAGACCGGCGCCGCTGCCGATGAACACAGCCTGGAAGTTCTCCTTCTCGAAGAGGCTGTCTATGGTCACCGTGCGGCCCACCACCACGTTCGTCTCTATTTTCACGCCCAGGGCGCGCAGCGACTCGATTTCTGGCTCCACCACCTTCTGCTTGGGGAGGCGGAACTCGGGAATGCCGTATTGCAGCACTCCGCCAGCCTTGTGCAGCACCTCGAATATGGTGACTTCATAGCCCAGCTTTGCCAGGTCGGCGGCGCAGGCAAGGCCAGACGGGCCGCTGCCCACAATGGCCACCTTTTTGCCGTTGGAGGGAGCCTTTTCCACGGCCACTCCGCCGTTTTCGCGGCTCCAGTCGGCCACAAAGCGCTCCAGCTTGCCGATTGCCACCGACTCGCCCTTCACACCCAGGATGCATTTGCCCTCGCACTGGTTCTCCTGCGGGCACACGCGGCCGCAGACTGCGGGCAGCGAGCTGTCGCGGGCGATAATCTCCGCCGCGGCGGCAAAATCGCCCTCATTTACCTTGGCGATGAATGCGGGAATCTGTATGTTCACGGGGCACTGAGACACGCACCCCGGCTTTTTGCAGTTGAGGCAGCGGCTTGCCTCCAGCATAGCCTCCTCCTTGTTGTATCCGTAGCAGACCTCTTCGAAATTCGTGGCCCTCACCTTGGGGTCCTGTTCGCGTACAGGCACGCGCGGTATTCTGTTTGCCATCTCTCTACCCTCTTATGTTGCATTTATGGTTCTTGTAATTCTCGCGGCTGACAGCCTCCTGGTCGCGGTAGATGCCCTGACGGCGCATCGCCTCGTCAAAATCTACCTGATAGGCGTCGAACTCCGGCCCCTCCACGCAGGCGAAGCGGGTGCGTCCGCCCACCGTGACGCGGCAGGCGCCGCACATTCCGGTGGCGTCCACCATCAGAGTGTTCAGGCTCACCGTGAGGGGAATGCCGTAGGGCTGCAGAGTGCGCGCGGCAAACTTCATCATAATCATGGGACCGATGGCCACAGCCTGGTCGTATTTCTTACCCTCCTTCTCTATCAGCTGCGTGGCCATTGCGGTCACGAGGCCGTGGAAGCCCTTGCTGCCGTCATCCGTACAGATGTAGAGGTTGTCGCACACATCGGCAAAGCGGTCTTCGAAAATCAGAAGGCCCTCGTTTTTGGCGCCGACGATGATATCCACTTTAGCCCCTTTGTTATGGAAATATTTTGCCTGCGGATAAACCGGCGCAGTGCCCACGCCGCCCGCGATAAAGAGAAAGCGCATCTTGCTTATCTCCCCGTCGCTGAGGCTGCAGAATTCAGAAGGGCAGCCCAGAGGGCCCAGCACGTCGGCAAAGCTGTCGCCGACCTCCTTCTCGCACATCTGCATTGTGGAGGCGCCGATTGTCTGTATCACCATCTGCACGGTGCCTTTCTCCGCATCGTAGTCACTTATGGTGAGGGGGACGCGCTCCCCTTTCTCGTCACATCTGACAACAAGAAACTGGCCCGGCTTCGCAGCCGCCGCCAGTCTCGGGGCCTCCACCTCCAGCATATAAATCTGAGGGGCGAGCAGCCTTTTATCCAAAATCTTGTACATTACCGCTTGTTTAAAATTACAAGCGGCAAATGTAGCAATTTATTTGCTGATTTCAGCAGGTTTAACCTCCACGGGGTTGTAGCCGAGCTTTTCCACCGCTTTTGCGAGTTTCGATTTGGAAGTCTTGCGGGGGTCAAACTTAAAATAGATGGTCTTGCTGTTGAGATTCACATTAAAATCCAAAACACCTTTCTCGAAAGGGAGATTTGCGTTGCATTTTTTCTTGCAGTTCTCGCAGTGCAGATCCACGGCAAAAGTGACCTCCTCCGAGGGTACCTTCTTTTTCTCTGCATAAGCCGCAGTGGAAAGCATCATCAGCGCGGCTGTCAAAAACATTATAAACCGTTTCATATCTGTGTTTTTATTTGGTTATTTCCAAAGTGTGTATCGCAGGCCGAGGTAAAATTTGCGCCCCATCAGCGGGCCCCAGATGGCCGAGGCGTCAAAGCCGGCGCCGAAGGGGTCGTCGGCCCCCACGATGGCATCCTTCTGACGGAAGTCGGTGATGTTCTCCACGCCGCCGTAGACATCCAGCCCGGGGAACTTGCGGGTCACCTGCAGGTAGAGCATCGGATATACAGGGGAATACTCCATATCCCACGCCCTGGCGGCGAATTCCGGCAGGCGCATCGGGCCGTTGATCTGCGCGGTGAAGTCCACTGTCCAGCGGCTCATGTTGGATTTGTACTGAAGGTTCACCAGCCCCTTGTAAAGGCCCGACATAGGGCGCACAACGCTCCTTTTCTGCTGCACATCCCCTTGCATCTCCATTTTCTGCACTTTGGGGTCTGTGTAGCGGAAAGTGAGCATAGCGTTGAAGTGCTCGTTGATATCGGCGCTGAAGTCGGCCTGCACCGTCTGCGTGGCCGATTTGGTCATATAGAACATAGTGGTATTGGCATCCCACTCCATATCGGCGTAGAGCTGCCGGGAAAAGTCGGTGCGGAAATATTCCAGACTCAGATAGCTGGCATCCTCCTCTCCGAAGGGTAAATACCAGGTTATGTTGCCGCCATAGGTCCCCGCTATCTCCAGGTCCATGGACAGACCTGTATTTTGACAGGGGTCGTGCTCTATATATGATATCTTGCGGTTGGAAGAGAATACTCCGTAGTTGTCGGCAAAGACATACGGGGAGTGGGTCGCCAGACCGGCGCTGCCGCGCACCACAAGTTCGGGCGTGACGGAATATTTGAGTGAGAGACGCGGCACCGGCAGCAGCCTCCGGTAGTAGTGGTTGTATGTCAGGCGGGTGCCCGCCACCACGGTGAACTTGTCGTTTTTATAGGTATATTCCCCCATCACGCCCGTCTCCAGCTCGCTGCGACGCATTATCAGCGGCTCCGCCTCAATGTCCAGGCCATAAGCGCGGCGCTCATAATCCTCGTTCACAATGTCGGCGGTATGGGTCAGCGCCAGCTCCAGCGAGTGGTGCTCGCCATAGTCGCTATGGTATATGAGGTTAATGAAACGGCTGGTCTGGGTGCCGTCGTAGGTGTTCACCCCAAAGCCGGCGTCGCTGGTGTAGCGGTTGAGCGAGCCTATCACCGCAATGCTCTTTGTCATATCGCGGTTCAGGGGGACACCCACCTTTACAAAGGCGTTGTAGAGGCGGTTGTTGATGAGCGAGCCCCACGCCGAGGGGGTCTGCTCCGAGGCCATGTCGCGGGTGAAGCTCATCTGGCCGCCAAGGCGGTTGTCGTCCACAACCTTGAAGCCGGCGCGCACCTCAACCCCTTTGGGCGAGAGGTAGAGCCAGCGGTTGGCCAGATTCAGCTGGCGCGACTTGGGGTCATCGCGGAAGCCGTCGCCGTTGTGGTCCATCATCGAGTTGGAGTTGGAGGCGTAGGTCATCAGCACCGTGCTCAGGCGGTCGGTGATCTGCAGGGCGCTGCCCACCGTGGCGTCGTACATATTGTCGCTGCTGCCGTAGAGATTCACAAACAGCGGCGTCTCCGCCGTGGGCTTGCGGTGCTCGAGATTTATCTGGCCCGATATGCCGCCCGCGTCGTTGGCCACAGAAGAGGGGCCTTTGGCAATGTAGATGCTCTCCAGCCACTGGCCGGGGACATAATTGAAGCCGAATGTAGATGAGAGGGCCCGCATCACGGGGATTTTCTCGTCCTGCATCTGGGTATAGACGCCGGAGAGGCCCAGCAGCTTGATCTGGCGGGCGCCGGTGATGGCGTCGGAATAGCCCACGCTCACGCTGGCGGTGTTTTCAAAACTCTCGGCAAGGTTGCAGCAGGCCATCTTGTGGATGCCGGAGGTGCCGATGGCCTCCGTCTTGATTTGCGAGAGACGCTGCAGGCCGCTCTGCCGGGCCGTGGCCACCGCCTCCTCGAGGGTGTTGCTGCCGGTGAGGTAGAAGTCGGCCGCGCTCATCCCCTCCGAGACCACCACCGTGTCCTGGGTATATCCCACATAGGTGGCGATGAGGGTGGCGCCGGGCTTTACACTGGCCTCGAAACGGCCGTCGCCGTCGCACTCCAGCAGCGATTCCTGCTCCACATAATAGACTTGGGCAAAAGGGAGCGGCTCACTGGCCCCCCCGGGATCGGTGTAGTGCACCGTCCCTGTAAAATTCTGTGCACCGGCTGCCGTTGCAAGGCACATCGATGCGTATGCTATAACAAGTTTGCTTTTATTCATTTCCGTATTCTGTCGTTAAGGGTTAATACACTTTTTCCGCCGCAGACTTCTGCGGGCAGCAAGCGTGCATTTCAGGCCCTTGAGACAGAATACATAACGAGGATCGCCTTGCCCGAAACCGGGCCCCGCGCCTTCTGCAAAGAATGGGCAGCCGGCAGCGGCGCCACTGCCGCGGCTATCACCGTCGCCACAGGGGCGAATGCGGGCACGGGGGCGCAGTCGGTCAGCTTGGAGTAATCATCGTCGCTGGTGCGCTGCGCCTGCTCCAGGGCATAAATGGAGTCGTGGCAGCACTTCCCCTCGCACAGGCTCACCCCACTGTGGTGATGTCCACCGGCATCTGAATCCTGCGGGCAGCCATGGTGGCTGTGGGGGCAATCGTCAGTCTGTTCTGCAAGCAATCCCAGCAGCTCCATCGTGCGGTCCACCGTGCACTCGTGGATTGTGACACCCGCGACCGCAGTGAGATAGACCACCAGCAACGGGGCCACCAGAATTTTGCTTACAAACTTTTTCACCTGTTCAAAAACTTATTTTATCTCCGTTATGAAGGGCATTCTTGCATAAACGGCCGGTTCGTCCTGATTTTTGAGGAACGAATAGGCCTGCAGGAACTGCTCCCGGGTCTGCTCCCAGCCGCAAAGACTCTCCTCTGCGGGGTTAAGCAGCGCCTTGATGCTTGCGGAGCCGCCGAACGCCTCCAAAAAGCGTTCCATTGTGCTCTTCTGGGCGGGATACTCCTCCAGACGGTAATCCTGCAGACCGGAAGCGGACGCAGCGTATGCGATGGCGTCCACCAGACCGCCCTTCTCGTCGGCAAGGCCGATGCCGAAGGCGTCGCAGCCGCACCATACGCGGCCCTGCGCGATTTCATCTACCTTCTCCTTGGGGAGGTCGCGGCCGCCCGAGACGATGTTGAGGAACTCGTCGTAGATCTCCTCCACCGACTTCTGCATATAGTCCAGCTCGGCGCCGTCGAGAGCGCGCACCGCCGCAATCATGTCGCTGTGGGGGTGCGAGCCGATGGTCTGGATGTTCACCTTGAGGGTCTTGCGGGCAGCGTCACCCATATTGGGAATCAGCGAGAATACGCCGATGGAGCCGGTCAGAGTGGTGTTGTCGCAGAATATCATGTCGCAGGAAGCGCTTATCCAGTATCCGCCCGACGCGGCATACGAGCCGTAAGAGGCAATCACCGGTTTGGTGGCGCGCAGCAGCTCGATTTCGCGGCGCACATACTGCGAGGCCTGCACGCTGCCGCCGGGAGAGTTGACGCGGAACACGACAGCCTTGATTGTGCTGTCGGCGCGGACCTTGGCCACCTGGGCGGCGAATTCGTCACCCACGATGTTCTGCTCGGTGTCGCCGCTCATCACGATTTCTCCGTTGGCATAGAGCACAGCCACCTTGTCCTTGGCGCGTGTGGTCTGCAGCAGGTGCGAGGGGGCATAGTCCACAAGGTTCACAAAGCCCACTTTGTCATAATCCTTTGCCTGGGCAAGGTCGGTGATGTAGGCCTTGAACTGGTCGGCATACCAGATGGTGTCCACCAGCTTGCGGTCCAGCAGCGACTGCGCGTTGTCCAGCTCGAGATTGGCCACCCAGCCGTCCAGCTCTGCACGGCTGAAGTCGCGGCTGGCGCATATCTCCTCTGCAAGGGAGCCCCAGAGGCCGTCCACCATGCTCTGCATCTGCACCCGGTTCTCGTCGCTCATCTCGCTGCGGATGTACATCTCGCCGGCAGATTTGTATTTGCCGTGGCGTATCAGCTGATATTCCACGCCCAGCTTGTCAAACAGTTCCTTGAGGTATATCGACTGGCTGGCCACGCCCAGAATCATATTGCTGCCCTCAGTGTTCAGAATCACCTTGTCGGCAACCGACGCCAGGTAGTAGGACACTGTGGAGAAGCCGCCGGAATAGGCCACTACCGGCTTGCCGCTGGCGCGGAAGCGGGAGAGGGCTGCGCGCAGCTCCTCTGCGTTACTAACGGAGATTGACATCTCGTCCGGTTCGAGGTATATCAGTTTGATGGCGGGGTCCGCCGCTGCGGCGTCAATGGCGCGCACAGCATCCAGCAGAGCCAGCTTGCCCCCTTTGCTGCGTTTTACAAGCGCCTGCGCCGAAATATCTTCCACAGCGCGCTCCACGATGGCGGTGCTGCCGTCTATGCGGAGCACGGAGCCGGAAACGGCCGCCGCGCTGCCCGACATCATTGATGCGGAAAGGCTGCCGATCATGCCGAACATCACGAACAGGCATATCAGCCCGGCCACCAGGCACCCGATGAGGGAGCCTAAAACTATCTTCCAGAAAGTTTTCATAAAAAATTATGGTATTGTTTTTAAAGTACTTCCATTATCAGAGGGAGGCGGGTGGCGTTGGAGCCCTTGATGAGGATGGTTTTCCCCTCGGGCTGCAGCTTGCGGAAGTATTCCTTGAGCTGCAGGCTGGTGTCGAACACCAGGTCCTGTTCGCCGGCCACGGCCTTGAATTCGCCGCCGCCCACCAGATAAATTTCGCCGGTAATCTTGCGCGCCTTGGCCAGAATTTCGGCGTGGGCCTCGGCGGAATACTGCCCCAGCTCCAGCATATCGCCCAGCACCAGCACCTTGTTGGGGAAGGAGGTGGAGGCAAAGTTGTCCAGCGCGGCGTTCATGCTGCTCTCGTTGGCGTTGTAGGCATCCAGTATCACTATGTTCTTGCCGGTGTCTATCAGCTGCGAACGGCTGTTGGAGGGGACATACGCCTCTATGGCCGACACGGCGGCATCAAAGTCCACATCAAAATAGCCCCCCACGGCCAGCGCCGCCGCCACGTTGGTGGCGTTGTAGGAGCCTATCAGGCGGGTGTTGATGCGGTTGACCACATTGCCCGACTCCACCTCCATCGTGAGGTAGGGGTTGACCCTCGAGGTCTTGAGCACTCTTATGCCGGAATGATTCACGCCGTAGGGAATCAGCTGCAGGCCGCTGCGCATCGCGACCATCTCCCCCAGCTCACTGTTGTCTGCATCGTAGAATACCGGGCCGCCATGCTCGGCGAGGTAGTCGTACAGCTCACCTTTGGTGCGCTTGACCCCCTCGAAGCTGCCGAAGCCCTCCAGATGGGCGCGTCCCACGTTGGTCACCAGGCCGCAGGTAGGGCAGGCCAGAGACACCGACGCGGCGATTTCTCCCGGATGGTTGGCCCCCATCTCTATCACGGCCACCTCGGTGTCCGATGTTATCTCCAGCAGGGTCATGGGCACCCCGATGTGGTTGTTGCGGTTTCCTTTGGTGCAGGTCACACGGTATTTTGTGCCGAGCACGGCGTTGAGCATCTCTTTGGTGGTGGTCTTGCCGTTGGTGCCGGTAATGCCTATCACGGGGATGTCAAAGCGGCTGCGGTGATAACCGGCAAGGGCCCTGAAGGCCTGCAGAGTGTCGTCCACCGCAATCAGCTTGCCCGCAAGTTCCTCCGAACTGTTCTCGTACACGTGGATATTGTCCACCACACAGAATTTTGCCCCCTTCTCCACGGCGTGCGCGGCAAACTCGTTGGCGTCGAAGTTCTCCCCCTTCAGGGCAAAGAACATCTCGCCGCCCTTTATCTCGCGAGTGTCGGTAGTGTAGCCGTTACAGTCACTGTAGATTTTGTACAGCTTCTCTACATTGAATTTGTCACCTGTGAAATCCATATATCGTATTATTTTATTCCTGTCGATCCGAATCCGCCCTCGCCGCGGCTGCTGCCGCACAGACTCCGGGCCTCCACCCACTCCACCCGCTCGTGACGGGCCACCACCATCTGCGCGATGCGCTCGCCGGGGTTTATCACAAACGGCTCCCGGCCCAAATTCACCAGCAGCACGCATATCTCGCCGCGGTAGTCGGCATCTATGGTGCCGGGGGCGTTGGTCACGGTGATCCCGTGCTTTGCCGCCAGTCCGCTGCGGGGGCGTATCTGCGCCTCATACCCCTCCGGCAGCTCTATGTAGAGCCCCGTGGGGATCATAGTGCGCTCCAGGCTGCCCAGGGTCACCGGCTCATCTATGTTGGCCTTGAGATCCATCCCGGCGGAGAGGGGGGTGGCGTATGCGGGAGCGCCGTAGCGCGATTTGTTGATTATCTTGACTTGCATAATATCAGGCGTTTCTGGTTTTGTAAAGGTAGAGCCCCGCGGGGACAAGATATGAGAGCATCAGCAGCGTGTGCACCGCCATCTTGGGCCAGAGGGCCATCTGAGGCAGCAGCAGCGAGACGCCGTAGATTGCAAGGGCAAACGCCACCGCAATCAGTATCTTTTTCCAATCGTAGGGTATCGGATAGTATTTGTTGCCCAGAAGCAGCGATATCACCATCATCACAAAATAGCTGGCGATGTGGGCCCACGCCGCGGCGTGGTATGAGTAGCGGGGCATAAACAGCACGTTTATCACCACCGTGACCGCCAGGCCCGCCAGAGTTATCCACACAGCGTAGCCCGTCTTGCCGGAGAGCTTGTACCACATGCTTATGTTGAACTGCATCCCCAGCATCACATATGCCATCAGCATAATGGGGGTGATGGACAGTCCGGTGCGGAAGTCGCGCCCCAGCATCAGCCCGATGACGTCCAGATAGAGCATCACAAACAGGAAGCCCGCCATACAGAAGGCCACAAAGTAGGTCATAACCTTGGCGTAGAGCTCTTTGGACCCCTTCTGCCGCTCCCTCTGGAAAAAGAAGGGTTCTGCCGCATAGCGGAACATCTGCACAAACAGCGACATTATCACCGCTATCTTGACCCCGGCCTGATACACGCCCAGCTCGGCACGCCAGCCTTCGCCGCAGAAGCCGCGCATAAGCACGCGGTCCATCAGGTCGTTCATCACGCCGGGCAGCCCCGCCAGCATCAGCGGCAGCGAGTAGGCCAGAATGGCGCGGCACACTTTTTTATCGGGAGCGAGCCGCAGCCTGAATATCTCGGGCAACATCATCAGCAGGCACACGATGCAGCTGCAGAAAATTGCGAAAATGGCGTAGGTAAAATCGGGGGTCGCGCTCACGAAGGCGGTGATTGCGCTGCCGCTGTGACCCGCCAGATAGCGGGGCAGGCAGAGGTAGAGCAGCAGGTTGACCCCGAGTTCGGTGAATATCTTGAGGGTGCGGATTGTGGCAAACTTAAGCGCCTTGTGCTCGTAGCGCAGACGGGCAAAGAGGATGGCGGTGACGGTGTCTGTCAGCAGAATCGCCCCGACATACACTATGACCTTGCCAAAGCCCTCATAACCCAGCGCCGACGCAATCGGAGCGGAGAATATGCTCACCGCGGCAAAGAAAATGGAGCAGAGCCCCAGCACTATCAAGAATGCGTTGGAAAAGATGCGGTTGGGGTCGGCTCCGGCGACCCCGTCGTCGGCGGCATTCTTCTCTTTCTGAGCATATCTGAAGCAGCCCGTCTCAAGCCCCAGCGCCAGCACCACCTGCAGTATGGCGATGTATGCCATGAACTCGGTGACTACGCCGTAATCCTCCCGCGAGAGGACATTGGTGTAGAGCGGCACCAGCAGAAAGTTCACGACCCTGGCCAGAATGGTGCTCAGGCCATAAATCGCGGTTTCGCTTGCCAGCTGCTTCAGCGGATTTGCCATGTCGGACTAAAAGATTTAACTTGCAAATATAATATTTTCTACGCCTTGGTGTTCTCGCTCTTGCGGGCAGCGATGCCGCGCACTGCGGAGAATATCATCACGCCGAACATAAGCGCCATACAGAACATCGAGAGGATATCTCCGCGGCGGACGCTGTCGGGACGGAACTCAAAGCGGATATGGTGCTGCCCGGACGGGACATTCAAGGCCCGCAGAGTGTAGTTTGCGCGGTAATGCTCTGCCGGAGCGCCGTCTATGTAGGCCTTCCAGCCGTAGGGATAGTAGATCTCGGAGAACACGATGCTGCCGCCGCGCGGGCTGCTGCAGTCATATTCCAGTATGTCGGGGGCATACGAAGTGAGGCTCACCTGCGCCCCCTCCCCTGCCGGGGCAAACTCCTGCACATACTCTCCAAAACTGTCGGTGTCCACCACCATCGCCTTGCGCAGGTCCACCTGCATCAGGGCTGCGCACTCTGCATCGGCCCCGCTCACGGCGCACAGGCTGTCGGCAAACCAGGCGTTGCCCATCGCCGAGTCATTTATCAGAGGCACCTTCTGCCCGTTCTGCTCCACCACAAAATACTTGGCGTTGAGCATATCTATCACCGGCCGGTGCATCTGAACCAGATGCTCGTCTATCAGGTCCTGATAGCGGCGCAGCTTGGCCGCGCTGTAGCCCCCTATCGACTTCAGCCGGTAGCTGGTGCGGTTCTCTCTGAAGGGGTCGTTTTCGGTGAGGTTGAATACCCTGAAACTGGGGTCGTCGTCCTGCAGAATCGCCTCCTCCCAGGGCTGCATTGCAAAATTGCTCTCAAATTTAGCAGGGCTCTGGAAAAATCCGGTATTGAAGTAGCGCTTGTCCACTCCCCAGAGGTCCGCCACAATCAGCGCCCCCAGCAGCAGCGCCGCAGGGCCCTCCTTGAGCTTGCCGCAGGCAAACAGCCAGATTGCCCCGGCCCCCAGCAGTATGAATATCAGGCTGCGCCAGGCATCGGCTGCAAGCAGGGCCGCGCGCTGCTCCGCAATCATCGGGAAGAGCCACTCCCACTGGTCGCCCATCATCTGCGCCAGACTATAATCGGATGCGCCGCAGAATCCCATCATCGAGGGGCCGGCCAGCGCCAATATCAGGCAGATGCCGCCGGTGATGCCGGCGCTCCAGAGCAGCGACTGCATCAGCTTCTTGCGCTCCACGCCCCCCTCTGCAATCTGCCGTATCGCCAGAAAGCCCAGCAGCGGAATAGTGATTTCCGCCACCACAAGTATCGATGACACCGTGCGGAACTTGTCGTAGAGGGGGAACCAGTTGAAAAACAGCTTTGTGAGAGGCATGAAATTATACCCCCACGAGAGCAGCACCGAGAAGAGGGTCGCGGCCAGCAGCGCCCATTTGTAGGGGCCCTTTACTATGAACAGCCCCAACACGAACAGCAGGCACACAATCGCCCCAACATACACCGGCCCGGCGGTGAAGGGCTGGTCGCCCCAATACATCGGCGCCGTCTTGCAATAGTCCATCGCCGCGCCGGGGGTCACCCCCGAGGCAACCAGCCGCTTGTAGAGCTTGGATCCGATGCCCAGATTATAATGGCTGCTGCCGCCCCTGTAGTCTGGCACCAGCAATGTCAGAGTCTCGTCTATGCCGTAGCTCCACTGTGTGGCGTAGTCTATGTCCAGTCCGCCGTTGCCCCGGCCCTGCCCGCCGGCCCCTCCGGACAGGTCGCTCTGCCCGCCGCGCATAGTCTCGGTGAGATATTCCCGGTTGGCAAAGGTGTTGGCCCCGGTCACCCCGAGCCCTACCGCAAAGCTGCCTATGAAAATCAAGGTCGCCACAGTCCACTGCCGCATCTGCTTCTGCCGGATGTGAATGTAGAGCTCGGCGCACCACATCACTCCCGCCATCATGCAGATGTAATATGCCATCTGCGGATGCGGAGTGATGCCCATCACGGTGAAGAACATCACCAGCGCACTGCCCCATCCGTATTTTTTGCGGTAGATGAGCAGCATCCCCACCATCACCAGGGTCATCCAGGCAATCGAGCTGGTCTTGCCGCCGTGGTTCGCCCCTATTATTATCAGGAAATACGACGACAGCGCCACGGCAAAGGCCCCCGCAGCCGACATCCACTTGCCCAGGCCAAAAGCGCGCATCAGCACAAAGAACGCCACAAGATAAAAGAAGATGGTCATTATCTGATTGTTGTGTCCCCAGTGGAAAAAGCGGTAGAGCGGACTCATTATCCTCTCCGAGAGGTAGTGTGCACCGCCTATCTGGTAGTTTGGCATTCCGGAAAAGAGAGCTCCGGTCCACCAGGAGTTGCCCCCGGCGCTGTGGCGGTAGTTGAGGCATTCCTGCACCGCGGCGGTGCCGTTGATGCCGTCGGCTGTCCCTATCACCTTGCCCTCAAGCACGGGATAGCAATAGATGGCCGCCGCCGCCAGAAACAATATTGCAATCAGAATGTATGGAAGAATGTTCTCTTTGAATTTCATTGTCCGCGTTGTATTTATGCTGCGGCAAAGGTACTAAAAAAGGCGGCCTGAAAAGCCGCCTTTCAAAGCAATGTATCGTCAATTTAAAATTTCACCCTGTATGTGAGCACCAGATCGGAAAGAGTCGTGCCCACGGTCGCCGTGGGAGCGGTGCACTGGTTGATTCCGTACTCGTCGGGAGCATAGTCGTCGTAGGGCTGGAAGTTGAAAGAATCTTTCAGGCGGCGGCGATATGCCAGATCGATAGAGCAGTTTTCCCTGACGCGCTTGCCGATGCCGAACGATATATAGCGGTATGAGTACTGGTTCTGATAATTGAAGCGGTTGTAGCCGGCGCGCAGCGCAAAATCGTTGAGCACGTTCATCTCGCCGCCCAGACGGAAGATTGTCCCCTTGGTGCAGTCGGTCTTGATGGCATCGTTGACATCGCGGTAGGTGTTGGCGTTGTAGTTGCCGTCGAACATCTCCATGTTGGAGTAGTTGACCGTCTCGTAGTCTGCGCTCAGCAGGCCGCCGCGGCCGAATACCAGAGCCGCACCTACGCTGAGGCGGCTGGGAGAGCGCAGCATATACTCGCAGGAGCGCAGGGGCGACTGCGACTGAGCCGATTTGCAGGCGGAATTGGTGCCGTCAAATCCCGACTCCATATATTCCTGCCACGAATCGGTAAGGCTGTAGAGAGTGGGAGTCGTGTAGGCGACACCCAGCCTCAGGCAGTTGATCGGATTCCAGATGGCGCCCAGCTGCAGGTTGGCCCCCACTCCGCTGGTGCGCTGCCAATAGTTGTAACTCATGCTTCTGAAGCCCGTGTCGTAATAGTCGCCGAGCTGCGCCTCTTCCGAATACCAGAGATCGTCTTCGTAGTCTACCATCTTGATGTTGAAGTTGGCGCCGAGGTAGAGCCTGTCGTTGATGTTCATTCCGGCGTTGAACTGCATGTCGCGGATTCCGCCGCTGGTGGCCTCGTTGTAGCTCTTGTAAAGGTCGTTCTCCACTCCGAGCCCGCCGTCCCATTCATTCTCGGTGGCGCCGATGTATGATGTCTCCGACCCGTTGTAGGGGTTCACCAGATATGTATCGTATGCCATAATCTCCTGGCTGGTCACAACGCCCTGGGTGTAGGCGTCATCTGCTGTGAGATAAGAATTGTCCACACCCTCCAGATTGGCTGCGATGTTGCCAAGAAGGCTATTGCCGCCGTCGTAGCCGCCGAAGCAGGTGCGGCCGCGGTAGTGGTTGGTCTTGGTCATCGAAAATCCCAATGAATAGCTCACCACGCCCGACTCCTTGCCGGTGGGCATATTGAGCACGATGCCGATGTTGGGGAATGAGAAGTTGGTGCGCGACGCATTCTGCTGATATACGTCGCCGCTTGTGTAAAGATTCGCGGAGGTGTTGTTCCACAGCAGGCCGCCGGTCACTGAGAACTCGCAGCAATTGTAAAGGGCCGACGACGCCGGGTTGATGCCCAGCGCGCCGATGTCACCGCCAAGCGCGGTGAACGCGTTGCCCATTGCCATAGTGCGGGCGCTGCCGTAGTAGAACTGCTCTGAATAGCGCATTGCATCCACCACACCCTGCGCCCCTGCGGCCATCGAGGCCGACATCAATACAACTGCTATTAAACTGAACTTTTTCATTATGCTTATGTGAATTTGCTTGTCAATTGATTAATGCTACCTGCGCCCGCCGGAAGAACGGCCGCCACCGGAAGAACGTCCGCCGCCGGAGTAACCGCCGCCGGAGTAGGATCCGCGGGAAGAGCTGCCGCTGGAGTAGCTGCCGCGGCTGCTGGAAGAGGAGCGGCCCGACGAGTAACTGCCGCTGCGGCTGCTGGAGCTGCTGCTGCGCACTGCGGAGCTGTTGCTGCGGCTGCTGGAAGAGCTGCTGCGCACTGTGGAGCTGTTGCTGCGGCTGCTGGAACTGCTCTTTCTCACAGACGAGGTAGGCGTGCCTTTGCGGGTGCTGGAAGTGCTGGTAGTGCCGTAGCTGCTACGGCTGCTGGAGCTGCTGCCGCGCACCGCAGAGCTGTTGCTGCGGCTGCTGGAACTGCTGCCGCGCACCGCAGAGCTGTTGCTGCGGCTGCTGGAGCTTGTGCCGCGCACCGCAGAGCTGTTGCTGCGGCTGCTGGAGCTGCTGCCGCGCACCGCAGAGCTGTTGCTGCGGCTGCTGGAACTGCTGCCGCGCACCGCAGAGCTGTTGCTGCGGCTGCTGGAACTTGTGCGGATTGCAGAACTGCTGCGGTTCACTGCGCTGCTGCCGTTTATCCTGCCGGTTGCAGATCGGGTGGAGCTTGCCGCCGTGATTGCGTTGGCGCCGCGCCTGCCGGTAGAGGAACTCATATTGCTGGAAACCGCCCTGCGGTTGACGCTGCCGGCCACCGCAGTTGCGCGACGGTCGCGGTCGTTTATACTCTTGATGCCTCCGGCGCCGGCACCGCGACGTCCGGTGCTGAAGCTGCCGTCATAAAAGTGGCCGCCGCCGTTCCAGGCAAAACTGCTGCCGAAGCCGTGGTGTCCGTGGTGTCTATGATGGCCCGGGCCGCCCCAGCCGGGAGCGTAAGGTCCGTAATGAGGCCCCCAGGGACCGAAACTGCACCAATCCCAGTGATACCAGGGATCGTACCAGGCCCAGCCGCTGTACCAGAAGGGATCTCTCCAGCCCCAACCGTACCAGGAGTCATACCACCAGGTGTTGTACCAGGCATAGGAATAGCGCCAGGGAGAATACCAGCTGTAGCGGTAAGTAGGACCCCACCAGGGATTGTACCAGGGGTTATCCCAGCCGTAGTAGTCCACATACACGGTGTAGGTCTCGTCGGCGCTGTCGTCGAATCTGTGCAGGCGTGCCTCGTAAGTCTCCCCCTCGTCAAGCTCGTAAACGTCGATAGTGTATTTGTTTATGGGCTCGACTTCGTCAGAGGAGCGGTTGCCCATCACGGTGAGGCGTGCCCTCTCCGGACGGCTGTAGATGCTGTCGTTGTAAACAGAAGAATAATAACTGGTCGTGCCGCACGAAGCGAGCGCGAAAGCCGCGAGGAGCGATAAAATAAAAAGTCTGTTTTTCATAATATTACCTCCTTGTGTAAATTATTTTTTAATTTTGCCACGTTTGCTTCAGACAAAGATATCAAAATTTATACCAATAGAAAGTACTTTATGGCAAAAGAGCTGACACCGAGGGCGGAGAATTATTCGCAGTGGTACAACGACATCGTGGTCAAGGCCGGACTTGCAGAGAGCTCTGCAGTGCGCGGCTGTATGGTTATAAAACCTTATGGTTATGCAATATGGGAAAAGATGCAGCACGCGCTGGACGAGATGTTCAAGGAGACCGGGCATCAGAACGCATACTTCCCGCTGTTCATCCCCAAATCGTTCCTCAGCCGCGAGGCGGAGCACGTGGAGGGGTTTGCCAAGGAGTGCGCCGTGGTCACCCATCATCGCTTGAAAGTGGCCCCCGACGGCAACGGCGTGGTGGTCGACCCCGATGCCAAGCTTGAGGAGGAACTCATCGTCCGCCCCACTTCCGAGACCATCATCTGGAACACATATAAGAATTGGATCAACTCCTACCGCGACCTGCCCATCCTCATCAACCAGTGGGCCAACGTGGTCCGCTGGGAGATGCGCACCCGCCTGTTCCTGCGCACGGCCGAATTCCTCTGGCAGGAGGGGCACACCGCCCACGCCACCAGCGCCGAGGCCATCGCAGAAACCGAGAAGATGGTGAACGTGTATGCCAAGTTTGCCCGCGAATATATGTCGATGCCCGTGATTGTGGGCCACAAGAGCGACAGCGAGCGCTTCGCCGGCGCGGTGGACACCCTCTGCATCGAGGCAATGATGCAGGACGGCAAGGCGCTGCAGGCCGGCACATCCCACTTCCTGGGGCAGAACTTTGCCAAGGCGTTTGACGTGCAGTTCAACAACCGCGAGGGCAACCTCGAATATGTGTGGGCGACATCCTGGGGCGTGTCCACCCGTCTGATGGGCGCCCTGATAATGTGCCACAGCGACGACAACGGTCTGGTGCTGCCTCCCAAGCTGGCCCCCATCCACGTGGTTATGGTACCCATCTACAAGACCCCCGAAGAGCGCGCCGCCATCCTTGAGAAGATGGATCAGATCAAGGCAGAATGCGTCCGCGAGGGGCTTTCGGTGAAGATTGACGACCGCGACAACCTCCGCCCTGGCTTCAAATTTGCTGAGTGGGAGCTCAAGGGAGTTCCCGCGAGGGTTGCCATCGGGCCGCGCGACCTCGCCGCAGGTGTGGCAGAAGTCGCCCGCCGCGACACCCTCACCAAGGAGAGCCTCCCCGAGGAGGGCCTTGCCGCACGCCTGAAGGCTATGATGGACGAAATTCAGACCGGCATCTACAAGAAAGCCTACGATTTCCGCCAGGAGCGCACCATCAAGGTGGACACCTGGGACGAATTCAAGGAGAAAATCGAGCAGGGCTACTTCCTTCTCTGCCACTGGGACGGCACCGCAGAAACCGAGGCCAAGATCCAGGAGGAGACAAAAGCCACTATCCGCTGCATTCCCATCGACAGTTTCGTGTGCGAAGAGGAGGGCAAGTGCGTCTACAGCGGCAAGCCTTCTCACCGCAGGGTTGTTTTTGCCAAAGCATATTAACAGCGGGCGCATCTCCGAAAAACGGACTGCCCCGCCCCGATAAATGAATATGAGGATGAAAAAGGGCATTTTGATTATAGCCGGCGTGTTGTTCTCTCTGCTGCCGATCTCGGCGCAGGAGGCGAAAAAGGATGCCAAGCCCAAATACTGGACGGGCGAAGCCACCACCACCCTGTCGTTTAAGCAGACTTCGCTGATGGACTGGGCGGCCGGCGGTAACGGCAGCGCCACCTTCGGCTCCACCATCGACGCCAAAGCCAACTATGCCAAGGAGAGGATAACCTTCAAAAACCACCTGCAGATGGCCTACGGTTTTACCCAGACCTTCGGTGTGGGATTCCAGAAGAATGCCGACTACATAATTCTCAACGACGAGCTCGGATATGCCCTGGACAACAAGTTCAGGGGAACGATTAACTACTCGTTCAAGTCGCAGATAAGCCCCGGCTTTGCCAGCACAATCGGCACGGACGTCGTGTCGCGTTTTTTCTCTCCCGCCTCAATGTCCATCGGTTCCGGTGCAGCGTGGAGCTTCAAGACACTGTCGGTGTCCCTCACTCCCGTCACGGGCAATGTGCAGTTCGTCTCCGACCCCTTGCTGCGCACCCGTTACGGCAACAAGGAAGACCAGTTTGCCCGCTGGGAGCTGGGTGCAAGACTGCGCATATCCGCCTCGGCAGAGGCACAGGGCCTCAAGGTGAGCACCGCCTTCGATACCTTCTCCAACTACCTCAAGAATCCGCTCAACATGACGGTGGACTGGACGCTGAACATCTCTGCGCCGCTTACCAAATTCATATCGTTCTCCCTCAACTGCCGCGCCATCTACGATGACAAGGTCAAGTTCAAGAGTTTCAACGACGCCGACGGCAACCCCATTGTGGACGGAGACGGCAATGTGATGCTATTCCCCGCACTGCAGTTCCAGGAGGTGGCCGGCCTTACATTCTCTTACACGTTCAAATAGTGCAGGAGGCCTTTGACAGAGAGCTGGGCAGGCTGCTTGACGGCCGCAGCGGAACTCTGCTGCTGGCGGTGAGCGGCGGCGCGGACTCCATGACCATGCTGCATTTGGCGCTGCACAGCGCCTTGAAACCCTCCCTTGCAGTGGCACACGTAAATTTTTCCCTGCGCGAGGGGGATTGCGACGCCGACGAAAGTCTGGTGCGCTCTGTGTGCGGCAGGCACGGCATACCGTTCCACACCAAGAAGTTCGACACCCGCACTTACGCCACCCGGCGCGGCATCTCAATAGAGATGGCTGCCCGCGAACTGCGCTACAGCTATTTTGATGAACTGATGCAGAATTGCGGCTACAGCCGCCTGCTGGTGGCCCATAACAAGGGCGACAATGCCGAGACCCTGATGCTGAATCTGCTGCGGGGCACCGGGCTCCGCGGACTGGGAGGCATCCGCGGGGCGAGCGGCAATATACTGCGCCCGATGCTGATATTTTCCCGCCCGGAAATCGAGCGATATGCCGCGCAGCAGGGGATTGAATACCGCGAAGACTACACCAACGCCGACCCCTCGATTGCCCGCAACCGCATCAGGCACTGCGTGTTTCCGGAGTTTGAAAAGATCAACCCTTCCTATCTGGAGACCCTGTCGCGGGATATGGAGCGCTTCCGCCAGGCGGAGGATGTGCTGGACGACCTTCTGATGGACAAGCGCAGAACCCTTTGCCGCAGGGAGGGGGACGCCGAATGCATTTCTCTGGAGCCGCTGCTGCAGATGCAGCACGCCGGCTACTGGCTCTACCGGCTGCTGGAGCCCTTCGGATTCTCCCCGGCCCAGATTGCCGACATACTCGCCGCTGCCGGCGGCCAGAGCGGCAAAGAATTCACCGGCAAGGATTTCCGCCTGCTGACGTGCCGCGGATGCCTGAAGGTTTACCCGCTGCGCATTGCAGAGCCGGCCCTGAAGGTGGACTCATTCCCCCGCCCTGCCGGCTTCAACGCAAAAAATTGCCCCGCCGGCTGCCTCTGGGCCGATGCCGATGCGCTGCAGATGCCGCTCAAGAGCCGTCCTTGGCGCCACGGCGACCGCTTCCGCCCCCTTGGGATGAAGGGGAGCCGGCTGGTGAGCGACTTTTTCACCGACCTTAAACTGGACCTGGAGCAGAAGGACCGGGCCAGAATCGTATATTTTGAGGATACGCAGGGGGAGCATATAGTGGCCGTGGCCCCCTACAGGGTGGACGACCGCTATAAAATCGCCCCCAACACCGCACGGATTGCCGCAATCAGCCTCTCTCTCTGAGGTGCCGCAGCTTGCGCATCAGCTTGCCAGGCCAGCGGACTATGCGGATGAAAGCCTTCTTGACATAGGCAAACGCCAGTTCTACCACAAAACCGGCCAGCTCACGGCGGCTTATTGCCGGCCTCGCCATATTGCGCGCGGCATACACCTCATCTATCAAGGAGGTGATGCGCTCTGTCTGGGAGGCCTCCACCTTGTATTTGCGGGCCATCCAGGAGTGGCGGCAGAGCTCGCGGCCGCGGTCGTCATAGAGGATGGTGGAAATGCCGTCGGCGTGTCTCTCGGCGGGGAGGTAGAGGGTCTTGAAATTGTACGCAAGCCACAGATAGAAGCTGTAGTAGGGTTCAAAGTCGTATATGTCAAAACTGCCGTTGAGAGGCATCGTGACCCGGCTCTTGAAGTCGCTCACCATCTCGCTTTTCACGGCCGCGTAGTCAAAGGAGCGGATCTGCGCCGCAGACCGGTATTTCTCCCTGATGAGCTTGAGGTTGAGAATGTTGAAGAAGGGGTTCGTGACTATCGGATTGTGGCTGCGCGGGGCGCCGGGACCGCAGTCGGGACAGCCTGCATTGGCCCAGCCCTCCGTCTCTACTCTGCGGGCCAGCTCCATCACCGCCTCCGGATTGGAGACATAGGCATCCTCGTCTATGTTGATGGCGATGTCGCACTCGGCGTCCTGCAGCATCTTGTAGAAATAGCCGTCGGCGCTGCGGTCGGTGAGGCGCACCGCCTCCACTCCGGCAGGATATAGCCCTTTGGAGTATTTGTAGAGTTCCGGCGAGAACGAACGGGTGTATATCTTTATTCTGGACATGACGCTTTCATCGGCAAAGATACCATATTTCTTCTTACATTTGTCACGATGAGCGGCAGCAATCTCAAGACCAAGACCGCCTCCGGACTCTTCTGGGGGGCGATGAACAACGGCCTCCAGCAACTTGTGGGGGCGGTTGTGGGGCTTGTGCTGCTCAGCCGCCTCACCCCTGGCGACTACGGCCTCACCGCAATGCTGGCCATATTCACCGCCATAGCCGCCACCCTGCAGGAGGGTGGCTTCAAGGCGGCCCTCATCAACCGGGGGGAAATCCGCGCAGAAGACCACAACGCCGTGTTCTGGTTTTCCACGGCGCTGAGCTGCGCCATCTACCTTGTGCTGTTTGCCTTTGCCGGGACAATCGCCCGCTTTTACAACCAGCCGGAGCTGGTCAGCATCTCCCGCGTGCTGTTCCTGTCGTTTGTATTCGTGAGCGTCTCCATCTCTTCCGATGCACTGCTGCTGCGCAAGATGATGATACGCCAGCGGGCGGCGATGGACATTGCCGGGGCCGTGGCGGCGGGCATAGTGGCCATTGTTATGGCCGTCCGCGGCTTCGGCTACTGGGCTCTGGTGGCCCACTCTGTGGTGCAGTCGGCCGTGACGTCGCTGCTCAAGCTCATCTTCAGCCCCTGGAAGCCGTCGCTCAAGATAAACCTGCGCCCCGTATGGGAGATGTTCCCCTTCGGGTTCAAGCTGGTGATCTCTTCGTTCGTGACCCAGGTGCACACCAACATATTCTCGGTGATTCTGGGCCGTGCCTATACAAAAGCCGAGGTGGGATTCTACTCGCAAGGCAGCAAATGGGCATCCATGGCCAATCAGGTGTTCTGCGGAATGCTCACCAGCGTGGAGCAGCCGGTGCTCTCATCTACCTGCGGAGAGCCGCAGAGGCGCACTGCAATACTGCGCAAGCTGACCCGCTTCATGGCCTATGTCGCCTGCCCCTCAATGCTGGCCCTGGCGCTGGTGGCTCCCGAGTTCATAAACATAATCAATCCCAAATTCGCACAGTCGGTGCCCATCCTGCGCATCTACTGCCTCTACTATCTGGCGACTTTGGCGCACACGATGTTCAATCAGGCGGCAATGTCCTTTGGCCGCAGCGACCGCTATCTGGTGTTCACGCTGTGCAATGCCGCGCTGCAGATTGCCACGGCGCTATTCACCTACCGGTACGGGCTGATTGCGATGGCGGCCAGCCTCACCGCGGTCAACTATATTGCGGTGAGCATCTGGTACGGCCTGCTGCACAAGGCCATCGGGGCAAATTACGGACAGCTGATGGCGGACATCCTGCCGTTTTTCCTGCTCTCAGCGCTGTGTGCCGCCGCCGCGCACTTTGCCATGCTGCGCCTGCAAGGCGACCTGCTGCGCCTGGTGCTGCAGCTGGCCGTGATGGGAGGGCTCTACATTGCCCTGACCTGCCGCACGCAGACTTTCAGGGATGTGCTCACATATATCAGGAAACGTGAATTATAGCGATATGAAACACAAATTATTAATCACACTTTTAGTTATGGGAATAACACTTACGGGCTGCCACAATCGCGGCGCAAAGAATGCGGCCGCAGACAGCCAGGATTCCACCGCCACCGAAAAGACAATTGATGATGCAGCCGCAGCAAGCGCAGCCGCAGCAGACTCCGCCGCCCCTGCAGCCGCGGCAGTGAAAGAGGAGCCGATTGCAGAAGAACCGGTTCTGGAAATGGTCACCAGCATGGGCTCGATGAAGATCAAGCTCTACAAAGAGACCCCCGCCCACCGCGACAACTTTGTAAAGCTGGCGCGCAAGGGCTACTACAACGGCCTGCTCTTCCACCGCGTGATCAAGGACTTTATGATTCAGGCGGGCGACCCCTTTACCCGAGACACCACCAAGACCGACCTCTATGGCAGCGGAGGCCCCAACTACACCATCCCCGCCGAGATTGTGCCGGGTCTGGTGCACAAGAAGGGGGCGATAGCGGCAGCCCGCAGAGGCGACAGCGTCAACCCCGAGAAGGCGTCTTCGGGCTCACAGTTCTACATTGTGCAGAGCGAGGAGGGTTGCTCCCACCTCAACGGCGAATACACAGTGTTCGGTGAGGTAACAGACGGCCTCAATGTAATAGACGACATCGCCGGGGTGGAGACCAATCCCAGAGGCCTGCCCTACTACCCCGTAAAAATCATTTCGATCAGGGAAATCAACCGCTAAAACCGAGAAAATCATCTTTGGCACACCCTTTGTATTTATGTGGCCGAAGATGATTTTTTCATAGTATTTTTTGGTTAACAAGAAAGCGCCGCCCGGAGCAGTCCAGGCGGCGCTTCTCTTATTTATTGCGCTGGCTTACTCTTTGCCTGCCAGACGCTTGTAGGAATTCAGACGAACCTTTGCGAACTGCTCTGTCTTCTCGAAGAGCTCGGTTGCCTCCTCGGGGAAGGACTTGAGCAGAGAAGCATAGCGGACCTCGCCGCGCAGGAACTCCTGGAACTTGCTCCAGTCGGGCTCTTTGCTGTCGAGAGTGAAAGGATTCTCGCCCTTGGCCTCCAGCTCGGGGTTGTAGCGGTAGAGCTGCCAGTAGCCGCACTCGACTGCCTTCTGCTCTTCCAGCTGGGAGTGGCCCATGCCGGCTTTGAGACCGTGGTTGATGCAAGGCGCATAAGCGATGATGAGCGAAGGGCCGTCGTATGCCTCAGCCTCTTTGAGAGCCTTGAGCAACTGAGCCTGAGATGCGCCCATCGCAACCTGTGCAACATATACATAGCCGTAGCTCATTGCCATCATGCCCAGGTCTTTCTTGCGTACCTTCTTGCCGCTGGTGGCAAACTTGGCCACTGCGCCAACAGGAGTAGCCTTGGAAGACTGTCCGCCGGTGTTGGAGTAAACCTCGGTGTCTATTACCAGGCAGTTGACATTGTTGCCGCTGGCCAGGACGTGGTCCAGACCGCCGTAACCGATATCGTAGCCCCAGCCGTCACCGCCAAAGATCCACTGGCTGCGGGCGGGAATGAACTTGGCAAGTCCGTTGAGTTCCTTGCAAGCCTCGCAACTGCTTTCGGGCAGCAGCGGGAGGAGTTTCTCATAGATATCCAGAGTAACCTTGCGGCTGCCGCGGTTCTCGAGCCACTCCTTGAAGAGGGCTTTGATCTCGTCCGAGCACTTGTCGCAGTCGAGAGCTTTGGTCATGAGGGCGGCCACATTGTCGCGCATCTTCTCGCTTCCGAGCCTCATACCCAAGCCGAACTCAGCGTTGTCCTCGAACAGGGAGTTGTTCCAGGCGGGGCCGTAACCCTTCTGGTTGGTGCAGTAAGGGGATGAGGGGTAGGATGCTCCGTAGATGGAGGAGCAGCCGGTGGCGTTTGCAATCATCATGCTCTCGCCAAAGAGCTGGGTGATGGTCTTGATATAGGGAGTCTCGCCGCAACCTGCGCAGGCGCCGCTGAACTCGAACAGAGGCTGTGCGAACTCGAGGTTCTTGACGCTCTGCTCCTTGGGGAGGATATTGTCTTTGTAGCCGATCTTGCTGTTGAGGTAGGTGTAGTTGGCCTGCTCTTTCATCTGGCCGTCGGATGCCACCATCTCGAGAGCCTTGGCGCCCTTGAAGCCGGGGCATACATCCACGCAGTTGCCGCAGCCGGTGCAGTCTGCAGGGCTGAGCTGCATTGTAAATGTGTACTCCTTGAGCTGAGCCTTGCCGGCAGCCTTCTTGATGCCTTCGGGCGCTGCTGCAGCCTCATCGGCAGTCATCAGGAACGGGCGAATGGCTGCGTGAGGGCAGACATATGCGCACTGGTTGCACTGGATGCAGTTTTCGGGGTTCCACTCGGGCACCTTGACAGCCACGCCGCGCTTCTCGTAGGCAGATGTGCCGGCGGGGATGGTGCCGTCCACATACTCTTTTGATGCGAATACGCTCACAGGGAGGGTGTTGCCTTCCTGTGCATTCACGATGTCGGCAACATCGTGGATCCACTCGGGAGCCATGCGCTTGCTGCCGGGGTTCACAAAACGGCCGCTGGCCTTGCTCCAGGACTCGGGCACATCAACCTTCTGGTATTCGCCGCCGCGGTCCACTGCAGCATAGTTCATTGCCACGACATTCTCGCCCTTCTTGCCGTAGGACTTGTCAATGGCCTTCTTCATATATGTCACTGCATCCTCGTAGGGGATGATGTTGGTGATCTTGAAGAATGCCGACTGCAGGATGGTGTTGGTGCGGCCGCCGAGGCCGATTTCTGCGGCAATCTTGGTGGCGTTGATTATGTAGAGGTTAACCTTCTTGGTGGCGATCTCCTTCTTTACGAAGTCGGGGATGCGCTCCAGAGTCTCCTCCACGCTCCACATACTGTTGAGCAGCAGTGTACCGCCCTTCTTGATACCCTTGAGCACGTCGTATTTGCTCAGGTAAGAAGGCACGTGGCAAGCCACGAAGTCGGGGGTGGTCACCAGATAAGGGGCGCGGATGGGCTGGTCGCCGAAGCGCAGGTGAGAGCAGGTGAAGCCGCCGGACTTCTTGCTGTCGTAGTCGAAATATGCCTGGGCATATTTGTCGGTGTGGTCGCCGATGATCTTGATTGTATTCTTGTTGGCGCCCACTGTGCCGTCGCTGCCGAGGCCGTAGAAGCGGCATTCGTAGGTACCCTTCTTGGAGAGCGAAATCTCGCCCTTGACGGGGAGCGACTTGTAGGTGACATCGTCCACGATGCCGATGGTGAAGTCGTTCTTGGGCTCCTTGAGGGCCAGGTTGTCGTAAACAGCGATAATCTGGGCGGGAGTGGTGTCCTTGCTGGAGAGACCGTAGCGGCCGCTGTAGATGCGGATGCCGCGGCTGCCGTAGAGAGCTGCGCGGACATCCTGCGCGAGAGGCTCGCCGTTTGAGCCGCACTCTTTGGTGCGGTCAAGCACAGCTATGCGCTTAACGCTCTTGGGAAGGGCCCTCTTGAAATATTTGAGGGAGAAGGGACGGTACAGGTGAACGCTTATCACGCCCAGCTTGCGGCCCTCTTTCTCTGCGAGATAGTCGATGGTCTCCTTGATGGTGTCGCAAACGGAACCCATTGCAACGATGATATCTTCTGCCTCGGGGTCGCCATAGTAATCAAATGGCAAATAATGGCGACCGGTGATCTCTGCGATCTCGCCCATATAGCGGGCTACGATGTCGGGAACAGCCTCGTAATACTGGTTGGAAGCCTCTCTTGCCTGGAAATAGACGTCGGAGTTCTGCGCTGTACCGCGGGTAACCGGCTTGACCGGGTTGAGGGCGCGGGCGCGGAAAGCCTCGAGCGACTTATCGCTCACCAGCGGACGGAGGTCTTCGCCGTCAAGGAGCTCAATCTTCTGGATTTCGTGGGAAGTGCGGAAACCGTCGAAGAAGTGGACAAACGGCAGGCTGGACTTAATGGCCGCAAGGTGCGCTACTGCACCGAGATCCATCGCCTCCTGAGGGTTGTTGGAAGCCAGGAAGTTAAAACCTGTGGCGCGGGCCGCCATCACATCCTGGTGGTCGCCGAAGATGCTGAGGGCGTGGCTTGCAAGTGCGCGGGCCGATACGTGGAAGACAGCGGGAAGCATTTCGCCGGCAATCTTGTACATATTCGGTATCATGAGCAGCAGGCCCTGAGATGCGGTGAATGTGGATGTGAGCGCACCTGCCTGGAGCGAACCGTGCACGGCACCAGCCGCACCGGCCTCACTCTGCATCTCAGTTACAGAAACAGGATTGCCGAACATGTTTTTCTTGCCATAGGCTGCCCACTCGTCGAACAGCTCGGCCATTGTAGAAGAGGGTGTGATAGGGTAAATGGCGGCGTGCTCACTGAACATATATGCTGCGTGAGCTGCTGCGTAATTACCGTCACACGTAATGAATTTTTTTGCCATTTCGTATAGTTTTACGTTGGATTTATTCTGGTAGAAATCACTAAATATCTTTCAGCACAAATTAGGGCGTAAAATTAACAAAAAAGTTCTACCTTTGATGACAAATAAACCCAAATTGATGAAAAAGTTATTATTGACAGCGGCAGCGGCCGCAATATGCACTGCCGCTTTTGCACAATCGGAGTCTTCAGGGCTCGATCAGGAGAAAAACGAGATATTCCGCCAGGAGCACCTCTACCAGCTTCCCGAATTTTCCAAGGGGATGGTGATGTTCGACCAGGATGCGGCCGTTTACGACGACAACGGCATCCCCATCACCTTGCACCGCTCCCAGGGCGTCATCAACATCGACAACCTCAACCAGTGCGTGATGATGATTGCCGACAATGACACAATCCCCCTGCTCTACGAGAATTATGTAACCCAGGTCACCGCCGACAAGTATATGTACCTCAAGATAAAGGGGCAGTACTACAAAGTTTTGGAATACAACGAGATTGTGCTGGCGGTCATGGAGAAGCTTAACGCCACCGACATGGGCAAGAAGGACATCTACGGCACCTCTTCGCAGCTCTCCTCCACCACCAACATCTCCTCCCTGTCGAGCAACGGCGGCACCATGGAGAACCTGACGGGCAACACCGACATGCGCTATTCATTTGAGAAACGCCCGGTGTTCATCAACCTCAGCAACAAGAAGGTAGCCTACTTCAACGAGAAGCAGCTATGCAAAATCTTCAAAAAGAAGTCTGCGATTGTGAAGGCCTACTTTGCAAGCCACGATGTAGACACCTACAGCCAGGAACAGGCGCAGGAGCTCTACAACGAACTCATGAAATAGCGGCGTTCTAGCCCACCGACTGGATTTCGACAGCGCCTTCGGGCGCTGTTTTTTTTATCAGGCCGGCAAGCGTGGTGCCGGGCCCCACCTCAGTGAATGAGGTCGCGCCGTCTGCAATCATATTCTGCACGGTCTGGCTCCATCTGACAGGGCTGGTGAGTTGGCGCAGCAGGTTTGCGCGGATTTTGGCGGGGTCCGTGGCAGGTTGCGCGTCAACATTTTGATAGACGGGGCACGCCGGCGTGTGAAAGGGAGTCGCCTCTATGGCGGCGGCCAGACGCTCGGCGGCGGGAGCCATCAGCGGGGAGTGGAAGGCTCCGCCCACCGCCAACTTGAGGGCGCGCTTGGCGCCGGCGGCCTTGAGGGCCTCGCAGGCGGCATCCACAGCCTCCACCTCGCCAGAAATCACCAGCTGCGCGGGGCTGTTGTAATTGGCGGGAACCACGATTCCAGCGCTTTTTGCGCACACATCCTCTATGGTAGCAAAATCCAGGGCAATGATGGCCGCCATCGCTCCGGGATTGGCTTCGCAGGCCTTCTGCATTGCATCGGCGCGCACTGCAACCAGGCGGAGGGCATCCTCGAAACCCAGGGCTCCGGCTGCTACCATTGCAGAGAATTCCCCAAGCGAGTGGCCGGCGGTCATGTCGGGCCTGAAATCATCCATGCACAGGGCGGTTATCACCGAGTGCAGGAACACCGCGGGCTGAGTCACAGCCGTGGCGCGCAGCGCCTGGGCATCTCCCTCAAACATCACCTTGGTGATGGAGAAGCCGAGAATTTCATCTGCCTTGTCAAAGAGAGCGCGGGCTTTTGGATTGCTTTCATAGAGTTCCTTGCCCATTCCGGGAAACTGCGAGCCCTGACCGGGGAAAACGTATGCTTTCATAGGTAATTCAATTTTTCTGTCGCAAAGATAAGATTTTATTGTACTTTTGCAGACGATATCCGCCTCCGTAGTTTAATGGATAGAATTGAAGATTCCGGTTCTTCCGGTTGGGGTTCGATTCCCCACGGGGGTACGAGAAAGAGCCAGGCTTGGGCCTGGCTTTTTTAGTTTAGGGTGTAGAGCGGTTGGGAAACAAAAAAGCCCTCCGAAGCGGAAGGCTTTTGTGACCACGCTGGGGTTCAAACCCAGAACCTCTTGATCCGTAGTCAAGTGCTCTATTCAGTTGAGCTACGCGGCCGATATAAGATGCAGATTACTCCTGAGGAGCAGCGCTGTACTTTTTCTCTTTGATGCGGGCTTTCTTGCCGGTGAGATTGCGAAGGTAGAAGATGCGTGCGCGACGAACCTTGCCGACCTTGTTGAGCTCGATGGAATCGATGAACGGAGAAGCGAGAGGGAAAATTCTCTCAACGCCGATGCCGTTGGATATCTTGCGGACAGTGAAAGTCTGTGTATTGCCAGCACCACGGCGCTGAATAACTACGCCACGGAATTTCTGCTGACGCTCCTTGTTTTCCTCTTTGATGACGTAAGTGACTGTGATAGTGTCACCGGCCTTGAAGTTAGGGAACTTCTTGGGCTCCTGTGCCATCGCGTCTTTTGCTACTTGAAGTAAATCCATTTCTTTAAATCATTTACGCAACATTGCTGCTCGAAGGCCCCTGTGGCAAGAGGTTGCTTTTAGTTTTGGGACTGCAAAGATAGAAATATTTTTAATTATGCAACAATTCTTGCGCAATTTTTTTTGTCCTAATAAATTACATCGAACTCCGCGCTCGAACTGTTGCCGCAATGGTCGGTGGCGGTGACCTCAATATGGTGCCGGCCGCCGCTGCGGTGGCTGCTGTCGGGATAAACCTGAATGCGGCCGCCGTAATACTGCGATAGAATCCACTCCCCGTCCCATTTTATATCATATTCGGCAACGCCGCTGCCGTCGTCTCCGGCATCTATCGCAAAACGGCCCGAGGCGGGCAGTGCCGCCCCCGAGGTCACGCGGCTCTTGAGACGCGGAGCATCGGTGTCCACCGCCACAAAGAAGGTCCCGAACTTGCAGGCCGCCTCCAGCACCGTCCCGGAAAGGGTATTGCCGGCATAGGAGATGCTGCCGCCGCTCTTGCGGGCGATGTAGGCCTTGGGCTGCAGCTCTTCCGGCAGGGATGAGATGTCAAACTTTATGTGGACAGGCTTCTGCAGATGGATATCCTCGCTGCCGAAGCGCCAGATGTCGGAATAAATCCCTTCCGAGGGATTCGCGGAGCCGACTTTGCGGCAGTCCAGATATGCGGAGGCATTGAGCGACGCCGGCTCGATGGCCATCGACACGCCGTTGCCGGTGAAGACCTGCGGCACATACCACAGCGCAGCAAAGAGCCCCACGGTGTCGGCGGGATCCATCACCCGGATGCCGCTGCCGCGGCGCACACAAAGCGAGCACGAAGTGCTGTTGCCAAAGCAGTCCGCAGCCACTATTTTAATAGTGTGGGCGGCGTCATCTTCCAGAGAGATTATGCCGTCGTTCACCGACTGAATCTTGTATGACAGGCCGTTGTTGGGCGGACACCAGCTCTTGAGCAGGTCGTGCCCCTTCTCTCCCTGCTGCACCAGGCAGGCGAAATAGCGCCCCTCGCTGTAGGGAATGTCCCCCACCTTGAAATCGAAAATCTTTTCCGAATCGAGCCAGACCTGATAGTTCTCCACAGCCAGACGGCCGCCGGTCCCCTCCATATAATCCACGGCGTCCACCGCCACATAGAATTTGTCGCTTACGGTGACAGTGCCCTTGTGCCCCTTGGGGTTGGAAATCATCTGCAGGCGGCGCACCGTCGGGATGCCGGTGGAGTCCTCAAACGCATAAAAGGCCACCCTGTTTATCACGGGGGCCTTGGTGTCGCTCAAGCTGTAGGTGCCGTCGGCAAGATAATTCACGGGGAGGTTGTCCCAGTCGCGGCGGATCTCCATGTGCAGATGCGGGCCGCCGGAGAAGCCGCTGTTGCCAGCAAGACCTATGAAATCCCCCTTCTTGACGGAGAACTCCCCCTCGGGCAGCTCGATGGTAACACGGTAGCTTTGGCGGGAGTATTGCTCGCTGCGCACTCGCCGCGCCAAATCGCCGCGGAAGCTCTCCATATGACCGTATACCGACATCGTGCCGTTGGGATGGGCAATGTAAACCGCATTGCCGTATCCGGTGGGGGATACCGACAGGCGGCAGACATATCCGTCCATTATTGAGTAGAGTTTCTCTCCGGTGTGACCGCCGGTGCGCCAGTCAAGGCCGGCGTGGAAGTGATTGCGGCGCAGCTCGCCGTAAGTGCTGGAAAACGACACGGGCCTAAAGTCCATCGGCCAGCCGTAACCCTTATCCTGGGCGGCGACGGCCGCAAACGCGCCAAAGAGCACCGCCAGAGAGAGGAAAAACCGCTTCATCGGCCTACTTGAACATATTTCTGATGCGGGTGAAGAAACTCCGCTCCGCAGAAGAGGGGTCGGCTTTGAAGTTGTCGCTCTTGGAGAGCTTCTCTATCATCGCCTTCTCGTCTTTTGAAATCTTCTTGGGAATCCAGACCTGCACTGCCACCAGCAAGTCACCGGCACCATAGCCGTCCACGTCGGGAATGCCCTTGCCGCGCAGTCGCAGCGTCTTGCCGGGCTGCGTGCCGGGCTCTATCTTGATTTTGAGCATCCCGTCCACAGAGGGAATCTGCGCCTCGCAGCCGTTGATTGCCTCGGGCACAGAGATGAACAGCGAATAGATGAGGTCGTTGCCATCGCGCTCCAGCAGAGGGTCCTTCTCCTCCTCGATCACCACCAGCAGGTTGCCGGGCACTCCGCCCGCCTTGGCGGCATTGCCCTTGCCCTGCACCGTGAGCTGCATACCGTCGGTGACGCCCGCAGGTATCTTGAACGAAATCTCCTCGGCCTTCTTTACCAGGCCGCTGCCGTTGCATTTTTTGCAGGGGGTGGACACGATTTTACCCTCGCCGCCACAGCGGGGGCAGGGAGACGAGCTCTGCATGGTGCCCAGAATTGTCTGCTGTATGCGGGTCACCACTCCGCTGCCCTTGCAGTCGGGGCAGGTCTTGATGTCCGCTTCGCTGGCCGCGCCGCGTCCCGCGCAATCGGGACACTGCACCAGCTTGTTGATTTTGACAGTTTTTTCCACCCCGTGCACAATCTCCTTGAGAGAGAGTTTGACACGGATGCGGATGTCTGTGCCGCGGGATACCCTGCGGCCGCCGGAGCGCGCTCCGCTAAAGTTGAAGCCCGAGAACGCCCCGCCGAATATATCGCCGAACTGGGAGAAGATATCCTCCATAGAGAAGCCCTGGGCACCGCTTGCAGCACTGCTGCCCACACCTTCGTGGCCATAGCGGTCGTAGCGGGCGCGCTTGTCGGGGTTGCTGAGGACATCGTATGCCTCGGCCGCCTCCTTGAATTTCTCCTCCGCCTCTTTATCTCCCGGATTCTTGTCCGGATGGTACTGGATAGCCTTCTTGCGGTAAGCCTTCTTTATCTCGTCGGCGGTGGCGTTGCGGTCTACCCCCAGCACCTCATAATAATCTCTTTTTTCTGCCATATCGCTATGCCTTTATTGCCCCACGACAACCTTGGGGAACCTGATTACCTTGCCGCCCAGGGTGTAGCCCTTGACCACGACCTCCAACACGACGCCCTTCTTCTCGGGCTCCTGCACCGGAAGCATCGCCACAGCCTCGGCGCTGTCGGCGTCATATTCCATTCCTAGCACCTGAATCTCCTCCAGACCGCAGGATTTCATATAGGAGAGCAGTTTGCTGTATATCAGGCCGGTGCCCTCTTTTTCGAAGGTGCTGGCCTCGGTGGCCGCCAGCTGCGCGATGGCGCGCTCGCAATCGTCCAGCACGGGGAGCATCCCTTTGAGAATGCTCTCTCCGGCGGACTTCACCAGATCGAGCTTCTCTTTTGCGGTGCGGCGGCGGAAATTCTCGAACTCCGCTGCCATTCGCACATACTTATCCTGCGCTTCGGCAAGCTTTTTTGCCATCTCCGCTGCAGCATCGTCTGCAGCGGCCTTGCCCTCTTTCTCCGACTCCTGCGAAGCCTCCTTGGCAGCCTCTTCCGCTGCCGATGCCTCTGCTGCGCCCTCTGCGCTCTGTTCAACCTCGGGTTCTGCCGTAGGTTTGTCTTTTATGTTATTTTCTTGTGCCATACTATTTTAATTCTTTTGTACGACGGCAAGGCAAATTATCTGCCAAAGCCCGTTTTGCGACAAAATGGCATATCCGCCCATCAGGCGAACATTGCGCCGTCTATCGTAATCACCTGTCCCGAGACATACGAGGACATGCCGCTGCAGAGAAAGCAGCAGACGTCCGCCACATCCTCCGGAGTGCCTCCGCGGCGCAGCGGGATGCTGTCGACCCATTTGGAGAGCACCTCCTGGGGCATCTTCGCCGTCATGTCGGTGAGGATGAAGCCGGGGGCCACCGCATTCACGCGGATGCCTCTGGGGCCTACCTCCTTTGCCAGCGTGCGGGTAAAAGCCACTATCGCCCCTTTGGAAGCGGAGTAGTTGCACTGCCCGGCGTTCCCGTGCAGGCCCGCCACGCTGCTCACATTCACTATGCAGCCTTTGCGCGCGCGCATCATCTCCGGCACTGCGGCATGGCAGAAATTGTACACGCTCTTGAGGTTGACGCGCAGCACGTCGTCCCAAGCCTGCTCGCTCATGCGCACCAGCAGGCCGTCGCGGGTGATGCCGGCATTGTTCACCAGGATGTCCAGGTGTCCGAAGGCCTCCAGAGTCTCCTTTACCGCAGCCTGTGCCGCCGCAGTGTCGGACACGTCGCAGTGCAGGGGCAGAGCCCTGACGCCGAATTGTTCCAACTCCGCCTTGGTGCGGGCCGCCGCCGCGTCGGAAGATATGTAGCAGAATGCCACGTCCGCCCCCTCTGCGGCGAATTTGAGCGCTATGGCCTTGCCTATCCCGCGGGTAGCCCCGGTGATCAGGGCCGTCTGACCTTTTAGCATCATAAAATTATACGAGTTCTGCGGAGAGGTCGTAATAGTCCGCTCCGGTGATTTTTACATTAATAAAACTGCCTCTGAGCGATGCGGGGGCCGATTTGAGGTCCACAAGCACCTGGCCGTCGACATCGGGGGACTCCTTCTGCGTGCGGCAGAGCAGGCTGCCGTTCTCAAACGAATCCACCATCACACGCTCGGTGCTGCCGATGCGGGAGAGGTTGTAGTCCAGAGAGATGCCGCTCTGCAGCTCCATCAGACGGTCGTAGCGCTCCTGCTTGACGCGCGCGGAGACCGAATCCTTATAGTTGAGGGCACCGTAGGTCCCCTCCTCTTCGCTGTAGGTGAAGGCGCCGAGCCGTTCAAAGCGCATATCCTCCACAAAGCCCAGGAGACGCTTGAACTCCCGCTCCCCCTCGCCGGGATGTCCCACGATCATGGTGGTGCGCAGGGCCACGCCGGGCACTCTGGTGCGGAATTTCTCCACCAGGGCGCGCATCTGCTTCTCGTCGCTCGGGCGGCGCATCGCCTCCAGCACCTTTTGCGAACAGTGCTGCAGCGGTATGTCTATATATTTGCAAATCTTGGGATTCGAGGCCATCAGGTCCAGCAAATCGTCGGGGAAGGCCTCGGGGTAGCTGTAGTGGAGTCTTATCCACTCGATTCCATCCACGGCCGACAGACGCTCCAGCAGAGGGGCTATCATCCGTTTGCGATAGAGGTCCAGCCCGTAGTAAGTTGTGTCCTGGGCCACCACAATCAACTCCCGTACCCCCTGCTCCGCCAGAAAGGAAGCCTCGCTCACAAGGGTGTCCATATCCACGGAAACGTGTGGCCCGCGGATGCCGGGAATGGCGCAGTAGGAGCAGCGGCGGTCGCACCCCTCCGAAATCTTGAGATAGGCGTAGTGGTGCGGGGTGGTCAGATGGCGGCGCGTCTGCAGCGCTGCGGAATACTTGACCCCCAGGGCAGCAAGCAGCGCATCCGGGTCGTTGGCTCCAAAAAAGCCGTCAACCTCCGGAATTTCGCTCCGCAGTTCATCGGGATAGCGCTGGGAGAGGCATCCGAACACATAGATTTTGCGCACGAGGCCGTCGTTTTTGGCCTTGACCGCACGCATAATGGCCTCCACCGACTCCTGCTTGGCGTCGGCTATAAAGCCGCAAGTGTTCAGAATCACCACATCCGCGCCGCCGTCCAGCGGGGCATCCTCCGGACATATCTCAATGCCCGCAGCGGCCATTTGCGAGAGCAGATGCTCCGAATCGACCCTGTTCTTGGAACAGCCGAGTGTGATCAGTTGGACTTTCAAGACTTATTCTGCGCTTTCTGAGGACTCTTCGCCTGCAGGCTCTTCGTCCTTTTCAAAATCGAGAGAGGCGAACTTGGCAAGATTGTTATACCAGTCCAGAACCTTCTTCATGTGGGAGACATAGAAGCGGTCGCGGTCGTAGGTGGGGAGCACTTTTGCAAAAAAGGCCTTGATCTGCTCGGGGTCGGACTTGCTGCTCATCGCAACCTCGCCGCCGAGCGTGTCGCGCATGCTCTCCAGCACCTGCTTGAGAGTTGCCTCCCCCTCGTCGGTATAGATGGAGACATCCGCCAGCGTCGTGACCTTTGCGGTGGCGGGCACAGCGCTGCGCTGCTTGCTCTCCACAGCCTCCACGATAAATCCGTTCTTGGCCGCAGCCACATATTCATACAAACCGGGCTTGCCCGATATCGCAAGTATTTTCTTAAGATCGATTGCCATAGTTATAAGTTGTCTGTTTTAAAGTTTCAATAATTTTCAAAATTCGCGGCAGCACCGGAGTGCGGTCGTCGGTTTTAATCACAATGTCGGCCTTCTGTTCCCGCCGGCTGTCGCTCCACTGGTTTGCCAGCCGGGCCTCAACCTGAGCGCGGGTGGCCCCGGAGCGTGCCATCACGCGGGCGATGCGCACCTCGACAGGGGCCGAGACGGTGATTGTACAATCCGCAAAAGTATCAAAAAAAGGCTTTTCAAGCAAAATGGCCGACTCCATTATCACTATGTCCGACTTCTGGCGCGCAGCCCATTTTTTGAAGTCCTCTCCCACCGCCGGATGCACGACGGCCTCCACCTTCTCCAGCAGAGCGCGGTCAGAGAATATTCTGGCGGCCATCTCCCGAGTGGAGAGGGTGCCGTCGCTCTGCAGCACCTGCGGTCCAAGCACTGAGGCCACCGCCCGGCATAGGGCGCGGTCGCTGCGGTAGAGGGCCTTGGCGGCGCTGTCGCAGTCATACGAAGGAATGCCGAGAGCGGCGAACGCCCCCACTATGGCCGACTTGCCGCTCCCGATTCCGCCGGTGCAGCCGATGACAGTCTTTTTCATAATGCCGTCATAATTCCAGCGCCATGCACTCCACGGCCGGGGGTTCCAGCTCGTAGGAGAGCATCCCCTCGGGGGCGCTGTAGAGAGCCGGGACCACCGCGCCGGAGCGCGAAGCGGCAAAATCGCTGTAATAGACCACGAATGCGGGGGGATTCACCTCCCCGGATGCCAGATTGTAGGGGATGCGGTAGCGCACGGTGCCGGAAGAGGGATTGATGAGCATATGCTCCCCCTCGGGACCGCCCAGCGGAGAGAACTCCACCTCGGCGGAGAGCTCCACATACCGCACTATATCTATATGGTATTCTACCTGGGAGGCAGACATTTCCACCCCGTTTATCGGCTTGAGACGCACCTTGCCCGAGATGGGGGCGTCGGCATTGAACTCCGACACCGGCTCGCTCTCAACATAGGCCACATTGTCTATGATTGCGGCATCGCCATACACCGCCACCGAATCGGGGGTGAGGCGGGCATCGGAAGCGGTCATATACTGGCTTTTGCAGTAGATTTCGCTCTGCAGGACCACGGGCACCTTTCTGTGCCGCCTCGGGGTCAGCTTGAATGTGAGGCGGTCTGTGTCATAGCTGTTGATGGTGATTTTGGCCCCGAGCGCCTGATAGAGCTCTTCGCCCAGCTCGCGGGGAGAGACTGCAAAAAGGTTGGGCTGCCCCGCGACCGCGGTGAGCTTGCTGCCGGCCACCTTGAGATTGACGCTGCGAATGCTCGAGGCCGAGTGCCGCAGGCTCACGATGGTAAACCCGGTGCCCATGACTCCCGCCACCAGGACATCGCCGCTAACCGCCTCGGGCGCATACCCCTCCAGGTCGGTGACTATGCTGACCCGGAATTTGACAGGCACGGTGTAGCGCAGCGACATGCTGTGGATAAACCACACGGCACAAGCCAGAAAAAGAGAGAGCAGAAAAACCGCCCACTCTTTTCCCGAACCGAATATCTTGCTGCGGTGCACCGCCTACTGCTGAGTGTCGCTGAAGTCCTTTACGAGGGATGCCTTGTCAACCTTGAGAAGGACACCCTTGTCCACCTCGATGGTGACGGTGTTCTCACTGATGCCCTCCACTTTGCCGTAGATGCCGCCGATGGTGACCACCTTGTCGCCCTTCTGGAGCTCTTTGCGGAACTTCTCCAACTCTTTCTGCTTCTTCTGCTGGGGACGGATCATAAAGAGCCACATGACCAGAAAGAGCAGCACAATCATGATGAAGAAAGACCAGTTGCCTCCCTGCGGAGCGGGAGCTGCAGAACCTGTCTGCAGGATAATTGTAAGGAGTTTCATATTACATTTTTATTGATTATTCGTTTTTGGGAGCGCCGGTGTAGAGGCCGCGGCCGCTCTTGACAATCTCGCCGCTCTCCTGCATCTTGCGCAGAATCACATCCAGCAGCCCGTTAACGAAGGTGTGGCTGTTGGGAGTGCTGTAGAACTTGGAGATATCTACATATTCGTTGATGGTGACCTTTATGGGAATGCTGGGGAATGTCACGGCCTCCGCGATGCCCATCACCACCAGCATCGAATCCACCCGCACGATGCGGTCGGGGTCCCAGTTGGGGACATTGCCCTGCATAATCTTGAGATACTCGTCGAAATGCTCCATCGAGGCGGCGAGCAGCTGCAGGGCGAAGGTGCGGTCGTCGTCTTTGAGGAACACCCTGTGGGTCGGCAGCGAGTTGCCGGATGACACCGCATCGAGATCCCTGATGATTACATTGAGCACGAAGCCCAGATCGTCGGCCCAATAGACCGACTTCTCTTCCAGCATATCCCAGAGCATCTCGTTGTCTTCCAGCTCTTCCGTGAAAAAGTTGATGAAGAAACGGCAGTCGTTTTCCATCGAATCCTCCGCCGCCGACATATATTCCTGATAATATTCAGAAGCCACGGCGTTTGAATAGAGCTTCTTGACCAGGACATCGTATTCATCCCAGAGGAAGCCCTTCTTGGAGCACATTTTCCGGAAATCCTCATTGCCGGAGAGCATCGCGGCAAAGCGGTTGTCCACCAGGCGGGTGCTGGCGTTGAGTTCGCTCTCGGTGGGATTGAATTTGTTTTTGCCCGCCTCAACCTTGCTGCCGGCCAGGCGGCAGATTGCAGGACAGAGATTCAGAAGGAAGTAATAGAGGTCCAGCGTCCTCTCGCAGGAGAGCAGAAGCTCTTTTTCTGCCGCAGAGAGGAGCGCGGTGCCACAAGATTCGGCCGCATAAAGAACTTTGAAAACCTTGATACGGATTAACCGGCGATTAAGCATATGAAAGATTTATTTTCACAAAGATAGGTTTTATGGATAAAAAAATTATCTTTGTTAAGAGAATTTTAAAAAAGATCGCTATGTATTTTGAAGATTATGAAAATGCAAAGAGTCAGGAGCGCGGCAGCGATGACGTTTTTTCCAAGCCTGTAAGGGCTGGCAAACGTACTTATTTCTTTGACGTAAAGGCCACGAAAGGCAACGATTACTATCTGACCATCACGGAGAGCAAGCGTAAGATTGAGAATGATGGCAAGTATGTTTACGACAAACACAAAATTTTCCTTTACAAGGAAGATTTTGAAAAATTCTCCGAAGGTCTGAAGGAAGTTATCGACTATATCAAAGAGCGTTGCCCCGTGACTGAGGCCCGCCCCTACAGCGACGGCTACTCCAGGGCAGAGGCTCCCGCCGGCAAAGGCGAGAACAGCTATCAGGAGGTCAACTTCGACGAACTGTAGCAGCCCGCACACCGATTATCAGCGCCCCGCCTTTTCGCGGGGCGTTTTTTTTATTAACTTGCAGTCATGGATACACTCTGCACCACAGGACACGGGCCCGTAACGGAGGAAGAAATCAGAACCTTCTACAAGGAGCGTTACGGCATTGACATAAACTCCTGCAAGGATCTGGTGAGCCGCTCGCTTGTGAACCTCTATTACAAGCAGCGCTTTATGTCGCCCAAAAAACTATACGACAAGCTGATTCTGTGCGGAGAAAACGTGACGTTCCGCCGCGTGGTGCGCACCCGGATGAAGGCGCTCACAGCCCGAGTGGCCGCCGAGCCGCCCCATCTGAGCGACTTCGGGGGGCTGATGTGGCACATGCTGGAGGTGCGCCCGTTTGATGCTGCGGAGCTGCACTTTCTTGTGAAATATTGTCCGAAAGTGATGGCGGAGCGCTACCCCGCCCTGCTGCGGCTCTACTTGAGAAGCAGAAACGACGATTCCAGCAGCAGCGACAGCGACAGAAAGGCCACCGCGATGCGGCAGCCGCGGTCGGCGGCCCCCCACACCAGATAATCATAAACGACCAGCGACACCGGCACCATCGCCAGCATCACGTTCATCGGCAGACAGCCGGACGAGAACAGCGCCAGCAGCAGCACAATCACCGCAGAATAGGCGAAGATGAAGGTCATCACACGTGAATGGGAGACGCTGTATTCCGCGTTGCGGCGCAGAAATGACACCAGCGACACCGCGCAGCAGACAACCAGGGTCACCACCTTGATGACCCGGGCCGCGCTATTGGCCCCCAGGTTCATGGCCGGGGAGAGCAGCGAGGCAAAATATTGCCCCAGCAGCGGCGTAACCTCGCGCATGTCGGCGCAGAAATAGCGGTATGAGAGATACACCGCGGGCGGCAGCAGGCAGCCTGCGATGCAGGAGACCAGAAACCGGGGTTTGTCGGCCGCCGTGGATATGTTCATTATTATCAGGAAAAGCAGCGTCCAGGCCAGCGGGGGGAATATCAGCGAGGCGGTGACGGCAAGGGCGCAGAACAGAAAGGCGTGGTCGTCGTTGACATCGCCTCCGTAGTAGCGGGCGGCCAGATAGAATGCCAGGCTCTGGGCGGCCGCGGCCCACAGCAGCGGGCTGTACACCGCCACGGAAGGGAAACTGAGCGCCAGGCAGGCGAACACCAGCGGCGCCGCGTAGTTGATTGTGACGGCAAAGAAGTCCACCGTGAGGTAGACCACTCCGGCGCAGGCGGCCAGAAACAGCACCCCGAACACCGCATTCGCAGCAGACAGTTCTCCGCCCGGCAGGAATGTGGAGAGCAGATAAAGCACGACGGTGAAAATCACCAGTACATACAGATATCTGCGTATGTCAAAATGCCGTTTCACAAGCAGGGCTTAAAGGTACTTCAGAAGGTCGGCCGTGATGTCGCCGCGGTGGTAGGCATCCTTGAACTCGATGTCCGCGAGAGCCTTGTAGGCCTTCTCCGCAGCGCGCTGCATATCGGAGGCGTTGGCGGTGACGCAGAGCACGCGGCCGCCGCCGGTGACCACCTCCCCGCCGGAGAGTTTGGTGCCCATCTGGAACACGTTAACCTTGCGGTTCTGCGCATCCTCGATACCGCGGATGGGATAGAGCGACTTGTAGTGGCCGGGATAGCCGCCGGAGACCATCACCACAGTGACGGCCGCCTGGCTGCTGACCTCCAGACGCTCGCCGCTGAGAGTGCCGCGCGCGGCCGCCTCCAGATGCGCGAGCAGGTCGCTGTCAATCCTGGTCATCACCGACTCGGTCTCGGGATCGCCCATGCGCACGTTGTATTCAATCACGTAGGGGTCGCCGCCGCAGTTCATCAGACCTATGAATATAAAGCCGGTGTAGGGAATTCCGTCGCTCTGCAGCCCCTCGATGGTGGGGCGGACAATGCGTTCCTCAACCTTGCGCATAAAAGCCTCGCCCGCAAAGGGGACGGGAGATACGGAGCCCATTCCGCCGGTGTTGAGACCGGTGTCGCCCTCGCCGATGCGCTTGTAGTCTTTGGCCTCGGGAAGAATCATATAGTCGCGGCCGTCGGTGAGCACGAACACGGAGAGCTCTATGCCGCTCAGGTACTGCTCGATGACCACTTTTGCCGATGCGGTGCCGAACTTGCCGGAGAACATCTCCTCCAGCTCGGCGTCGGCCGCTGCCAAATCATCCACTATCACGACACCTTTGCCCGCCGCCAGGCCGTCGGCCTTGAGCACGTAGGGGGGCTGCAGGGTCCTCAGGAAAGCCTTTGCATCGGAGAGCGTCTCGCCGGTGAAGGCGCGGTATGCCGCGGTGGGAATCGAGTGGCGCGCCATAAAATCCTTGGCGAACTCCTTGCTGCCCTCAAGACGGGCGCCCGAAGCCCCGGGACCGATGACCATCAGGGAGGGGAACTTCTCGTGCAGAAAGTCTGCAACTCCTTCCACCAGAGGGTCTTCAGGACCCACGACCACCAAGTCTATCCCGTGCGACGACACTGCGTCCGCAATGGCATCGAAGTCCTTGACGCCGGCGTCGATGTTGGTGGCGAAAGCCGCCGTACCGGGATTGCCAGGCAGGCAGTAAAGCGCTGAGAGTCTTTCACTTTTAGAGATTTTCCAAGCTATGGCGTGCTCGCGGCCGCCGCTGCCCAGTACAAGAACTTTTAACGACATATCACTTTGTTTATTGCAACAAAGATAACTACATTTGCTCTTATGAAAAAACTCAGGACCATTATTTTATGCGTTCCGCTGGTGCTCGCGGCCGCCTGCACCCCCAAGGGCATAATCTCCAAAGACAAGATGGCCCGGATACAGGCGGACATGTTCCTGTTTGACCAGTATGCCGCATCGGACCGCACAATGCGCCGGTTTACAGATACCTGCGCCGTGTACAAGGCTCTGCTGCGCTCCTACGGCTGCACCGCGGAGCAGTACACCGCATCTGCCGACTATTATCTGCAGAACTCCCGCGACATGCAGGATGTGATGGATAAGACCGAGAAGATTCTGCAGAAGCGCAAGGAGAAAATCCTGAAAAACATAGAGAAGGGGGCCACAAAGCGGGATTCCACAATGCAAAGCAAGGATTCCGAAACCAAACTCCCGCCCCCGCGAGAGATTGAAACCAAATAAATTCGATATGGAATTTTCTGAAAAATACTCTTATGTCCCCCGCGACATAGAGGCTAAAGTCGCCGCCGTAAAGGACCGGATTGACACCTGGAAAAACAAAAAGGTCTGGAGCGACGCCCTGGGGCTGATTGACCTCACCTCCCTGACGGTGAGCGACACTCCCACCAAAATCGCCGCAATGACCGAGAAGGTCAACAATTTCAACGACATATACCCCGACCGCCCCGCGCCCGCATCCATCTGCGTGTACCCCAACCTCGTGAAGAGCGTCGCCGGCGCGCGCAAAGACCGCTCGGTGCACATCACGGCGGTGGGCGGCGGCTTCCCCGCCTCGCAGACCTTTCTCTCGGTGAAGATGGCCGAGTGCGTGGCCGCAGTCAAGGACGGCGCCGACGAAATCGACATCGTGCTGCCCCACAACTCATTTTGCGACGGGCGCTACAGCGACACATCCAAAGAAATCTCCGACATCAAGAACGCCATAATCTCGGTGAACCCCTCCGTGCATCTGAAGGTGATTCTTGAGACCGGGGCACTCGCCGGCAGCGAGGCCATCGCCACGGCGGCCTTTCTGGCAATCGAGGCGGGAGCCGACTTCATCAAGACCTCAACGGGCAAAATCGGCGTTTCCGCCACACCCGAGGCAGCCTACGTCATGTGCGAGTGCATCAAGGCCTATTATGATGCAACCGGCGTCAAAATCGGATTCAAGCCGGCCGGCGGAATCGCCACGGCAGAGGACGCATCGCTCTACTACGGCATCGTGGACTCCGTGCTGGGAAGTGACTGGCTTAATAAATCTCTCTTCCGCTTTGGCGCAAGCCGCATGGCAAACAACCTGCTGAGCGCGGTGGAGGGTAAGGAAATCAAATATTTCTAGCGGACCGGGTGGTCTTTACGGAAGAGCTTGAGCCGCTGCGCAAGTAGCGGTATGTCTTCCACAGCTATGAGTGACGTGCAGGCCCTGATTCCCTGGCGCGTGCTGCCGCATGTGTCCAGCGAGATGGCCGAAATGCCGTAATAGAGCATCTCTTCCAGCAGGTCCGCCCCCGTCATTCCGGGGTAGCCGTAGGTGAAATAGAAGCCGTCGGCCACATCCTCGTCGAGGTCCTTGTCGTAGGTTATCTCAAAGCCGGCATCAAGAAAGGCGGCCTTCATCTGCGCCGCCTTGCGGCCATAGACAATCACGTCGTCGCGATAATTATAAGTGCCGTCGTTCACCGCCTTGAATATTGCCGCCAGGGCATGTTGCGCAGAGTGCGAGGTGCCGCTGGACAGGGGGTGGAGACCGCCGTAGATCACCGCGTTGCGGAATACCTCGGAGGAGTACCAGCGCTTGAGGTCGGGATATCTGCGGGCTGCCAGATGGTCGCTTATTGCCAGGATGGCGATGCGCTCCCCGGCATAGCTGAAGGCCTTGGAGCTGGATATCAGCAGTATGTAGTCTTTGGCATATTTACCCACCGAAGGTTGGAAGGGGGGCACGCCGGGGTGGCTGTAGTCCTTGCGGAAGTCCATCCCGAAGTATGCCAGGTCCTCCATCACAATCACGTCGTATTTGGCGGCGACCTCCGCGATTATGCGCAGCTCGGCATCGTTGAGGCAGACCCACGAAGGGTTGTTGGGATTGGAATAGAGTATGCTGTGGATATTGCCCTTGCCAAGAACCTCCTCCAGCTTGCCGCGCAGCTTCTCCCCTCTGTATTCGTATATGTCAAACGACTCCACCGGGATGCCAAGCACCTTGTTCTGGAACTTGTGCACAGGGAAGCAGGGGTCTATGAAAAGAGTCGTGGTGCGCTCCTTTTTCACGCGGCTGGCAATCATGAACGACACGAACGCCGCCTGCATAGAGCCCACCGTGGCCAGGCAGTTGTCGGCGCTGATGTCGATGTCTATGAACTGCTTTATGAAGCGGGAGGCCTCGCGGCGCAGGGGCGGGATGCCGTCTATGTCGGGATAGGAGGCGGCGACCCCCTTCTCGAGAGCCTCCACCTGAGCATCGATGCCCACCCTGTTGGCGGGGAGGCCCGGATTGCCCATCTCCATGTGTATGAAATGCACGCCGCTCTCCGCCTCGAGAGTGTCGGCAAGCTTCTTTATTTCTCTGATTGTGGCCTTGCCCACCTTGGGCAGGCCGCTCTCTGCAAATACACGTTCGACGAGATTCTCGTCCAGCAAGTTGTTTTCCATTCTATATTGTGCGGCCGGGATACTCTTTAAGCGCCTTTTCCAGGCAGACGAGGGCGTTGCGCAGATCCTCTTCCTTGAGGACATATGCAAAGCGGGCCTGATTCTTTCCGAGTCCCTTGGTGACATAGAAGCCCGCCATGGGGGCGAACATCACCGTCTGGTTGTTATAATTGAACTCCTCCAGCAGCCAGCGGCAGAACTTCTCGGCATCGTCTACCGGGAGCTGAACCGCAGCATAGAAGGCTCCCATCGGCATCGGGCACACGACGCCCTCTATCTTCTGGAGCCCTTCCACCATTATCTGGCGGCGGCGGAGATATTCTTTCTTGACATTGTCAAAGTATTCCTGCGGGGTGTCAAGGGCGGCAATGGCCGCGATCTGGCCGTATTTTGAGCAGCACAGGCGGGCCTGGGCATATTTGAGCACCAACGGCATGAACTCCTTGTTGCGGGACACTATGAAGCCGACCCTCACGCCGCAGAGGCTGTAGCGCTTGGACACAGAGTCTATCAGAATTATGTTGTCGTCCATGTCGGGCACCTGCATAAACGAGAAGTGGGGTTCGCTGGTGTAGCAGAACTCGCGGTAGACTTCGTCGGCGATTATGAACAGGTTGTGCTTCTTGGCGATGCGGCACAGCTCCAACACATCCTCCTTGGTGTAGAGTTTGCCGGTGGGGTTGGCGGGGTTGCAGATGAGTATCGCCTTGGTCTTGGGGGTGATGACTTTCTCGACCTCCGACATCGGAGGCAGCGCAAAACCGTTCTCGATGCCGGTGGTGATGGGCACCAGCTTGGCGTCGAACTGGATGGAGAAGGTGTTGTAGTTGGTGTAGAACGGCTCGAACACTATAATCTCGTCCTCCGGGTCGCAGATGGCCTCGATGGCAATCTGCAGCGCCTCGCTGCCGCCGTGGGTCACCATAATGCAGGAAGGGTCCACATCTATGCCGATGCCCTTGTAGTAGCCAGTCATGCCTCGGCGCAGCTCCATATCGCCGGCCGAGTTGGGGTAAGATATGATGGAAAGGGTATTTTCCTTGACGGCATCCAGGGCAACCTTGGGCGAATCCACATCAGGCTGCCCCATATTCAGACGGTAGATCTTTATGCCCTTCTTGGCGGTCTCGTCTGACAGAGGAATGAGTTTTCTGATTGGAGAGTAAGGCATTGCAAGCGCCTTCTTGGAAAATGTCAACATAGTTGGATTGTTATAGTTTGTTATTATTCTTTACTCATACAGCGCCAGACGTTTGAGGAAGCCCTCGATTGCCGGCTGAATTCTGCCTGTGGGGCAGTCATAATTGTTCACCATTATCGCAAACCGCAGCATCTCGCCCCCGGCCGACTCCACATAGCCCGCATAACAGCGTACCGCAGAGAGGGATCCGCTCTTGCAGCGGATGCGCCGCCTGAGGGATTGGGGCTCCTTGCCAAGGAGATATTTCAGCGTCCCCTCGCTCCCGGGCGTCGGGAAGGTGGAGAGGTACTGCGCAAATATAGCGCTCTTTTGCATTAAATTGTAATAGTTGCAGAAAAATCGGGGCGAAAGATAGTTTTGCCGGCTCAGACCGCAACCGTCATCTTGCCTGAGGCCGCGAGTGTCGCAGCCAAGCGACTTGAGATAATCTTCAACTGCCTTTGGAGCAGTGGAATACGACGCTTCCCCACACAGTGCCAGCCCCAGCGCCATAAAGATGCTCTCCGCATAAAAATTGTTGCTTTGAAAGTTGGTTTCGCGGCATATTTCCAGCAGCGGAGCTGATTTTACTTCCAAAATGTAAGCGGCCGAGTCGGGCGTAACGCCTTCGGATGCCCCGCCGCAGGGGATACCCTCGCTGCAGAGATGTCTGGAGAAGGTTTCGGCCAGGGTCAGCGCGGGGAATTTATTGGAGACGGCTATGGTGTCGGCCTTGCGGTCCACGGCATAAGTGCCGCAGAAGCGCCCTGCCGGAGATAGGTCGCTGGCATAGTAGGCCAGGCGGTCGCCGGTGCCGGGGGCTCCGGTGCGGGCCTCGTTCTCTACGGTCATGCCGCGGCAGAGCGAATCCACGGCGGTGAGCGAGAGACTGTCCCCCTCGCCTAGGCCGGGGCAGACCAGAAACCGGGAACAGTTGTCGGCAAACGAAAGGCCGCAGGGACCGCTGCCGAAATCGGTGCCTATATTGTTCCAGCTCCAGTTTTCGGGGATTATATTGCAGGAGAATATGCTCCCGTCGCCCACTACCCTGCCCTCTATGGCGGTGATGCCGCAGCTGCGCAACGCCTCTGTCCAGAGGGCGAAAACCGAGTCGCGGCTCTGCCCCACTGCGGTTTCGGAAGCCAGGGTGGGGTCGCCTCCCCCGACGATGTAGAGATCGCCGTGCAGGGTGCCGAGGCTGTCCACGCAGCCGGCCGTCGCAAGGCGGGTTGCAAACCTGAAATCGGGCCCCAGACGCAGCAGCGCCGCCCCGGTGGTGACTGTCTTGAGGGTCGATGCGGGCAGCAGCGGCTGGTCGGGATTCCACTGGGCCACCGTGCGGCCGCGACTGTCCACCGCCAACAGGCTCACTGCGGCATTGCGCAGGCGGGAGTCGGTCTTAAGGGTGCTGTCGACATATTGCTGCACGGTGTCGCCACCCGCCGCCACGGCAGGCAGAAAGGCCCCAAGCAGGGCCGCGAACATCAGCAAAACGGTTTTCAGACGCATTTTTCGCAATATGGCAATGCCACAAATATAGAGAAAAAATCGTCCTATAATCAATATATTACTATCTTTGCCTTTCACAATCAAATAAAACCAGATGGACTCAAGAGAAGCCAGCAGATATGCCGCACGCGGCGTTTCATCTTCCAAGGCGGAGGTGCACAAAGCAATTTCTAAAATGGACAAGGGACTGTTCCCCACCGCATTCTGCAAGCTGATTCCCGACTTTTCCAGCAGCGAGCACTGCATAGCGATGCACGCCGACGGCGCCGGCACCAAGAGTTCGCTGGCATATGTCTACTGGAAAGAGACGGGCGACATGAGCGTCTGGCACGGCATTGCGCAGGACGCCATCGTGATGAACACCGACGACCTGCTGTGCGTGGGCATCACCTCCGGCATCATGCTCTCCTCCACCATCGGGCGCAACAAGACCCGCGTGCCGGGCGAAGTGATCGCGGCAGTGATAGAGGGGTCGCAGATGTTTGTGGAGAAGATGCGCGCCTACGGCATCGACATCACCCTCACCGGCGGCGAGACCGCGGATGTGGGCGATCTGGTGCGCACCATCATTGTGGACAGCACCGTCTGCGCCCGCGCCCGCCGCAGCGACATAATCGAGAATCGCAACATCGCCCCCGGCGACGTGATTGTGGGGCTGGCATCCTACGGGCAGGCATCCTACGAAGACAGCTACAACGGCGGCATGGGCAGCAACGGCCTGACCAGCGCCCGCCACGACGTGTTTGCAAAATACATTGCGGAAAAATATCCCGAGAGCTACGAGAGCGGCATCGACAGCCGGTATGTCTACAGCGGCAGCAAACGCCTCACCGACATCGAGCCCGCCACAGGGCTGACATACGGCAAGCTGGTGCTCTCCCCCACCCGCACCTACGCCCCCGTCATAGGCGAGATGCTTAAGCAGTGCAGGGGGCATATCCACGGCATGATCCACTGCACCGGCGGTGCACAGACCAAGGTGCTGGGCTTTGTGGACAGCCTCAAGGTGGTCAAGGACAACCTGTTTGACACTCCGCCCCTGTTCTGCGCCATCCAGGCCGAGTCGCAGACCCCCTGGAGCGAGATGTACAAGGTGTTCAACATGGGTCACCGAATGGAGCTTTATGTCCCCGCAGAAGTTGCCGGCGACCTGATTGCCGTAAGCGAGAGTTTCGGCGTAGATGCGAAAATCATCGGCCACGTGGAGAGAGCGCAGACTGCAGAGGTGGAGCTGGACACCGCATACGGCACATTCAGATACGGCAAATAATGCACGGCAGGCTCGCGATACTCTCAATGGCGCTGGCTGCGGCCTGCTTTGCGGGGTGCAAACGCACTCCGGAGGCCACAGTGACGCTCTCGCCGCTGGCCGGCAAGGCGCTGTACGACACCACATCGAGCTATTACACCGATTTTTCCGAATATCCCAAGAATATCGCCGACCTGCCGATAGGCATCTTTTTTCTGGAGGGCCGGCGCACTCCCGCGCTGGAATGCGCGCTGACTCTGGACGCCTTTGACAACATAACGGCGGAGGAGAAGATCGACCGCATCCGCGACTTTGCCGGGGAGCGGTTCATCTGCTACACCGCCCTCTCGGGCGAAGACAATGTATATGACAGCCTGGGCAGGCTGGATCTGCACGACGCCGCCCTCAAGCACACCCTGTTTCTTGTGGGGGACAAGTGCGCAGAAGGGGAGAAGGAGCGGGCAAAGATAGTGATTGCGGCGGGCAACATCACCCGCGGCACCGGTTTGGGCGACATCGAATGCATGCTGCAGGAGAGCCGCTCCGGAGTCAAGATCATCGGCGTGGTAGACGAAGGGATCCGCAGCCTGCTGGACATTCTGGAGGACACCCCCGCCAGCAATTATGCCATAGCGATGATTGCCGACAGCCTCACTATAGCCTCCGGGGCATATCAGCGGGCGCTGACCGACATCATGGCAGAGCGCGGCCTCAAGGGGAGCGCGCACCTGGTGTGCCAGAGCCTCGAGGCGGCCGACAGCCTCTCCGCCGCCGACATATCCAAGGCCCTCGCAGCCATAATAGAGCGGCATTACGGTGAGGGGCGTCCCACCCCCATATCGGCCCTTATAGCGGACTTCGCGATAGACGACACTCTGCGCGGGGCGCTGCTCGAGACCGTCGCCGGCTACCGCTCCAAGAGAATCGGCGGCGACTACCCCTACCGCTCTGCAATAGACGAGAAACTTATTATAATAAATCCTTCGCAGTGTGCCGCAAAAGAGTGCTACCGCACTCTCAGGGGCGACAACAACCTGGCCCTGCGCCTGGGCGACCAGCAGGTGACACACTACAGTGACCTTCCGATGTAACTATGAGATTCAAAGAGAGCATAACACCAGAAGAGATAGAGAAGATGGATTTGATCTCGTTCCCGGGAGAGATAAAAGTCATTACGGGAGAGGGACCCGACTTTGACGCCGCCGTGGCCGATTTGGCCGCCAGCCGTATGATAGGGTTCGACACCGAAACCAAGCCGGTGTTCCAGCCCCACGCCCCCAGATGCGCCACGGCGCTTCTGCAGCTCTCCAACGAAGACAGGTCCTATCTTTTCAGACTCCACACCCTGGGGCTGCCCCAGCCTCTGGCCGACATCCTTGCCAGCGACAGCATCACCAAAATCGGGGCTGCCGTGGCCGACGATGTGCGGGGGCTGCAGCACTACACGCAGTTCGAAGCGGCACGGTTTATGGATTTGCAGCGCTTCGCCGAATTTTACGGCATAAAGGACAAGAGCGTGAAAAAACTGGCGGGAATTATTCTGGGCAGACGGGTTTCAAAGCGCGAGCAGGTCTCCAACTGGGAGAACAGGGTGCTGACCCGTTCGCAGCAACTATACGCCGCCACCGATGCCTGGGTCTGCCTGGTGATGTACAAGCGGCTGCTGGAGGCGCAGATGGTGCCGCCCGCATCCGGAAACTGACAATTACAAACAGCTTAAACATAGAATTATGGCTAAATTGCTCAAAGAATTCAAGGAATTCGCAATGAAAGGGAACGTGGTGGACATGGCCGTCGGCGTTGTTATCGGCGCCGCCTTCGGCAAAATCGTCTCTTCCCTTGTAAACGACATCATAATGCCTCTGGTGGGCGCTCTTATCGGCAATGTCGATTTCACCACGCTCAGCGTGACTCTGCGCCAGGCCGTCATGGAGGGCGAGACTGTGGTCAAGCCTGCGGTGACCCTCACCTACGGCAACTTTATCCAGACTCTGGTGGACTTTCTGATCATCGCATTCAGCATCTTCATGGTGGTCAAGGGGCTCAATAAAATGAAGGACCTGGTGAAGAAGGAGGAGGAGCCCGCTCCCGCACCCGAAGAGCCCGCGACTCCCGAGGATATCCTGCTTCTGCGCGAAATCCGCGACAGCCTCAAGAAATAATCAGCAAAAGACGATTGCAATGAAGAAATTTCTGCTCACAACAGTACTTGCCGCAATGTCGCTCTGCTCATTTGCGCAGGGCTACGAGCTCTCCATCGAGGGGATGGGCTCCGTGGGGCCGATCCGCTGCAGCAACAGCTATGCGGGCATCAACATCCTCAACGGCTACCGCATTCCCTGGGGCACCGGGCTGTTTGTGGGAGTCGGCAGCGGCATGGTGGCCACCAGCTACCTGACCGACTTCAAGAGGGTCGAATATCTCGACGCCCCCACCGAGTTTGACATCACCCGCGAGAAGGGGAACTTTTTTGTGCCGGTCTACGGCTCGTTGCAGTATTATCTCACCAAAAACAAGATGAAGCAGTTCTACGCCCGTCTGGATGTGGGATATGAATTTGCGGTGTTCCGCTTTGATTCGGGCCGCAAGCTTTTTGACAAGAGCGGCCAGGAGCACGGGATGTATGTGGAGCCCTCCATCGGCTACAACATCCGCCTCAAGGGGATGGACAAGAGCCGCTCTGTGTATTTCACGCTGGGCCCGACTTTCCAGCGCTGCGTGTTCAACCGCACGGTGGTCAAGGAGCTTGCCGAGATTAACGAGGACGGCTACATAGGCAACGCCACCACCGTCAAGCACAACTGGCTGCTGCCCAGCATCGCGCTGCGAGTGGGCTGGCGACTGTAGATCGGGGTATCGGCCCGATTTTACAGACAGAAAGACCACGAGAAGTTCCTCTCGTGGTCTTTTGTTTTAGATTCCACCTCTTGTAGTCTTCAATTTTGCCGCTCATCCCACTTTTCACTCTCCGCTCCTCTACACTCTACCGGCAGAGCCAATTGTAAGCATTGATGAACATATCCACCCAGGGGGTGTCGGCATCGTGGCGCATCTCGCGGGGATAGCAGGGCCAGTTCCAGGGGCGCAGGCAGCGCTCGGGATGGGGCATCATCGCCAGATGGCGGCCATCGCTGCTGCAGACGCCCGCAATTCCCTCGGGCGAGCCGTTGGGGTTGCCGGGATACCCGCCGTAGTTGTAGCGCAGAGCCACCTCTACATTACGCCCGGCAGTGAACGAGAACTTGCCCTCTCCGTGAGCCACCCAGATGCCCAGCTTGCTGCCCGCAAGGCTGCGGAGCATGATGGCCGGCGAATCCTCTATCGTGACTCCCACGAACCCGCTCTCGAACTTGTGCGAATCGTTGTGCACCATCTTGGGGGCGTGGGCGCGGTCGTCGGGAGTTATCACTCCCAGCTCCGCCATCAGCTGGCAGCCGTTGCAGATACCCAGACTCAGGGTGTCCTTGCGTGCATAGAAGGCATCGATTGCGGCGCGGGCCCGCTCGTTATACATCAGAGCGCCCGCCCAGCCCTTGGCGCTGCCCAGGGTGTCGGCATTGGAGAATCCACCCACAAACACAATCATGTTCACCTCCTTGAGGTCCTCGCGGCCGCTGGTAAGGTCGGTGGTGTGCACGTCTTTGACCTCGAAGCCCGCCATATAGAGGGCCCAGGCCATTTCGCGGTCGCCGTTGGAGCCTTTTTCGCGGATGATTGCAGCCACAGGCTTCTTGCCCCCCTCTCTGCGCGCCACGCGCTCTGCGGGGAATCTGTAGTGCAGCTTCTGGTTCTTGTAGTTGGCGAAGCGCTCCGATGCGCAGTCTCCGGCAGTCTGACGCTTGTCCAGCAGATATGAGGTTCTGAACCACTCGTCGCGCAGGGCGTCGATGTCCAGATGAAGCGCGCCGCAGCTGTATTTGATGTCCACAAAGCGGCCGGGCGCGGTGGAGCCGATTTCATAGAATTTGACGCCTGCAGCATTGAGCGCCTCCTGGGCCTCGCCGCCGCAAACCTGCAGCAGCACGCCGGGCATCTCGCTCAGCAGCACATTGGCGTCCAGGCCGCGGAGATCAATGTCCAAGCCTCCCTCGGCATTGGCAAACTGGCTCTCAAGCAGGGCCGAAACAAGGCCGCCGGCCGATATGTCGTGGCCCGCGAGCACCTTTTCCCGCTCCACGAGGCTCTGCACGGCATTGAAGCAGCGCGCAAAGTATTCGGGGTCGCGCACATCGGGGCATTCGCTGCCCACTGCGGAGCAGACCTGCGCATAGGCGCTGCCACCCAGCGCAAAGCGCGCCTCGCGGTCAAAGGGGATATAGAGCACTGTGGCGGGAGTTTTCTCAAAGGCGGCGTGCACCGTCTTTGAGATGTCGCTCACCTGACCGACGGTGGAGATTATCAGCGTGCCGGGAGAGAGTACCTTCTCGCCGGAAGGGTATTTCTGAGTCATGGACATGGAGTCCTTGCCGGTGGGAATGTTGATGCCAAGGGCGATTGCAAAGTCGCTGGCCCCCTTCACGGCGCTGTACAAGCGGGCGTCCTCACCCTCGTTGCGGGTGGGCCACATCCAGTTGGCGCTGAGGCTGACTCCCTTGATTCCCCCCTCGATTGCGGCCCACACCATATTGGTGAGAGCCTCCGCAATCGCCAGGCGCGAGCCGGCGGCGGGGTCTATCAGACCGGCGGCGGGGGCGTGGCCGATGGAAGTGGCGATACCTTTGAGAGAATCATAGCCGATGGCGGTCACGGCCACATCGTTCACGGGGAGCTGAATCTCGCCGGCACACTGCTGGCAGGCGATGAGTCCGGTCACAGAGCGGTCCACCTTGTTGGTGAGCCAGTCCTTGCAGGCCACCGACTCCAGCGAGAGCAAATCTTTTATGACAGCCTCGAGCTCGGCGGGAGAATATGCATCCACCCCTTTCACGTCGGGGTATTTCTTTTCCACGGTGGTGCCGGTCATCACGGTCTTGGGGGTCGAGCCCATCATGTCCCCGATGGCCAGATCTATCGGAGCCTGCTCCGTCTTGCTGTCCACAAGGGTGAAGTTGTGCTCTCCGGTGGTCTTGCCAATCTTGTAGAAGGGGGCGCGCTCGCGCTCGGCTATTTTCTGCAGATGGTCGGCATCCTTGTCCTTCATCACCAGACCCATGCGCTCCTGACTCTCGTTGCCGATAATCTCCTTGTAGGAGAGAGTCGGGTCGCCGACGGGCAGCTTGGAGATGTCGATGGTGCCGCCCACCTCCTCCACGAGCTCCGAGAGGCAGTTCAGGTGGCCGCCAGCGCCGTGATCGTGCACGGATATTATGGTATTATCCTTCTCCTCTGCAATCGCGCGGATGGCATTGTAGGCCCTCTTCTGCATCTCGGGGTTGGAACGCTGCACCGCGTTGAGCTCTATGGCGTTGGCATATTCGCCGGTGGCCACGCTGCTCACCGCGCCGCCGCCCATGCCGATGCGGTAGTTGTCGCCGCCCAGCAGCACCACTGCGTCACCGGTGCCGGGGGTCTCCTTGAGGGAGTCTCGCCTGCGGGCATAGCCCACGCCGCCGGCCTGCATTATCACTTTGTCAAAGCCGTACATGCCCCGCCCGTCGCCATACTCAAAGGTGAGCAGCGAGCCACAGATCACCGGCTGGCCAAACTTGTTGCCGAAGTCGCTGGCGCCGTTGGAGGCCTTGATCAGAATTTCCTGCGGGGTCTGATAGAGCCATTTGCGCTCCTGGAACTTCTCCCAGGCGCGGCGGCCCTCCTCAAAGCGGGGGTAACTGGTCATATATACGGCCGTGCCGGCAATGGGGAACGAGCCCTTGCCGCCGGCAATGCGGTCGCGGATTTCCCCGCCCGTGCCGGTGGCGGCGCCGTTGAAGGGCTCCACAGTGGTGGGGAAGTTGTGCGTCTCGGCCTTGAGGGAGATCACCGTCTCGGCCTCGTCCATCTCAAAGAGAGAGGGCTTGGAGCCGTCCTGCGGATGGAACATCTCCACCGTGGGGCCCTCGATAAAGGCGCAGTTGTCTTTGTATGCGGAGACCACGCTGTTGGGATTGGTGGCTGTGGTCTTCTTGATCAACTTGAAAAGCGAAGAGGGCATCTCCTTGCCGTCGATGATGAATGTGCCGTTGAATATCTTGTGGCGGCAATGCTCGCTGTTGACCTGGCTGAAGCCGAACACCTCGCTGTCGGTGAGGCTGCGGCCCAGACGGGCGGAGAGGTCCTTGAGATACTGTATCTCCTCTGCCGAGAGGGCCAGACCCTCGCGGATATTGTATTCGTCGAAATCGGTGATATACTCGATCGGCTCGGGGGTGTGGTCCACCTTGAAGATGTCCTGATCAAGACCGCGGTAGAGCCGCTGCAGCATCTTGTCAAAAGCCGCCGACTCGCTCTGCACGGGGAAGTACTCCTCTATGCGGGAGATTCCGCCGACATTCATGTTCTGGGTTATCTCCACCGCCGTGGTGCTCCAGGGGGTCACCATCTCGCGGCGAGGCCCCACAAAGAGGCCCTCCAGATGCTCTGCGCCCTCTATGAGAGACGAAGAAAAAAGCCACTCAAGAGCCTTAATGGCCTCTTGTGGCTGAGTATTGACAGTTTGTGCGGCGATGACGCTTCCGGCGCCGTTTCTAAAAAACAATATTTTCATACTCGGGGAGGTATATATAATTCGCAAAAGTAACAAATTGTGTAATTTCGCGGCGTGAGTTACGAAGAAAAAATAGAGAAACTTTTCAACCGTTTCCCCTCTTATCAGATTGTGGGGGGCAAGGCCTACAAACCTGGGCTGGACACCATGAAGGCGTTTGACGCATTTCTGGGCCACCCGCACCTCAACTACGCCTCCATTCATGTGGCCGGCACCAACGGCAAAGGCTCGGTGAGCTCCATGCTGGCCGCCGCTCTCAGCGGCAAAATGCGCGTCGGGCTCTACACCTCGCCCCATTTGAGCGACTTCCGCGAGCGCATCAAGATTATCTCGGCAGAGGGCTGCAGCCTTATCCCCCGCTCCGCAGTGGAGGCATTTCTGGACAGGACGGAGAGCTTTATGCAGAGCGCCGACCCGTCGTTTTTCGAAATCACAACCGCAATGGCGCTGGACTATTTTGCCCGGGAGGATGTGGATCTGGCGGTGATAGAGTGCGGACTCGGCGGCCGGCTCGACTCCACCAACATAATCACCCCCTGCCTTAGCGTCATCACCAACATCTCGCTGGAGCACACCGCCTACCTGGGAGACACCCCGGAAAAAATCGCCTTTGAGAAGGCGGGCATCATAAAGGAGGGAGTTGCGGCAGTCGTGGGAGAGTTCACCCCCCGCACCCGTCCGGTGTTCGAAAAGGCGGCGGCAGAGCGCAATGCGCCGCTCGTCTTCGCCGCCGAGCACGAATCCTCAATTTGCCTGGAGAGCGGGCAGCTGGACCTCAAGGGGTCGTATCAGCGGCAGAACCTGCACACCGTAAAGGCGGCGCTGGACACCCTGCGCCGCAGCCGGCACATTGAATTTAACACGGAGCGCATCTGCCGCACCGCCGCCCTCACCGCCTTCCACGGCCGGTGGGAGCAGCTCCGCTGCGCGCCCGACATAATCTGCGACATCGGCCACAACGCCCACGGCCTGCTGCCGGTATTCTCTCAACTGAAGGCCGTCCGCGGCAATTACGGCCACATATACATCGTGTTCGGAGTGGTCAGCGACAAAGATGTGGACGCCATCGCCCCGGAGATGATAATCCCCGACAGCGGAGTGTCATACATCCTGACCCAGCCCTCCACAGCGCGTGCGATGAGCGTGGCGACCCTTGCGGACAAACTTGCAAAATACGGCATCACTGGCCATCAGGCCCCCACGGTGGCAGAAGCCCTCGCAGCGGCAAAGGCGCAGGCCGCGCCCAACGATCTGATATTCATCGGGGGCAGCAACTTCACCGTGAGCGACGCCGTGGCCGCCCTCTCTACTCAAAAATAATATCTCCGAAATATTCGGGCGCATGGAAGTTGGGCGTGGGGCACCCTATCGGGTTCCAGCTCACGAAATGGGGCACCGGCATGTCGTCGCCGCACTTGTAGAAGTTGCCCTTGAGCGTGCGGCCGGAAATGCTGCCGCCGTCCAGGCCGTAGATATCAAAGGGGATGGCCATCGTCAGGGTCCAGCAGCGGCGCCCCCCCTCAATCACCACCGGCTGCGAGCCGAGGGTTGAGACCCTGCGGATGCGGCTTATAACAGAATCATCGAAGTTATGGCGATTGCTGCGGTCGGGGCCGCAGGCAAACGTGCCGTGGCCGATGCAATTCATCTCTATGTTGAAATAGTCCCCCTTGGCCGGGTCGGGAATCAAGAAGAACTCCACGCACGAGTCGGTCCAGGGGCGGGAGCCGAAGTCATAGCCGAAAGTGGCGCGTACCCCCCGCTCCACCACGCGGAACTGCAGGAAGATTTCGTCGCAGTTGTGGGCAATGCGGAATTTCACCTGCGGGCGGTAGGGATATTCCTTCCAGTTGACGCAGTCCACACCGACAACATCGACCCCCCGTCTGCCGAAAAATTTTACCACATCTTCAATATCTGCTCCCTTGGGGAGCCTGCAATTCATAACTTTAACGGACTTGTTCATATTTGGGTATTTTGTTGGGGTAAATATAACAATATTTCATATATTTGCGTTTTAGCTGAAATAATACAACAATATTATACTTAGTTAGGAATTTATGGTAAAAAGAGTTTATCGTTTTGGCGGCAAGAGCGCAGACGGCAACGGCAAGATGCGCGAATTGCTGGGCGGCAAAGGTGCCAACCTTGCCGAGATGTGCCTTTTGGGAATGCCCGTTCCCGCAGGCTTCACTATCACAACTGAGTGCTGCACAGAGTACTTTAACCTGGGCGGCCAGTTCCCCGCAGATCTCGCGGCAGAGGTTGACGAAGCCCTCAAAGCCACAGAGGCCATCATGGGCCGCAAATTCGGCGATACAAAGGATCCCCTTCTGGTATCCTGCCGCAGCGGCGCCCGCAGTTCTATGCCCGGCATGATGGAGACCGTGCTCAACATCGGTTTGTGCAGCGCCACCATCCCCGGCCTGATTGCCAAGACCAAGAATCCCCGTTTCGTATATGACGCATACCGCCGTCTGATCATGATGTACTCCGACGTCGTCATGGAGAAGGCAGAGGGCATCGAGCCCGAGGACGGCAAGGGCATCCGCGTGCAGCTGGACGCCATGATGGCCGATGTAAAGGCAGCCAAGGGCTACAAGCTTGACACCGAGCTCACAGAGGAGGACCTCATCGCCCTCTGCGACGCTTTCAAGAAGAGAGTGTTCGAGGTTCTGGGCAAAGAGTTCCCCGATGATGCCCGCGCACAGCTCTGGGGCGGCATCGGCGCCGTGTTCAAATCCTGGAACGGCAAGCGCGCCATCGCATACCGCCACATCGAGGGCATTCCCGATGACTGGGGTACCGCTGTAACCGTACAGTCTATGGTATTCGGCAATATGGGCGAGACCAGCGCCACCGGCGTTGCATTCAGCCGCAACCCCGCCACCGGCGAGAACAAGTTCTACGGCGAGTGGCTCATCAACGCTCAGGGCGAGGACGTTGTGGCAGGTATCCGCACCCCCAACCCCCTGAACGAGGCCACCAAGAACGAGCACAATAAGAATCTCCCCTCACTGGAGAAGGCAATGCCCGAGGTTTACAAAGAGCTGGACACCATCCGCCAGAACCTCGAGAAGCACTATAACGACATGCAGGACATCGAGTTCACCATTCAGGACGGTAAACTCTGGATGCTCCAGTGCCGCGTGGGCAAACGCACCGGCATCGCAGCCCTCAACATGGCAATGGACATGCTGGAAGAGGGCCTCATCGACGAGAAGACCGCAGTAATGCGCGTGAGCCCCGCTCAGCTGGACGAGCTCCTGCACCCCGTGCTTGACCCCGCAGCCGAGAAGAAGGCCACAGTAATCGCCCAGGGTCTGCCCGCAGGCCCCGGCGGAGCGGTCGGCAAGATCGTATTCACCAGCGAAAAGGCCGTTGCAATGGCTCAGAAGAAAGAGAAGGCCATTCTGGTGCGCGACGAGACCAACCCCGAGGATGTTGAGGGTATGCGCGCCGCAGAGGGTCTGCTCACAGCCCGCGGAGGTATGACCAGCCACGCAGCTCTGGTAGCGCGCGGATGGGGCAAGTGTTGCATCGTAGGTTGCGACGCCGTCAAGTTCGAAGATCTGCCCGAGGGCGGCCGCAAGCTCACCATCGCCGGCAAGGAATACAAAGAGGGCGACGTCTTCTCTCTGAACGGCAGCAAGGGTCTGGTTTACGCAGAGCCCGTAGGCACTATGGATGCCAGCGAGAATCCCCGCTTCGTGAAGTTCATGTCTCTCGTGGACAAATTCCGCAAGCTGGGTGTCCGCACCAACGCCGACAACCCCGATGACGCCGCAAAGGCAATCGAGTTCGGCGCCGAGGGCATCGGTCTGTTCCGCATCGAGCACATGTTCTATGGCAAGAACAGCGAGGCTCCCCTTGCAAAACTGCGCAAGGTGATCCACACCGCAACTCCCGAGGAGCGCCTCAAGGCCATCAAGGAGCTTGAGCCTTACGTTAAGGAGTCTGCAAAGGCCACCATGAAGGTCATGAACAACAAGTCCGTCACCTTCCGTCTGCTTGACCCGCCCTTGCACGAGTTCGTGCCTCAGACAGAGGACAAGCAGCAGGAGCTGGCCGACGAGCTGGGCATCACCGTTGAGGAAATCCGCAAGAGAGGCGAGGCTCTGCACGAGGTCAACCCCATGATGGGTCACCGCGGCGTACGTCTGGGCATCAGCTACCCCAGCCTGAGCGAAATGCAGTTCCGCGCAATCTTCGAGGCCGCTGCCGAGCTCTATACCGAGGGCTTCGAGCCCAAGCCGGAGATCATGATCCCCGTGACCGTATCCGTGAACGAGCTCAACTTCCAGAAACGCATCTGCGACCGCGTCCACAAAGAGATTGAAGAGAAATACGACATCGACATCCCGTTCCTGTTCGGTACAATGATCGAGATTCCCCGCGCCGCTATCCTTGCAGACCGCATGGCCCGCACCGCGCAGTTCTTCTCCTTCGGTACCAACGACCTCACCCAGATGACCTACGGCTTCAGCCGCGACGACATCGGCAGCTTCATGAAGGATTATCTTGACAACAAGATTCTCCCCTTCGACCCGTTCCAGAGCATCGACACCGAGTCTGTCGGCAAGCTCATCGAGGTCGGCGTCAAGGGCGGCCGCAGCACCCGCGAGAACCTCAAGGTGGGTATCTGCGGCGAGCACGGCGGTGATCCCGCATCCGTGGAATTCTGCCACAAGATCGGCATGAACTACGTATCCTGCTCACCTTTCCGCGTTCCTATCGCACGCCTTGCCGCCGCGCAGGCCGCAATCAAGAACAGCTAGTCTGCACCCGATTCCGGATAATTGATATGGAGACCGGCCCAACCGACCGGTCTCTATTTATTTAAAAGCGTTATGAATAAGTTTTCACACTATGTGATGGTGGCGGTCAAAGGGCTGCTGATGGGAGCCGCGAATGTAATCCCCGGCGTCAGCGGCGGCACAATCGCCTTTCTCACAGGCATCTACGAAGAGTTAATCGAGGCCATCAAGGCCATCAACGGCAAAACCCTCTCCCTGGTGTTCCACGGCAAGATCTCCGAGGCATGGAAGGCCATCAACGGCAATTTTCTGCTCTCACTGGCCATAGGTCTGGGCATCAGCATATTCTCGCTGGCAAAAGTTATGCTCTACCTGCTGGAGAACCACCCCATACAGACCTGGTCGTTCTTCTTTGGGCTGGTGCTGATTTCCACCGTGTATATGGTGCGGCAGCTGGAAAATGTCAAGCTCACCGGCTGGATATCGATGATTGTGGGGGTCATCTGCGGTGCAGGGCTCTGCCTGCTCTCTCCCAGTCAGACCGGCGACAGCCTCCCCTTCATATTCCTGTGCGGCGCGATTGCCATGTGCACTATGATTCTCCCCGGCATCTCGGGCAGTTTTGTGCTGGTGCTGCTCTGCAAATACGATTATATAATGGCCGCCGTCAGCAATCTGGACATCGCGGTGCTGGCTGTGTTCGCACTGGGTGCCGTTGTGGGCATTCTGGCCTTCTCCCACGCCCTGTCGTGGCTGCTCAAAAGGGCCTATAACGGCAGTATGATGTTTCTCTCCGGCCTTATGCTGGGCTCGCTGCTCAAAGTGTGGCCCTGGAAGACAATGCTCGAGAGCGGCGTCGAACGCCCCGTGCTCCCCGCCGACTTTGCAGGCGAACCGCACGTTGCAGGCGCAATAATCTGGGCGATTGTGGGAGCCGCGCTCATAATAGCCATAGAGCTCACCGCAAACGCAGTCAAGAAAAAGGCTATTTCTTAGATTTCAATTTTTTAGAGGGCTCGGGATAGGCGATGCGGACGTGGTACATCTGCTGCAGATAGTCCACGAAGACGCGCTTCACGGTGTCGATTTCTCCCATTGTGATGTCTGCCTTCGCAGCCTGTCCCTGCTCTATCTTTCCATCCACGATTTTGCCGACCACGGCAGAAATGCTCTCGGGAGTGTAATCCTTGAGCGAGCGGGAAGCCGCCTCCACGCTGTCGGCGAACATCAGCACCATCTCCTCTTTTGACTCGGGCAGCTTGCCGTGGTAGCTGAAGGGCTCCACATTAGCCGGGTCGCCCCCCTCGTTGCAATACTTGGTATAGAAATACATCGCCTTTGTGGTGCCGTGGTGGCTGGAAATCATATTCACCACCGGCTCGGGCAGATTGTGCCGCCGCGCCAGCTCCAGACCGTCATCCACATGGCGTATGATGTCCTGCGCGCTCTGCTGCGCCGTCAAACTCTTGTGATAGCTGCCGGCGGCGGTCTCATTCTCCGTGAAGCACTGCGGATTGTTTATCTTGCCGATGTCGTGATAGAGGGCGCCGACCCGCACCAGACGGGTGTTGCCGCCCACTGCGCGGCAGGCCGCCTCCGCCATATTGGCCACATTGAGCGAGTGCTGGAATGTGCCGGGCGCCTTGCGCGCCACCTCCAGCAGCAGCGGGTTGTTGGTGTCCGACAGCTCCCAAAGCCGCATTTGCGACACCAGGGAAAACATCCTCTCGAAGAGATATATGAAGGGATAACCAAGCACCGCCAACACCGAGTTGAGGGCTATGAACAGTATCGCCAGCCTGGCCGCCGGAGTGCCTGTGATGACCCTGAAGGCCAGATACACAAACATCATTGCGGCAAACATGAATGCCGAGTTTGCAAACTGCCTGAAGCCGCGGCTGAAGTGGCGGAAGCTCACCAGCAGCACGGCGCCGCTCAAGGCGTTCATCAGATAGAGTTCCACCCCGTTGTCGCGCAGGGCCAGCAGCGGCAGCAATGCCGCCAGATATATGCCAAGGCACACCCTGTCCTGGAAAAACTCCTGCACATAGAGCACGAACAGGGCAAACGGTATCAGATATAATATTGTGCCGCCGGCGGCGGGGAACACCGCAATGCCGATGTACATTAACACATACAGCATCACCAGAAAGGCGATGTTGCGCCAGTTGAGCAGCAACTCGGAGTCGGAAGTGTAAATCGTGAGCAGATATACCGCCAACAGCAGCAGCACAATCATCAGATGGCTCAGCGTCACCAGCAGGTCAGACTGCGTGCTGCCGCCGTAGGCCGCCACAAACTCGGCTTTGTAGGAGTCCAGCATTCTGGCCACCTCGGTAGTGATTACCTGCCCCGTGGAGACTATCGTCTGCCCGGAATAAACCATTCCGTCGGTCGGGGAGATGGATTCTATCGCCTGCCGCGCCAGCTTGGAGGTTGTCTGCTCGTCAAAGTAGAGGTTGGGCACTATCGCGCGGGAAATCCTGCCCGCCGCCGCAAGCGAATCGGCATTGAGACCGTCCGCCGCGGCGCGGATGTCGGCCATGAACTTGCGGCACGCCTCCTCCGTCGTGTATATGTTGCTGGAGGGGACTTTGGTGATGCTCTTGCCGCGGCGGATGCTCACCATATCGCCGCTGCCGTTAAGGGCCGTGACCACCCCGGCGGAATATATCTCTCCCAGAGAGGTCACCGCCGCGCTGTGCAGGGAATCGCTCCCGAACTGCAAGAAGGCGGCCGCCACCTGCTCCTGGACATTCTCGTCGAGTCGGTAGCAGTCTGTGGTCTCGGCATATTTCTGCTCCCTTTCTGAGAGAATCTGCTCTTCGCTCTTTAAAATGGGAAAATCGAAGGTCGCGGTGAGGGTTTCATAGTTCCAGGTGCCCCCTACCTGATAATGATAGCGGAAATTATTCCTGTCGGTGAAAAACAGCAGCATCAAAATTGCCGCCCCCACAAACAGCAAAGGTATGCGAAACTTCTTCATAAGAGATGTAAAGGTAAACAATTCTTGGTGATTTGTAAAAAATCGCTTATCTTAGCGGACGGTTTCAACAACGGTACCATGGCCGAGTGGTTAGGCACAGGTCTGCAAAACCTGGTACAGCGGTTCGATTCTGCTTGGTACCTCTTATCAATGAGCTGACGGCTGGATTGCGGTCAGCTCATTTTTTTATATATTTACTCTCTGTTAGACAGTACACTTGACCGAACCTATGACAGAAAAGACAAAGACGACAATAAAGGAATACAGCGCGCTGGTGCTGGGCAACTTCATATACGCCGCCGGCGCCGTGATGCTTGTGGAGCCCTACGGATTCGCCCCGGGCGGCACATACGGCCTCGGCATGGTGTTCCACCACCTCTGGGGCTACGAAACCGAGTTCGTGGCCCTGTGCATGGATATTCCCCTACTTATTCTGGGATTCATCGTGTTGGGCAACCGCTTCGGCATCAAGACCATCGCCAGCACCGTGCTGCTGCCCCTCTTCATGCAGCTGATGCACCGCTTGTATGGCTATGCCTCTCTCATAGAGCCCGACATTGTGGAAATAGGCGCCTTCCAGCACCAGATAATAGCCTCCGTGTTCGGCGGCGTCGTGTACGGCGTGGGGCTGGGGCTTGTGTACCGCTCGCACGCCACCACCGGCGGCAGTGACATCATCTCAATGATAATGCGCAAGTACACACACCTGTCGATGGGCATCTGCAATATTATCGTGGACGGAATGATTACCCTGAGCACCGTGTTCGCATTCGGCGACTGGAAGCTGCCGATGTACTCCTGGGTCATCATATTCGTGTGCAGCCGCGTCATTGACCTGATTCTGGAGGGCCCCAAACGGGCCAAGACCATGATGATAATCACCCGCGAAAGCGAGGCCATACGCAGTTACATACTCAACGAGATGGGGCGCGGCGCCACTCTGATTCCCGGCAAAGGGCTCTACAGCGGCGAGGAGCGCGACATTCTGTATGTTGTGGTGGGCCGCCGCGAGATGATCCGCCTCAAAGAGAAGGTGGCCCGCATCGACCCCACCGCCTTTGTGAATGTGCTGGACTCGGCCGAAATTCTGGGAGAAGGCTTCCAGGACCTGCGCACATCAAACGACATCTAGCCCCGGGCGACAATAACCGGCAACAAAGAAGGGGAGCCCCTCGGCCCCCCTTCTTAAACTTTCTCTCCCCCTCTAAACTCTAAACTTTCAGTTAAATAGCCATATTCTGCAGGCTGTCCGAAGCGTACTCCCCTGCCAGCAGCCTCTTGCGCACATCGGCAAAGGCGTCCAGTGTGTACTGAACATCCTCCATACTGTGGGCGGCGGTGGGGATGATGCGGAACATCACGATGCCCTTGGGCACCACAGGCCAGGTAACGATAGAGCAGAAGATATGATAGCGCTTGCGCAGGTCAATCACGATATTGGTGGCCTGCGGCAGGTTGGCCTCCATAAACACGGGGGTCACGCACGCCTCTGCAGGGCCGATTTCGAAGCCCAGGTCGCGGAAGCCCTTCTGCAGCGCGCGGGTAATCTCCCACAATTTTGCACGCAGACGGTCGCCCTCTTCGCTGCGGATAATCTCGAGACGCTTGAGGCAGCCCTCCACCAGAGCCATCGGCAGAGCCTTGGCGTAGATCTGGGAGCGCATATTGTAGCGCAGGTATTTGATAATGTCGCGCGGACCCGCCACGAAACCGCCGATTGCGGCCATGGACTTGGCGTAGGCGCCGATATAGAGGTCAATTCCGTCCATAACCCCGAAGTGCTCGCTGGTGCCGCGGCCGGTGGGACCGGTGACGCCGAATCCGTGAGCATCGTCGATAAGTATGCGGAAGGGGTATTTCTTCTTCATCTCCACCAGCTCGCCCAGGTTGCCCAGCGCGCCGGTCATACCATATACGCCCTCCGTGATCACCAGAATGCCGCCGTGGGTCTTTTCTGTGATCTCAAGTGCGTGCTGAATCACCTTCTCGAAGTTGGCGATGTCATTGTGCTTATACGACAGGCGCTCCGCCTTGCTGGCCAGCATGCAGCCGTCGATCAGACAGGCGTGGGCCTCCTTGTCGTGCACGACCACGTCGGCACGGGTCAGCAGGCTCTGTATCGTGGACACGATGCCCTGATATCCGAAGTTGAAGAGGAAGGCGTCCTCCTTCTTCTCGAAGTCGGCCAGCTCGCGCTCCAGCTTCTCGTGCAGGGAGGTGTGGCCGGTGAGCATGCGGCTGCCCATAGGATATGCGAGACCCCAGCGCGCCGCCGCCTCTGCATCCGCCTTGCGCACCTCGGGATGGTTGGCAAGGCCAAGATAGTTGTTGAGGCTCCAGCAGAGCACATCCTCGCCCTGGAACTTCATATGAGGGCCTATTTCACCCTCAAGCTTGGGGAACATGAAGTAACCCTGCGCCTTTTCTCTGTATTGGCCGAGCGGACCGCCGGCATCTTTTGCTATTCTTTCAAAAATATCCATATTGTTCAATTGTTATGCGTCGATATTAGCGTATTTTGCGTTCTGCTCGATAAAATCGCGGCGAGGCGGTACGTCGTCACCCATCAGCATCGAGAAGATGCGGTCGGCCTCAGCGGCGTTCTCCACGTGCACCCTCTTCATCTGGCGGTGCTCCGGGTCCATAGTGGTTTCCCAGAGCTGGGTCGCGCTCATCTCACCCAGACCTTTATAGCGCTGCACCTTGACTCCCGACTCTCCGCGACCGCCGGACATGCGCTCCACCGCCGCGCTGCGCTCTTCGTCGCTCCAGCAGTAGACCTCCTCTTTGCCCTTCTTCACAAGATAGAGGGGCGGAGTGGCCAGATATACATACCCGTTGTAGAGCAAATCGGGCATATAGCGGAAGAACAGGGTCAATATAAGGGTGTTGATGTGGCGTCCGTCGACATCGGCATCGGTCATCAGCACAATCTTGTGGTAGCGAAGCTTGCTGATGTTGAGCGCCTTGGGATCCTCGGGGGTACCCACGGTAACGCCCAGCGCGGTGTATATGTTGCGGATTTCCTCACTCTCGAAAGCGCGGTGCTCCATAGCTTTCTCCACATTCAGAATCTTACCTCGCAGCGGGAGGATTGCCTGGAACATACGGTCGCGGCCGATCTTGGCCGTACCGCCTGCGGAGTCTCCCTCCACCAGGAATATCTCGCACTTCTCGGGGTCGCGGCTGGTGCAGTCGGCAAGCTTGCCGGGGAGTCCTGCACCGGACATCACCGTTTTGCGCTGCACCAACTCGCGCGCCTTGCGGGCTGCGTGGCGTGCGGTGGCGGCCAGAATCACCTTGTCTATGATGAGGCGGGCATCCTTTGGATGCTCCTCGAGATAGGCATCCAGCGCCTGGCTGACAGCGGTGGACACCAGACCCATCACCTCGCTGTTGCCCAACTTTGTCTTGGTCTGACCCTCAAACTGAGGCTCGGCCACCTTAACTGAAATCACCGCCGTGAGGCCCTCGCGGAAGTCGCTGGGGTCCAGGTCAAACTTGAGCTTCTCAAGAAAACCGTTCTTGTCTGCGTAGTTCTTGAGGGTGGTGGTGAGTCCGCGGCGGAAACCGCTCAGATGGGTACCGCCCTCTATGGTGTTGATGTTGTTTACGTAAGAGTGGATGTTCTCTGTGAATCCGGTGTTGTACTGCATCGCAACCTCAATCGGAATCACCTTGTCGGTCTCCAGATAGATGGCCCCTTCGCAGAGTTTCTCGCGGTTGCCGTCCAGATAGTTGATGAACTCTACCAGGCCCCTCTCTGAATAGAACACATCCGTGCGGGGCTCCGACACGGGGTTGCCCTCGTCGTCGGTGCGGGGGCGGAAATCTTTTAGTATAAGGCGGACCCCCTTGTTGAGGTAGGCCAGCTCGCGCAGACGGTCGGCGATGGTGTTGTAGTCATACACCGACACGCTGAATATCTCGGGATCGGGATGGAATGTGATGATTGTGCCGGTGTCGTCGGCATCGCCCATCTCCCTTACATCGTAGAGCGGCTTTCCCTTGGAATACTCCTGGATGAACTTCTTGCCTTCGCGGTGGATTTCTGCGGTGAGATGGTCGCTGAGAGCGTTCACGCAGGATACGCCCACGCCGTGCAGACCGCCGGAGACCTTGTAGCTGTTTTTGCTGAACTTGCCGCCGGCATGCAGCACCGTGAGCACGACCTCAAGGGCGGAGCGGTGCTCCTTCTCGTGCATTCCCACGGGGATACCGCGGCCGTTGTCTTTCACGCGGATGGAGTCGCCCTCCAGAATGGAGACCTCTACATCGGTGCAGAAGCCTGCAAGGGCCTCGTCGATGGAGTTGTCCACCACCTCATATACCAAATGATGAAATCCGCGGGCAGAGACATCTCCGATATACATCGAAGGTCTTTTGCGCACAGCCTCCAGTCCTTCAAGGACCTGGATGCTCGATGCGGAATATTCTTGTGCGGCTTGCGCCTGTGCTTCTGTTTCTTCTTTCATATGCAAAGTTTCGCTACTCTATAGCGCAAAAGCGCCTTTAATTTTTAGCATCTCACAAAGGTACTAAAAAATGGGGAGCTCTAAAAATTAATCCTGACGCCGCCACCGATATTGCGCCCGATTTCCGGAATCGCATAGAAGCGGTAATTCATATTGTCCAGCAGGTTGCCCCCCTTGACATAAGCGGAAATATGGCGGCTGATGACTCCGGTGAGAGTCACCGACAGGTCGCTGTAATCGGGGATTTCCCCCTCCCAGGCATAGCGGCCGCTCTCGTAGACGTATGAGGCGTTGAGGAACACGCGGCGTTTCACATTGAACTCCATAGAAGCCCCCCACGTCCAGTCCGCAATCATATTCACCGGAGTTTCTGTGCCGTTATAGGCGTTGTTGTGGTTCAGATTTGCATTGATGGTGAGGTTCTTGGACTTCCAGGAGGTTTCAAAGCCCAGCTGCACCATCTTGTAGTCGGAATACTGGGGCAGCAGCAGCGGCAGATTTGTGGACGAGAACACGGTACGCAGCTGCATCTTGTGGCTGTAGTTGTTGAAGGCCACATAGGGCGAGAAGGCAAACCGGCCGGCGATGACGCTCTCTATCGAGAACTTGCTCTCCAGATTGCGCACCCCTATGGCGTCGGTGGCCGTGGCGTCGGTCTTGCCCAGCCCGCTGCAGAGCCAGGGAGCGTCCGCGATATAATCCACCAGGGAGTTGAGCTCGTTGCCGCCCGAAACGATGGCGCGCACCCACAAATTGTTCTTGACCAGCTCCAGCTTTAAGTCGGCCTCGGGATGGATGGTGGTGGAGGCATCGGTGCCGATGTATTTATTGCCGAAGCGGGCCCCCGCCCTTATCTTGAACGGCCCCTGGGCATATTCATAGACCGGCATGAACTCCAGCAGACCCACATTGACCTTGCTGTCTCCACGGCCCGAAATTGCCGTCTGATACACCATATTCACATACACGCGGTGCTTGTCGAAAGAGGAGCCGATGGTCCCCTTGAGGGACATGCGGGAGTTGTTGAAAGTGGTGTCCATCTCAGGCAGGCCGCCCAGCTTCTTGGCCGCCGCCGCATAATTGAAGTCCAGGGTGTAGAACACGCTGTTCTCCTTGGGGTTGGCGCTGGTCAGATGAAAGAACATGTTGCCCAAAGTCAAGTTGTGGGTCAGTTCGTTTTCTGCATATTTGTCGTTGTAGGCATCCATCTTGACGCCGATGCCGGCAGTAATTTCGCCGGTGCTCCAGGCGTGCTTGAGATGGGTCCCCACCCCCGCCCCGAGACGGTCGGTGGAGAGCGCCTTCTCCTCTCCAAGATAGTCCATCTTGTTCATCAGGGTGCGAAAGTCGGCATCGATGCCCACATTCAGGCGGGGCTTGGTCACCAGCTGCGAGCGGAGCACGACCTCGGGCGAGAAGGGGAACTGGCTGCCCGCCTGCATCATCAGGCGGGGCGGACGACGGCGGACAACCTTGCTTATGCTGTCGGTCTGATAGGGGGTAAATTCGTAGAGATCGGTGTAGGGCCGCTCAAAAATGGAGTAGTCGAACGCCACGTCGAACTTCTGCAGTGAGTCGTCCACGAAATGCTCTCCCGCAATGGGTTTCTCTATGTCGGCGACATTCACCTTATAGCTCCTGCTGACCTCCACCGTGGGATCGATCTGAGCATGGAGGCCGCTGCAGAGCAGCAGCGATGCCGCAATTGTCAATATCCGTTTCATTTCTGTTTCGCTGAACTCTTGTCATTGATTTTCTTAAGCCTCATCTCCACCTGCTCCGGCACATCGTCCTGGGCCCCGGAGGGCTTGTAGTTGTCGCTGATGCTCTGCCAGGTCGCCTTTGCCTGCTCGTAGTCGGCACGGTCGGCAAAAGAGTCGCCCAGGGCGATAAAGCTCTTGGCCAGCCAGTAGACCTGGTCTGTGCCGGTGTCGGCAAAATCATAGACCATCTGCTCCAGAGCGGCAAAATCGCCCGAGTTGTAGGTGTCGGAGATGAGTATGTATTTGCTCTCCGCACCGATTGCATCGCTGACATCGGCCGCGAGGTCGGTGAATATGGGGCGGGCCTCCTCGCGGTTGCCCAGCACTATGTACGATTTGGCGGTGATGAAGTCCGCCTCGCGGCAGACGTCAGAGCCGGCCCCCTCGGCATGCAGCTTCTGCGCCTCGCCGATGGCCCGCATATAGTGGCGGTCGCCATATTCCGACTTGATCACGCCCAGGCGCGCCTGCTCCTTGGCCTCGTCGCTGCCGCAGATGCCCAGCAGCTTTTCGTAGGCCGCGGAGGCTTTGGAGTACTGTCCCAGGCTGTAGGTGATGTCGGCATAATTGCCCACGGCGGCCTCGGTGTATTCGCCCGCGCCGCACTCGATGGCTTTCTCAAACGCATCGGCCGCAAACTCTTTGCGCGACTGTTTGAGGTAGGATTCGCCCATGTAGTAGTATGCCTGGCCGATGTTGGCCCCCTGCGGATAATTGTCCACATATGAGCGCAGCGAACGCAGCGCGTTGGAATAGTTGCCGGAGAGGTAAATCTGCTCTGCGGCGGCAAATATCATGGACTCCTTCTCACCGGCAGTCTTTATGCCGGAGAGGCCCATTCTGTCCAGATAGGCCAGATATTCGGAGGGCTTGTTCTGCAGCTGGTACACGCTCTCCATTCCGGAGAGGGCGTTGGTGGCGTCGGCGCTGCCGGGCAGCTGGCGCACCACCTTGTCGTAATAGGAGATGGCCTGCTTGTACTCTCCCGCGTTGGCGCTTATCATCGCCATCTCCAGCAGCGCCTTGCCATAGTAGTCGCTGTCCCGCTTGGAGATTATGTCGTTGAAGATGCTCTTGGCCTTGGCGGTTTTGCCGCTGCCCACATAAGAGCGGCCCAACTCGTAGAGGGAGGTCATATAGAGCGGAGAGGCTGTATTTTTGCGGATGGCCTTCTCCAGCATATTCTGCTTTTTGGCCTCGCCGCCGCTCAGGCCGTAGGCCAGCGACGCCTGATAGAGCGGGTAGAGGTCGTCGTCGGAATAGGCGGAGGCCACGCTCTCATATTCCGTCGCCGCTTCGGCGTATTTCTTCTGCATGAAATAGGAGTCGGCCAGACGCACCCCGGCATCCTTTACGGTGGTGCTGCGCACACCTTTCTCCCCCTTGAGGAAGCGGCTGAAGTAGGTCTCCGAAGAGGCAAAATCCCCCAGTTTGAAGTGTGTATAGGCCACATTGTAGTTAAGTTCCCGCCCCATGTCCGTCTCCATGAAGGAGGGGGTCAGCAGCAGCGAATTCTGCAGCGAGAGGGCCGACTTGTAGTTGCCCTCGGCATAGTTGCACTCCGCCAGGTAGAAGCGGGCCACGTCGGTGGTCATCTGCCCCGAATCCAGCGATACGGCCTCCTCCAGCAGAGGGGCCGCGGCGCGGTATCCGCCGTTGTTTATGAGGTCCACGCTGCGCAGCAGCAGCGCCTTCTGCAGGTTGTTGTTGTCTGCCGCGGTGGGCTTGCCTATCCTGTGCAGGGCGGTGATGGCGCTCTCGTAATCTTTATTCTCAAGCGACGAAGCGGCGACATAGGAGTCTATGACATCCCCCTTGCCGCTGTCGGGATAGCGTTCCACAAACTTGTGGAACACCGACATATCCGAATTGACATCGTAGCTCAATTTGGCGTAGTTGAAGAGGGCGTCCTCCTCCACCAGGGCGTCGAAGCCCATCTCCGAGGCCGACTTGAAGGCCTCCAGCGCCGCCATCTTGTTGCGCCGCCTGAGGAAACAGTTGCCCAGGTAGTAATAGGCGCTCTGCCCCAGCACATCGTCGCTGCCGGCCACCTTGCCCAGCTCGTCCACCGCCTTGTTCACGTCACCCAGCGAGTATGAGAGCACGCCGTAGAGGTAGTGGTCCTTGCGGGTGATGTTGACCCCGGATTTCATATACTGCGAGAGGTGACGCATCGCCTCGGCGTTGTCCCCCTTGCCGAAGTATGACTCCGCCACAATGCGGCTCAGGTCGGCCTTCTGCTGCTTGTTGACCTTGGAGTAGAGCTTGGGGCCGTTCTCTATGGCATAGTCGTAGTCCTTCATCATAAACTTGCACTCCACCATATAATACTCGGAGAGGAGGCTGAAGCGCGAATCCTTCTGCGCAATTTCAAAATACGAAAAGGCATCCTCAAAGCGCTTCTCCAGATAATTTACATAGCCGGAATAGTAGATTGAGGGATATGTGTACTGCGATTCTTTCTGCCCGATGACCTTCTGGAAGCCCTCCAGGGCGGCGTCGTACTTGCCGGCGTAGATGCTGCAGTATGACTTCTTGAAGTAGAACGGGGTGCGGGCGCTGCGGTAGAGGTTGCGCGGCCTGATGCCCTCGTACATCACCAGGGCGTCGGTATATTCCTGACTGTCGAACTTGGCGTCGGCCAGATTCATCTTGAGCACCGCCAGCTGCGGGTCGTTGGGGAAGTCTATCTCCAGATTCTTGACCAGGCCGTCCACATCGTCGCGGCCCAAAGCAATGGCACACATAATTTTGTTGGCCATGACCTCGGAGTAGAGCAGCGAGCGCTTGTCGGGCATGTCCAGCGCAAGTTCGTCCAGCAACTTCTCTGCGGAGACATACATCTCGTTGTTGTACAACTCCTTTGCCTGCTCCAGACGCTCGGCAAAGTTTTCGCCCCCTTTCATCTGGGCGCCGGCGCTCTGGCAATCGAGCAGCAGTAGCGCTGCGGCGGCGCCGATTATAAATTTCTTTCGCATTACCCTTAAAAAGATAGTAGAGCCAAAATTACGCTATTTTTTCTAATTTCGCCTTATGATTGACAGCACACCACTGATTGAATTCTCCCACGTGGACATAAACAACGGGGACAACCTTGTCATAGCCGACCTCAACTTCACCCTCAATAAGGGTGATTTCGTATATCTCACCGGAAGGGTCGGGAGTGGCAAAACATCCATTCTACGCTCTTTTACCGCAGAAAACAAAGTCAGCAGCGGACGCGCCAGAGTGGGCGGCTTCAATCTTGTCGGCATATCCCGTAAGCAAATTCCATACCTCAGGAGGAGCCTCGGAGTGGTGTTCCAGGACTTCCAGCTGCTCATGGACCGCAGCGTGCACGACAATCTGGAATTTGTGCTGCGCAGCACCGACTGGCGCGACAAGCGGGCCATTGAGGAGTGCATCGGCAATGTGCTGGAGCGGGTTGACCTCACCAGCAAGGCGCACAAGATGCCCCACCAGCTCTCCGGCGGCGAGCAGCAGCGCGTGGCCATCGCCCGATCCCTGCTCAACTCTCCCGAAGTGATACTGGCCGACGAGCCCACCGGCAACCTCGACGGCGAGACTGCCGAGGGCATAATGGACCTGCTTTCCGGCATCAACCGCGAGCAGGGCACCGCAATCGTGATCGTGACCCACAACACCGCCCTCATCAGCAAATATCCCGGGCGGGTATTCGTGTGCCGGGAGTGCGCGTGCCGCGAAATCGAGCGCGACCAGGACATAATAGACCTCGCTCTGTAGAATGAAGCCTCAATACAGGAAAATCATCGCCTGGTTCGAAAAGAACATGCCATCGGTGCAGCCCGAGCTGCATTTTGACACACCCTGGCAGTTGCTTGTGGCGGTGATGCTCTCTGCGCAGTGCACCGACAGGCGCATCAATATGGTTACCCCGGCGCTGTTCGAGGCCTTCCCCACCCCGCAGAAGATGGCGGAGGCCGGCTATGAAGATGTGCTGCCGTACATCCGGTCGGTCTCCTACCCCAACAGCAAGTGCCGCCACATCGTGGATGCCGCCCGGATGATTTGCAGCGACTTCGGCGGCGAAGTGCCGCGCGAGGCCGACAGTCTGCAGCGTCTGCCCGGGGTCGGGCGCAAAACGGCCAACGTGGTCACCAGCGTACTCTACGACGACCCGGTGATTGCGGTGGACACCCACGTTTTCCGGGTGGCCCACCGGCTTGGGCTCTCGCAGGGTAGCACCCCGCTGGCGGTGGAGAAGGATCTCTCCGCAGGTATTGCGCCCGAAAAGCGTCCCACGGCCCACCACTGGCTTCTGCTGCACGGACGCTACACTTGCAAGGCGCAACATCCGCTCTGCGACAGCTGCGGCCTCAGCGCTCTCTGCCCCGAATTCAAAAAGAAGAAATAATATGCCGCAGGACTGTTTTTCCGATGCTCTGGCCGGCTACCGCAGCTGGCTGCTGTTCGAGCGCTCTATGTCGCCCAACACAATAGAGAGTTACTGCCGCGACATCGCCGCTCTGATGGGCTTCCTGCGGGAAAGCAAGGTCGCCTCACCCTCAGCCGCCACGGGCGACGACCTCTGCCGCTTTGTGGCCGCCCTGGCGGAGCGGGAGATATCCAAGCGCTCCCAGGCCCGCGCCATAAGCTCTCTCAAATCGTTCTACGACTATCTGCAACGGGAGAGCGGGCTGGCAAAATCGCCCTGCGATGCGCTGGACTCCCCCAAAATGCAGCGCTACCTGCCGGTGGTGCTCTCGGTGGAGGAGGTCAGCGCCATCATCGATTCGGTGGACCTCTCCAAAAGGGAGGGGCACCGCAACAAGGCGATGCTGGAGATGCTCTATTCCTGCGGGCTGCGGGTCAGCGAGCTCATCAACCTCAAGATTTCCGACCTGTTCTTTGGCGAAGGGTTCATCCGGGTGCTGGGCAAGGGGAGCAAGCAGCGGCTGGTGCCGGTGGGCGAGTATGCCATAAACGCCGTCACGCTCTATCAGCAGCAGCGCAGGACTCTGCCGATAGAGCGTGGCAACGAAGATTTTCTGTTTCTGAACCGGCGCGGTAGGCCGCTGACCCGGCAGATGGTGTTCACGATAGTGGGCAATCAGGCGGAGATTGCAGGCATCGGGAAGAAGATTTCCCCCCACACATTCCGCCACTCCTTTGCCACACATCTGGTGGAGAACGGGGCGGATCTGCGCGTGGTCCAGCAGATGCTGGGCCACGAGTCAATCCTTACCACGGAGATTTATACCCACATCGACTCCGCAAAGTGGCAGGAGAGCATTCTCAAATACCACCCGGAGCGGTAGCGGCTATATCATCAGCGCTGCAACCAGCGAGAGGATAGCGTAGAACTCGGGAAGAGCGGCGTAGATGAGAGTCTGAGTCATCACGTCGTGACCCTGGGAGATACCGATGATGCCGTTTGCGCAGACCTGACCCTGACGGATTGCAGAGATGAGGCAGACAGCGCCCACAGCCAGACCTACACCGAAGAGCAGCGGGCCCTGGCCTGCGAAGTCCTTGCCCATCCACATCAGGAAGGCAACGAAACCGTAGATACCCTGAGTTGCAGGGAGAGCGGAAAGGATCATGTAGGTGGATGCCTTTTCCGTGTTCTTCTTGAGAGCACCCTCCGCCGCGTTGCCCGCGATGGTGGTGCCGATTGAACTGCCGATGCCGGCCAGACCCAGCATAAGGCCGAATCCGAGATAACCGAGAATTGTGTTGACCATAAGTTTAATATTTATTAGTTATTATTTTTCAAAGGGTTATACTTGACACCGGCCCCTTCGAAGCCGCTGTTTTTGAAATACTCCAGGAAGTTGAGTCGCAAGGGGTGCACAAAGGCGCCCAGGCAACTCATGAGCAGGTTGAGCACGTGACCGATGAGGAGCACCAGAATACAGAAAATCCATCTGGGAACGCCGCCGTCGCCCAGCACCATCATGCCCAGGGTGTTGAAGGCGCCGCCCAGCATGCCGCCGGCAAGGCCGAGGGCATAGAGGCGGATGTAGCTGAGCACGTCGCCCAGCACCCCCGTCACCATCTGATATGCATCCCAAAGCCCCGCACCGATGTTGATGAGCGGATTGCGTCCGGGAGTGTTGAACACGAATATCGCCAGGGCGGATATGCCGCCAATTATTATGATGGCCCAGCGGGTCGCATTAGGAGAGAACACCTTGCCCAGCGCAAGCAGCCCCACGGCGATGCCTCCCACAATCAGTATCAGCCAGCCCCAGGCGCTGACGGTGGTTTTGAGGCCGAACCGCTTGGTGAACGACACCGCCTTGACCGTCATTGCCAGACAGAGATGGATTATGCCGATTATGAGCGAGAGCACCATACCGTAGTCGTAGGTGGTGCCGGGGAACTTGGCGGGCAGCATGAAGCTCTTGAGGGAGTCGGGCACAAAGGCCGCCTGCCGCAGATCCATGCCGAATGCCGAGCCCATCACGAGACCCACCACCAGAGTGGCGATGCCCAGATAGCTGATGAGAGTGCCCAGGCCGGAGAACATCTCCACCTGAATCCATTTCCTGTTCATTGCGATGCCAAAGAGTATCAGCAGAATGCCGTATCCGGCATCGCCCATGCACATGGCAAAGAACAGGAGGAAGAATATCGAAATCACCGGGGTCGGGTCCACCTCGCTGTAGACAGGCATGCCGTACATTCCGGTAATGCGCTCGAACTCGCGGGAATATCTGTTGTTGTGCAGCTTGATGGGGGGATTGTCCTCCTGGCGGGCATCTTCGCAAAGATATACCACATCCATCTTGTCGAATTCTGCCTTGAGGCGGCTCTCCTCGCTCTTTGCGGCAAAGCCCACGAACACCGTGAGGGTGTCTTCCGCGGCGCTGCTGCCGGCGGCGCCGGCCAGGTATAGGTCCAGACGCCCCATCACCTTGTCATACTCTTTTTTCAAAGCGGGCATCTGGCTCTTTTTTGCCTCGCGGATCTGCTCCAGAGTTCGCCGGCATTCCGACTCCAGACTCTCCCACTTTGCTTTGAGGGCCTCGGCGCCCATCTCGGGGGCGGCCACCTCGCAGCTCTGCAGCTCGCGGGGCAGAGTCTCGCCGTCGCGCAGAACAGTCACGAAGTATGTCATCCCGCCCTCGACACTGATTACGCTCAGGGGGATTTCACTCTCCCAGGAGCTGCAGAACCTCTTGCTTGAAATCGCGTGGAAGTGCAGCCGGAGTCCCTGCGAGCGCAGGTTGGCCAGCGCCTCGGCAGAGAACGTGCCCCAGGGGGCGGCCTCTGTGTACAGTTTCTTGGCAGCGGCGGCCTCCTCTCTGAGGCGCACCAGATCCTCGCCGGTCTCGTTCTCAAGGGAAGACATCCGCTGCTTTATATCCGTCGCCTCTGCCAGGATGCGGGCGGATTCGCCGTCCACAGGCTTGCTGGAGCGGCTGATGTCCACCACTCCGAGGGCAGAAAGGTCGTTCAGGAATTTCTCCTTGTCCGCACTCAGCAGGATAAAGGAGTATTTGGTCATTTTCTCTACCATTACTGCCGTTCCTCCTCTTCTTCTGCCGCGTGGCGGGTCTTTACAATTTTTTGGGAAGCCTTGGAGATGTTCTCCTCGTCTTCCATATAACGCTTGATCTTGCGCATCGCCTCCTGATAGCCGGGGATCTGCACCTTCTCGTAGAGGTTCACCTTCTGGGTGGTCTTCTTGCGCTGGAAATCCAGAATGCGCGATTTTTCCATCAGAATCTGCGATTCGATGCCGATGCGGGCCAGATTCTTGAGGATTTCCACACCTTCGCTATACCACATAGGCTTGGCAAAGGTGTCAAAGGGCTTAACGCTGTATCTGATCTCCTTCAGGGCGGGGGTCTTGACGCCGGCGACCTTCACGGTCTCCAGCTCCACTCCCTCCACCGCAATCAGGTTCGCCTCAAACTCGTTCCAGAGGCCGGCCATATAGCCGTAGCTTGTCAGCGCCCGCTGATACTCCTCCAAGAGGCTATCGGCCTGCTCTTTGGCGTGTTTGACCTCCGCCCGCAGGGCCGACTCCTTGTTTTTAAGGGTGGGCAGCGCACGGGTGCGGATCTTCAGCTGGCGGCCGAGTTCCGTTAGCGATGTCTTGTTGTATTGATACTTTATGGCCATCTGGTTTAGTCTTTCCAGTATTTCTGAACGAGCGACTCCTTGATACCGGTTTCGGTCTTGGTGAAGTATTTTTTGAACAGCCCCCAGGCGGTGTCGAGCATCTCGTCTATGGTGATGTTCACGTCGATTGCCAGCAACTTGGTGGAATACTCCTTGGCATAGTCGAGGCAGCGCCTGTCGTAGTCGGAGAGGTCAAAGCCGTTTTCCAGCTTGGTCTTGGCATTGGCGGCATCTGCGTAGAGGCGCACGGCGGTGTTCATCACCTGGCTGTGGTCCTCGCGGGTCTGCTTGCCTATCACCAGCTGCTTGAGTCGGGAGAGGCTGCGGAAGGGGTCGATGATGACCTTGCCCGTGTCGGTGTCATTACGCAGGAACAGCTGACCCTCGGTGATGTATCCGGTGTTGTCGGGAATTGCGTGGGTGATGTCGCCGTCGTTGAGGGTCGTCACCGCAATGATGGTGATGGAACCGCCGTCGGGCAGCTGCACCGCCTTCTCGTAAATCTTGGCAAGGTCAGAATAGAGCGAGCCGGGCATCGAGTCCTTGGAGGGGATCTGGTCCATGCGGTTGGACACGATGCAGAGGGCGTCGGCGTAGAGGGTCATGTCGGTGAGCAGCACCAGCACCTTCTCGTGCTTGTCCACGGCAAAGTATTCTGCCGCGGTGAGCACCATGTCGGGAATCAGCAGACGCTCCACGGGGGGCTGGTCGGTGGTGTTCACAAAACTTATGATCTTGCTCAGGGCGCCGGCCGACTCAAAAGCCTGCTTGAAGTAGAGGTAGTCGTCGTTGCTCAGGCCCATGCCGCCCAGGATGATCTTGTCCACGTCCGCGCGGAGAGCCACCTGGGCCATTACCTGGTTATAGGGCTGGTCGGGGTCGGCGAAGAAGGGAATCTTCTGTCCGGAGACCAGAGTGTTGTTAAGGTCGATGCCGGCGATACCGGTGGGAATCAGCTGCGAGGGCTGGCGCCTGCGGTAAGGGTTCACCGAGGGGCCGCCGATGAAGCGCTTCTCGCCCTCCACCCGGGGGCCGCCGTCCAGCGGATTGCCGTACGCATCAAAGAAGCGGCCGGCAAGGTCGTCGCTCACCTTGAGCGAGGGTGCCTCTCCAAAGAACTTGACCTCCGCATTCGTGGGGATGCCCTCCGTGCCGGAGAAAACCTGCAGGGTGACGGTGTCGCCCTTGATCTTCACGACCTGGGCGAGGCGGCCGTCCACGCTGGCCATCTCGTCGTTGCTGATCCCTTCTGCGCGGAGAGAAACCGTCGCCTTGGTGATGGAATCGAGCTGAATGTATGTTCTTGCAAAAGCGTTATTTGTTGCCATTGGAGAGGATGTTGTTTAATTGACCTATGTATTTCTCGAATTGTTCGCTCTTCCAGGGAGAGTAGTTGACCTGGCGGAAGATGTTGATGAGCTCCTTGAAGAAGTTTGCACACTCCTCGAAGGACTCGAAGTCAAACTGCTTGTCGCAGACCTCCAGCACCTTGGTGAGCATATATTCCTGGCGCCCGATGTCGGTGCTGCTGTCCACCTCGTCAAAGGCATCCTGCTGCAGAATCACATAGTCGATGAGCTCCGACTTCCAGAAGGTCTCGTGGTAGCTCAGGGGGACGCCGTCGTCGCCCAGGATATTGATCTGCTCCGCCATCTCCTTGCCGCGGCGCACGATATTTTTGGCGCGCAGCACGTCATCCACCCATCCGGGACGCACGGTCTTGTCCAGATGATCGATGATTTCCGGATATTCGAGATATTTGGAATATGAATCGAGCGGGTTGATGGCGGGATAGCGCTTGCTGTCGGCACGGGCCTGCTCAAGGGCGTAGAAGCAGCGGGCCGCCTTTTTGGTGGACTCGGTGACAGGCTCCTTGAGGTTACCGCCGGCGGGCGACACGGTGCCGATGAAGGTCACGCTGCCGGTGGCGCCGTTGCCAAGCTTAACTATGCCGGCACGCGAGTAGAAGTTGGATATGATGGAGGAGAGGTCCACGGGGAAGGCGTCCGCACCGGGAAGCTCCTCCATACGGTTGGACATCTCGCGCAGCGCCTGCGCCCAGCGGGATGTGGAGTCGGCCAGCAGCAGCACCTTGAGCCCCATCGCGCGGTAATACTCGCAGATGGTCATCGCCGTATAGACCGATGCCTCACGGGCGGCCACGGGCATGTTGGAGGTGTTGCAGATGATGGTGGTGCGCTCTATCAGGGAGCGGCCGGTGGTCGGGTCGATGAGTTCGGGGAATTCCTTGAAAATCTCCACCACCTCGTTGGCGCGCTCGCCGCAGGCCGCCATCACAATGACTTCGGCGTCGCCGTGACGGGCGATTGCGTGCTGGAGCACCGTCTTGCCGCAGCCGAACGGGCCGGGAATGAACCCTGTACCACCCTCGGCGATGGGGTTGAAGGTGTCGATGGCGCGCTGGTGGGTCTGCATTATGCGATAGGGGCGCGGCTTCTCCTTGTATCCGCCGATTGCCACCTTCACTGGCCAGCGCTGCACCATAGTCACATTCACGTCGTTCCCCTTGGCGTCGGAAAGGACAGCCACGGTGTCGTCTATCTTATACTGGCCTTTGGAGGCGACGCTCTTCACGGTGTAGCAGCCTTTGAACGAGAAGGGCACCATGATTTTGTGAGGCAGCCACCCCTCCTTGACCTCACCCAGCCAGGAAGCGGCCTCCACCTTGTCGCCGGGGGCGGCAAGGGGGGTGAAATCCCAGAGTTTGTCGTGGTCCAGGGGGGAGGTGTACTCGCCGCGGCTCAGAAAAACCCCCTCCATTGTGGCGAGGTTGTTCTGCAGGCCGTCGTAACTGCTGGAGAGCAGTCCGGGGCCCAACACGGCCTCAAGCATATGGCCGTCAAATTCCACCTTGTCTCCCTGATGCAAGCCGCGGGTGCTCTCGTACACCTGGGCATAGGCACTCTTGCCGGTCACCTTGATGACCTCGGCCATCAGCTTGACGCCGTTTAAATCAATGTAACAGATCTCGTTCTCCGCCACGTGCCCTTCGAACTGAATGGTCACGAGGTTGGAGATGATGCCTGTAACAACGCCGGTTGTCTTCATATATCTGCTAGTCTATCTTGTTTTTATTATAAGTCGAATCTATCTCCTTCACGAAATCGGCAAAAAGCCGCTGTCCGGTGGCCGTGTCCAGACGGCTCCAGCGGGCGATTATGTGGAATTTTGCCAGAAAGGCCAGGATTACGTTGATGTTGAAGAGCTCCATAATGGTCATCTCCTCTATCTTGTTCCACACTATTGCGCTGAGAGCCTGCTCCCGCTTGAAGATGTCGGGCAGCACAAAAGCCTTGCGCAGCGCCTCCTTCTCTTCAAAGTCGGCGTCGGTCTCCCGCTTCTCGAGGTAGGCCACCTTCTCGCTGCGCACCAGAAAGTCAAACGCAAAATATTCGCGTATGAACCGGTTGCCGCAACGCTTTGCGGCGCGGTAGAAGTCGGGGTTGAGGTTCTCCTCCTTGAATCCGGACTCCAGCCACTCCACCAGACGGCGGTCCTCCTCGCTCAGCGAGAAGAAGATGTTCTCCCTGATGAAAGAGTAGTCGTAGTTGTGTTTTTCAAAATCGAGGGCCAGATCGGGCAGCCCCGCGATTATGTAGGGATAGTTGTCCATCAGACCCTATGTTAGCCGAAAAGGATTTTGGAGGTTGCGGGACGCAGATATCCGCCCAGCAGCTCTTTGAAGCTTTCGTCGGAAAAGTCGATGTAATAGCCCTTGCCCTTGGGAGCGATGCGGAAGCCGCCGCCGATCGAGTCGCTGAAACTGAAGCTGAGCGATTTGGCCAGCTCGGCGTCAACGCTGCCGGCAAGGAAATCATTGAGCGAACTCTTCATCTGAGAAGGAAGTATCACCTCCAGATCCGCCGCGCTGCCGTCCGCCTTGAACGCGGAGGCCACCGTGTTTATGAGACTGCCCACGAACTTCCTGTCAGAAAGGGCTTCGTCTACCTTTGAACCCACCGCACCGGCCTCGATCATATTCTCTATCTTGCCGCGAAGCGCCGCCAGAGTCTGCGAAGACGCCATCTTGATGTCCCCCTCGACCCTCGATTTGAGATCTTCGGCCTCTTTGCGGGCGGCAGCCACGATGCTCTCGGCCTGCTCCTTTGCGCGGGCCACAATCTCTTCTGCCTGCTCCTTTGCCTGCGAGAGCAAGTTGTCGGCGTCTTTCTTTCCCTTCGCAAGCCCCTCATTATAAAGCTTGTCGGTAAGTTCTTGCAATTTGTTTTCCATAAAGAAAAAATGAATTAGAAAATCGGGTGAAGATACTCATTTTAATTCACATTCCGAAACACGAGACACTCTTTTTATCAAAAAGTTAAGGGCCGCCCCCTTTTACGGGATGCGGCCCTCGTTGTTCCATATAACCTAAACTATTTCGTCAGCGAATATACGACATTTGTCACGACTCTCACCTTTTTAATGTGAGGAGAGTTGGAGTCGCGGTTCTCTATTGTGAAGTAGCCCTGACTCGCCTCGCGGATCTTGCCCAGCCTGCTGTCTGAATCGTCGGCAAATTTCTGTGCGGAGATGCGGGCGTTCTTGGTCGCCTCCTCTATCATCTCCGGCTTGATTTCGTTCAGAGATTCGAAGCTGAAGGTGGGCTCGGTGCCCCAGCCGCTCTGCAGTGTGATGCCCGAGGGGATCAGGCTGTTCTGGCGCGAGCGCAAATCCAGCACATTGCTCACCTTGTCGGTGCTCACAATCACCGTGGACTTGACCACATAGCGGTATCGGCGGTTGTTGCCGCCATACTCCTGCGTGTAGAGGTCGGAGATGTCGGGAACGGCGATGGAGATTTCTGACTTTTCGATGCCGCCCTCATTCAGATAGGAGACGAGCCTGGTGTTTTTCTGCTCCAGCTCCTTGTAGAGAACGTCGATGTCGTCGCCCGCCACACTGTACTGCAGAGGCCAGATAACCTTGTCTGCCGCAACCTCCCTCTCGCTGAGGCCGCGCACGCTCACGATGCGCTTGGAGGAGTCCAGAATCTTTACTGCCTTGGGGATATTGAACCCCACAACGATGAGCCCGAACATAATTGCCAGACCCGCATAGAATGTACCCTTGTTTTCCATAATAACGGTTTTTTAATCGGTATTTACATTTTCTGACACGTGCGAGGGCCGCTCTGCGTGGCGCTCTGCGCGAGCCGCCTTGCGCTGCGCGCGGCGGGCGGCCCTAAGAGCCTTGCGTTCTGCGCGGCGCGCCGCACGCTCTGCACGGCGGATAGCGCGCTTCTCTTTAAAGGTAAGCTTTTTGTCGCCGCCTTCCAGCTGAACCTCAACAAAGCCCTCGTCGGAGTGATTGTCAAGACCCTCCAGCGAGAGGTCCTGCATCGCCTTCTTGGGGTGACCCATCAGGCTGTCGCGCACCGCCTGTGCGGCCTGGGCAGCCTTAAGCGCCTCGGCAGCGAGCGAATCGCGCTCCTTCTCGGCGGGCATAACCTGCTTGAGAGTGTCGCGGGAGACGGTGTCTGGAGCCGGCTTGAGGGTCGCGAGCGAGTCGATTATGATCTCCCCGCCACGGTCAAACGCAGTGGCGATGCCGGCGGCGGTGTCGGCCGACGCAAGGGACATCCGCTCCTGGCTTGCCGCCTCTATCGAGTCGCGGCGCGCCTGCTCCAGGCGGGCCTGCTCCGCCCTTTGCTCTATCTGGCGGAAGATATCCTTCATATAGCCGTCGAAATAGAGGTTCGTGCGGCGATACGCCGGCAACTTGTTTGCCGCATACGAGGCCCGGCGGGATTGGCGCAGAGTGCGGTCGGTGATTTCCCGGCGGCTCTTGGGCTGCTCTTCCATGCGCCACTTGAAGCCCTTGAGGCGCTGCTTGTCGCTCGGCAGGTCAAACACGGGAAAAGCGTCGCTCTCCACCGTTTCGTAATATTTGAGCCGCTCTGCCGTGCCGTTTTTCATCGAGACCATCATATACTGCGCCTGCTTGGAGTTGAGCATCGTGATCACGCTGTCCTCCTGCATAAAGAACATCGCATTGACCCCGCCCAGCGCGTCAAAGCGGCGCAAGGTGTTGTCGCTGTTAAAGTAGCCCAGCATCTCGGTGGACTTGATCTGGTCAAAATGGACGGTGTCCTCCTGGCTTATTATCATCGCGTTGCCGTGCAGGTTTGCGCGGTCAAACGAGTTGTCCTTCATCTTCATCACCACGCTCTCGCTGCTCAGCTGGTGGCGGCCTTCATTCCAGATTACGGGGTCCTGATACATCCTGAGCAGGGTGTCCAGCTGCGAGAAGTAGAGCGAATCGCAGCGCGCCTGGATGTCGGTGCGGTATATCCTGACATTGCGCCACCCCTTCACAAAGCGGACCTTGGTGGTGTCGCGCCCGTCTCCGGCCGCTGTGGAGTCCGCCACGGGCAAAGCGGTGGAGTCGACCGCCGCCGGGGCTGCGAGAGAATCGGCCTCCTGCAGCGAAGGCAGTGCCGCAGCGGTGTCCATAGCCGCCCCGGAGGCGCCGGAGATTGCCCTGGGCAGGCTGAACGAAGGTTTGGGCTGTGCCTTCCGCTCTGCCGAGGCAATTGAATCGGCCGCCTGGGATGCAGGCGAATCGCTCGCCTGGAGCGAATCCTGCGCCGCCTTTTCCGCCGCGCGCCGTGCCGCCTCGGCAGCGCTTATGCTGTCCTGCATCTTTTTGAGGGCAACCTCCTTGCGCTTCTGATATGCCTTGTATTCCGGCAGCTTTTCGATGGCCGACTTAAGTTCCTGATCTTTCTTGGCCTGGGCCTTCTTGTCGGCCTCACCTATGGCGTCGAAGGTGACCTGCTGCATCGCCGCCTCGCTGTCCTTGCGCTGCTCTTCGGTGATGTCGCAGGCGCGGATGGTGTAGAAATGCAGGGTGTCGGCACGTATGAACATCGTGTCCACCTCCCTGTCGGTGTTCTCCCCCACGAATACCGCCGCAGGGTTCAGGAAAAGGGTAGCGTATATGTTGTTTACGCTGTCAGACGCGACATCTCCGGCATCGGAGACAAAATAGACCTTGTGCAGGGAGTCCAGCAGCTGCACATCCTTGCGCATATGCCCCAGACGCGTGTGCTGCCAGTAGTGCAGGGTGTCGCACCAGGCCTCATAGTCGGGGTTGTCCATATACACATTCGTGTCAAAATAGACCACGCCGCTGTCCTTCATATACCAGCCGTACTCGCCGCGGATGTACACGTCGTTTTTCCACATCTGAGTCTTCTTGCCAAAGTAAGCCTTGCCCTCATTGGTGTCGTAGTCCAGACTGGAGGTTTTGATGAAGAGGCTGTCGGAGAACATCTCCACGTTGTCCTCAAAGCGGCAGATGCCCGTCTTGGCGTCGTAGATGCCGCGGTCGCTCTCGATCACCTCCCCCTTCGCGGTCTTCATCGCGCCGCCAAAGGAGAATTTGGCCACACTGTCCCGGGTGTTGTAGTCCAGATAGCGGGTGCGCAGCGTGTTTTTGTCCTTGTCATAGACCTCAACTATCTCGCCGCGGAAGCGGGCCAGGTTTTCGTCGGCATAGTAGATCACATTGTCGCTGGTGATGACTGTCTTGTCGTGCACCAGCTTGATGTTTTCGTAGGCCTCTATCTGGTTGAAGCTGACATTCCAGATGGCGGAGTCGCAGAACATGTAGGCGCCGTTGTGCAGGAATGTGGCGGGACCCTTGACCTCGCGGTATTCACGGTGCCCGACCCTCTCGAACACGCGGGCATACTCAGCGCTGAGCAGGGTCAGCAGGCTGTCGCGGTCCTCGTCCTTGCTCTTGCCGCCGGAGCGCCTCTTGTCGGGGACAGGCGACGCCGCCAGCAGAAGAACCAGAACCAGGAGTAAATAGCAGTATTTACTCGATCCAGTCTTCATTTACAAACTTGCAGCCGCCAAAGAGCGGGTCAATCTTTATGTGGGTAGTCTTCTTTTTCTCCTCCACAAAGTTCTCTATGGCCTTGTGGGCATTCTGCTCGTTGGCCATGCTCACCAGAGCGTCGTAGTCGGTGTCAAACGACGCCACGTGGGAGGGAATCACATTGTCCAGACGGATAATCTTGTAGATTGTGTGGCCGCTGCCCTCGTTGTCCAGCGACTCGAACGGCTCGGTGACTTCGCCCACCTTGAGATCCTTGATGGCGGCATAGTCGGCCGGATTCAGGCGGTCCTTCTCCAGAAGGGCGCTGCCGGTGTATTCGTCCACCATCATGCCGCCGTTGGTGCGGGTCTTCATATCCTCGGAATTGCGCCAGGCGGCAGCCTCGAAGGTGGCGGTGCTGTCTGCAATCGCGCTCCTTATGCTGTCAAGGACGGCGAAGGCCTTGTTGCGGTCCTTTGCGGTGTAGGAGGGCTTGATGAGGATGTGGCGGGCGTTGAACATATCCCCCTTCTTCTCTATCATCTGGATGATGTGGTAGCCGTCGGGAGTCTCCACTATCTGCGACACCTGTCCCACCTTGAGCGCCATTGCGGCATCGGAGAACTGGGGCCAGTAGATGGTTTTGGAGCGCATTCCCAGCTCGCCGCCGCGGCTTGCGCTGCCCGGGTCCTGAGAGTAGAGGCGGGCCAGGGAAGAGAACTTCTCGCCGGCAAGCACCCTCTCGCGCAAATCCAGCAGCTTCTCCTTGACCACCATGGCGGCAGCCTCCTTGTCGGGGTAGAGCACTATCTGGCGCAGACGGTATTGTGTGGGGACAACCGGCAGATCCTCCTCTGGCATCTCATTGCAAAGCTCCCTGATGGCGGCGGGGGTCATCTTGGGGATGTCGGACACCACACTCTGCTGCATCTGCTGTATCAGCAGCTGGTCGCGGAACACGTCGGCCCAGTCGGCGCGCAGCTTGTAGAGCGGCTTCTTGAAGTATTCCTCGGTAGCCTTCTCGCCTCCGAGGCGGTTCATTACGTCGTTCAGGCGGTTGCTGACCTGCTCGTTGACCTGCTCTTCCGTCACGGTGAGCGAATCCAGATGCGCCTGGGTCAGGAAAAGCTTGGAAGAGACCATATTCTCCAGAATCTGGCAGCGGGTGTTCGCATCCACCGTATATCCGCTGGCCTGCATCATCCGCACATCCTCTTCGATGTCGGAGAGCAGCACCACATCGTTGCCCACTGTGGCGACAGCCTTGTCGATGAGTCCGCCGCCGTAAGTCTGGGCGCGCAACGCGTCCCCGCCGAAGGCAAGCAGCAACGCCTGGCAGAGGAAAAATGTCAGTATCCTATTGTTTTTCTGCATCGTAAATCGTCAGTTTTTTGGAGTCGAGAGCCTCTTGCAGCAAGTCTTGTTCCAATTTTATAAGAATAGCCTGTTTTCGCTTGTTGAGTATGGCGTCGCGGATGCTCTGGCGGCAGTATTCATACGGCGCAAGAGCCCCTGCGGGCACTTTTTCCGGGAGGAAGATGAAGTAGTCGCGACCGTCGCCCACCTTGATGTAGCGGTCGCCGCCGCGGAATATGGTTTCACAACTCTCCGCGTCGAGACCCGGCACCGCCTTGGCAATGGTCGGCATCGGCATCCACGCCCCGCCGAACTCCTCAAACTTCTCGGCATAGGAGGCGCACAGCTCCCGCAGGGGTGCCTCGTCCTCTCCGGTGGCGGCGTAGGTCTTCTTCACCGTGGCGTAATTGGGCGAACTCTGCGACAGGGTAATTATGCGCGCCTTGGCGATTATGTAGGGGTACTTGTAGGTCTGGCTGTGCTCCTCATAATACTGCCGCATCTCCCCGTCGGTCACCGTGGTGTCCAGTTCCGAGTCGGTCACCTGCTTTTCCAGACGGAACTTGAGCAGATTGTCGCGGTACTCGTCCACCTCGCGGCTCACGTTTTTTGCCTCGGGAGAGAGCGCCTCCTGCGCCTTGAGCACTTTGAGGTGGGTCAGGGCCCAGGTATTTATGTACTGTCTCACCATAGCGGCACTGTCCTCGGGAGAGACCCCCTGAGGGAGCAAGGGGCGCACGTCGCTCTCATAGAGCACGTTGTCGCCCACCTTGGCCAGCGGGGCGGCCTCATCTCTGAGACAACCCCACGCCAGAAGGGCGACAAGCACTATGGCGGGAAGTCTTTTCACTGATTATCTGGAATAGTTGGGAGCCTCGCGGGTGATTGTGACATCGTGGGGATGGCTCTCCGCCATGCCGGAAGAGGTGATCTTCACAAATTTGGCGTTTCTGAGCGCCTGGATTGTGGGAGCGCCGCAGTAGCCCATGCCCGACTTGAGACCGCCCACCAGCTGATAGACGACCTCCGCGAGAGTACCCTTGTAGGGAACCTGGGCCACGATGCCTTCCGGCACGAGCTTCTTCACATCCTCCTCCATATCCTGGAAGTAGCGGTCCTTGGAGCCCTTCTGCATAGCCTCCAGCGAACCCATTCCGCGGTACGACTTGAATTTGCGGCCGTTGAGGATGATGGCCTCTCCGGGAGCCTCCTCCACGCCTGCAAAGAGCGAACCTGCCATGATGGTGTCGGCACCTGCGGCAAGGGCCTTGGTGATGTCGCCGGAATAGCGGATGCCGCCGTCTGCTATGACGGGGATGCCGCTTCCCTTGAGGGCGTCAGCCACTGAAAGCACTGCGGTGAGCTGGGGCACGCCAATGCCGGCGATGATGCGGGTGGTGCAGATGGAGCCGGGGCCTATGCCCACCTTGACTGCGTCCACGCCGCACTCCTTGAGGGCGAGAGCCGCCTCAGCCGTGGCGATGTTGCCCGCCACAATCTGCACGAAGGGGAATGCCTCGCGGATCTGCTTGATTGTGTTGAGCACAAACACCGAGTGGCCGTGGGCGGTGTCCAGCACCACTGCATCGGCGCCTGCGGAAACCAGCTGCTCCACGCTCTCTATGCTGTGCGAATTGATGCCCACCGCAGCCGCCACAAGCAGACGGCCCTTGCTGTCCTTGCTGGCCGCGGGGTTATTCTTGATTTTGGTGATGTCCTTGTAGGTGATAAGTCCCACCAGCTTGCCGTCCTTGTCCACCACGGGGAGTTTCTCGATTTTGTGGTGCATCAGAATCTGGGTGGCTGCGGGGATATTGGTCTCGGGGCTGGCGGTGATTATGTTCTCGCTGGTCATAACCTCCGAAACGGGGCGGTGACGGTCGGTCTCGAACCGCAGGTCGCGGTTAGTCACGATGCCCGCAAGATAGCCCTTGTCGTCCACTACGGGGATGCCGCCGATGTGGTTGGCAGCCATCAGAGTGAGGGCGTCGCCCACTGTCTGGTTACCCTTGATGGTGACCGGGTCGTATATCATTCCATTCTCCGCACGCTTTACCTTGCGCACCTGATCCATCTGCCTCTCGATGGGCATATTCTTGTGAATCACACCGATACCGCCGGCACGGGCCATTGCGATAGCCATCTCGTATTCTGTCACCGTGTCCATTGCCGCAGACACGATAGGCACTGTAAGCGATATTTCACGGGAAAATTTGGTGGATACATTCACATCGCGAGGGATAATCTCGCTGCGGGCAGGGATAAGCAGCACATCATCGAAGGTCAGGCCTTCCATAACAATCTTGTCGGAGAAGTTTTGCATAGCGAAATCGATATAAAATTTTGCAAAGATATTAATTTTTCGGGGTAAAAAGCCTTCCCTGGAAAGTTTCTCTTTGCTCAAGCCTCTCATCCAGCATTCTGAGCAGCTCCACATTGCGCACACGGCCCCACGGGGTGGAATTCACAAAGCGGGGCGGGACCTCCCCGGCAAAGCGTTCTATGGCCAGATCGGGGCGCAGCCGCTCCAGTATATCCACAAAAAAATCGATATACTCCCCAAGCGAGAATTGCTCGAAATCCTCCGGGTGCAGGGCAAATTCGCGCTCCATCTTTGTCCCCTTGATTATCTGCAACTGATGAAACTTGACGCAGTCTATCGCCAGGGAGTTGATTTTGCCGGCCGACTCTATCATCGCGCCGCGAGTCTCGCCCGGCAGCCCGAGTATGAAGTGGGCCCCGGTGTGGAGGCCCCTCTCACGGGCCATCTCCACCGCCCGGACGGCATCGGCAAAGGTGTGGCCGCGGTTTATCCGCTCCAGCGTGACGTCACTGCACGACTCAATTCCGAATTCCAGCATCACGATGTGCTCCCGCGCCAGCTGTGCCAGAAAGTCCAGCTTGGAGGGGTCCACGCAGTCGGGGCGTGTCCCCACCACAATCCCCACTACCCCGGGACACGCGAGCGCCTCGCCATAGAGCTCCCGGAGCCGCTCCAGCGGGGCGTAGGTGTTTGAATAGGGCTGGAAATATGCCAGATAGCCTCCTGCGCGGCGGTAGCGCTTCCGGTGGAATTCGATACCCTCGCTAATCTGCTGCGCGATACTCTTGTCGGGGGTGCTGTAGCCGGGGTGGAAGGCGGCGTTGTCGCAAAACGTGCAGCCGCCCCGGGATTTTGTGCCGTCGCGGTTGGGACAGGTGAACCCGGCATCCACCACAAGCTTCTGCAGCCTTACGCCATATTTTTCCTTTATGAAATCTGCCTGTGAATTGTAGCGCCGCATTTCGATGCCCCAAAAGTTTACCTCACAAAGGTAGAATAATTACCTTAGCGGAAAATATGTTGTGACATGCACGCAAGAAAACTTTTGCATATGGCATCGGCGCTGCTCGCAGCGGGGATCATAACCGCCGCTGCGGGCTGCACCCCCCGCTACTGGGGCATCACCGCCAGCGCCCTGAAGCGCACGCTGCCCATCCCCGCCCCCATCGAGGGCGGCGCAGCCGGCGGCGAATACGGCATCTGCCGGATATCGGTGATGAACCTGCGGGAAGAGGGGGCCTACGAGGCCGAGGCCGCCACGCAAACCCTTATGGGCAGCGTAGTGCGGGTTCTGGACCACAAAGACGGCTGGGCAATGGTCTCCACCCCCGAGGGCTATGTGGCCTATGTCACCGAGGGGAGCCTGTTTTTCACCGACGAGGCGGGAGTTATCTCCTGGAAGGCCCGTCCGCGGCTGATTGTGACATCGCGCCACGCCACCCTGCTCTCCGCTCCAAAAAAAGGGAGTGCCATTGTGAGCGACGCGGTGCGCGGCTGCATAGTGGCGTGCCTGGGCACAAAGGGCAAATACTTCAAATGCCGCCTGCCCGACGGCACCGAGGCCTACATCGCGCGGCGCGATGCGGCGCCCTGCCGGGAATATTTCGAATCGCAGCACCCCACAGGAGAGCAGATCGTAGCCGCCGCAGAGCAATATATGGGCATCCCCTATATGTGGGGCGGCACCAGCATCAACGCGGTAGACTGCAGCGGCCTCTCGCAGCGGGCCTATATGGACTGCGGCATACTGCTGCCCCGCAACGCCTCGGGGCAGGCGCGCAGCGGAGACGAAATTGACATCAGCGGCGGCTGGAGCCTTCTGCAGCCGGGCGACCTGATCTTCTTCGGGCGGCCGCGCCAGGGGGGCGGAACCTCCATCTACCACGTAGCCATCTACATCGGTGACGGGCAGATTATACACAGTTGCGCGGGGCGCGTGCAGATTGCCGCCATAGTCGCCGGCCGCGCCAATTACTTTGCCGGCAGCAGCAACATCGTGTGCGCCCGCCGCATGCTCGGCTGCGAAGATTGCGGCAAGGGGGTCTGGAGCATCCTTGCAAACGGTTGGTATTTTTAAGAAGCTGATTTTTTAGTAACTTTGCACAAGATTTTTAAAAACATATCCAAAATGAACCTCAGAACTATCAAAAAGGATTTCCTGTTCGTTACAAATGAATTCCTCTCCGACTGCGTCACTTTCAGCGACTATAGCGCCGGCAAGCAGGACGACAAGCTTCAGGAACTCATAAACCAGGCTCTCACCCTCACCGACACCTCCATCTGCAAGGTCAACCACTTCCCCGCAGAGGGCGTCAAGGCATACTTCAGAGAGCTCGGCAAAAATTTCTACGAGGGCTACGACAAGCTCTACGAGCAGCTCAGCGGCCTTGCAAAATAAGCCCGGCGGCCTTTGCGAAATAAAAGAGGGAGACCCCTGGCGGCCTCCCTCTTTTATATTCAGAAGATTGTCTAAAATAGGTTATCTATCGAATAATCCTTCGTGTACAGCAGCAGTTCAATGTCCGATTCTGAGTTGACAGCCACAAAGCCGAGACCGCCGGAGACATTGCTTGGATAGACAAACTCACCCGTCAGAGTGGAATTGCTCTCGTGCGAGTCACGAAACTGAATTCCCGTCAGATGGACATACTCCGCCTTGCTGATATGGAACAGGCACACCTTGAGTTGGTTATAACTCCTGTACAGATCTCCGTCCGAAATCCCGTCGGGCACAATCCCTTCGTAATTGTTTATGTCCACGTGCAACTGATATGTCCCGTCCCGGAACATCTCGTCGGTAAAGAGATTCTTCTCATTTTCAAAGAAACTGGGCTGGCTGTCGCCGGCGCTTTTGGGATAGGTCTCTCCCGTGCGCAGCAGCGGTTCCTGCTTTGTATCCGCTATCACCTCATAATTCACCCTTCTGATAATATCCCCGGGGTTACGGGGGCCGAATCCATGATCAGTGCTAGCCTTTATCACCTGCACGTAAGAAGTGTTGTAGAATTGGATGAAGTAGTAGCCGTATTCGTCCCTGTTGTCCTCTATGTCCACGGCCAACTTGTATTTCCATCTGCTCATCTGCGTAAATTCCGCCCCATTGAGCTTCGGGGCGGCGGGAACGGAGACTTCCGCTTCGCAATGCAGTTCGCCGGCGTCGGCGGTCAATTTCACCTTGTCTCCGGGAGCGAATCTGGCTCGGATCTGATATGCAGCCACTTTATAATGTCCTTTGACCCCCGCCGGATTCTCCACAATCTTGCAAATCTCGCCGGTGCTGTCGACAAGGGTGTCGTTTACATAGCAGGAAATTGCGGCATTCTCTGCCAGGAACAGTCCCGAAATCCTGCTCAATGAGATGTACACGGTGTGGACGGTGTCCGCAGAGGACATCTGGGCGTCCATCATCAGCTGGTCTCCCAAGCCGTCGTTCCCTATGTCAATCCTCTCCTCGCAGGAAAGAAGCAGCAGCGCGGCGCCCATCAAAGCCAAAAAGTATCTTGCTTTCATCTCACGTTCCTTAGAAATTGAATGTGTAACTTACAGAGGGAAGCATCGTAAAGAATGTCCGCTTTGTCAGATACGATCTGATGCCGGCATACTCTCCGTTCTCTATGACAAATTCATTATCGGTCACCACCCAGTTGGGGTTCTTTGCACAATAGACATTGTATATACCCACAGTCCATACGCGCCCTCCGCGGCGCTTTTCTTTTCTGAAGCTTGCCGAGAGGTCCAACCTGTGGCTGGCGGGCAGCCGATAATTGTTTCTGCCGGGAAAATAGGGGGCGACAGTCACCGTGCCATTCACATCCGTCACCGTGGCCATTCTCCAGGCAGCGGTGGTCATATTGCCGGAGGCATAGGACCAGGCTCCATTGAGACTGATGCGGTCGTTGATGCGGTATTTCGCATAGCAGTCTAACACGTGCCTGCGGTCATACTTGAACGGGAATGACTTGCCGTAGTTGATGGTCCCGTCGGGGAACACGCGGTCTGTCTTGGAAAGCGTATATCCAAGCATGCCCGTCAAGTCGCCCATCTTCTTCTGTACAAAGAACTCCACCCCCTTGCTTGTTCCCTCTCCCATCTCCACATCCTGCTCCCAGTCGGTCGCCGTCACAAAGATCAGCCTGCCATCCTTGTATTCAAGCACATTCTGCTCCTGCTTGTAGTAGCCCTCCACAGAGAAGGTCCAGTCCAAGCCCAGATTGTAATACAGCCCGGCTGCATACTGCGAAGAGAACACCGGCTTGATGTTTTTGGTTATAGGCACCCACAAGTCTGTGGGCATGTTCAGCTCTCCGGAAGCGAGCAGATGCACATATTGCGACATCTTGCAGTATGACCCTTTGAGCGACAGATTGTCCAGAATCTTGAATTCGGCAGCCAGGCGCGGCTCAACCGAGCGGTAAAGCCGCCCCTGTGTGGAGAACAGCGTCGCCCGCAGGCCTATGCTTGCGTTGAAGCGCCCGCCAGTGGTGATGTTGTCCTCAAGATAGAGCGAAGTCTCGCCACCGAAGAGAGCGCTTCTGCTTTTGGAGACATACGGCGCCTCACGGTTGTTTTCGCTCACAATACTCTTCTTGATGTCCCGCTCAGGGATATAGGTGTGCATAGCATATGATATTCCGAAGTTAAGCTCCTGACGCCTGGTGAGCCGATATTCAAAATCCCACACCGCATTGATGTCCGATATCTCGGAGCGGCTGATATGCCGGTTAGAATATCCCGATTCCGTCTCATAGTAGAGCATATTCTCCTCAAATGAATTCTGCTTCATCCGATAGTTGCTCCATGATACCGACAAATCGGAGAAGAGGCTGGCACCAAAACGGTGGTTCCACCTTGCGGAGGCCATAGTGTTGCCCCAGTCGAGGGCGAACTGCTCCTTACCCACTTGACGGATCTCGTGTTTGACCCTGTCTTCATCGTAATAATGCGATGATTCTGTCTGCGTCTTGCTGTAGTTGAACTTATCCCGCCCATGATATACCGACACATACAATTTGTCTGAATTGCCAAAGCGGTGGGTCACCTTGCCGGTGATATCGTAATACGAGAAGAAGTAGGGCGACTTGCACAGCCTGAACACGGGATATAGCAGATAGCTGTTCATGCCTCGAACCGAGAAGCTGAACGAGGTCTTGTCCTTCACGATGGGACCCTCCACATAGACGCGGTCGTCCAGCAGCCCGACGCTCACCGTGCCGTGCAGATCCTTGGCGTTGCCCTCTTTTGTCCGCACATCTATCACACTGGAAGCACGTCCGCCATATTTTGCAGGGAAGAAACCCTTGTACAGAGTGACATTTTTAACGGCCTCAGGGGTGAAGGTGGAGAACAGGCCCAGCATGTGCGTTGCGTTGTAGAGCGGCACGCCGTCCAGCATTATCAGGTTCTCTTCACTGCCGCCCCCCCTGACATAGATGCCGGCAAAGCCCTCCATGCCAGACTGCACGCCAGGCATCTTCTGCAGCGTCTTGAGCAGGTCAGGTTCTCCCAGTATGGCCGGCATCTCCGTGATATACACTGCCGGTATATCCATCACGCCGATATAAGCCGACGGCCGGGCCGCTTGGGTCTCAGCTTTCACCACAGACTCCGCGATGCTCGCCTGGGGCATCATGGCAAAGTTAAGCGTAGTGTCTTTTGAGATTTCTATGAAAACATCCTCTGCGTTCCTGCCAAGATATGAGCACTTCACGGTGTGACACCCGCTGTTCAGGTCCAGCGTATAATATCCGTATGAATTGGAGATAGCCCAGCTGTCTCCGCTGTGCACCACAGCCCCTATCAGACACTCGCCCGATTCGGCCGCCGTTATGTAACCGCTCAGCTTGACGATTGTCTGGGCATCTGCAAAAAAACCTGCAAACAGCAGCGCGATGACACCCGGCGCTTTATATAATTTCCGGAGAGAACCATTCATAACAGTATGTGATAACTCCCTCAACAAGCGAGCCCGTAAGTCTGTCGTAAAGAGTGGCATGCACGCGAAAACTGAAGCTTCCCTTTCCAGTCATATCAAAAAGCACCAAGCCGTCGTGCATCTTTCGAAGATCCAGACGATCATATTCATTCACATTAAATCTGTCAAAGTTCGCTTCTATTGTGCCATCCGAATTGATTGTGCCAGATATTGAGAAAACCCACATTCCTCCTGCCATACCATAATAGTTGCCAAATTCATCCACTTTGATTCCTTGTATCGGCATCTGAAGGCCTATGGAAGCAGTTGATCTATAAACATTTCCAGACACCGTTCCCGTCCACGCGCTTATCTGATTCATCGGGAGAGACAGCAACTCTTCGTACAAATCATTACCCTTGACTCCGTCATTATTTAAATCTACAGGGCTTCCCTCCCAAGTTATGGATTTTAATCTATATGTGCCTCGTATGAACTCCGCCGTCTCGCTTATCTTATCCTCTTGCTCCTTATGGCAGGAGGTGCATATCGCTATAGACATAATCAACAACACGAATCTTATTTTCATACCCTTATTTTATTAGTAGGAAAATGGCAATAACATAATATCAACTGAACCCGTTGAAATTGTATATACATTATATCCCGATGCTCCGTCTTTTGAGTCAGTACGCACAAGAACCGGGCTCTTATATTCAAGCACACAACTTCCAAGCAAATCTACACCACCTTGCGTTCTAGTATATTTTTCCTTCACAGAACCTTTCGAAGAATTTGAAGATGTATAGCCTAACCCTATCTTGACCTTTGTATTTGCCCCCAGTTCTCCCGACACATCTGTTTTGAAATTAGTGGCAAAAGTGGTCTCCGCTGTATATTCCACCTCATAATTTCCAGTTTCATCTATTTCGGGTTTGAAATATTCGTGGACAACCTTTGTCTGGACATTATTAAATTCTTCGCAGACAAAATCATAGCTACCTTCGGACCCCTTTGTTGAAGGCGTGTAAACCATTCGCTCGTTGCTCTTAACAATCAGCACAGGGAATCCGGGCAGACTGCCGTGAGGCAATTTTCCAAGTTCCTCTCCATTGCTGTAAACCGCAACAGAACCATCTCCAGAAACATAGCTGACTGCTATCTTGGCATCGTGGGCATCCCATTCGTTCACGCTGAAGCATCACAGCCACGCCCAGTCCGGCACGAGAATATTAAGTTTGGGCAATGCGCGTTCTATCGCACACAGGTCTTCTTCGCAGCAGTAATCTAGAAGTATTTCCCTAAAACTCCGTCCGTCCACAACTGCCATACCCTTCACAAACGGATAAAACACGTCATAGTCACAGTCAAACTGCTCTTGCGCCTTTTTCTTAATGAACAACCTCAGCCCCTCATTGTTTGACACGGCCGCCGACAGAGTTTTTGTAAACAGTACCTGCGCCTCTTCTACAGAGAAGGTCCTTACCGGAAGAGTTGGTATGGCCTCTTCCTTGGCACAGGAT
>CAVHPI010000004.1:0-91988 GCA_963637965.1 bacterium
GCACATTTTTTATCAATGACCCCAACCCTAAATCCCTTCCCCAGGGAAGGGACTTGCTGTCGGCGCCTTCTGCGCCTCTAAACTCTACAATCTACAATCTAAACTAATCAAAAGAATAAATAACTATATTTGCCGCCGCAAAAAAGGAATTGTTACTCAAATAAATAACTAATGAAAAAGACTTTAATGCTTATGATTTCAGCAGTGGCGCTGGCCTCCTGCGGCTCCGATGCCGCCAAACAGCCTGCGCTGGACCTGGCTAACCTCGACACAACCGTGAGCCCCAAGGCGGACTTCTACCGTTACGCCACCGGCGGCTGGCAGGATGCGAACCCGCTCCGCCCCGAGTTTTCCCGCTTCGGCTCTTTCGACGTGATTGCCGAGACCAACCAGAAACAGCTCAACGAACTTTTCGCTTCGATGGCCGACATGCAGGCCGAGAAAGGGAGCGTGGAGCAGAAAATCTCCGACCTGTACAAGCAGGCGCTTGACTCCACCACCCGCAACAATCTTGGCGCCGAGCCCGTTATGGCCGACATCGCCCGCGTGCAGGCCGTCACCAGCAAAGACTCCCTCTGGAACCTGCTGGCGCAGATGTCGCTTGAAGGCTGCAGCACAGGTTTCTACAGCTTCGGCGTAAGCTCAGACCTTGTGGACAGCGACAGCCAGGTGCTCTACCTGAGCCAGGGCGGTCTGGGAATGGGCGACCGCGACTACTACCTCAAGGGGGAGAATGCCGCCCTCAAAGAGGGCTACCGCCAGTTCCTGGTGAAAATCTTCAACCTATGTTCTCTTGAGGGGGCGGAAGATCTGGCAGCCAAGACCCTTGAGGTGGAAGACCACATCGCCGAGTATTCCTGGACCCGCGAGCAGAACCGCGACGTTGCCGCCGGCTACAACCCGATGTCCAGCGAAGATGTCTACAAGGCATACCCCGCCATCGGCTTCGAGATCAACTGCAACGTGATGGGCATCCCCGCACAGGAAAAGATGATTGTGTCGCAGCCCAGCTTCTTTGAGAAATATAACGCATACATCGAGAGCGCAGACCTCGAGAGCCTCAAGGCATACACCCTCGCACACCTGATCAGCGATGCAGCCGGCGCCCTCAGCGACGACTTCTACACCGCATCCTGGGAGTTCTTCAGCCATCAGATGGCCGGCGCCCAGGAGCAGAAGCCCCGCTGGAAACGCGCAATGTCGGTGCCCAACAGCCTGCTTGGCGAGGCGGTAGGCAAAATGTATGTGGAGCGCTATTTCCCCGAGAGTTCCAAGCAGATGATGATGGAGATCGTGGAGAACCTGCGCACCGCCCTCGGCGAGCACATCGACGGCCTGGACTGGATGAGCGACAGCACCAAGGCCCGCGCACACGAGAAGCTGGCCGCCTTCACCGTGAAGATCGGCTATCCCGACAAATGGAAAGACTACTCCACTCTTGACATCGACCCCGGCCTGACCTACTATCAGAACCTGAAGAACGCCACCGCGTGGTATGTCAAGGACAACCTCTCCCGCCTGGGCAAGCCTACCGACAGAAGCGAGTGGGCAATGACCCCGCAGACCGTGAACGCATATTACAACCCCACCACCAACGAGATCTGCTTCCCCGCAGGCATCCTGCAGAAGCCTTTCTTTGATCCGAATGCCGACGCACCCGTGAACTACGGCGGAATCGGCGTGGTCATCGGCCACGAGATGTCCCACGGCTTCGACGATCAGGGATCGATGTTCGACGGTGCCGGCAATATGGTAAACTGGTGGACCGCAGAGGACAAGGCCAAGTTCGACGCAAAGGGCGACGCTCTGGCAGCGCAGTTCGATGCAGTTGAGGTTCTGCCGGGCGTGAAGGCCAACGGCCGCTACACCCTGGGCGAGAACATCGGCGACCACGGCGGACTCTCCATCGCCTTCACCGCTATGCAGAATGCCCTCAAGGAGAATCCTCAGGGCGAGATTGACGGTTTCACCCCCGAGCAGCGCTTCTATCTCTCCTATGCGACCATCTGGGCTCAGAACATCACCGACCAGGAGAAGGCGCGCTTGACCAATCTGGACCCTCACTCTCTTGCAGAGAACCGCGTGAATGTGTCGCTGCGCAATTTCCAGAGCTTCTTTGATGCATTCGGCATCGTGGAGGGCGACCCCATGTTCCGCCCCGAGAGCGAGCGCGTGCACATCTGGTAATCCCTGTTCTTCAAGAATCAAAAAGGCCGGCCCCGCCGCGGGACCGGCCTTTTTATATGAATCGCCCCCTACACTCTAAACTCTATACTCTAAACTATCTAATGGTCTTCGAGTCTGCCGCGCATAGGCGCTCCGCCTGCAAGGGGCTTGGCGGGTAGAAAAAATACCCGCTACGCCCCTTCAGGCATCCGCGATTATGATGCGCTTCAGCATTCCTCTACACTCTAAACTCTAAATCCCTTTCCCCGGGAAGGGACTTGCCCCACGGCACTATCGTGCCTCTAAACTCTAAACTCCTGCAGTATTATACTATATTTGCGCCGCAATGTCAAATTCTAAAACATCCGGAAAAATGTGGATAATGTTCGCGGTGCTGTCGGCAGTGTTCGCGGCGCTGACATCGATACTGGCAAAGGTCGGCATCGAGGGGGTCAACTCAAATCTGGCCACGGCGGTGCGCACTGTGGTCGTGGTGATTATGTCGTGGCTGATGGTGTTCGTGACCGACGCACAGGGAGGCATCGGCGCCATCAGCACCAAAAGCTGGATATTTCTGATACTCTCGGGGCTGGCCACCGGCGCCTCCTGGCTGTGCTATTACAAGGCGCTGCAGATGGGCCAGGCAAGCCGCGTGGTGGCCGTTGACAAGCTCTCCATCGTGCTCACAATTCTGCTTGCCGCCATCTTCCTGGGGGAAAAGCTTACCATCAAGTCGGCGCTGGGCTGCCTTCTGATTGCCGCCGGCACCCTGCTGATGGTGATTTAGCAAGATCGCGGCCCCAGGTAAACGGGCAATGCGATGCGGTGCGCAATCTCGCGATTATTTGCTACATTAGCATAAATCAAATCGCAAGAGAGTATGAAAAAACTGATGATATCGGCGCTGCTCGCACTCTTAACTGCTGCAGAAGTCGCGGCGCAGACTTCAGAATCAGCCCCGCTTTCCGGAAATGAAGCCATAGACGAGGCCTTCTCCTACGGCAGCTCCACGTTTTTCTCACATAATGTCGACAGCTACGGCATCGCCACAAACAGCATCTCGCTGCAGGTGAGCGATGCTATCGTGGAAGTCTTTGTCGGCGCCATCGCGGCCGGCTTCGCAGGCATCTTTGATGCCAATCTGACCGGGATGTCCCCGATGTACAGCATCGCCTACGACCACCATTTCCCCGACACTCGCTGGGCGGTCGGCGCCGACACCGGCCTCTTCTTCATGAAAATCACCACCAAAGGGGGCGTCACCAACACCTACAGGGTGGTTCCGCTGGCCGCCACCGGCAAATTCTACTACCTGCCCAAGGGGATCTGCAAGCTCTACGGAAGCCTCGCTCTGGGCGCCTGCCTTTCCGTGCCGACCAACCAGAATAGCGAAACCGGAGTGATGGAGACCTCGGTTGACGGTCTCAGCCCCTTCATACAGGTCAACCCCATAGGACTGCGGCTGGGCAGCGAGCGGCTGGCATTCGTGGCGGAGCTGGGCTTCGGCCACAAGGGCATCCTGCAGTTCGGAGTGAATGTGGGTCTTTAGGAAGACTGCCGGGCCGCAAGACTACGGGTCGAGACACGCGCTTTTGCAACGCGATTGCACCGCCTCAGCTCTACTTTTGCAGCGTAATCAGACACATTGCAGAATATGAAAGGCGACAACAAAAGTTTTTGGCAGAATTACGCAAAATTATACGGCCCGCTGATGAAGATCTCCGGCAAGGGATTCTACAGGGAACTGTGCGACTGCATAGCACGCGACTTAAGTGGCGATGAACAAGTGCTGGAACTGGCCTGCGGCACCGGTCAGCTCACATTTCCGCTCTGCGACAAGGTCGGCAGCTATGTGGCGACAGACTTCTCCGAAAATATGGTGGCCGAGGCCCGGCGCCTCTACGGCAAGTTGCGCCGCAACGATGCCGACAACATGCGCGGGGGGCTCACCTTCGAGGTGCAGGACGCCACGGCGCTGACATATCCCGACAACTCGTTTGACGTGGTGATAATCGCCAATGCGCTGCACATCATGCCCGATCCGGAAAGCGCGCTGCGGCAAATCCGCCGCGTACTGCGTCCGGGCGGAGTCCTCTACGCCCCCACATTCGTCCAGCGCGAGGGCAAGGCGTTCAAACCCTGGATCCGCCTCATCTCGCTTTTCGGCTTCAAGACCTTCAACCGCTGGAGCGCCGCAGACTTTGCCGCAAAAGTGGAAAGCCAGGGCTTCAGCGTTGTGGGCAGCAGCTTGATGGACGCCGGCATCTCCCCACTTCTCCGTCTGAAGGCCATCGCCAGAAAGCCGCTAGGCCCGACCCAGCGCGAGAGTACAGCGTCGGACCCCCAGCCGGCGATGTGAAAGATTCGCGGCGGAGAAGGGCCGGCGAGTTGCGATTTTAAAATCGAACGAGGGCAGACGATTAAGATTTTTAAGCGAAAAAGAAGAATGACCAAATGCTCGCTGCCGAAAAGCGGCAGTCTGCACCGGCGTCCAACCGCCTTCAAAGCCCCTTCCGAGCCGTGGCTGCGAATCGGCAGAATGCCATTAGGGTCACCGCTCCGGCCCATTTAAGAATATTTTCATACAGTTGCAAGCCCAAATGTTGGCAAAAAAAAAAAAAAATATAACTTTGCGACACAAATAGACCTAATCTGGATAGTTCTTCAAGAGAAAGATAACTGATAATGCAATACTCTAAAAACAGGAGTTTGAAGTCGACTGTCCGGAAGTTTGTAGCAATCTCGCTATTCGCCACTCTGTTCAACGCAACGCGCACAAACGCGCAGACCGTGCTGCAGAGGGGCAGTGATTTTGTCATCGACTTCCGGTGGGACCGCTCTGTGATCGACCCGGGCTATATGCACACGGGAGAGCACCTGCAAGCCCTCTCCGACTCCATCACCAACATCGGAATCCTCAGAATTGACAGCCTCAACGTTGTGTCCTGGGCTTCCCCCGAGGGCCGTGTGGGCTACAATAACGCCTTGAGCAAGCGGCGTGCAGCGGCCATGAGCCGCTATCTGCACGCCGAGTACCCCGAGCTCTCGGACAAGATGCACATAGACGGCGCCGGCGAGTCGTGGCACCTCTTCCGCGCCCGCGCGCTGAAGGACACCACCCTCACCCCCAGCCAGCGGGAGCGCATCCTCAGCATCATCGACTCCCAGGCCGCACCCGACCAGAAAAAGCAGCAGCTCAAAGATTACGACATCGCCCTATGGAGGCGCTTCATAAACGAGTGGTATCTGGATATGCGCCGCTCGTTCATCCACCTCAGCTGGAAGGAATACCGCGACGCCGCCATTCTGCCGGTAAACACCCCCTTCCGCGGGGCGGTGACCTCCAGCGGCACCGTGCTGCACCCCATCAGCTACGACTGGTGGGAATACAAGACCATTCTGGCCCTCAAGACCAACCTCCTCTACGACGCCGTCACGGCGCTCAACTTTGAGGTGGAGGTCCCCATCGGCGACAAATTCTCCATTATGGTGGAGGATGTATTCCCCTGGTGGGCGTGGGGTCCCAACGACCGCAAGTACTGCTTCCAGATGTGGGAGATAGGCCTTGAGCCCCGCTGGTGGTTTTCCCGCACCCCTGCGCGCGACCGCCTCAGCGGCCACTTCATCGCCCCCTACGCGATGAGCTCGAAATACGACTTCCAGAACAATCTGAAATATTGCTGGCAGGGAGAATACTGGTCGGCGGGCCTCACATACGGCTTTGCCTGCCCGCTGGGCAAGTATTTCAATATGGAGTTCAGCGCATCGGTGGGCTATCTTAACACCGACTGGCGCCACTACCAGCCCGATGCGCCCTACGAGCATCTGATCCGCGACCCTTACAAGACCGGCAACACAAGCTATTTTGGCCCCACCAAGCTCAAAGTGTCGCTGGTAGCACCTATTATGATAAAGTATAAGAGGACAGCCAGATGAGAAAGTTCCGCACTATAGTTTGCAACGCCCTTAAGGGCGGCAGAGCGGCTGCACTGCTTCTGGCAATGCTGGCCGCGGGAGCCACGGCGTGCCACCGCCGCCCGCTGGAAGACCCCAGCTACGGTGTCCGCGTCAAGATTGTTGTGGACACCGACAGCATCCGCAACGTCACAAGCGACATCTACAACCCCAATATAGAGCTGCAGACCATCGACCCTGACATGATGCACGTGATGTTCTTCGACGCCACCGAAGACAAGCTGGTGGCGGAGACCTACCTGACCGACGTGGAGCAGGACGACAAGGGGCACAAGGTGCTCTGCGGCGACATCGGCCTTGCGCCGGGCGTGTACCGGATGTACAGCTACAGCTTCGGCGCAGAATACTCTCCGCTGAGCGACATCTACAACTGGGGCAAGGCATACGCCGGCACCATCGAGTTGCCGGAGAGCCTCTCCGCAAAATACCGCACCAAAATTTCTTCCGACGAGGAGGCCATCACCTACACTCCCGACCACCTGATGGTGGCGCGCGAGCCGCAGGAGACCATCCCCTACCACTTGGGCACCTACACCGTTTGGGCTTTCGCCCCCAGCGTGGTGGAAAGCTACTACCTGCAGATCAAGGTGCAGGGTCTGGAATATGTCAGCAGCGCCCGCGCGGTGCTCAGCGGAATGTCCAGCGGCAATTTCATCGCCCTGGGCGAGCGGGTGGACGACCCCACGGTGACCCACTATTTCACTCTGCAAAAGAGCAAGGACGGCGATGACGACGTCATCTGCACAATATTCAACAGCTACGGCCGCCCCGGCGGGAGCCTCAACAGCCTGAGCGTGACGTTTGACCTGGTGACCGGCGACGGACGCAATGTCAAGAAAACAATCGACATATCCGACCTGTTTCTGAGCCGCAACTGCATAGACCACAACTGGCTGCTGATAGAGGACTCCATTGTGGTGCCGCCGCCGCCCAAAGGCAACTTCGCCCCCAGCGTAGAAGACTGGGAGAGCGAGGAGATCGACATCCCCCTGTAAACAAACAACAACTATAATTTTTATTAACACCTAACTATTAATTTACAGCACAGAGAAATGAAAAAAACTCTTCTTTTCGCGGCTGCAGCACTGGTTATGACCGTAGGCTGCTCCAAGACCGAAACAACTCCCGAGGTTATCAGCGATGCAGCTGGCCAGATCGGCTTCAGCACATTCGTGAACACCAACTATGCTTCCAAGGCTCTGGTCACAGGTACTAGCTATGATGTAAACGAAACCTTCGGTACCTTCGCTTACTTCACTGCAAACAACACTACATTCCCCGAGCAGGCAGATGTTTACATCCCCGAGAGCGAGGTCAGCAACACTACAAAAGCAACCAGCGGTGCAGTCTGGAAAACCGCTGCCACTTACTACTGGCCCAAGACCGGTAAGCTGGCTTTCTTCTCTTACAGCCCTTACGATGAGCTGAATGCTTACGCATCCTGCACCGCTAATCAGGGTATTATAATCACCGGCTGGGATGTTGATGCAAACCAGGGTGTTGACGTAATGGTGGCTGATCCCAAGCTGAACCAGACTGCCAACGGCACCAACGACAACTACACCGGCGTTCCCACCATCTTCCGCCACAAACTGGCTCAGGTTGTAGGCATGACCATCAAGACCGCTAAGGACTATTCCAACAGCCGCACCGAGGCTACTGCACAGGTAGGTGACAAGTTCTTCGCAATCAACAGCATCACCATCAACGGCGTGAACTACAAGGGTACTTACACCGAGGGCAACACCGTGGGCTCAACCAAAGAGGGCTGGGTTACCACCTCAGATGCAAAGAACTACACCTGGCTCGACGACACAACCGGTCAGGCATTCGGCAGCACCAAAACTACAGTTGATCCCAACAAGCTCCCCGCAAACGCAGGTCAGCTGCTCGTGCTCCCTCAGAAGTTCAACTCAACTGGCAACGATGATGCAGAAATCGTAGTTACCTACACCATCAAGACCTGCACAGGCGTTGATGGCGAAGGAAACCGCTCCTGGTTCTCCGAGAAGCCCACTGTAAAACTCAACTTCAGCAGCCTCAACAGCGGCACAGGTTCCGAGTGGGCTCAGAACTACAAGTACACCTACAACTTCACTGTTGACCTTGAAAAGGACATCATCTACTGGGCTCCTTCAGTTGAGGAATGGGCAACTGACAGCTTCGATCTCACCATCTAATTTGAAATTCAGCTGCCGCCCTGCAGCATAATCGGGGCAAAGCCCTGCGGGGAGTGATATCCCCGCAGGGTACAAATAAAAATCCACGATTCAGATGAACAAGAATCAATGTAGACTCCTTCTGTGGGCAGTTGCGCTTGGCGCAGCTGTCTCCTGCGTAAAGGAGAGGGTCACGCCGCAAGCGGGCGCTCCCGTGGAGCTGGGCTATATGGTGGTGTCCGACGCGATGCACTCCCGCCCCGGAGCGGAGCAGGCCTCAGGCAGCACATCCGGTTTGCAGGCGGCAGCGGTGCCGCAGATGCCCGCCACCCGCGCCTTATACAGTCAGAGCGTACCGTTTGTCTCCTATGCCTGGGCATTGCCCGAGGGCAAGAGCTGGGCCAAGGACAAGGCCACGGCCGAGCCCTACATCACCGCCGCAGAAATCAGCTACGACGCCACAGACAACCGCTGGCGCGACGCATCCACCACATATTACTGGCCCAGGACAGCGAGCCTGACCTTTATGGCCTACTCGCCCGCCAGCATTCCTGCAGAAAACATTGCTGTGGACAAGGACGGCATCACAATCACGCAGTGGGTTCTGGACGCCGCCACCAATCAGGATAAAGACATAATGGTGGCCGACATCAAGGAAGACCAGACGGCCAACGGCGCGCTGGACGGCTATGTCGGGGTCCCCACCCTCTTCCGCCACTGCCTCGCAAAGGTCACGGTGCGTGCCTGCAAGACGGAGACCGGCACCAGCGACATCAGCATCGACAAAATCTCACTGCAAAACATATTCACTCAGGGAGACTACTCCTCAAATATCTGGTCAAGCCAGAGCCTTGTGAAGCAAATCGACCTTGAAGGCAGTTCGGAGCACCTTACCAGCGACTTTGTGGAGCTGGGCAGCGTGCTTGTGATACCCCAGCACCTTTATAAGGTCACTACCGGAGGAGCCACGGGGGCGCGAAACACTCCCGCACTGCGGCTCACCTACACTCAGGACGGCACCACCTATAGCAATCAGAATCTGGAATTTGTATCCCGCATCGGCTCCAAAGTGTGGAGCCCAGGGCAACACATAATCTACAACATCACCTTCGGTGAAGAGAACGTTCCCATCGAATTCAGCGCCACGGTGACCGAATGGACTACCGGGAACGAAAGCGACATCAATATCGGCTTATGATCAAGAGAACTTACATCATAGCGGCATTTGCGGCCGCGGCGGCGATGCTTGCGGGCTGCAACAAGAGCGTCCCCGGCGATGATGGCGGCCAGATAAACTTTGCTGCACAGAGCGCCGAGGCCACAGACAGTCAGCAGTCGGCGGCGACCCGCGCCGTAAAGACCACGGACGACAATATCAAAAGCGCCCCCTTCGGGATTTACGGCGCATACAGTTCCAACGAAGGGGCGGCCAATACCACCAATGTGTTTGACCGCTCCAGCGCCGTGAAGGTGGCCTACACCACGGTCGACGGCGATACCGACTGGTTCTACTCCCAGAGTGACTCCGAGGGGAAGAAATATTACTGGAAGCGCAATATGTATTACCGCTTCCGCGCATATCACCCCTACGACGCCGAGGTCAACACCGGCGGCAGCAGCGCAGACCGCATCAGCATCAACTACCGAATAGAGGAGGACGACAGCGACCTTCTGGTGGCATTCGCAACACGTCATCCCGCAGAAGAGGGCTACGGCAGGGTTGATATGAAATTCCAGCACGCCCTGTGCGCCCTGCGCTTCCGCATCGCATTTGACAGCAATTACACCCCGCAAAACGAGCAGGACACCCTGACCCACTTCTGTGTAAAGGGTCTGGAGGTTGCCGGCAATATGGTATACAGCCACACAGGAGACTATCTGACCCCCAGCATCAAGTGGACCGGTGACGCCTTTGACGGCGAGACGGAGTTCTATGCGAGCGATATCCAGCGCACCTTCGGCGTGAAGGGATACACTCCTGCGGGGGGCACCAGGGTGGAGCCCGTTGATGTATACGGCACCGGCAGCGGCGACAACATTGTGTTTGCGATTCCGCAGACCTGCAGCGACAGCGAGCACACCGGCACCTACGTGCACTTCACCACAAAGCTGGGCGGCCACGCCGACCACAGCGTCAAGCTCCCCGCTCTGGAGTGGGAGCCTGGCAAGATTTACACCTACAACCTGCTCATCAAAAAGGCGGAGGTTTATGTGGTGGTCACAATAAGCGAGTGGAAAGAAGTGCAGAGCACAGTCAACATCTATCTCTAAAATCCAGAAATGAAGAAACTCTTTATATATGCTTTGGCTTTGGCGGCGGCGCTCTCTTCGGGGGCAGCCTGCAACCGCATTGAGAAGCCTGAAGATGCCGGGCAGGGGGAAGACCTGGTGATAAAGATCGGCACCGGCGGCCTCAAGACCCGCGCCGGCGACGCCGAACTGATGTACAACCTGCGCGCCTGGATGGTCAAGAAAGGCGAAGGCACGGTGAAATACTTCAGCGGCGTGGCCAACCCCAATGCCGTCGAGGACACTCTCTATATGGGCAAGGTGGAGCGTGGCGACTACACTCTGTATGTGGCGGCCAACTTCAATGCCTGCGACAGCTACACGGCGGGCAGCGCCATAGACGACAACTTCACAAAGTTCACTCTTGAGAAATTCGACAACTACCGGCCCTACACCTCCAGCGACGGAATGCCCCTCTCGCTGGTGAAGGAGGTGAGCGTGGCAGCCGGCAAAAACTATATCGGAGCAGAGCTGCAGCACGTCTGCGGCCGCGTGACGGTGACGCTTAAAAACCGCACCGGCGACTATCCTGTGGGCATCACCGGCGCCACCCTGTCCCAGCGCAACCCCAACAAGGGCTATCTCTACCAGCAGAGCGACCACAGCTGCCCCGAGGGCACCACATTCACCCGCTTCGCCCCGATGGAGAGCTACAAACTGATCGCCCCCGGTCAGGATGAGGTGCTGCTGAGCCAGTATCTCTACGAGAGCTGCAACAACTCCGACCAGCTGCAGCTGACCCTCGAGGGCAATTTATATCAAGAAGGGGCGACTCTCAGCGGCAGCACCTTCTCCGGAACGGTGCAGAAGACAATCAATGTCACAAGCAACCTGACCTACACCGACGAATACGCGGCCGTGCAGCCGCTTAAGAACATCTGCAGCGGCGATGACGTGCAGGTGATAGTGTATGTGTTCTACAACCCCGTGTTCAGCACATTGGAGTTTGAGGTCGAGGCTTGGAAAACAGCTCACAGCGAAACCACATTTGACTGATTAAGCAGCGATGATCAAGAATCTGAAATATATTATTGCGGCGGCGCTGGTCATGGCCGGAGCCGCTTCCTGCGTGCAGGACAATCTCGTTCCCTCGTCTAAAGAAGGGGAGCAGGTATGGGCAAGCCTGAATTTTGCCCCGCAGGACAACTTTAACATATCCACACGCGCCACCCTCAGCGGCGAGGCGGAGTTTCGCGTGCAGAACCTCTACATATTCGTGTTCGATTCCGCCGGGAACAAAGTGTACGGCAAGTGGTTTGATAACGAAGACAAGGTGACCGGCGCCACCGCTCTCCAAAGCGCCAACGCAGAGAAATGGTGGGTGAGCAACGGCCAAACTTCCACCACTGGCGGCTTCAAGATAAAGGCCCGCACCGGCAGCGGCTTCAGCCTCTACGCCATAGCCAATCTGGATGCCGATATGGTGCAGATATCTTCCGATTATCTGCAGCACAACATAGACACCGAAGCCAAGCTGCGCGACATCAGCATCAAGCTTAACCAGCTGAGCCTCTCGCGCAACGGCTACTTTCCGATGACCGGATATCTGGGCAATCTCAATATAGCGGATGACGGCACGGTGACTCAGGACGGGGCCGCCCCCAAACTGTGGCTGCGCCGAATGGACGCCAAGGTCAAGTTCGTGTTCAAACTGGGCGACCGACAGGACGAGCGCGGGCAGTCGCTGGGCTCCTTCAGCGCCCTCAAGTGGAAGGTGTTCAATGTCCCCGCCGGCACGCGCCTGATAGAGAACGGCCACGATGCGGCGGATGTCCCCGCCACGGCCGCCACCGGCGATTATTCCAATTATGCCGAGGGCTACTTTGACAGCGACTGGACCAACTTTGAGGAGTTCCCCGATTCGGAGACGGCCAGCTTCAGCTTCTATATGCTGGAGAACCGCCTGACCCCCAAAAACACCCCCTCTGCATATCAGGAGCGCAGCCGCCAGAAAAAGATTGCGGAGGGCATCTACGAGGGGCGCAACCAGAGCGTGAGCGTGACCTACGTGAACGCCCTCGGAGAGGAGACCACCCGCGACATGCGCGTGTTCGAGAATGCCAACGACTTCTCTACCTACGTGCTGGTCACCGGCCAGGTGGATATGGGTCTGAAAGACGATGACAGCGGCAAGGTGCTGGGCGGCGACGTGCAGTATCTGATCCATCTGGGCACCTGGAGCCTTGACTCCACGGGCGAGCACTGGGACAGCGACGTTTACAGCGGCTACGACAACTTCAACACCAACCGCAACACCTCGTACACATACACGGTGACCATCAACTCGGTGAACAACATCCGGGTGGAGGTGGAGACCGCCGGCGGCGCCGACACGGAGAACCAGCCTGGCGCCACAGGCAGCCTGACCATCGCCAAGGAGGAGATTGCGGTGTGCGACGCCCACTATGTGAGCAAGACTATGACCTTCCACGCCAGCAACCTCTTCGAGGGCAAGACAAGCGTGGCCGACGACCTGACCTGGAGCGTCAGCACCCCCTTCAGCGTGGGAGAGCCGGAGAACCCCGAGGATCCCGGAACTCTGGACTACCAGTGGATACACTTCCGCCTGAACAAGCGCAACAGCGACGGTACATATTCAGAGAACCGCCGCAAGTTCGTGGACCCCAGCCGCAAGTTTGAGAGCACGGCCTACCGCACCGCCTCCGAAAACAAGGAGAGCGACGGCACCGACGGTCTGGCGGGCAATCACAACGACGGTCTGATGGACATCATAGATCTGGTGAAGTATATGAAGGAGCAGGCCTCGATTCTGGAGGAATACCTGCAGAACCCCGGAATGGACTACGAGGGCGACTTTGACAACCCCGACGATATGTCACAGGCAAAGATCAACATCACCGCCTTCGTAGACGAATATTACTACGACAAGAACCCCGTGACGGGCGTGAGCTCCCCCACCCTGTGGAAGAAGTTCGTGAACCAGGACGACCGCAGCCTGCACATCCTGTGCAACTCGCAGGTGAGCACCGACCACGAGAGCCGCGCCACCGGCAGCGTGGTGACCATCAAGCAGCACGCCATCCAGAGTATCTACAACACCGCCGAGAGCAGCAGCGTGCAGAGCGCGTGGGGAATCGAGTATGTGGACGAGTTTGCCGATGAGGTCTACACATATAACACTGGTGAAAGTAATGATGGCAACTCAGCGGCCAACAGCAACGAGAACGGCCTTTACAACACTGTGCTGGACTGGGGCGTTGACACCACCAGCTACAGTTCATCGTGGGGCACATATATGAGCTTTGAGAAGCCCAACGACGACACACAGATGCAGAGCAACTACAAGGCCCTGCGCTACATCTGCATGACCCGCAACCGCGACAACAACGGCGACGGCGTGATAGACCGCAGCGAGATGCGCTGGTACACCGCCAGCGTGCAGCAACTCATAGGTCTGTTTGTGGGCAGCGGCGTTATCAACCACAACAGCCGCCTCTACTATCGCTCTGCCGAGCAGCAGAGTTCCTCTACCAACGATGACTGGCGCCAGCATATCATTTCAAGCACCAGACACAGCGTCTATCACTATCAGCCTATAGTTATTTGGGGAGAAGAGGGCATTTCCACTTCTGCTCTGAGTGGTTCAAAAACCTCTGACTGGACTGGTGGCAATCTGAATAAACGAGGCGTGCGTTGCGTGCGCAATCTCGGAATCAGCACCACATCGCCCATACAGGCAGTGCCGGAAAGCTTTATCACCGTGAGCACAGAGGGTAGTGGCGATGATGCCGTCTATACTTTCGACTGCACCAACCTTAACAACGCCTCCCTGCGCTACTACACCAGCCGCGAGCTGGAGTACACCGACCAGAACAACGAGATGAACCGTCTCTACAAAAAATTTGAGACGATGCCTTTGAGCAAAAAGAAAGCCAATGTCAATACTACATTCAAGGCCTACAATGATACGATAACAACTTACATAAATAGGGGCGAACAGAATCCCTATTGCCCCGAAGGCTACCGTACCCCCAATCAGGTGGAATTGGCTGTAATGATATATGGTCCCCAAAATCTTATTAGCGGACAATGTGTATGTAGTAGAACATACTGGAACTTTGGCGTCTCAAGCGGCAAATATGGTGATAGCGGTAAAGACGGTCAAAGCAAGTATGGATACTTGTACGAAAACGGCAACTTGGACTTGGCAAACTATTCTTTTTCATTCACAAACCGCTGCGTGCGGGATGTCCGGGATTAAAAGTGTAGAGTTTAGAGGCGCGGAAAGCGCCGGCGGCAAGTCCCTTCCCTGGGGAAGGGATTTAGGGTTGGGGTCATTAATAAAAAATATGCGGCAGGGTTGCTGGGGATTAAAAGTGTAGAGTGTAGAGTGTAAAGTTTAGAAAGGCGGGTGCGGGTAGCGCCCGCCTTTTTTGTGCAGCTGATGCGCTGCAGCATCGAAGATAACGAAGTCATATCGGCGCATCAAAATCGCGGATGCCAAGCCCCTTTCTGCGTAGCGTTGATGCGCAAAAGCGCTAATACAGCAGCTGGAGGTCGTCGATCCAGAGTATGGAATCGGGGCTGCCGGTGAAGTAATCGCCCAGCATGCTGGCGGCGCAGGAAACGATTATGTGGGTGGGGCGGCGCGAAGTGCTGACATACTCCAGCGGAATTTCCACCCGCGTCCAGTCCATATCGCCAGTCGCCACAAAGCGGCCGTAGGCAATCACATTGGTCCCCGCAGGGTCAAAGAAAGTCTCCCGGCGGGTAGTGTTGATCTCCACCGGGCTTTCGGGCGTGCCGCCATACTTCTTGTAATCCCAGTCGCCCAGCGCAATCCACACCACGCCGCGATCGCTGTCGCCCACCTGCACCGGGTCGCCAGGCGGACAGTCGCCCAATGTCTTCTGCTCTATCTTGCCGCACTTATATTTGAGACTGAGGGCGAGCTTGCGGGGACGCAGAGTAAAGGGACGCCCCATTCGCACAGTGCCGCCCGAGACCCCTACAGTGACGCCGAATTCGCCCGAAAACACGTTCCCGGCCGCGAACTTGACCACAACATACTGCGACTCCATTTTGAGCGAATACGAGCCCTCTGTGCGCTCCTCGGCGTCGGGCTTGGTGATGGCATAGCTGGAGCCCACGGTTGTGGAGCCCTTGTTGCCGCTCCCCCACCACTTGCTCTGCAGCGAGCCGTCGGCAGAAGAGGGGTCGTAGAAAGAGAAATATTTAGAGGACTCGGCATTGCTGAAGCACTCGAAGCCGGCATTGGGCAGCTGGACCTCCGCCTCGGTGGTGAAGGTGCGCGTGTCGCTCTCCGCCCCGCACCAGGCCTGGCATTCGTAAGCAGTGAGGGGAGAGAGCGAATCGGCCACGGCATAGAAGGCGGCACCCTCCACCCGCAGCGAATCCACCTCGCGCCACTGCTGCGAACCGCTCTCGCGGATGCGGAAGCCGCACTCCTGCCCCTCGTCCCCGGTGGCGGAGAGATATGCCACGCGGGTCCAGACATCGGGAGCGTTGAAGAGCAGCGACGACTCCACCTCCTCGATGTAGATGGTCCACCGCTCCGATATGCCGCCGTAAGTGACGGTGATCGTTACATCATCTGTGAAATTGTGCAGAGAGGCGATGTCGGGGCTATAGACGGTTCCCTCTGCGGGGCCCAGCTTTATGGATGTGATGTCCAGATGAAGCGCATCGGCGTGTACCTGCGCAATGACGCGGCGGTTGGCGGCGTCTATCACGGCCGCTCCCACCTGCCCGCTAACGGCAAAGTGGCGCTCCACCGGGCGCACCGCACGTATGCTCCACAGGCAGCTGTTGCCGTAGGCGGCAAGGGTCAGCGGCAGCGGGCGCGAGAGGTCGTGCACCCCAACGACATCGGCCGACGCAGTCACGGCAGGGTCGCTGAAGGCGATGCCATTGATGCGCACGCGAGTGATGTCGGCCCCCTCCGCAAGGGTCACCACCACCTCATACGACTCGGCGTCGATGGCGACATCCAACGCCCCCTCCACCTCCAGAGCGGCGATTGCGGCCACTATGTCGGGATAGGGAGTGTCGTTGCGGATGCAGGATGCAAGCGCAGAGAGCAGCAATGCAAAAGCCAATGTTATTGCGGAGAATCTTTTCATACTCTAAAGATGGAATGACAGGCCGAAGGAGATGTCCATCACATCCAGCATAAAGCGCACGCGGGAGAAATCGCGGGTGCCAATGACCTCACCGCCGCTGATGTAGTCGATATGATTGTAGTTGGCGCCGCCGATGCCGATGGCGACCTGCGTGCTGATGCTGTTGGTCACAAACACCATCAGGCCGGGATGCACGGCAAATTTGACCTTGTCTGCGTTGGAATAGGTGCCCAAGCTCTTCTCGTCGTAAGAGAACTGGGTGCGGGTGTGCTGGTAGCCCAGCGACACGTCCATAAAGACCCCGAAGCGGCTGCGCGCGTCAAGCGGGGCATAACTGCGGTGGAACACCTCCGCCAGGAAAGAGCGGGCGCTGGAGGCGATGTCGCTTATCGAGAAAGAGAGGTCGTCGCTCAGCATCGAGAGGTCGGCACTCTCTACCCCGCCGTTGGCGGAGGAATACTTGATGCGCAGCCCCACGGAGCGGTTGTCGCGGTAAGTGTAGTCCAGCGAAGGGGAGAGCGACATCGCGGTGGCGTTGGCATTGAGGTTCTGCAGCAACATCATATATTCGCTGTTGTCGCTGAACAGGTCCACATAGAAAAACGACACACCGGCGGAGAAGTCCCCCTTGGGCATGAACACGCCGTCGGGGCCTCGGCCCGCGGAGTCCTTTGCGCTGCGGCCGGCGGCCATAAGCGGACCGGCGAAAGAGGCCATCAGAACTAAAGTAAGTGCAAATCTTTTCATGGCCCTACAGGTAATAATATAGGCTGAACCCGATCGCAAGCAGGTTGACCTTGAAATTGACTAATGATGTGCCGCGAGAGCCCTCGGCGACCTGATTGTGAGTCTGTTTGGTCCAGTCGAACTGCAGCCCAAGCATATTCACGCTGACGTCGATGGCCAGTCTGTCGGTGACAAAGGCCATAAAGCCGGGGCAGACGTTGAAGCCGATGCTGTTGGATGTCTCGTAAGATGCCACGGCGGTGTCGTGGCCGTCCAGAATCTTGCCCTGGCCGGTGGAATAGGCCAGCTGCAGCTCGTTGAAGAGGCCGATGCGCTTAAGGCCCGCAATGGGGATGTAGTAGCGCCCGATGCCCTGAATCTCAAAGTTGTGGCTCAGACGGTGGAAGTTGGAGGCCGAGAGCCCCATCTCTCCCAGGCTGACCTGGGCAGAATCGAGCTGGAACATACCCCGCCGGTAGCCCAGGCGCACCCCCACCCCGATGTTGTCCCTTATCATATAGCAGACTGCGGGGCTCACGGAGAGGTTGTAGCCGGTGGAACCGATGCCGCTTATCACCAGCAGGCTGGAGTTGTCGCTGTTGTGCAGGCTGTAGCTTGCGCCGCCGCCCACCATCCAGGTCCCTTTGGGGATAAAGACTGGCTGCGAGCTCATGTCGATGCCGCGGTCCAGCTTCTGGGCGTGTGCGGCGCAGGGCAGCAACAGGGCCAGCAGGAGTATTTTTGAGAAACGTGTCATTATTCGTAGAGGAGTTCCATACCGTCCAGCCACAGTTTACTGTTGTCGTAGCCGGAGAAGTAGTCGCCGTACATGCTGGCCGCGCAACTTATCACGATGTGAGTGGGATATTTGGCGCTGTCGCGGTATTCCAGCGGAATGGTGATGTGCTGCCAGGAGTTGGTGGCACTCGCATCGTTGCTGGCCACGATTTTCTCTCCAAAGGCGATGGTGCTGCCGTCGGTGGAGTAGTCCACAAATGTGTCGGGATCGGTGGTGTCAACGAGGATGGGGCTTGCGGCGTCGCCGCCGTATTTGCGGTAGTCCCAGGTGCCCAGCGCGATGCGGATGGAAGCCTTGTCGTAGTTGCCCTTCTTGCCGTCTGAAGGGACATTGCTTGATTCGCGGTTGATTACACCGCCCGAGTATTTATACCAGAGGCGCAGCGCGGTGGGCCTTGCGGTGAAGGGACGGCCGAAATAGACCGTACCGCCCTCGGTGCCGCTCAGCTCGCCAAAGTGGCCGCTGAAGAGGTTGCCGGCCGCAAACTTGACCACAACCCAGCGGGACTGCAGGCACACCGACTGCTTGCCCTCCTTGAAGTCGGACTCGTCGGGGTAGCATACCACCGAGCTGGAGCCCACCAGAGTGGAGCCGGAGTTGCCGTTGCCCCACCAGGCGGTCTGCAGCGCAGAGTCGGACGACGAAGGGTCGTAGAACGACTTGTATTTGCTGCTCTCGTCGTTGGAGGTGGTCTCGAAGCCGCCGTTGGGAATGGCGGGGGCCGCCTCGGTCTTTATGGTGGAGGGGGCGTCGAGCCGCTCTTCCGATCCCGACTCAAGCGATTTGACCACCAGACGGTATTCATACTCGGTGGAGGGCTTCAGGCTCGCAATCTTTGCACTGAAAGTCCCTTCGCTCTCGCGGGTTGCGGCGGTCTTGCTCCAGGCGGTCGCGCCCTTCTGGCGCACCTCGAAATAGACGCTGCCCTTGTCGTACTGGCTCTCGTCCACATCGGCGTGGGCGGTGAAGTGGCCGGCCCACACCTCATAGCGGGTGGAGGAGGCCACGCCGGTGGATGTCGCCTCAAAGATTATGTTGTCTTCTATGCGGTTGGTGCTGCTGTCCACCAGCAGCGAGAAGCCCACGACGCCCTCTTTCTCTGTGTATTTGAGGTTGAGCTTGTAGCGCTTGCCGCTCTCCACATTGGAGATTTCGCCCGATTTGGTGAGGGTCTCGCCGTTTTTCTTGAGGGTGCCCGTGAAGGTCCAGTAGAGAGAGGGCTCAAAGCCGCCGGAGACGAAGTAGCCGTCGGCGCCGCTCTGGGCGGCGGTGTATGAGAGTCCCTGCGAAGCGTCGGCGGCATCCAGACTCACGGTGCAGGTGTAGCCGCTCTCGAAGGCTTCAGCCACCGTCGCGTCAAAGCTAAGGTTGGAGATTATGTTGCTGACCTTGGCGGTGACGGTGACGCTGCTTACCGAGCCGGAGCTGATTTTGATGTCGCTGGAGCCGCTGTAGCTCTTCTGCTCCCAGGAGGCGGCAGCCCCCTGCTCTTTTGCCGCCTCGCCAGCCACCACGTCGATGCGGTAGTCGTCGGCAGGCAGATATATGGCGGAGGGGAGTTCGCTGTACACGTAGTCGCGCACCTTGCCGGAGAAGTCCCCCTTATAGATGCTCACCTTGGCGGTGGAGAGCAGTTCGTCGCTGCCCATTGCGGCACGGGTTGCCACTTCCCCGTCCATCTGCAATCTCACGCTCAGCGAGCCTGCGGGGGCGCTGTAATCTTTTGTGCAGGCGGCGCCGAAGACTATCGGCAGGGCCGCCGCTATTATTCTCAATGCGATTTTCATAACACTACAAGGCTAATTGCGATGCTCTTGCGGCACCCTTTGTTGTCGGTGACGTTCATTGTAAAGGTGTGTGTGCCGGGAAAGGCCAGCAGAGGGGTCTGCGCGTCGGATAGATCAAAGTCGATGAGGGTCTTGCCCGCCAGGTCGCTGCCGTGGGGGAAGGGGACGATGCCGAACACGCCCATCGCCGCTTCAGAGGGGTTGATGAGGTCCAGAGTGGTGCCGCCCACGGTGTTCACCGAATTGATGAAGTCGGCGTTGGTGGAGGCGATGTCCACGGTGAACTTGCGCACCCCGTTAGGGACGCTGGCCTGCATCGTGAGGGGGAACGAGCCGCTGGAGGGGACCGTCACCGCCTCGGTGATGTCGTAGCTGCAGGTGCTCACCAGAGTGATGCCGCCGTCGCCGCTGGGGGCGTTGGGGTCGATGCCGTCGCCCTGCTCCACCGCTTCCACTGCGGTCTCAAGCTCCATATCCTCTACAAGGCCGTCTATCTCCACGGAGAAGGAGGCGTTGCCGCTGGCGTCCACCTTTTTCATGATGGTCACCACGTGGTAGTCGCGGGCCTTGACGCCGGTGATGGAGGTCTTCATTTTCTGCGATTTGCCATCGATGGAGCCCTTGAAGGTGAGAATTATGGTGGAATTGGTGCCGTTTACGGCAAAGTAGCCGATGCGGCTCTCTACGCTCGTCTTGCCCCCCGAATAGCCCAGCGCATATTCCAGCGGGTAGCCGGTGGCCAGTTCCACGGTGGTGGAGCCCGCGCCCGTCACGGATTTGAGAAAGTCGTCGTTATAGCCGACGCTCACCGCCGCCTGCAGCAGGGTGCAGGTCAGCGCCCCCAGAGTGGTGGTGGAACCCGCCTTGATGGTGAAGCTCTGCTCTACGCCATAAACGGGGGCGGCGAATGCCGACTGGGGCGCCTCGTCGCCGGTGGAGCGGGCCACGAGGGTGTAGTTGCCCGCATTGAGGGTGATGTCGCCGCCGGAGAGCACTTCGCTGTAGCTCTTCTTCCAGAGGAGAGTCTCGGTGTTGTCGTAGAGCAGCACGGTGTAGCTGCCTGCGGCCGCCGAGGCCTTGGTGGGCACCTGATTCATCTCCTCGCTCACGCTCAGTGAGAGGCCGCCCAGAGAGAGGGTGCCTGTTCTGTCGCCGGAGGGGTATTCAAAATTGTCTTTCTTGCACGAGACTGCCGCCAGAGCCAAGCAGAGGGCAAGCATTGCATATATTGTCCTTTTCATATCGGTTTATCAGTCGTTTAATTCCACATCGGAGAGCTGCACGTCGTCCACGGTGTCGTCGAACTTGACGGTGATGCGGCCGCCGCCCACGTTGGAGACGTCAAACTTGAGGGTGTAGCAAGTCTTGGGCGAGAGGTAGCCCTTGTAGTCTTTGGAGAAGGTCTGGGTCTTGCCTCCCTGATTGGTGAGGGTGCCGGCAACCGATATTGTGTAGGCGTCCACGAATGCGGCGCGCGTCTCCTCCTGCCCGAATTCTATCTTGGTGCCGCCGCCGGTGGTGACGGTAAAGCTGTAGCTGGGGTAGTAGGTCTTGAACAGGTCGGTGCAGCTCACCTTGATTATGGCGTTGGAGAGGGTCACGGGGATGCTCACCGCGGTGGAGCCGCCGCCGGTGATGGAGAAGCTCTTCTCCCCCTCGAAGCAGGGCTTGTCAAACCCTTCGCTGCTCACGCTGCCGTAGGTAGCCTTTACCGAGTAGTTGCCCGCCTTAAGGGGGGTGCTCTCGTCGTAGAGGCTCAGAGGACCGCTGTAGATTTCGTCGCCGCCGCTCTTGGCGAGCACGATTTCAAAGTCCCCGCCGGAGGGGAGGCCGGTGTAGTCCGACACCTGGCTTCTGGTGAGTTCCAGCAGGCTGAGGTCCTGGGCCACGGAGAAGTGCACGCCGCCTTCCTGCTTATCGCAGGAGACCAGCAGCGCGGCCGCCATGGCACAGAGTGTCAATTTACAGATTTTCATATCGTTGTGCTATTTTTTTATTTTCACTTTAACATTGTCTATGTAGAACCAGCAGGTACTGTTGGTGGTGTCCCACACGGTCTGCGTCACGGTGCGCCAGCTAAGGCGCAGGGGTGCCTGCACGTCGGTGAGGGTGCTCTGCGAAAGATGGTTTATGTTGGAATAGGAGCCGGTGGTCTCGTTCACCTTGAAATCGGTGGTCCAGGTGCCCGTACTGTTGCCGCTGCTGAGATTTTCGGATGTGGTGATGTAGCCCAGATAGACCGTTTGGGAGGCTTTGGGGCCGGAGCCGAGGCCACCCTCTTGGCGGCCCATAGAGTAGTTGAACTGCACATCCAGACTCACAGTCTTGCCCTCCTTAAGACTGCTCAGGAAGGGGGAGTCGGCTCTGGAGGGGTAGTTGGCCAAGCCGGTTTCCCTGTGGGCCGCCAGGCGGATGGCAGTCCCCTTCTGCGCCCCAGCGCGGGCCACGCTCCAGCCGCCGAACACCTTGGGGTCCTTGTCGCCCACATTGGAATTGGAGTGTTTGTCGCCCGAGTTGAAGCTCTCCACGCCGCTGAAATCCTCAAAGAAGAGGTAGGGGCAATTGAGGCTGCAGAGGGCGCTTTTTGTGCCGGAGAGGTCGGTCAGGGTCACGGTTTCGCTCACTATTGCGCTTTCCGATTCGTAGGTCACGGTTACGCTCTTTTTGGAGAGGGCTCTGTAGGCCGACTCGTCGGTTGCCTTGAAGCTGTAGGTGGCGCCGACGGCAATTTCGCCCGACTCGCTCCAGACAAGCGTGGAGGAGGCGGTTCCGGGCCATACGGTGCCGGAGGGAAGGGTCAGGGTGATGCTCTGCGGATTCTCGCCCAGATTGTTGGAAGCGAGGGTGAACCTGAGGATATAGAGGTCCTTTACGTTTTGCGGCCGCAGGGGGACGGGGGTTATGTGCCCGGCCTCAAAGGTGCGTCCCTTAAGCGGCAGGGGCTCCAGCGCGGCCCATTTGTTCTCGGAATAGAGGGTCACCTGCATCTGTTCCCCGGCGCCGCAGGCTTTCTCCGGGGGGAAGATCCCGGCCACGGCCACCGACGAGGGTCCGTCTGTCAGCGGAGCGGCAAGGTCCAGACGCATAGAAGTTTTGCCGTCGGAAAGGGCAGCCGACCCGGCGTCGGTCACATCCACGCCGACTTTGCCCGCAATCGCCTGCGGCATCGAGAGTTCGATGGACGTCACAGGTTCGTCAAGGGCGTTGCTGCCTTCCGGCATATAGAAGCGCAAAAAGTGCAGCAGGTGGCGCAGACGCAGAGTCACGATGTCTTCGCTCACGGGGGCCGCGGCTTCAGTTATCGGAGTCAGCTGCGCGCCGGTAGCCGCATCGCTCACAAGTATGTCCACGCCCGTGGCTGCACCGTCCTGCACGTCCGGCACGCAGAAGGTTGCCGTGGTGCCGGACAGACTCTCGGGTTCCGGATAAGTGACATAATATGTGTAGTCGCCCTCCTCCATCGCCTCGGAGAGGGTGGCGGTAAAGTAGGCTTTGCTGTCGTTTGCCGCAAAAAGGGAGAATTGCGTGCCGGAGAGGGCGTATGCGCCAGAGGCGCTCTTTGCCCAGAGGGCTATGCGGTCGCCCTGCTGCCACACGAAGTTTTTTTCTGCGGCATCGTAGGCGGTTCTGGTCTGAGGGCCGCGGCCAAGGGCGACGGCCACCTGCCGGGCTTCACCGGCCTTTTGTTCCGCCGGGCTTTCCAGGCCGCTGCAGGCACTGCAAATTGCGCACATTGCCGCCAGCGCCGCTATGAGTATATCTTTAAAATGCACCTTTGCCGTTTTTCAAAAACGGGCGAAGGTAATAATTTTTGCGCACCGGTGCAAAACGGGGGCCGGGATTGTGCTCGCCGCTAAAGCGGTTTTGCATTCCCTCTCCGAGGGATTGGGCCTCCGGCATTCCCTCTCCGAGGGATTGTGCTCGCAAACGGGCTCGCTGCGCTCTCGCCGTTTGCTGCGCATTCCCTCCCCGCCTGCGGCGGGGCGATGCAAAGCAAAAGGAAATCCGCGTTCAAGCGAGCTTGACGCGGATTTCCTTTTGCTTTGCGGAGAGGGAGGGATTCGAACCCCCGGAACGTTGCCGTTCAACAGTTTTCAAGACTGCCGTAATCGACCACTCTACCACCTCTCCAGTCCCTTGCCGTGGCAAGGGAGTGCAAATATAGTCAAAATTTCCGACTGGGGAAATTTATCGTTTACTGAAGAACTTCCACTGGAAGAATATCAGATAGGCGGCGCCTACCGTGATGCACGAATCGGCAAAATTGAATATCGCGTTGAAGAACCTGAAGGGAGTGCCGCCCACAAAGGGCATCCACTCGGGCCAAGTGGTGTCTATCAGCGGAAAGTAGAGCATATCCACAACTTTGCCGAAACCAAGCGGAGCATATCCGCCGCCGGCGGGGAAAAGGGTCGCGACCTGCATATAGGTACTCTCGTTGAATATCAGCCCGTAGAAGAGCGAATCCACAATGTTGCCCATCGCTCCGCAAAGGATTGCCGCAAGGCCGTAGAGCACCCCGGCGGGAGTCTCCGGCTCCTTGAGCAGCTTGCGCATATAAACTATTATGGCCGCGCTCAGAACCAATCTGAAGAGGGTCAGCAGCAGTTTTCCGATGCCTGCCCCGAAGTTCATCCCGAAGGCCATCCCCATATTCTCCACAAAGTAGATCTGGAACCAGTTTCCAAACACGGGGATGCTCTCGCCGAGAGTCATATTGGTCTTGACCACGATCTTGGAGACCTGGTCCACAACCAGCAAAAGAATCACAAAAAGGGTCAGGCGGGTGCCTCTGGAGAGCTTCATCAACGCTTGTTTTTAGCCTCTACCGAGAGGGTGGCGTGGGGCACAAGCTTGAGCCTCTCCCTGGGGATGAGTTTGCCCGTCTCGCGGCAGATGCCGTAGGTCTTGTTCTCTATGCGGACCAGAGCCGCCTCAAGGTTCTGGATGAACTTGTACTGGCGCGCGGCAAGCTGGCTGAGCTCTTCTTTGGCAGAAGAGGTTGCGCCCTCTTCCAGCACCATGAATGTGGGGGAGGTGTCTTCTGTGCCGTTGCTTGAACTATGGTCTACGCCCGCTTTGAGCGTTGCATATTCTGCTTTTGCCTTTTCGAGTTTTTCGAGAATCATCTCCTTGAATTCCTGGAGTTCGGCGTCGCTGTAGCGAACTTTCTCTTTTACTTCCTTCTCTTCCATAACTGACAAAGTTTAAAAATTCGTGAGCACAATATAGCCACTATTTATTTTTCAAGCAAGATTTCAGGCAAGCTTCTCCACGGCGATTTCAATCTCGGCGCCATCTTCCCACTCCACCTTCTTGCCGCCGAAACCGCTGCCGAGGGTCACCTCAACTGCCAGAGTCTGGTCTTTGAGATAGTCGGCAAAAGATGCGAGAGAGTCGCGGATCTCCGCAAGGTCCTCTATCTTGACGCGGATGCGGTCTGTGACGTCGAAGCCGCTATCCTTGCGCAGGTTCTGGATGCGGTTCACAAGCTCGCGGGCAACGCCCTCGCGGCGCAGGGCGTCGGTGAGGGTGACGTCCAGAGCCACTGTCAGCTGCCCTTCGCTTGCAACCAGCCAACCCTCCATATCTTCGCTGGAGATTGTGTAGTCATCTTTCTCGAGCGCCACGGGGCCGCCGGCCAGCTGCAGGGTATACTCCCCCGCCCTCTCGATGGCGGCGATAGTGGCCTGGTCCATAGAGCCGAAGAAGGCTGCTATCTCCTTCATCTGCTTGCCGTAGCGTTTGCCCAGGGTCTTGAAGTTGGGCTTGATTTTCTTGGTGATGAGGCCGGTAGTGTCGGTGATGTATTCCACCTCCTTGACATTGACCTCGCCCAGCACGATGCCCTCAACGGCCATAAACTGCTCTTTGAGGTGGTCGTTGAGCACCGGTATCACCAGTTTTGCCAGCGGCTGACGCACTTTGATGCCCACTTTGCGGCGCAGGGCCAGCACCATGGAGCAACTCTGCTGGGCAAGCTCCATTCGCTCTTCCAGCGAAGGGTCTATCAGGCTTTCGCAGGCCTTGGGCATCTGCGTGTAGTGCACGCAGCCCGCAGCGGGATTCAGGTCGCGCCAGAGGCGGTCGCTGTAGAAGGGGGCGATGGGAGCCATCAGCTGCGCCACCGTCTTGAGGGCGGTGTGCAGAGTCCGGTAGGCGGCAAGCTTGTCGCTGCCCATCTCGCCGCCCCAGAAGCGCTTGCGGTTGAGGCGGACATACCAGTTGCTGAGGTTGTCGCACACAAATGTCTGTATCAGACGGCCCGCAAGGGTCACGTCGTAGTCTTCGTAGGCTGCCGTGACATCCTTGACGAGGGTGTTGAGCAGAGAAATGAGCCAGCGGTCTATCTCGCGCAGCGCGCTCTGCGGAGCCGCGGGGGCGTTTGCATCGAATTTGTCGACATTCGCATAGAGGGCGAAGAACGAGTAGGTATTGAAGAGGGTGCCGAAGAACTTGCGGCGCACCTCGTCCACTCCCGCCTCGTCGAAGCGCAGGTTGTCCCAGGGCTGGGCGTTGGTGAGCATATACCAGCGCAGCGCGTCGGCGCCGTAGGTGTCCAGCGCCTTGAAGGGGTCAACGGCGTTGCCCAGGCGCTTGCTCATCTTGTTGCCGTTCTTGTCCAGCACCAGACCGTTGGAAATCACATGCTTGAATGCGCAGGTGCCGCTTATCATAGTGTGGATGGCGTGCAGGGTGTAGAACCAGCCGCGGGTCTGGTCAACCCCCTCCGCAATGAAGTCTGCGGACTGGGTGAACTGCGGCTTACCGATATTCTTAAGCCCCTCCTGGGCGTAGGGCATCGAGCCTGAGTCGAACCATACGTCGATGAGGTCGCTCTCGCGCACCATCTTCTCCCCGCTGTCGCTCACAAGGAAGATCTCGTCTACATAAGGGCGGTGGAGGTCTATCTTGCCATAATTCTCCTTGGAGTAGTCGCCGGGCACGAAGCCTTTATCCTTCAGAGGGTTGGAGGCCATTATGCCGGCGGCGACGGCCTTGTCTATCTCGTTGTAGAGCTCCTCTATGGAGCCGATGCACTTCTGCGATTTGCCGTCCTCCGTGCGCCATACGGGGAGCGGAGTGCCCCAGTAGCGGCTGCGGGAGAGGTTCCAATCCTGGATATTCTCCAGCCATTTGCCAAAGCGGCCGGTGCCGGTGGATTCGGGTTTCCAGGTGATGCTGCGGTTGATCTCCACCATCTGGTCGCGGACGGCCGTGGTCTTGATGAACCAGGAGTCGAGAGGATAGTAGAGCACGGGCTTGTCTGTGCGCCAGCAGTGGGGGTACGAGTGGACGTGCTTCTCTATCTTGAACGCCTTGCCCTGCTGTTTGAGGTCCACGCAGAGATCTATGTCGAGCGTGGCGTCGTCGGGACCCAGGGAGGGGTCGTATGCATTCTTCACAAATCGGCCCGCATACTGGCCGTAAAGCTCCTTGTTGACGTTGGCGGCCACGAAATCGGGGTCAAGGTCTTCCAGGCGGAAGAACTTGCCGGTGCGGTCCACCATCGGGAAGCGGTTGCCCGCGCGGTCCACCATCTGCAGCGGCGGAATGCCCGCGATTTTGGCCACCTTGTCGTCGTCGGCACCGAATGTCGGGGCGATGTGCACCACGCCGGTACCGTCCTCTACGGTGACATAGTCGCCGGTGATCACGCGGAAGGCCCCTTCGCCGGGGTTGACCCAGGGCAGCAGCTGCATATATTCTATCCCGGCGAGCTCGCTCCCCTTGAAGGAGCCCTCCAGCACGCGCCAGGGATTCTTGTCATTGAAGTGGGTGGCCACCAGAGCCTTGGCCAGGACATACACGGCCGGCTCCTTGGTGTAGGGATTAACGCTCTCCACCCTCACATATTCTATATTGGGTCCCACGCAGAGGGCCGTGTTGGAAGGGAGAGTCCAGGGAGTAGTGGTCCAGGCCAGGAAGTAGACCGGCAGGGTGGTGTCGTCGAACAGCTTCTGCGAGAGGGCGTTCTTGACCACCTCGAACTGCGCGGTGACGGTGGTGTCCTTGACATCGCGGTAGCAGCCGGGCTGGTTGAGCTCGTGGGTGGAGAGGCCGGTGCCCGCAGCGGGCGAATAGGGCTGGATGGAGTATCCCTTGTAGAGATATCCCTTCTTGTAAATCTCCTTGAGCAGATACCAGAGGGTCTCGATGTAGGCGTTGTCGTAGGTGATGTAGGGGTTCTCCATATCCACCCAGTAGCCGATGCGCTCCGTCATATTGACCCACTCGGCGGTATATTTCATAACCTCGGCGCGGCAGGCCTTGTTGTAGTCCTCCACGGAGATCTTTTTCCCGATGTCCTCTTTGGTGATGCCGAGCTTCTTCTCCACACCCAGCTCCACGGGGAGGCCGTGGGTGTCCCAGCCCGCCTTGCGCTCTACCAGACAGCCGCTCATGGTCTTATAGCGGCAGATGGAGTCCTTGATGCTGCGGGCCATGACGTGATGGATGCCGGGCATGCCGTTGGCAGAGGGCGGCCCCTCGAAAAATATGAACTTGGGGGCCCCTTCGCGGAGGCGGAGCACCTTTTTGAAGGCGTCTTCTTTGCGCCACTCTTCGAGTACCGACCGATTGACTTCTACCAGGTCGATGTTCTTATACTCGGGAAAACTCATATATTTGCGTTAAAATTTGATGAACGGCAAAGATAATATTATTTGCCGAATCCGTGTATCGGTAATTTATTTTGTATGGGAGCAATAGACATAGTGATACTCGCCTGCTTCCTGCCCGCCGTGGTGCTGGGCATAAAGCGGGGGCTCGTGAAGCAGATAGTAGCACTGGCGGTGGTGGTGCTGGGCATACATCTCTCGCTCCGATTTTCCGACCCGCTGCAGGCATATCTCGCTCAAATGGTAGAATGGGAGCCCTTCTGGGCCAAGGCGGTCTCCTTCACGGTGATATTCCTGGCGGTGGCGCTGTTGCTGAGCCTGCTGGGCAAGCTGGTGGAAAAGGTCATCAAGATTGCGATGCTGGGCTGGCTCAACCGCCTGCTCGGGCTGCTGGTGGCGATGCTTTCCGCCGCGCTGGCGGTGGGCACCCTGATTTACATAGTGAACAGCGCCAACAATCTGCTGCAGTTCCTGCCCGAAGAGCAGATTGCCCAGTCGCGGTTCTACACCCCCCTTCTGAACCTCGTGGAGCAGGTATTTCCCCTGCTGAAATCACTTTTTTAAAAAAAGTTTTTCTGTTTTCATCTCTCAAAACTGGAAAAATTGAGAATAAGGCTCGCCGATGCGGCGGGCCTTGTTTCATATTTGCAGCCGAAGGGAAGATTTGTGCTGACGGAAGTGGAGAGCTCGCCTTCTGCCGTGGCTGCCCCAAGCGGCGCGGCCGCGGTGCCAAATAGTGGGATAGGCACCCGCAGCCCGCTCTTGCGGCCGCCTGCGGCGGGGCGGCTCTCCCGATTCCGTCAAAAGAGATGAGACTATGAAAAAAATTAGACCGGTAAAACAACACGACAGGACAGACTGCGCGGTGGCCTGCATTGCTTGCATAGCCCGCTGGCACGGACTCTCGCTGCCGCTGGCCTCCATCAGGCAGACCTGCGGCGCCGGGGCGATGGGCACCACCATCAAAGGGATATTGGACGGCTGCGCCGCGGTAAATCTGGACGCGCGTCCATATAAGTCGGCGGCAAGGGAGCTGGAGAGCATAGATCCCGCCGCCCTGCCCGCCATACTGCTGGTCGATAACGACGAGGGGGACCCCCATTTCATAGTGCTGAGCGCCCTTGACAAGGAGTCGGCCGAGATAATGGATCCGGCCGAAGGCAAGCTGCGGCGCCTCACCCGCGAAGCCCTGCAGCAGATGTGGAGCGGCTATCTGGTGCTCATCTCCCCGGGCGAGGGATTCGCCGGCGGCGACCGCACGGTGCCGCTCAAAGAGCGAATCAGGGGCATTTTCTCCCTTTTCGGGAGGGACATCACCCTCTCCACCCTGCTTTCGATAGCATATATATTGCTGGGCATCAGTTTCTCGCTGTTCCTGCAATACTTCATAGACGAAGTCATTCCATCGGCAGACAGAGGGCGGATAATCTGGCCTGCGGCTGCAATGGCTCTTCTTTCTGTTCTTGCTTTAACAATTGGTGATCTGAGAACCAAGAAACTTTTATCCGCAGCCACAGGAATTGACTTGAACATCATTAGTTCCTACATTTCACACCTTTTGCGTCTGCCTGTGGCTTTTTTCAGTCAGCGAGGCGCCGGGGAGATAAACTCCCGCATCGGCGATGCATATACAGTGCGCAAATTCGTCACGGAGGGGCTCCCCTCCATCGCCATCAGCCTGATAACGCTGGCGGCGGCGTTTGCCCTGATGGCCGCTTTTCACTGGAAGCTGGCGCTGCTGGTGGCGCTGTTTGTGCCGCTCTACTGCGTCACGTTCCATTTCGCATCGCGGGTGAGCCGCAGATACGGCCGGCAGATGCTCGCGCAGAGCACCCGGTTCGAGCGCAAGTGCGTAGAGACGATAGCAGCGGTGCGCAGCGTCAAGTATGCCTGCGGCGAGAGTGCTGCCACACGTGCCCTGGAGGGGACCTATGTGGGGCTGTGCGAGACAATGTACCGGGGCGGTAGAAAGGCCGGCCGATATTCGCTGCTGGCCGAGACCATCTCCAAGTGCCTGACCATAACGCTGCTGGCCGCCGGGGCGCTGGTTATAATGGATGGGGGCCTGAGCGTCGGCACCCTGGTGGGATTCTACGCCATAACCTCGTTTTTCTCCGCCCCGCTGGCGCAGCTGGTCACCACCAGCTCGCTGATAGAGCAGACCCGTCTGGCGGCGGAGCGCCTGTTTGAGGTGATGGATCTGCCCGCCGAGAGCCGCGGCGGCAGCATTCCGCCGGAAGGGGTTCGCGACCTGGTGTTCGACGACGTAACATTCTCCTATCCCGGGGCAATGAATATTCTGGAGCACTTCTGCACCACCTTCCAGGGGGGCAAGATCACCGCCGTGAAGGGGGCCAGCGGGTGCGGCAAAAGTTCGCTGGCGGCACTTGCCATGCGGCTTTACGCCCCCGCGAAGGGGGCCATCCGCCTGGGCGGGGTGGACATATCGCTCTTTGACCTCGAAGCGTGGCGCAAAAAGATAACCATCGTGCCGCAGGACGTGCATCTGACCGACGACACGATTCTGTACAACATCACCTGGGAGCGGGAGTGCCGCGATCTGGAGAAGGTGGCCCGCATACTGGTGGAGGTGGGGCTGGATTCCCTCATACGGGAGCTGCCGCGCGGGGTTATGACCCTTGTGGGAGAGTCGGGGTGCCGGCTTTCCGGCGGGCAGAAGCAGCGCATAGCCATTGCGGCGGCCCTCTACCGCGAGAGCGACATCCTGATTCTGGACGAGGCGACCAATTCTCTGGACGCCGCATCGCAGAGCAAGATGATGAGCGCCATAAAGCGGATCAACTGCGAGCGCGGGACAACTGTGATAATGATTACCCACAAGGCGGACGAAATCCCCATCGCCGACTGCGTGCTTCAGATGTAATTGACCTCAAAAGTTTAGAGTGTAGTGTGTAGAGTTTAGAGGCGCAAGGCGCCGACAGCAAGTCCCTTCCCGGGGGAAGGGATTTAGGGTTGGGGTCATCAATAATAAATGTGCGGCAGGCTGCTGGTGCATTTGAAGTTTAGAGTTTAGAGTTTGAAGTTTAGAGTTAGCGAATGCGCATTCGTATACAGGGTGAACCCCGCACACCTGCAAGCTGCGGGGGCAAAAACCAAAAAACTATGGAAGAACAAAGATTTTGTGGAAAAGCTCTGGAGGGACTGTCTTCTTCCGAGCTTGCGATCTGCGGAGGCGTTGCAGCCGAATTCAGCCTCGGCAACATCATCAGCATCATCCGAAAGGTGATGGATTTTCTGGACGACTACATCCCGCACCTGCTCAGGGGCTTCAAGGATGGGTTCGGAATCAGCGGCAGCGACAACTCATAAGGAGGTGATGCGATGAAAACCGGACAACTCGAGCGCATCTCCCTTGCGGAATGCTGCAACATCTCTGCCGGCGCAGACAAAAACGCGCAGAACGCACTGTACTACATCGGCTACGCCATCGGATTCCTGGTCAAGTGCATCGCACTGATATTCGCCGGGAGCAACCGTCCTAAGGCCGAGGCCGCCTAATCATTCGGGGAGGGAGCGGTGAAAAGATTTGCTGCAGCACTGGCGTTTACCCTTCTGGGCGCACTCTGTTCCCGCGCTCAGGAAGCGGTCTGGAGCCTGGATCATTGCGTGCAATACGCAATGGAGCACAACCGCGACCTGCTGCTGAAACAGGTCGCGCTGGACAGGAGCACAAGCGAGCTGCTGAGCGCAAAACTTGCACTGCTCCCGACTGTAGAACTTTACATCAATCAGTATTACAATTGGGGGCGGAGCGTCGACATGCAGGAGCTGGTCATTGTCAGAAACCGACTCACGCAGCAGACCAGCGGCTCGGTCGGCGCTTCGTTTTATATATTCGACGGGTTCACCCGCATCAGCACTATAGAGATGCGGCGGCACCTGAGCTATGCAAGATTGTCGGAGCTGCACCAGGCGGAGTTGGAAGCCTCCGCGCAGATAGCGTCGCACTACCTGGGCTGTCTGGTGGGGCGGCTCACTAGGGAGAAGCTGCAGCAGGGCCTGGACATCGTGCGGCGGCAGCGTGAATTCGTGGCCCGCGGGATTGCCGGCGGCGAGAGAAAGCGCAGCGACAGCCTGCAGATCGCCTCGCGCGAGGGGGAGATTCTCTCTCGGATTGCGGCGGCCGCGGATCAGGAGAGCGGGCAGATGGAGCAGTTGCGGCTGCTGCTGGGCACCGACGAGACATTCGGCATAATCTGCGACACGCTCGCCTGCACGGAAGAGATTCCCCTGCCCGACGCGCTGGAGCGCTCTCCGGCGATAGAAGCGGCGCTGAGCCAAGTTAAAGCGGCCCGGCACTCCCTGAAGGCGGCCCGCGGGGCGTTTATGCCCAAGCTGACGCTTTCTGCGGCCTACGGAACCTACTACAGCGACGCCTCCGATGTCAAATTCGGCAATCAGCTGGACGACAACCGCAATCCGTCGCTCACGCTTAACCTGAGCATCCCCATCTTTGACAGCGGCAGTGCAGTCTCAGCTGTGGCCGCAGCCCGCAGCGACCTGCAGCAGAGCGAGCTGCGCCTCTGCGAGGAGCGCGCAAAGGCGGCAGCCTACGAGAGCGGACTGCTGCGCGAGGCGCGTCTGCTGCGCAGCCAGATGCGCTCCGCCCGCATCAAGACCGCCTATATGGAGGAATTGCTGCGCGAGGCGTCGGCAGAATATGCCGCGGGCAGCCTCTCCGCCACCGAATGGCTGGAAAGGCAGTCGGCGCTGCTGGAGGCGGGGTGCGAATATGCCGAGACACTTTGCAAATTCATATTTCAGAAGAAAATAATTGAGTATTACAACGATGGGTGCAAAAAATAAAAAGCGGTGGATATGGATTTTCTGCGGTGCGGCATTTGCCGCTGTGCTGGCATTGGGGCGGCGCGGCGGGGAGAGCGCTCCGGCGGAGACGGCGCGTCCCGTCAGGGGGCAGATCACCGAGACGGTGTCCACCTACGGCCGCATCAGGGCCGTGAATCAGGTGAGCATCTCCCCCGACGTGTCGGGAGAGATCACCGCCATCTATTTTGAAGAGGGGGACACGGTGCGCCGGGGCGACCTGCTGCTCAAGATAAAGCAGGAGAGCTATCTGCTGGCGGTGTCGCAAAGGGAGGCGGCCCTTGAGAGCGCGGTCCGCAGCCTTGAGACTCAGCGCATAGAGGCCGCCTTCAGGGAGTCGGAGCGAGGGCGCATCGCAGCCCTGGCAGAGCAGGGGGCGGCCACTGCGGCGCAGCTGCACCAGGCAGAATATGAGGCCGGGAGCGCCCGCAGCCGCTGCAGCGAGCTGGAGTGCCAGGTGGCGGCATCCGAGGCAGCCCTCGAGGCCTCCCGCAGCGAGTTGGAAAAGACCCTGGTCTATTCCCCGATGGCGGGGGTGCTGACCTCGCTCAACGTCGAGACCGGAGAGCGGGTCGTGGGCACCGCCACAATGGCCGGCACCGAGATGCTCTCCATAGCCGATCTCTCCCGCATGGAGCTGGTAGTGGACGTGGGGGAGAACGACATCAACTCGATAAAGCTTGGCGACCGAGCCCTGATCCGCCCCGATGCGGCCCCTGGCGACACCCTGACGGGAAGCGTGTCCAAGATTGCAGTGTGCGCCTCGGGGAGCGGCATTTCCGGCGGAACCACCGACTTCAAAGTGCGCATAAGCATTGACTCACAAGGCAAAGCGCCGCTGCTGCCGGGAATGTCGGCATCTGCAAAAATAATTACCGGTTCCAAAAATGACATTTTAACTCTACCTTTGCAGGCCGTGGCGGTAAAAGACGGGCGGGAGATCGTCTGGAAGGTGGACGGAGCGGGACGCGTGCACTCCGCCAATGTAGAGTGCGGCATCCAGGACTTCGGCAGAGTTGAAATACTCTCGGGCCTTTCAGAGGGCGATCTGGTGGTGAGCGGACCGTTCCAGGCTGTAAACAAGACCCTGAAGGAAGGGGACAAAATAAAACTTTGAGATATGGAGGAATCCAAGACCATCATCCTTTCGATTGAGACCAGCACCGATGTGTGCTCCGCAGCTCTCTCGCAAAACGGCGAGACCATCTTCCACCGCCGTATAGACACTCCCAGAATGCAGTCCAGCGCCCTTGCGCCCATGATAGAGTCGCTCCTTGAAGAGAGCGGCTTCAAGGCCAAAGACTGCTCCGCGGTGGCGGTGAGCAGCGGCCCGGGCTCCTACACCGGCCTGCGCGTGGGGGTTTCCCTGGCCAAAGGATTCTGCTTCGGAGGGGGCATCCCCCTCATAGGTGTCGGCACCCTGGACATAATCGCCGCCCAGGGGCGCGCCTACGCCGCGGAAAACGGGCTTGACGTGAAGTTCATCGTGCCGATGATAGACGCCCGCCGCATGGAGGTCTATCAGGCGGTGTATGATGCCGGCGCCCGCCGCACGGGCGAGATTGCCCCGCTGATTCTGGAGCCGGACTCCTACGGCAGTCTTCTCTCGCAGGGGGGCGTGCTCTTCTGCGGCGACGGCTGCGGCAAATTCTCCGGCATCGCAGCCGGCACTGCGGCAAAATTCTTTCCCTGCAACCCCGACGCCCGCTTTATGGCAAAGCTCTCCTACGACAAATTTCTGGAGGGAAAATTTGAGGACACGGCCTACATGGAACCCTTCTATCTGAAAGAGTTTTCCATAGGAATAAGCAAAAAGAAAATATTAGGTTAAGCCTTTGATTTTTGTTAACTTTGCCGTTAAATATTCAAGTCGGCAAAGTCCTATGGCTTATCTAAAATTCAACAAGGCGGAACTGGTGAATCTGGAGTACTCCCTCAAGCGGGAGCTCATCGCCACAAACCGCACCGGTGCGTATGCAAATACCACCATCGTAGGCTGCAACACCCGTAAATACCATTGCCTGCTGGCGGTCCCCATCGAGGAGATGAACTGGCGCAGGCACATTTTGCTCTCGTCGCTCGACGAGACCCTCATCCAGCACGGCAAGGAATTCAACCTGGGCATCCACTGCTACGGCAAGGTGTTCGAGCCCAGGGGGCACAAGTATATCGTGGATTACGAAAACGACCCCATCCCCACCCTGACCTTCTACATCGGCGGCATCAAGCTGCAGAAATCGCTGATCATGGTGGAGAACGAGGACCGCGTGATGATCAAATACACGCTGCTCGACGCCCATTCGCAGACCACTCTGCGGCTGCGCCCGATGCTCTCGTTCCGCAGCATACACGCCCTCACCCGCCGCAACGACACGGCCGACACACGCCCCCGCGACATCGAGTGCGGCAAGGCCTTCAAGCTCTATCAGGCGCTGCCGGAACTGAGTCTGCAGACCAGCAAACAGGCGGAGTTCGTGGATAGCGCGTCGTGGTACAGCGGCATCACCTATCCGGAAGAGTACCGCCGCGGCTTCGACTGCACCGAGGATCTCTACACCCCGGGCTACTTTGAGATGCCCATCAAGAAGGGAGAGAGCATCGTCTTCTCCGCCTCCACCGCCCCCTGCACCCCCTCGGCGTTCAAGAGGGAGTTCACAAGGGAGCTGAAGGCCATCGGCACTCTCAGCGACTTTGACTCCACGCTGCGCTTTGCCGCATCGCGCCTGCTGTTCCGCCGCCACTGGCTGGAGATCAGCAGCGGATTCTCCTGGCTGGGCGTGGGCAACTTGCGCGACACCTGCAACTGCGCCGCAGGCCTTCTGCTGCACGGCAGCGGCAATGTGAAGGACTTCACAGAGGTGATAGACGGCACCATCGAGAAGTGGAATGTGGACCTGAAGAGCTCCAGCGACATGGTGGAGGCCCCCCTGGGGCTCATCCGCCTTATCCAGAACTATGTGGCCTTCACCGGCCGCGACAAGGCCGCCTGGGCCAAATATTCCGACATTGTAAAATCCATCCTCAACAGTTATATCGTAGGGCGGCCCGAGGTCACCCTGCACGAGAACGGTCTGCTCTGGGCCCGCAAGAACGGCACCGCCCTGAGCTGGATGAACGCCTACACCGACGGCCGCCCGGTGACGGAGCGCGCCGGCTATCAGGTGGAGACCAATGCGCTGTGGTACAACGCGCTGCGCTTTGCCTGCGAAATGGAGCGCAAGTCAGGGACAGACAAAGGGGCCGAGGCGCAATACGCCGCCGTCGCCGCCAAGATAGAGAGCAACTTCTACAACACCTTCTGGTGCGAGGAGAGGGGCCATCTCTACGACTGCATAGGCCCTGACGGCCCCGACGCGGCAATGCGTCCCAATCAGCTGTTCGCCTGCTGTCTACCCTACTCCCCTCTGCCAGAGGAGGTTCAGGGGCAGATCTTCAAGATGGTGCGCCAGGAGCTGCTCACAACCCGCGGCATCCGAACCCTCTCTCCCCAGCACCCGCTGTTCAAGGGGGTTTACGACGGCAACCAGAGGGACCGCGACCTTGCCTACCACAACGGCTGCACCCGCGTCTGGCTGCTGAGGCTCTATGCCGAGACGGGATTCAAGCTCTACGGCAGCACCTTCTGCCGCGACGCCCGCGAACTGATACGTGGCTTCGAGGATGACATGACCGTCCACGGCATCGGCGCCGTGGCCGAGCTCTACGACGGCAACCCGCCCCACAATCCCCACGGAGCCATCAACTCCGCCACCAGCACCGGGGCGATACTTTCGATAGAATATCTTATCAGCAAATATAAAGAGGAGGCTTAACGATGAAAGTTCTGATGTTCGGCTGGGAGTTTCCTCCCCACATCTCGGGCGGTCTGGGCACCGCCTGCTACGGCATTACAAAGGGTCTGGCCGCAAACGGCGTGGATGTCCTGTTCGTGATGCCCTCCGCCAGCGGCGACGAAGACCAGAGCGCCGCACATATCATCAATGCCAGCGACATTACAGTCTCCGACTCATTCACCGACATAGAGGATTATCTGGGCAAGGTCAAGTTCCTGCGCGTAGGGAGCAATCTGATGCCCTACATCTCCCCCGAGGACTACACTTTGCTGAGCGAGGAGGAGCGGCACTTCCAGACAATGGAGTTCACCACCCACTTCCGCAGCAAATATCAGTTCTCCGGCAAATACGGCGCAAACCTCATGGAGGAGGTCTACCGCTACGCGATGGTGGGCGGGGCGATTGCCGCCGACAACACGTTTGACGTGATCCACGCCCACGACTGGCTCACCTACCTGGCCGGCATCGCCGCCAAGCGGGTCAGCGGCAAGCCGCTGGTGGTGCACGTGCACGCCACCGAGTTCGACCGCGACGGCGAGAACTACAACGAGACTGTGTATAACATAGAGAAGCAGGGGATGGAAGAGGCCGACAAGGTCATCACCGTGAGCGACTGGACCCGCAACATAGTGGTCAACCGCTACGGAATCGACCCCTCGAAGGTGGTCACCGTGCACAACGCGGTGGATTTCTCCGGCCGCAGCGAAATCAAGGTGCAGCGCACCGTAAAGGAGAAGGTAGTGACCTTTCTGGGGCGCATAACCCAGCAGAAGGGTCCCGAATATTTCATAGAGGCGGCCCGCAAGGTGCTGGACCGCTGCAGCAACGTCCGCTTCGTGATGGCCGGCAGCGGAGATTTGATGAACCGCAGCGTGCGCCGCGTGGCCCAGCTGGGCATGGCCGACAAATTCCACTTCACAGGCTTCCTGCGCGGAGCCGACGTGCAGCGGATGTTCGCCTACAGCGACGTGTACATAATGCCCTCGGTGTCCGAGCCGTTCGGCATCTCCCCGCTGGAGGCGATGATCAGCAATGTGCCCACCGTCATCTCCAAGCAGTCGGGCGTTTCCGAGGTGCTCAAGCACGCCATCAAGGTCGACTTCTGGGACATCGACGCCCTGGCCGATGCCATCTACGCCCTTGTGACATACCCCGCAATCGGCAAAATTGCCAGCGAGAAGGGGTACGAAGAGGTCAGCACCCTCAAGTGGAGCAACGCCGCCTCCAAGATCAAGGCGGTGTACAGCGACGCCATCAATCCGAATAATTAAAATCACCGCATATGGCAACAAAAAGCATTTGTTTGTACTTCCAGGTACACCAGCCCGACAGACTGCGTCTGTTCAGATTCTTTGACATCGGGGCCGACGACCACTATTTTGACGACTTCGAAAACAGCGCCATCGTGCGCCGCGTGGCCGCCAGATGCTACCTTCCCGCCAACCGTCTCATCAAGGAGATGATAGAGACCGGCGGCAAAAAGTTCAAGGTGACTTTCTCCATCTCGGGCACTGCCATAGAGCAGTTCAAGCGCTTTGCCCCGGAGGTTATGCAGAGCTTCCGCGAGCTGGCCGACACCGGCTGCGTGGAGTTCCTGGCGGAGACCTACGCCCACTCGCTCGCCTCGCTCAGCTCGCCTGCCGAGTTCAAGGAGCAGGTCAAGCTGCACGCCAAGACCATAGAGACGGAATTCGGAGTCAAGCCCAAGGCATTCCGCAACACCGAGCTCATCTACTCCGACGCCATCGGGGAGATGGTGGCTTCGATGGGCTACCGCACAATGCTCACCGAGGGCGCCAAGCACATCCTGGGCTGGAAGAGCCCCGGCTTCGTGTACCACAACCCGCTCAACCCCAAGTTGAACCTGTTGCTCAAGAACTCTTCGCTCTCGGATGACATCGCATTCCGATTCTCCAACCGGGGCTGGAGCGAGTGGCCGCTGACCGCCGACAAATATGCCGGCTGGATTGCCGATGTGCTCCAGAACGACGACATCGTGAACCTGTTTATGGACTACGAGACCTTCGGCGAGCACCAGAAGGCCGAGAGCGGCATCTTCGATTTTCTCAAGGCGCTGCCTTCCGAGATCGCCAAGTATCCCGACATCTGCTTCTGCACCGCCAGCGAGGCCGCAAAGCGCCACAAGTCGGTGGGCGAGGTCAATGTCCCCTTCCCCATCTCCTGGGCAGACGAGGAGCGCGACACCTCCGCATGGCTGGGCAACGAGCTGCAGAACGAGGCCTTCAGCAAGCTCAACGCGCTGGAGGGCCCTGTGAAGAAGTGCGGCGACGCCCATCTGCTCGCGACATTCCGCCGCCTGCAGGAGAGCGACCATTTATATTATATGTGCACCAAATTTTTCTCCGATGGAGCTGTCCACAGTTATTTCAACCCTTACGACACGCCCTACGAGGCTTTTATCAATTATATGAATGTTCTCAGCGACTTTGAGATCAGAGTTGAAGAGAAATCCAAGAAAAAACAATCAGCAAAACACTAATGAGCAAGAAAAACAAGATGCCTGACTACCTGTTTGAGGTAAGCTGGGAGGTTTGCAACAAGGTAGGAGGCATCCACACTGTGTTGGCCACAAAGGCCTTGAACCTTAGCGAAGAATTAAAAGACAGACATATCCATATCGGACCCGACGTGTGGATGCACACGCGTCAGAACCCCGAATTCATAGCCGACAACGAACTCTTCAAGTCCTGGAGGGAGATGGCGGCCCACGAGGGCCTCAGGGTGCAGGTCGGCCGCTGGAACATTCCCGGCAACCCCATCGCCATCCTGGTGGATTATAAAACCCTGATCGCCGGCAAGGACCAGATTTTTGCCAGCGCCTGGGAAGACTACAAGGTTGACTCGCTCAACGGCAACTGGGAATACATAGAAGCCTTCCTGTTCGGCTACGCATCGGGCAAGGTCATCGAGAGCTTCTCCCGCTATTATATCCGTTCGTCCAGCAAGATTGTGGCGCAGTTCCACGAGTGGATGGCGGGGGCCGGCGTCCTCTACCTCAAGAAGTCGGGGCTGCCCATCGGCACGGTATTCACAACCCACGCCACAGTGGTGGGCCGTTGCATGGCCAGCAAGCACATCCCCTTCTACAAGCAGCTCTCCACTATGAACGCCGACGAGCTGGCCAGGGAGCACGGAGTCTCCGCCCGCCACTCGATAGAGAAGGTTGCAGCCCAGACTGCCGACGTGTTCACCACCGTCAGCGACCTGACCGCCAACGAGTGCCGCATACTGCTGGGCCGCAAGAGCGACGTGGTGACCCCCAACGGCATCGCCGCCAGCTACACCCCCGACAAGCGGAGCCTGGCCAAGATGCGCAAGGAGGCCCGCAAAAGCCTGCTTACAGTGGCCGGCGCAATGTCCGACAAGAAATACGACGACGCCTCCACCGAGATAGTGTGGATTGGCGGACGCTATGAATATGAATCCAAGGGCATCAACGTGTTCATCGACGCCCTCGCCCGCGTGGCCGCAAAGAACCCCGCCAAGAAGGTGGCCGCCTTTATAATGGTGCCCAGCGGCAACAACGGCCCCGACAAGGAGCTTGTAGAGAAGCTCTCCAACCCCAAGACGGAATACCGCACCAATGTAAGCCACTGCCTGATGGACGACGGCGACTGCGTGCTCAAGCAGCTGCGCCAGTGCGGCCTGGACAACAACCCCCAAAGCCCGGTGGATGTATATTTCATCCCCAGCTACCTCAACGGCAGCGACGGCATCTTCAATCAAAGCTACATCTCGCTGCTCTCGGGCGCCGACCTGACCGTGTTCCCCTCATACTACGAGCCCTGGGGCTACACCCCGCTGGAGTCGCTGGCATTCCACGTCCCCACGGTGACCACCACCCTCACCGGCTTCGGCCTCTGGGTCAAGGACCACTACAAGGGCCCGCAGCCGATGACCGGCATCACCATCGTAGATCGCGACGACTTCAACTACGATGAGGTTGCCGACAAGGTTGCCGACTGCATCCTGCGCTTTGCCGCAATGAGCAAGGAGGAATATGCCGCAGCCACAGCCTCCGCCAAGGAGATCTCTACCCTGGCCCTCTGGGAGAACAACATCGACTACTATAAGAAGGCCTATGACTTAGCCATAGACAAGGTCATCGCCTCCTTCGGCCCCTACCCTCTGGTGCAGGAAGACACCGACCAGAGCTACCGCAAGCAGATTGCAAACCGTCCCAACTGGAGCAATGTGCAGGTCAACCGCTCGCTTCCCGCCCCCCTGAAGGCGCTGGAGGAGATTTCCAAGAACCTCTGGTGGTGTTGGAACGACGAGGCGGTGAACCTCTTCCGCTCCATCAACCCCGTGCTTTGGGACGAGTGCAAGGGCAACCCCATCGTGCTGCTCGACAGGGTTCCGCTGGAGCGCTACCGCCAACTGGAGAAAGACAGCGATTTTATGTCGCAGCTGCGCAGCGTACACCGCACGTTCCAGGAGTATATGGCGGCCAAGGCAGATCGCAAGTCGCCCAAAATCGCCTATTTCTGTATGGAATACGGCCTTGACACATCGCTCAAGATCTACTCCGGCGGCCTGGGCATTCTGGCGGGCGACTACCTCAAGGAGGCCAGCGACATGGGCGTGCATATGACCGCGGTGGGCCTGCTCTACAAATACGGATATTTCACCCAATATCTCTCGGGCGACGGCGACCAGATCGCGACCTACGACCCGCAGAATTTCCGCGAGTCTCCGGCGCAGCCCGTGTTTGACAAGGACGGCAACTGGGTCACCGTTTCCGTGGCGATGCCGGGCCGCAACCTCAACATCCGCCTCTGGAAGGTGGAGGTGGGGCGCACCGACCTCTATCTGCTTGACACCGACTTCGAGGCCAACCTGCCCGAAGACCGGCCCATCACCCACCAGCTCTACGGCGGCGACTGGGAAAACCGTCTCAAGCAGGAGATCCTGCTGGGCTTGGGCGGCATCCGCGCCCTGGAGGCCCTGGGCATCAAGGCGGAGGTCTACCACTGCAACGAGGGCCACGCCGCATTCACCGGCATCGAGCGCATCAGAATGTATGTGGAGCACGACAATCTCTCGTTTGCCGAGGCGCTGGAGGTTGTGCGCAGCTCGTCGCTCTTCACCACCCACACCCCCGTTCCCGCAGGGCACGACTTCTTTGGCGAGGATATGATGCGCGTCTACTTCAGCCAGTATCCCGAGCGCATGAAGATAGACTGGCACACCTTTATGGGGCTGGGGCGCTACAATATCAATGACAACGGAGAGCGCTTCTCGATGAGCGTGCTGGCCGCCAACCTCTCGCAGGGCATCAACGGCGTCAGCTGGCTGCACGGCAAGGTGAGCCAGGAGATTCTGGCCCCGATGTGGCCGGGCTACCTGCCCGAGGAGGTCAACGTGGGCTATGTGACCAACGGCGTGCACTATCCCACCTGGACCGCTCCCGAGTGGAAGCTGATCTACAGCAAGATATTCGGCAGCGAGTTCGCCACCCACCACTACGACAAATCCTGCTTCCAGGAGATATACAAAGTGCCCGACAAGGTGATCTGGAGCACCCGCAGCGTGCTGCGCAAGCGCCTCATCGACTATGTCAAGAAGACCATCTCCGACACCAAGAGCACCGCTCACTACTCTCCCAGCGAGATTGTCAAGATAAAATCCACCCTGCGCAGCGATGTGCTCACGATTGGCTTTGCGCGCCGCTTTGCCACCTACAAGAGGGCGACCCTGCTCTTCCGCAACCTGGACCGTCTCGCCAAGATCGTGAACAATCCCGACCGCCCCGTGCAGTTCCTCTTTGCCGGCAAGGCGCACCCCGCAGACAAGGCGGGCAGCGACCTCATCAAGCAGATTGTGGAGATATCCAAGCGCCCCGAATTCATCGGCAAGATCGTGTTCGTGCCCAACTACGACATCACGGTGGCCAAGATGCTGGTGCAGGGCGTCGACATCTGGATGAACAACCCCACACGCCGCCAGGAGGCCTCCGGCACCAGCGGCGAGAAAGCTGTGATGAACGGCGTGATGCACTTCTCCGTGCTTGACGGATGGTGGGTCGAGGGCTACAGGGAGGGGGCCGGCTGGGCCCTGCCCATGGAGCGCACCTACGAGAAGCAGGAGTTCCAGGACGATCTCGACTCGAATGTAATCTACAACATAATCGAAAACGAGATTTCCGCCACCTTCTACAACAAAGACTGGGACAAGGACTACTCCCCGGAGTGGATCAAATACATCAAGAACACCATCGCCAACGTGGCCTGCGACTTCACCACAAACCGCATGATGGAGGATTATCTGGAGCGTTATTACATTCCCCAGGCAAAGCGCTTTGGCAAGATGATAGACAAGGACTATCTCAAGGCGCGCGAAATCGCCCAATGGAAGAAGCGCATGTACCGCGCTTGGCCCGAGATCGACATCCGCCGCTTCGAGAGCATCGGCGACGGCTCTTCCCGATTCAATCTGGGCGAGGCCCACTACAGCGAGGTGGAGGTGTTCCTGCCCGGGCTCACTCCCGACGAGATCGGCATCGAATGCGTGATCACCGAACAGGATGCCAAGGGCAACTACCACATCAGCGAGGTGCATCAGTATGAAGTTTCCAGCTTCGAAGACTGCGTGGCCACCTACCGCGCCGACATCACCCCCAAGAAGGTGGGCAGCTACCAGTATGCCACCAGAATGTTTGCCAAGAGTCCCGAAATGGCTCACCGCCAAGATTTTGAACTTGTAAAATGGTTATAGCTACCACAGGATTTTTCGACGGGGTCCACACCGGACACCGCAAAGTGATAGAGACACTCTGCCGCACCGCGAAGGAGCGCGGTGCGCAGAGTGTCGCGGTCACTTTCTGGCCCCATCCCCGCAATGTGCTGCGTCAGGATGCGCAGCTGCTGCGTCTGCTCACCTCTCTCAAGGAGAAGGAGGAGCTGCTTCGCGACTGCGGCGTAGACCGCGTGGAGGTAATCGACTTTACCCGCGAATTCAGCACGATGAGCTGCGAGGAATTCCTCAAGGATTACATAATCGGGGAGATCGGAGCCTCGGCTCTGATTGTGGGCTACGACCACCATCTGGGCAGCCCCGAGTACTCCACCGACATCCGCAGCGTGGCGGCCGGGCTCGGCCTTGAGACCATTGAGGCCCCGAGCGTGTCGGACGCCTACAACACGGTGAGCTCCACCTACATCCGCAATCTGATCTCCACCGGCGGCATAGAGCGCGCCAACGCCCTGCTTGGATATGAATACCGGCTGACAGGCGTCGTGGTGAGCGGCAACGGCATCGGCCGCACCCTCAGTTTCCCCACCGCCAACATGCAGCTCTACGAGCCGCTCAAGCTGGTTCCAGAGCAGGGAGTATATGCTGTTAAGGTGCGTGTGGAGGGCAAGTGGCACTACGGAGTGTGCAACATCGGCTGCCGCCCCACGGTGAGCAGCGACCGCCAGGTGGTCATAGAAACCAACATCCTGGACTTTGACGAGGAAATCTACGGGCTTGAAATATCTGTGGACTATTGCGTGAAGCTGCGCAGCGAGCAGAAGTTCTCCTCGCTGGAGGCTCTCAAAAGCCAGCTTGCCGCAGATGTGCTCCAGGCCCGCAAAATATTCGGGATCTAAAATTTTAAGCCATGAAAGATTTGATTGCCCTGCTGGTTGTCGCCTTTGTCGTAATCTTCAAAGCCGTAAACGCCAAGGAGAAGAAAAAGACGGCTGCGCCCGCTTCTTCCAAGAGCGCGGCGCCTGCCGGGGAAGAAATAGTGCAGGAAGAGTCAGTGCAGGCCGCCGAGGCAACCTCTAAGACAGTTTCCGAGGCGGAGCGTGTTGCGGAGAAGGGCACTCTGGAGGACATGGCGGACACCGGGAAGTCGGAAGAAAGCGTCTGCGAAGCCCCCCTCAAAGAGGGCAGCGACAGTTCCGCACCCGGCTCACCCGAGTTTATTCTTGATCCCGTGAATATGATAATCTACTCCGAAATTCTCTCCCCCGACTGGGAAAAAGAATAGGCGCAAATTCAAATTTTATTACTATATTTGCCTTTGTATTAAGGCAAACAAAGAAGGGTCCCCCGCCGGGGGATTCTTTAATTTTTTATCAAAATGGCAGAGATTCATTACTTAACGCAGAAAGGTCTGGACGACCTCAAGCAGCAACTGGCAGAAGCCATTGCACAAAGACCCATAATTTCCAAGGCGATAGGCGAGGCGCGCGACAAGGGCGACCTCAGCGAGAATGCCGAGTATGACGCCGCCCGCGAGGCGCAGGGGCTGCTGGAGCTCAAGATAAGCAAGCTCCAGGAAACTCTGGCCACAGCCCGGGTGCTGGACGAGAGCAAGCTGAGCACCGAGACGGTTCAGATTCTCAACACCGTCAAAATCAAAAACCTGGCAAACAACGCCATCATGACCTTCACCATCGTGGGCGAGAGCGAAGCCAACTTCCGCGAGGGCAAGCTGGCCATCGGCACCCCCATAGCACAGGCCCTGCTGGGCAAGCGCAAGGGTGAGATTGCAGAAGCCAAGGTCCCCTCGGGCACAGTCAAGTTTGAAATCATAGACATCAGCATCTAGCCATGGCCACTGTTTTTTCCAAGATAGCCGCCGGGGAGATTCCCTCCTACAAGGTTGCGGAAGACGAGAACTACTACGCCTTTCTGGACATCAACCCCATTGCGGAAGGGCACACGCTGGTGATCCCCAAAAAGGAGGTCGACTACATATTCGACCTTGACAGCGAGACCTATCTGGGGCTCTGCGCCTTTGCCAAAAAGGTGGCCGCGGCCCTGAAGAGCGCCATTCCCTGCAAACGCATCGGCGTGGCCGTGCTGGGGATGGAAGTGCCCCACACCCACATCCATCTGGTGCCGCTGCAGAGCGAGAAGGACCTTGATTTTTCTGCAGAGAAGAAGCAGCTGAGCAGCGAGCGGTTTGCAGAAATCGCCGCCGCAATTGCATCAAAAATGGAGAAGTAAGATGAAGCGAGCATTTGCAGCCCTTGCAGCCGCCCTGGCAATAACCGCCTGCAGCGGCCCCACCGCAACCGTGAATTTCTCGCTCAAGGAGAAGTGCCCCGCCCAGGTGCAGCTCTACAGGCTTGACCTCAACCGCCTCACGCTGGTGGACAGCCTCAGCACCAAAGACGACGGCAGCCTCAAATACAAGATAAGCCTCGTCAGCGACACCGACCCCGAGTTCTACTATTTCTACAGGGGAGACGTCAAGCTGGCTGGCATCATCGCCTCCAAAGGGGACAAGATAAGCGTCTGCGCCGACACACTGGGGCGCTACGATGTCGAGGGGAGCGAAGATTCCGCCCTGCTCAAGGAGATGGACACCCGCCTGGACAGCTGCAAGATGGCTATGCAGCAGGTGCTGCAGGCCGCCCCTGCCGACGAGAACGCGCAGCTGAGCCGCCTGTACATAGCCCACAAGAGGGCCATGCTGCGCCAGGTGATGGAGCACCCTTACTCAATAACGTCTGCCGCAGCCCTGTTCCAGAAGATCAACGACAATCTGTATGTGTTCCAGGAGCCCAGCGACGTGTATGTATTCACCGCAATCCGCGACTCGCTGCTCACCGTTTACCCCGACAACAGCTATGTCAAGGCCGTGACCCGCGTGATAGACAGGCGCCACAGCCAGGACGAGATAGAGAAGATGCTCAAGAACGCCGAAGAGGGGGTTCCCGACATCAAGATGAACGACATCGCAGGGGTGGAGCACTCGCTTGGCGACCTCAAGGGGCAGGTGATTCTGCTATCCTTCTGGAGCGCGGAGCAGACCGAGCACAAGATTTTCAACCAGGAGATGCTCCCTATATACGAGAAGTATCACAGCCAGGGTTTTGAAATCTATCAGGTGAGCGTGGACGAGAAGACTGCGTGGGCCTCGGTGGTCCGCAGCCAGAACCTGCCCTGGATAAGCGTGAACGACGGCCTGGGTATCAGCTCGCCCGCCGTGGCCGCCTATAATCTGAATTCGATCCCCACAATGTTCATAATAAACCGCTCCAGCGGAATCGCGGCAAAAGATGTCTTTGACCCCGCCGAAGTGGAGAAAATCGTGAAAGGCCTCATCTAGAGGACACGCTTGAGCACAATAACGGTTCTGGAAGGGAGATACAGCTGCAGCAGTTGTTCTCCCTTTCTGTTTGTGAGGGTGGTGTGGCAGACGCTGTCGTCTACCCGGCAGAAGCCGTCGAATATGGCGGCGTCGCTGTCCAGCACAGAGCGCCAAGTCCCTTCGGGAGCCACCAGCGCATAGTCGGCAAACGACTGCTCCGGGTTGAAGTTGAAGGCGAAGAGATAGTCGCCGCGGGTGAATGCCAGCACCTTGGAAGTGCTGTCGCAGCAGGTGCAGAAGTGCCCCTTGGATAGGAGCTTCTCGCCGGCAAAGAGGTGGATCATAGCCTTGTCAAACTCCCGCAGCGCCTTGTAGTGCAGGTCGTCGCGGTCGCTGATGCTCCACAGCCGGCGGGCGTGGGCATACGACCAGCCGTTGCCCTCGCGGGGGAAGTCTATCCACTCCGGGTGGCCGAATTCGTTCCCCATGAAATTGAGGTAGCCGTCGCCGGCGGTGGCCAGCGTCAGCAGCCGTATCATTTTGTGCAGGGCTATGCCGCGGTCCACTATGGGGTTGTGGCTGCCCTTGTCCATTGAATAATACATCTCCTTATCTATCAGGCGGAAGATGATGGTCTTATCCCCCACCAGCGCCTGGTCGTGGCACTCGGCATAGCTCACGGTGCGCTCGTCGGCGCGCTTGTTGGTGAGCTCGTACCAGAGCGAGCCCATATCCCAGTCGTGGTCGTCAACCTCCTTGATGGTCTTGATCCACATGTCGGGCACCCCCATACTCATTCTGAAGTCGAAGCCGATGCCGCCAGCCTCCAGAGGGGCCGCCAGCCCGGGCATTCCGCTCATATCCTCGGCGACAGTGATGGCGGTGGGGCAAGTTTCCTTTATCAGACGGGCCGCCAGCGCCAGGTAGGTTACCGCATCCTCGTCCACGTTGGAGTCGAAATACTGGCCGTAGCCGGTGAAGTCGCGCTCCAGCCCGTGGTCCAGATAGAGCATGCTGGTGACCCCGTCAAAGCGGAAGCCGTCCAGATTATACTCCTCCATCCAGTATTTGCAGTTGGAGAGCAGAAAGAATAGGGTCTCCTTTTTGCCGTAGTCAAAGCAGCGGGAGTCCCAGGCGGGATGGATGCCGCGCGAGCCGGCGTGGAAGTAGGTGGTGTAGGAGCCGTCGAGGCGGCTGAGCCCCTCGGCCTCGTTTTTCACTGCGTGGGAGTGGACGATGTCCATCACCACTGCAATGCCAGAAGCGTGGGCGGCATCCACCAGCGCCTTGAATTGCTCCGGAGTGCCGTAGCGCGACGAGAGGGCGTAGAAATTGGAGACCTGATAGCCGAAGGAGCCGTAGTAGGGATGCTCCTGCAGCGCCATTATTTGCAGGGTGTTGTAGCCCAGGTCGGCGATGCGGGGGAGGACATTCTCCCTGAAGTAGTCAAAGCTCGCCACATCTTCCGCCTCGCCGCTCATCCCTATGTGGGCCTCGTATATCAGCGGGTTCTCCACGGCGGCCGGTCTGGGATGCCGCCACCTGTAGGGGGCGGAGAGCACCGGGACCTGGGCGGAGAATACCTTGGTGGCGCTGTCCTGAATGCAGCGCGTGGTGTAGGCCGGGAGCCGCTCGGCGCTGCCGCCGTGCCACTCCACAATCCATTTGTAGAGACTCCCCTCCTCTATCTCCCCCTCTGGCACGCGCAGCTCCCAGTTGCCGCCGCCCGTGGGGTGCAGCGCGTGGCGCTCGCTCTTCTTCCAATGGTTAAAGTCCCCCACCAGATATATCCTGAGGGCCATCGGGGCCCATTCGCGGAACACCCAGAAGCCCTCCTCTTTGTGCAGAACATAGTAGAGATGATTGTTGCACACGTCGTAGAGCGACCCGCCGGGGGCGATTTCGCTCATTTTGGCACTGATTCGGGCGCTGCGCGCCTCTATCGCCTCTCTGTAGGGGGCCAGATAGGGGTCGCCTTCGTATAATTTTTTCATGACGCTATTTTTTGTCGATGAGCTCCAGCAGGGAGGCCTCGCTGTCGGTCAGGCACTTCTTGCAGTATTCCACCAGTTTCATCGCCTCCTCCACCTCTTTCTGGATGGCATCCAGCGGATGGTCGGGGTTTTCGATTTCACAGACCAGCGCCTCCAGACGCTCCACAGCCTCTTTGTATGTCATTATATTATCCATAACTAAAGTATTTTTCCTTTTACGCTGCCGTCGGCAAACATTATTGTGACCTCATCGCCGCTCGCCACCTGGCTCTTGCCGGTGACACGACGGCCCTCCTTGAGGGTCAGGGCAAAGCCCTTGGCCAGTATTGCGGCGGGGTTGAGCGCCCCCACGCGGTATTCCAGCAGGCTGATGCGCTGCCTCTGCTGCGCCGTCTTCTCCTTGACGGCGGCGCGCAGGCGCATCACGGTATTCTCAGTCTTCAGGCGGCTCTGCGAAATCTTGCCCCGCACCGCCAGCGACAGGCGCGACGAGAGGTTCTGCAGCCGCAGGCTCTCGCCGGAGAATATGTCCACGAAATAGTCGGCCAGGGCGGTGGGAGTCTTGAGATATTCGGCTGCGACCATATCGGCCACGTGCACATCCCGCTCGTGCCCGATGGCGGTGAATACCGGCAGGGGAAACTGGGCGATTGCCAGCGCCAGGTCGTAGTCGTCGAAGCAGGCCAGGTCGCTGGCGCTGCCGCCGCCGCGCATTATCAGCACGGCGTCGAACTCGCCGCTGCGGTCGGCCACGGCAGAGAGGGCCGCAATTATCCCCGCAGGGGCGTCGGCGCCCTGCATGGGGGCGGCAAACAGCTCGCTGACAAACTTGAAGCCGTAGGCGTTGCCGTGCAGGTGGTCCATAAAATCGCCGTAGCCCGCAGCTGTGGCAGACGAAACCAGCGCCAGACGGCGCGGCAGCGGCGGCAGCGGATTCTGCGCGTTAAGCCCTATCATCCCCTCGCTCTGCAGCCGGGCGATGGTGCGCTGCCGCTCCAGAAAGGCTTCCCCGGCAGTATAGGAGGGGTCGATGTCGCTTATTATCAGCGAAAAGCCGTAAACGGGCGAATAATTGGCCTGCACGCAGCACAGAATTGCGATTCCAGCCTCAATCTTGCGCCCCGTCTCAAATTCGAAGCGGCTGCTGATGCCCGGGAATTTGGAGCCCCAGATTATGGCGCGGGCCTCGGCCACGGTGGTGCGGCCGTCGGCGCTTTTCTCGGTGAGAGTCAGATAGCAGTGGCCGCTGCGGTTGCGGCTGAACTGCTGAATCTCTGCCTTTATCCACAGCGGAGCGGGGAGATTTTCTTCAATCGCCTCTTTCACAAAGCCCAGCAGCTGCCCTAATGTGTATATGTCCTGTTCCATAATTATCCCAACTTTTAAAGGTAAGAAAAATTACAATCCGCCGCCATTGATAAGCAAAATTGTTGTACTTTTGCGGCAATGGAAATCGTTAAGGCAGCATACGTCTCAAGCTCGGTCACCGCGGCCGGCAGCAAGATGCCCGCAATGCGGGAGTTTGCCTTCATCGGCCGTTCAAATGTGGGCAAATCTTCTCTGATAAACTGCCTCACGGGCAATTCTTCCCTGGCCCACACATCTTCCACCCCCGGCAAGACGCAATGCATCAACCACTTTGTAATAAACGACAATTGGTATCTGGTGGATTTGCCCGGCTACGGATATGCAAAGCTTTCCAAAGAGCGACGCGCAAAACTCGCGGGGATTATAAACGACTACATCGACAATTGCGAGAGACTCGCGCTGCTATTTGTGCTTCTGGACAGCCGGCACGACCTTCTCAAGATAGATCTGGACTTCCTTCTGTCGCTGGGCGAAAAGGGAGTCCCTTTTGCAGTAATACTCACCAAGTGCGACAAGCTGGGCACCAACGCCCTCGCCTCCAGAGTCGAGGCTCTGAAGCGGCAGCTGGGAGAGTACTGGGAGCCGCTGCCCGACATTTTTGCCACCAGCAGCAAGTCCGCCGCAGGCAAGGTTGCGCTGCTGGACTACATCGGCGGCATCCTCAAAGATCTCGAAAATTCGAAATAACTATCCTACATTTACCTTTGTATTATGGAATACGACCACAAGCTTAAGATTTTTTCTTGCCGCAGCAGCAAATATCTCGCAGAGAAAATTGCGCTGAACCTCGGATTAGAACTTGGCAACTCCACCGTCACCACATTCAGCGACGGCGAGTTCCAGCCCGCGTTTGACGAGAGCGTCCGCGGTGCCACAGTGTTTATCGTGCAGTCCACCTTCCCTCCGACAGAGAACATCTTTGAGCTGCTGCTCATGATCGATGCGGCCCGCAGAGCGTCCGCATATAAGGTCATTGCAGTGATTCCCTACTTCGGCTGGGCCCGCCAGGACCGCAAGGACCGCCCCAGAGTGAGCATCGGCGCCAAGCTGGTGGCCAACCTGCTGGTGGCAGCCGGCTGCGACCGCGTGATGTCCTGCGACCTGCACGCCGACCAGATACAAGGTTTCTTTGACGTACCTGTGGACCACGTATATGCCAGCTCCATCTTCCTTCCCTACCTCAGGGACCTCAAGATAGAGAACCTCTCCATCGCCTCCCCCGACATGGGCGGCGCCAAGAGGGCCAACGCCTACGCCCGCATCCTGGGCGTGCCTATGATAATATGCCACAAGTCGCGCGAGCGGCCGAACGTGGTGGGTTCGATGACCGCCATCGGCGAAGTTGAGGGGCGCAACGTTGTGATTGTGGATGACATGGTGGACACTGCCGGCACCATCACCAAGTGCGCCGATATGCTCAAGGAGAAGGGAGCCCTCAGCATCCGCGCCGTGGCCACCCACCCTATGCTCTCGGGCAACGCCTACGAGCGCATCAAGGCCTCAGCTATCGAGGAGTTCATCGTGACCGACACCGTACCCCTGCGTCCGCGCGAGGGAGACGATATCTCCAAATTCAAGGTACTCTCGGTGGCCGGCATCTTTGCCGAGATCATCAACAAGGTCTACAACAACAAGCCCATCAGCGATTCTTTCGTATTCTAGGACATGGAGACCTTCCTGCTTGCGACAGCGGTTGTTGCATTGTGCGTTTTCGGCCTCTGCTTCAACATAATTTTCCGCAAAGACGGCAAGTTCCCCGACGGCGAGATTTCACACAACAAAGAGCTGCGCAAGCGCGGCATCGTGTGCGCCAAGGAGGAGGAACTCCGTCTTTGGGGGCGCAAGCACAATAAACAGAACCCCGACTGCAGCGATCTGGGCTGCAGCTCATGCAGCGGATGCGGAGCCAAGCCGCAGTCCGAATCAGAAAAATAAAAGCTAGAAAGTCTCCCCTTCCCGCTTGTGGAGCACCGCCTTGCGCAACTCAAAGTTCTGCCCGAGGTATTTGCGGCGCACGTCGGGATTGGAGGCCAGTTGCTCGGGGGTGCCGCTCTCGAGGATTTCCCCGTCGTACAGCAGATAGGCGCGGTCTGTGATGGCCAGCGTCTCGTGCACGTTGTGGTCGGTGATCACAATGCCGATGCCGCGCGTCTTGAGGTGGGCGATTATGTGCTGGATGTCCTCCACCGCGATGGGGTCCACCCCGGCGAACGGCTCGTCAAGCAGAATGAACTTGGGGTTGGTGGCCAGCGCACGGGCAATCTCGCAGCGGCGCCTCTCGCCGCCGGAGAGCTGCACTCCAAGGCTCTTGCGCACCTTGCCGAGGCCGAATTCGCGGATGAGTTCTTCCAGACGCTGCTCCCGCTGCTCCCGGGGGATGCGGTTCATCTCCATCACCGAGGTGATGTTGTCCTCCACACTCATGCGGCGGAACACCGACGCCTCCTGCGCCAGATAGCCGAGCCCCTTCTGGGCACGCTTGTACATCGGCAGGCGGGTTATCTCCTCTTCTCCCAGGAATATCTTGCCCGAATTGGGCTTGACCAGACCCGTGATCATATAGAAGCTGGTGGTCTTGCCGGCGCCGTTGGGTCCCAGAAGGCCCACGATTTCTCCCTGCTCCACCTCTATCGAGGCCCCCTTTACGACGGTCCTCATTCCGTATTTCTTAACAAGATTGCTTGTAAAAAGTTTCATCTCTGTTCTTTGGTTTTAGCCGCTATTTGGGCTCAAGTTCAAATTCCTGGCTGAATGTGGCCACATCGGGGGAGTCCTTTATCATCTCCTTGGCCACTTCCATGGGCATATAGGGCTGGGGACCCGCCTTGGGGTCCTCCACAGGCTCCCTGACCACCAGATCCAGGTTCACCGCCCGGCAGCGCAGCTCGCGCCGCAGGCTCGCCTGGAACTCGATGTACATCCGCTCCATTATCCACTTCTTCTGCAGTTCATTGTTCAGATAGAGCCTCGCGAGGCCTTCGGCGGGGGAATAGGTGTGTTCGTTACCCTCGAAGAGGCTGCGAAGCTTGGGCTGGCGGTCTATTCTGGCGACAAGAGCGCTCCAGGCCTGGCGAAATTCGCCGTCGGTAATTTCTGAAGGGTCGCGGTCGGGTATCTCTTCCGCAGCTGCCGCCTCGCCGCTCTGGGGAGAGGCCGCAGCGCGGTTCATAAGGTCTTTGATGGAGACCGAACCCACCTTTTTTCCGGAGGGTCGGGGGGCCGGGGCGGCCGCGGGGCGCGCTGGAGCAGCCGACGCAGATGCCGTATCCGTTACAGTAGATACAGAGGCCTGAGCGGGGGCCGCAGGTTCAGGGGCGGCCGCGCGAATCGCGGAATCCTCCGCCTGAAAAGCGGCGGGGCGCGCGGTGGCTTCGGGAGCCGCCGCAGGGGCCGCAGCCACTGCCGGAGCCGAAGCTGCCGCAGTCACAACAGCAGGAGCCGCCGAGAGCCGCGATAGCTTTATCAGCGCAAACTCTATCAGCAGCCTCGGGTTGCCGGAGCTTTTGTATGCAGTCTCGCAGCCGCAGGAAATCTCCAGCGCCTTATACAGGAAGTCCATCGAGCATTTTGCGGCGCAGGCATCGTAGCGGGCCGCTATGGTGGGCGCCATCTCCAGCAGGCTGCGGGAGGTGCTCATCTTGCACACAATCAGATTGCGCAGATGGGTGCTGAGCCCCGATATGAAGTGCAGGGCGTTGAACCCCTTGCAGAGGATTTCGTCGAAGAGCACCAGGGCTGAGGCGTGGTCGCCCGCAAGAAACATGTCGGTGAGGCGGAAGTAATAGTCATAGTCCAGCACATTCAATATGCCGATGACCTTCTCGTAGGTGATTTCTCCGCCGCAGAATGCCACCGTCTGGTCAAACAGGGTTAGGGCGTCGCGCATTGCGCCGTCAGCCTTCTGGGCTATTATGTGCAGCGCATCATCGCTGGCTGTCACCCCCTCGCCTGCGGCGATGCCGCGCAGGTTGCGCACTATGTTCTCCACGCTTATGCGGCTGAAGTCGTATGTCTGGCAGCGGGAGAGGATTGTGGGCAGAATCTTGTGCTTCTCTGTGGTGGCGAGGATGAATATGGCATACTCCGGCGGCTCCTCCAGCGTCTTGAGAAAGGCGTTGAAGGCAGCCTGCGAGAGCATATGCACCTCGTCTATGATATACACGCTGTAGCGGCCTATCTGGGGCGGAATCCTCACCTGGTCGGTGAGGTTGCGGATGTCGTCCACCGAGTTGTTGCTGGCCGCGTCAAGCTCGTGGATGCAGTAAGAGCGCCCTTCCGCAAAGGAGCGGCACGACTCGCACTCGCCGCAGGGCTCCATATCGGGGCCGGGGTTGCTGCAGTTGATGGTCTTTGCAAAAATGCGGGCGCAGCTGGTCTTGCCCACGCCGCGCGGGCCGCAGAAAAGATATGCGTGCGCCAGCTGCCCGCTCCGGATGGAATTCTTGAGGGTGCGGGCGATGTTTTCCTGCCCTATGAGCCCCTCAAAGGTGGCGGGCCTGTATTTCCTGGCCGATACGATGAATTGTCCCATACCCTACAAAAGTACGAATATTTATTAATTTTGCACCCTCAAACAGCGAATATGGACAACAATGTATACACCCTTGAAAGCGGGCTCAAGGTCGCTTTCAGGCATAGCAGCTCCCCGGTGGCGTATTGCGCCCTGTGCATAGGGGCCGGCACCTCAAACGAGCCGGAAGGCAAGCACGGGCTGGCACACCTTACCGAGCATATGATTTTCCGGGGCTGCGAGAAGCGCTCCGCCTGCAGCATCAACAACCGCCTGGAGAAGGTCGGCGGCGATATGAACGCCTACACCGCAAAGGAGGAGACGGTGGTCTACTGCACCGTGCTCAAGGAGGACATCACCAAGGCCATCGACCTCTCTTTCGAGATCGCCTTCACCTCAGTTTTTGACGAAGACGAGCTGGAGAAGGAGAAGAATGTGGTGGCCGACGAAATCAACATGTGCCTGGACAATCCCGCCGAATTCATTTTCGAGGATTACGAGAAGGCCCTCTTCAAGGGGCACAGCCTGTCGCGCACCATTCTGGGCACTGCCGAATCGATAAAAGGGATCACCTCCGACGACATCAAGCGATATGTCAGGAACTACTACACCCCCTCAAACATGAGTCTCTCGGTGGTGGGCGACTTTGACCAGAAGGCGATGCTGCGCACCGTGGAGCGGTTGCTGGCCAAATATACCGACCACTTTGCCGCCGACGCCGACCCCGCGCACAATGCTTCGGTGGCCGGGCGGAACATCTTTAACATAGACCAGAGCTGCAACTTTCACCAGACCAACTGCATAATCGGGGCGCGGGCCTATCCGTACGCCCATCCCGACAGGGTGGCCCTCTCGCTGCTGTGCAACATTCTGGGCGGCCCGGCAAGCAATTCGCGCCTCAACAGTTCCCTGCGGGAGAAAAAGGCGCTGGTGTATCACGTGGACGCCTCTTATGTGCGCTATTCCACTGCAGGAGTGGCGGTAATATACTTCGGCTGCGACAAGGACAATGTGGACAAGTGCCTCAAGCTCTGCAGAAAGGAACTGGAGAAGGTGCGTGAAATTCCGCTGAGCGAACCGGCGCTCAAGGCGGCCAAAAAGCAGGTGCTGGCGCAGAACGCCATCGCGTCGGAATATGGCGAGGCACAGGCGCTGAGCATCGCCCGCAACATACTGCGCAGCGGCGTATACCCCACCGCGGAGCTGTTCCGCGAGCAGCTGGAGGCGGTCACCGCCGAGCAGCTGCAGCGCGTCGCCCGCGAAATCTTTGCGGAGGAGAATCTCTGCGAACTCATATACAGGTAGCGCCATGACAGTGGAGGAATACTGCCGGGCCAATTCGTCGCTGCCCGAGAGCGGCACTCTGGAGTGGATAGAGCGCATCACACATCTGCGCACAAACCACGCCCGGATGCTCTCCGGACGCACAGAAGGGGGGCTGTTGAGCCTCATAAGCCGCATCGTCCGCCCGCAGAGGGCGCTGGAACTGGGGGTGTTCACCGGCTATTCCACGGTGTGCCTTGCAGAGGGGCTCGCCCCGGGCGGGGTCATCGACTCCATCGAGATCAACGACGAGCTGGAGGACATCATCCGCGAGGCATTCGACCGCGAGGGGATTGCGGGCAAGGTCAATCTGATTTTCGGCGATGCGCTGGAGATTGTTCCCGACTTGCCCCACACTTACGATCTGGTGTATATCGACGCCAACAAGCGGCAGTATCCCGACTATTGGCGCCTTGTGGTGAGCAAGGTGCGCAGCGGCGGGGTTATCATCGCCGACAACACAACCTGGGACGGCAAGGTGGCCGCAGAGCAGCGGCCGCACGATGTGCAGAGCGAGGCCATCTGCACCTTCAATGAGATGGTTGCCGGCGACAGGTGCGTCCGCTGCGTGATGCTCCCGGTGCGCGACGGCATCACGCTGGCCGTGAAAGTTTAAGACTAAAAACAGTGTAGAGTGTAGGGTTGGGAGTTTAGAGGAGTGGAGAGTTTCTAAGACCGCAAGATTACAGGAAGCAAAAGGCCACCGGAATCGCTCCGATGGCCCTTTTGCCTTCTGCCTCTGCCTTCTAAACTCTAAACTCTAAGCTCTAAACTATCAACTCTCCGGCCAGCCTGCCGCACGGGTTTTATTAATGACCCCAACCCTAAATCCCTTCCCCGGGGAAGGGACTTACCCAACAGCACTCCGTGCCTCTAAACTTTAAGCTCTACTCCGCGGTAAACTTCCACAGAATCCGGTTGCGGTATTCGCTCCCGGGCTTGAGCTCTGCAGAGGGGAACTGCGGCTTGTTGGGGGCATCGGGGAATGCCTGGCACTCCAGCGCCACGCCGTCGTAGTCGCAATAATTATAGCCGGTAGGAGCCACGGGGCTGCCCTTGAGCCAATTGCCCGTGTAAACCTGAATGCCCGGCTGGTCGGTGTAGACCGTCACCTTGCGACCCGATGCAGAAAGCTCCGCCGCAGGGCGCAGCGTGCCGTCATAATCGTCTATGCACCAGCAGTGATCATAACCCTTCCCTATCTTGAGCGCCTCAAAATCGGCATTCAAGTCGCGGCCGATGGCCTTGGGGGCGGTGAAATCCATAGGGGTGCCCGCCACCGGGGCAACCTCGCCCGTGGGGATCTGGGTTGCGTCGGTGGGCAGATAATGCGACGCATACAGCTTGAGAGTGTGGCTGCGGATGCCGTCGCCGCCATAGCGGCGCTCGCCCCGCAGATTGAAATAGACGTGGTTGGTCAGATTCACCACCGTGGCCTTGTCGCTCACCGCCTTGATGTCCAGAGTGAGCACATTGTCGCTGCGGAAGCGGTACACAGCCTCGATGTCCATCGCGCCGGGATATCCGGCATCGCCGTCGGCGCTGTGCAGGGTAAACTTGACGCCCCCCTCGAAAGGTTCGGCATCCCAGATGCGGTTTGCAAAGCTCTGGGCGTCGGGGCCGCCGTGCAGGTGGTTGGGGCCGTTGTTCACCGCCAGGGTGTATTCGCCGCCACCGAGAGAGAATTTGCCCAGCGCTATGCGGTTTGCAAAGCGCCCGGGAATCTTGCCCATGCAGGGGCCGTCTGCCATCCAGTCCTCTTTGCTCTTATAGCTGAGGGCCACATTGTCCAGAGACCCGTTCTTGTCGGGCACGACGATAGATACGATGCCGGCGCCAAGATTGCTGAGCACAACCTTGGCCCCGGAAGGGTATTCTATCGCATAGTGTTTTATTTGAGCTTGCGGACGTTCCATCTCTTTGCTCCGTCTGAAATTGCAACATTAATCACGCGGGGGTCGATGTCAAACTGCTTCTTGTAGGCAGCCTTGACGGTGTCGATGTACTCCTGAGCCGCGCCGCTGCGCACGATTGCGATGACGCATCCGCCGAAGCCGCCGCCCATCATGCGGGCGCCCACCACGCCTTCGCACTTGCGGGCGATGTCCACGATAAAGTCAAGCTCCTCGCAGCTGACCCCATAATCCTTGCTGAGGCCGTCGTGAGTCTCGAACATCTTCTTGCCGAATGCGGGGATGTCGTCCTTTGCCAAGTCGCGGCAGCCCGCCAGCAGACGGGGCGACTCCTTCACCACGAAGGAGCAGCGCTTGTAAACCATCGGATCCAGGCGGTCCTTGTACTGCTCCAGCATCGCGGGGGTCACGTCGCGCAGCAGCTCCACCTCGGGGTGATCCTTCTTGATCTCGGCCACGCCCGCCTCGCACTGCGCGCGGCGCACGTTGTATTCGCCAGAAGCGAGGTTATGCTTCACCATAGTGTCGATGAGGACGATCTTGTACCCTTTGGGATTGAAGGGAACGCGCTTGTATGCGAGCGAACGGCAGTCCAGGCGGATTACCTTGCCTTCCTTGCCCATAAGGGAGGCGAACTGGTCCATAATGCCGCAGTTGACGCCGACATAATTGTGCTCCGTCATCTGGCCTATCTGAGCCAGCTGCTCGCGCTTGAAGCCCAGATGGTAGATGCTGTTCACGGCATAGCCGAACACGCTTTCCAGAGCGGCCGAGGAGCTCATTCCGGCCCCCAGGGGGACGTCGCCGCCGAATGCGCAGTCGAAGCCGGCGGGCTGTGCGCCGCGCTTTTTCATCTCCTGCAGCACTCCGTAGATGTACTGAGCCCACTGCTGGGCGGGTTTCTCGCTATCATTGATGTCAAAAGTGAGTTTTTCACCATAGTCCAGGGAGAAGGCGTTCACTTTGGTTGTGCCGTTGGGGGCGATTGCCAGACTGATGCCCTTGTCCACTGCCGCGGGGAGCACGAATCCGCCGTTGTAGTCGGTGTGCTCGCCAATGAGGTTGATGCGGCCGGGAGAGGTGAAATAACTGAATTTGACGCCCGGGAAATTCTTCTTGAAGGCGTCAATAACTTTTTTAGGTTTTAACATATCGCAATATATAAATAGTGTAACATTAATCCGCGTGCGGGATATCTGTGTAAAGATATTAATAATATTTGATAAAGACCAAAGAGGCGCCGCTTTGCTTTTTTGAAAAAAGGAACTAAATTTGCAATCCCATTGCGGCACGCGGCAGTGTGCCATGCAGATTTATGAATTTGCGGAAATAGCTCAGTTGGCAGAGCGTTGGCTTCCCAAGCCGAAGGTCGCGGGTTCGAGCCCCGTTTTCCGCTCCAGATTCCAAAAGTCCGCCCTCCACAACGGACTTTTTCTCATTTAATGTTTTGCCAATGATCAAACGCCTGCTTTCGGTATTGCCGCTGCTCTGCGTCGCATTCTCCGCATTCGCGCAGCTGGAGGGCTACACATACCAGATAGAGCCATACATAATACCCCGCTGCCCGTCAGAAATCAAAAACGCCATAGACACCGTGCACACCGCCGACAAGTATGTGGACATTGTGATCTTTGACAACCAGACCTGGGATTACCTCTACCACATGCGCCCCGGAATAGACTCCACCCAGATTTACGACAAATGGTGGGACACCGAGTCCCTGCATGCCTACAAGGACTATCCCAAGGATGCTTTCGATGAGGAAAAGGAGCTGCAGCTGGTGGACAGCACCCACTTTTTCTGCGCTCCCGCCGTGGGCAAGGTTTATTCTGGCTACAAGATGCGCCGTTCGCGCCCCCATTACGGCACCGACGTCCCCCTCAACACGGGAGACAGCGTGAGGGCGGCCTTTGACGGCGTGGTGCGCTTCTCCTCAGGCAAAAGCACGGGCGGCTACGGCAATCTGATTGTGATACGCCACTCCAACGGCCTCGAAACATACTACGGCCACCTCTCCAAGCGCTTCGCCGGTGCCGGGGAGAGCGTCAAGGCGGGCGATGTAATAGGCCTTGGAGGCAGCACCGGCCGCAGCACCGGCCCCCATCTGCACTTTGAGGCGCGCTACAAGGGGCGCACCTTTGACCCCGAGCGGATAATCGACTTTGAAAAAGGGGAGCTGCGAGAGCCGACGTTCACCGTGCGCAAAGACTATTTCAGCGTCTATTCCCACCAGGGAATGAGCGATGAGGAGTCGGTCGCAGCCAGCCAGGCCAAATATTATAAAGTGCGCCGCGGCGACACTCTGGGCAAGATTGCCAGCCGCAACGGCACCACGGTGAGCAAAATCTGCAAGCTCAACGGCATCAAATCCACCAAGACCCTGCGCATAGGGGAGTCGCTGCGCATCAGATAGTGAAACGCCTCGTTGCCATATTGCTGCTGACGGCGGCCGCTTCGGTGCGGCTGATGGGGCAATATGACCCGTCCCACTTCTATTACGCCGGACGGCAGGCACTCAGCGACGGCAAATATTCCCTCGCGATAGAGAACTTCAACATACTGGCCCGCATCGACACCGTGGGGCCCGAAGCCTACTTTTTCCGCGGCATCGCCAAGTATAATCTCGGGGATCTGGGGGGTGCCGAGCGCGACTTTGACCTGAGTCTGAAGCGCAATCCGCTCTACACCTACGCCTACCACTACCGCGCCATCACCCGCAGCCGGCTGGGGCGCTACGAGGAGGCTCTGGAGGATCTGCAGGAGGCGGTGGAGCTGCGTCCCGGCAATTCGGGGCTCTACTTTAGCCGCGGCGTGACATATTTCCTCTCGCAGCAGTTCGATATGGCGGTGCAGGATTTCAACAGCTTCATCCGCCGCGAACCCGACGAGAGCAGCGCCTACCTCAACCGGGGAGCGTCGTATCTCTTCCTTGGAGACACCACCAAGGCCTTTGCCGACTACAACAAGGCCATAGAGCTCAACAGCCTGGACCCGGAAGGGTTCGTGCGCCGCTCGCGCCTCTACGCCCTCAAGAATGATCCCGACAACGCCCTGTCCGACCTCAACCGGGCCCTGGCGCTGGACTCCACCAACACTCTGGCCTACTTCAACCGCGCCATAATCCGCCACGGCAAAAACGACTGGACGGGAGCCGTCTCCGACCTGGACAAGGTGCTGGAGCAGGAGCCGGGCAACGCCCTGACCCTCTACAACCGGGCGCTCATCTACGCCCAGGCGGGGGAGCTGGACAAGGCGGTGGACGACCTTGACCGGGTGCTCAACATCAACCGGGAGAATGTTCTGGCCTACTTCAACCGCGCTGCAGTGCTGATGGAGCAGGGCAAATACCGCCAGGCCATAAGCGACTACGACCGCGCCATAGAGCTCTACCCCGACTTTGCCAAGGCATATATGAACCGCTCCTACGCAAAGGGGATGCTGGGCCGCCTCGGCGAGTCCAAGGCCGACTGGGAGACGGCGCAGCAGAAAGTGCGCGAATATCAGCGAAAGACCGCCACCGACGAGGGGTACGAGGCATTTGCCGATACCTCCCGCGCCTACAGCGGCCTGCTGGCCTTTGACGCCGACTTCGCCCAGAAGAATTTTGACAACGAGCTGCTGCAGTATCGCGAGGTTGACGTCAAGCTCAAGCCGCTGTTCCAGTTTGTCCCCGCCCCGGCCGTCGAAGATCAGAAGGACATCTCCACAATCGGAGGCGAGCTGATGTATGCCAAGCTGGACAACTTCCTCTCCGCCCTACCGGTCGCAACCGCTTTCCGCGCACAGAAGGCGGAGGCGGACCCCGATGCCGCGGCCGCTCTGGGCAAAGTGCAGGAGAGCATCCGCAAAGGGGGCGCCAGCGAATATCTGCAGTTTGCCAAAGGGATGCTGGAGACCCGCGCCAACCAGTTCAACAACGCCCGGGGCAGCTACAGCGCCGCCATAGACATGGACCCCGGCAACCCCTTCCTCTACCTGAACCGAGGAGCGCTGCAGGCCGAGATGACCGAGTTCATAGCGAGCATGGAGAACAGCGTGCAGACCCTCACCATAGACAACACCGGCAATACCACCAAAACGGTGGTCAAGGAGCGCAGCGACACCCGCTACGACTACAGCGCCGCTATAGACGACATGCTGGAGAGCGCCCGCCTGGCCCCCGACTTCCCCTACATATACTACAATCTGGGCAACCTCTACGCCCTGTCCGACGACCTGCCGACGGCGGTGGCCAACTACGGCAAGGCGCTGGAAATATTCCCCTACATAGGAGAGGCCTACTACAACCGCGGCCTTGTGCTCATTTTCTTGAAAGACAAGGAGAAAGGGTGTATGGACATCAGCAAGGCGGGCGAGCTTGGCATCGGCGAGGCCTACGGCGTCATCAAGAAATACTGCAGCGACGAAAACTCCAGATAGGGGCCTACCAATCTTCTTCGTCCGATTCCACGCTCAGAAAGCGCTTGCCCCCGAGAATCTCGATGGCATCTTCTATTGTGCGCTGCATCTCGGCATCGCCGCCGGACGAGCAGAGCACCTGCAAAAATTCCAGGTACTGCACCACAATGGAATGGTCCTTGCGCACGGTGGCCTCGCCGATGTCGACATTGACCCCGAGCGACGCCGCCTGCTTCTTGACCATACTGGAAATGTCGTTCTCTATGAAAATCTCCCCTTCGTGGAACACGTTGATGTTGAAGAGAATTTTGCCGCCCTCCTCATATACGGGGATGAATCCTCCGGTAAAGCAGAGGGGATACACCGGCAGCCCCGCCCCCTGCGCCACTATGAAATAGAGCATCGCCAGGGCAAAGGGGCTCCCCTTCTTGTCGCGGATTACATTCATCAGCAGGGTGTTCTGCAGATTGATATTGAACGCGCCGGCGGCCGAGTAGCCATAGCGGCGGTAGAATATGTGGTTGAGCAGCGAGACATTCTCGGTGCCGGTCTTGCTGTCGGAAATCTCGGAAATCACGGTGATTATGAGCGGCATCACCGCCTCCTGATACTCCTCGCGGCTCAGCATCGGATCCATCAGGGCGCAGAGCAGATAACCCGCCTCCGTGAGGTCGCACTCCTCTCCCGCGCCGCAGCGCTCCGCCATCCGACGCAGGGCGGCAAGCACGCTCTTTTTGCCGTAGCGCTCTATCATTCCGCGCATTTTTTTCCTGCGATCCGGCATCAGTTCGCCGCGGAAGGCAGAGCGCAGAGCGCGCAGGGCATTCTCCCCTTCCCTCTTGAAGTAGCCGTCGACAGCCGCGGTCACGCCGGGGTCGCTGTCGCCATAAAGCTCTATGATATATCTCAACTCGTCTTCCACACTCCAAAAGTAATTTTTTTAGTACTTTTGTCAAAATCGATTCAGCATTATGATTATCACCTGGCCCAGAATGCAGAATGTGCTGCTCGGGATTTCCGCCTTTCTGATGCTCTCGCTCCTGTGGAGCGACGTGTGCTTTGCAATAGATGCGGAGGGCGCCCGCTACAGCTTCCGCTACACCGAATATCTCCCCTTCATAATCCTCACCTTCGTATGCTTTGCGCTGCTGGTGGCATCTATCTGCTACAGAAAGCAGTATATCCTGCAGATACGCGTCGCCGTGATAGCGATGCTTGCGCAGGCGGGCTTCCAGGTGTGGCTGGCGGTGATGTTCTTCTCGCTCAAGGGGACTTACACCTTCACAATATCGGCGCTGATGCCGCTCGTGTGCATAATTCTGGAGGTTCTGGCGGTGCGCTACAGCTGGCGCGAGGCCTCCGACGCTCTGGCGAGCGACTTCCGCAAAAAAATCCGCCGCAAGGCCAAATGATATGACTGCTGCCACGATTATTGCGGTTGCGGCCGCAGCGGCACTGATTGCCGCGCTTGTGACTCTGCTGGTCTGCCGGGGCAAGATGGCGGCGCAGAAGAGCCTCTCGGAGAGCTGTCTTGCGGCACAGAAGCTGGAGTCGGAGCGCCTGACGGCCGATCTGCGGGGCCAGCTGCAGCTCAAAGAGGCGGCGCTGGAGAATCTCAAGGAGGCCTGCGACCAGAAAATACGCGATAAGGAAGAGTCCGCCGCCGCTCTCGAGCGCGGCTATCAGAAGAATCTTGAGGATTTGCGCGCCGCCCACGCCGAGAGCCTGAAGAGCCAGGCGGAGAGCCTCAAGAGCGAGCTTGCCGCACGCACGGAAGAGCTGCTGCGCCAGCGCGAAGAGCAGCTCAGCGCCAAGGCAAAGGAGACCTTCGAGAACATCTCCGGCAATCTGGGCAAGGACATCGCCGCAATGAAAGAGGCTTTTGAGGCCAATAAAAAGACCCAGACCGAGACCGGCACCAGCCTCAAAGCGCAGTTCGACAACGCCGTCAGGCAGCTGGAAAGCCAGAGCCGCAGCATCGGCGAGAAGGCCGACGACCTCTCCCGCGCAATGCGGGGCGGCAACAAGTTCCAGGGCATCTGGGGCGAGACCATCCTGCTCAACATTCTCACCGGCGAGGGGCTTGTCGAGGGGCGCGACTTCGACAAGGAAAACACAATCCGCGACGCACAGGGGAACATAATCCGCAACGAAAATTCCGACAAGAAGATGCGCCCCGACTATGTGCTGCACTTTGCCGACAACCAGGACATAATAGTGGACTGCAAGGTATCGCTGTCGGCCTTCGCCGACTACATATCCGCCGAGCGCGAGGGCAATGCCGAGGCGATGGCCGACGCCCGCCGGCGCAATCTGGAATCTGTCCGAGGTCAGTACAAGGGCCTCAACTCAAAGGACTACAGCAGCTATCTCAAGAATTCGATTGCCGATTTCGTGATAATGTTCGTGCCCAACAGCGGCGCGCTGCAGCTGGCCCTGGACGACGACCCCGCGCTCTGGCGCGACGCCTACGAAAAGAAGGTGCTCATCACCAGCCAGGAGACCATCCTCCCCTTCTTGAGGATGATTCAGATAGGGTGGCGCAACGTGACCCAGGCGCAGAATCAGGCGAAAATCATAGAGGCCGCCGGCCATATGATAGACCGCGTGGCCGACTTCGCCTCTCAATATGCCGCAATCGGCAAAAAGCTGGAGGAGATGCAAAAGGCCTACAATGCCGGCGCCGCCAAGCTCAGCGACCGCGGGCAGAGCATTCTTACCTCCGCCCGGCAGGTGAAAGAATTGGGAGTGAAGGGCAAAAAGGAGATCCCCGAATAAATTTCCGGGTTATTTTTATGTGTGTAAAGATTTGACCCACACGGCGGGGTATCTTTGCAACATAAAAAATAACCGATATGAATACTTCTTATTTGATGCAGTACTTCTTCTCCGACACTATTCAGGGTTTGGAGATGCTAATGGAAGATTTTGACCTCCAGCCGGTAGAGAACCGGTAGCGGCCCCTACTGCTGGTCTTCTCCCGCAGCCTTGAGGCGCTCGGCGTTCTCTGCAATCTGCAGCTGGTCTATCAGCTCCTGGATTTCGCCGTCCATGAACACCGGCAGGTTATACATCGTGTAGCCGATGCGATGGTCGGTGACGCGCGACTGGGGATAGTTGTAGGTGCGGATCTTGGCGGAGCGGTCGCCGGTGGAGACCAGAGTCTTGCGTTTTGCAGAAATCTCGCTCAGATATTTCTGATACTCGAAGTTATAGAGGCGGGTACGCAACTCTTCAAGGGCTTTCTCAAAGTTCTTTATCTGCGATTTCTGATCCTGGCACTGCACCACCAGTCCGGTGGGGATGTGGGTCAGGCGCACCGCGGAGTAGGTAGTGTTCACGCACTGTCCGCCGGGGCCCGATGCGCAGTAGGTATCCTTGCGCACATCGTTCATATTGAGTTCCACGTCAAACTCCTCAGCCTCGGGCAGAACCGCCACAGACGCCGCCGAAGTGTGCACGCGCCCCTGGGTTTCGGTCTGGGGCACACGCTGCACGCGGTGCACGCCGCTCTCGTATTTGAGGGTGCCGTAGACCTTCTCGCCCGATATTTTGCACACAATCTCCTTAAAGCCGCCCATAACGCCTTCGTTGGAGTTGTTGACCTCGAGCTTCCACCCCTTTTTCTCGCAATATTTGGAGTACATTCTGAAGAGGTCGCCGGCAAAGATTGCCGCCTCGTCGCCCCCTGTGCCGCCGCGGATCTCCAGGATGGCGTTCTTGTCATCTTCGGGGTCGGCGGGTATCAACAGCAGCTTTATCTCCTCCTCCATCTGGGGGAGCTTCTCCTCTATCTCGGCAGCCTCCGCCTTGGCCATCTCGCGCAGGTCGGGGTCCTTCTCGCTCTGCAGTATGTCCTTGGCAATTTCCAGGCTCTCCACCTGACGGCGGTATTCGGCGCCGGCCGCGATTATGGGCTCCAGCTCCTTATATTCCTTGTTGAGCTGCACATAGCGCTTCATGTCGCTTATCAGCTCAGGGTCGGAAATCTGCTGCTGCAGGGTTGCGAACTTGTCTTTGAGGTCTTCGAGTTTCTCGAGCAATTTGTTTTCTGCCATTGTATATACTTTCTCTTTTTGTCCGGTTTTTAAAAGCGGAGGGCAAAATTAGTCATTTTGAGTCAAATGCGCAATTGCCGCCTGGGCGCACACGCAGCCGAACACCGCAGGCATATATGAGATGGTGCCCACTTGCGACTTTTTGTTGCGCCCGGCATCCTCCACTATCGCGCCTCTGTCTGGCAGCTCTTCGCTGAAGACTACCTTGAAGCCCTTGGTTATCCCCTTTTTGCGCAGCTTTTTGCGCACTATGAAAGCCAGCGGGCAGTTATACGACTGGGAGAGGTCCACCAGCCGCACCTTTGTGGCATCCCACTTGGCGCCGCTCCCCATCGAGCTCACGTGGGGAATGCCGCTTTGCACGCAATATTCTATCAGCGCCAGCTTGGGGGCGAGAGTATCGATTGCATCCACCAGATAGTCTATTTTGAATCCGCCCAGAAGCTGCGCGATGTTCTCCTCGGTGAGATATTCGGCAATCAGCCGCACGTCGGCCTCGGGATTGATGTCAAGGATGCGGTCGCGCACCACCTCTACCTTCTGCCGTCCCATGTTGGAATCGAGGGCGGGCAGCTGGCGGTTCTTGTCGGACGGGGAGACGATGTCGCAGTCCAGCAGCACGAGGTGTCCGACCCCGGCGCGGGCTATCATCTCGGCGGCGTAGGCCCCCACTCCGCCGACTCCCACCACAACCACGGTGCAGCGGTCCAGATGCTCCAGGCGCTCCTCCCCCATCAGCAGGGCGGTGCGCCGTTGCCAGTCGCGCGCCATCGGCTACAGACTCTTTTTGGCCTCGTCCCAGAGGGCGTCCATCTCGGCGAGGGTGAGATCGCGGATGTCGCGCCCCGCCTCGCGAGCCTTCATCTCCACAAATGTGAAGCGGTTGCGGAACTTGCGGCAGGTCGACTCCAGCGCCGTGTCGGGATTGAGCTTGTAGAGGCGAGAAGCGTTGATTATGGAGAAAAGCACATCGCCCAGCTCGTCGGTCATCTCGGGTGTGGGGTTCTCTCCCGACTGTGAGAGAGCCTCGCGCAGCTCGCCCATCTCCTCGGAGACCTTGTCCCAGACATCCTCGCGGTTTTCCCAGTCGAAGCCCACTGCGCGCGCCTTGTCCTGCATGCGGTAGGCGCGGATAAGCGGCGGCAGGCTGTCGGGGACGCCGGAGAGCACCGTTTTGTTGCCGTCCTTTTCCGTCTGCTTGAGCTGCTCCCAGTTCTTGACCACCTGGTCGGCATTCTCTGCATGAGAGGAATCCTTGGCCAGCTGCGAGCCGTCCTCCTTGGGTGGATAGACGTGCGGGTGGCGGAATATCAGCTTGTCGCAAAGCTGGTTGCAGACATCCGCAATGTCAAACTGCCCCTGTTCGCTGCCGATTTTGGCATAGAATACTATGTGCAGCAGCACGTCGCCCAGCTCCTTGCATACATTCTTCATGTCGTGGTTCATGATTGCGTCGGAGAGTTCGTAAACCTCCTCTATGGTGTTGGGGCGCAGGGTGTCTATGGTCTGTTTGTGGTCCCACGGGCACTTTTCCCTCAAGGTGTCCATCACATCCAGGAGTCGCTCGAAGGCGGCCAGTTGTTTTTCGCGGTTCATAGTATTTTTCTTATATTAGCGAGCAAAATTAATCATTATCCCATAAAATAGATGAACCACACGATTAAGTTTATCAGCGCAGACGAGGCGGTGAAGGTTGTCAAGAGCGGCGACCACATCCACTTCAGCTCCGTTGCAAGTGCCCCCCAGGTGCTTATTCAGGCCCTCTGCCGCCGCGGCGACGCAGGTGAATTGAAGGATGTCCACATTCACCACCTACACACGGAAGGGCCCGCCCCCTATACCGACGAAAAATACAACGGAATCTTCTTTCACCAGGCCTTCTTTGTTGGGGCCAACGTGCGCAAAGGGGTCCAGGCAGGCTATGCCGACTACATCCCCGTGCATCTGAGCGAGACGCAGAAGCTCTATCGCTGCGGCGCCCTCCCTTGCGATGTGGCGATGATTCAGGTGTGCCCGCCCGACAAGCACGGTTTCGTGTCGCTGGGCACCAGCGTAGATGCCACCCTGGCGGCCATCGAGTGCGCAAAAATCGTGATTGCGGTGGTGAACAAGCATGTCCCCCGCAGCTGGGGCCAGGCCATAATCCCGCTGAGCAAGATTGACCTCTTTGTGGAGGACAACACCCCGCTGCAGCCCGCCACATTCACCCAGCCCAACGAGACCGAGACCAAGATCGGAAAGAACTGCGCCGAACTCATAGAAGACGGCGCCTGCCTGCAGATGGGCATCGGAGCCATCCCCAACGCCGTGCTGGCGCAGCTGGGCGGCCACAAGGACCTCGGCATCCACACCGAGATGTTTGCCGACGGCGTGCTGCCGCTGGTGGAGAAGGGTGTGATTACCGGCGCCAACAAGGTCACCGACCCCGGCAAGATGGTTTCCACCTTCCTGATGGGCAGCCAGGAGGTCTATGACTTCATCGACGACAACCCTATGGTGTCGATGATGGACGTGGGCTACACCAACGACCCCGCCATCATCTCCCAGAACCCCAAGATGACCGCCATCAACTCCGCACTGCAGGTGGACATCACCGGCCAGGTGTGCGCCGACAGCCTCGGCACTAAGTTCTACAGCGGCTTCGGCGGCCAGATAGACTTCACCTACGGCGCATCGCTGAGCAAGGGAGGCAAGGCCATCATCGCCATGCCCTCCATCACCAACAAGGGGATCAGCAAGATTGCCCCCACCCTGACTCTCGGGGCGGGCGTTGTGACCACACGCGCCCACATCCACTGGCTGGTGACCGAATACGGCGCCGTAAACCTCTACGGCAAGTCGCTGCAGGAGAGGGCCAAGGCCATCATCAGCGTGGCTCATCCCGACCACCGCGAGGAGCTGGACCGCGCCGCATTCGAGCGCTTCGGCCCGCACTATCTGCTTATGAAATAAGCTGACTGGATTAACATAAAAGCGGCTCCGGCATTGCGCCGGGGCCGCTTTTATTTACTGTCGCACCCCAATTTTACATCCTCAGGCGCCAGGCCTGGGGAAAGAGGTTGTTGGCCCGCCGCCCCAGATTCTTCACGAATCCCAGCGGCAAGCCCTCGCTGCAGACTGTCAGGAAACCCGCCGGGGCATCTGGCAGCGAGAGCGGCTGCGTGCGCAGATACTGCAGAGCATCGTCGCCGGAGAGTTCCACGCGGGGGAAGGCCCCTCCATCAAGGGCTATATTCAGCGCCAGGTCAGCCTGTGGAATGCGGTCGCGTCCCTTTACCAGCGCCACCGCCACGCCGGAGCGCAGCGTGCGCAGATTCTCCTCCACCGTGCGAATGTCCTGCATCAGGGGCTGAGGGTATGCTTTGATCATAGGGCCGGCGCTGCGCTCTACCTGGCAGCATTCAAATCCCGGGCGCAGCCAGTCGCAGGCGGCCTTTCTGAGGGCGGGCAAGGCCTTGCGGCGCAACGCCGCGGCGGCGGCAGTCTTGCGCAACAGCGCTACATACTGCCCCTCTCCGCGCGTTATTCCGGGAGCCAGCTGGATTCCGCAACGGGTGGCGACGTGCCCCACGGCGGCCGTCTCTTTCGATAGAGCCGCTTCGAAAGTCTCTATCGGAATTATCTCCGCCCCCAGCTTCTCTGCAATCCAGGCGGCGTTGCCGTCGTTTTCAAAAGAATTGAATGTACAGGTGGAATATACCAGGAAGCCCCCTTCGCGCAGCGCCGGCCATACATCGGCCACTATGCGGCGCGAGCGGGCCTCGCACAGGCGGACATTCTCCTGCGACCACTCCGATACCGCCTGCGGCTCCTTGCGGAACATCCCCTCGCCGGAGCAGGGGACATCGGCCACGATTACATCGAACCAGCCGGGCAGCGAGGCGAATTGCGAGGGGTCGCTGCAGGTGACCGCGACATTGGGATTGCCCCATTTCACGACATTCTCCGCCAAAATCGTGGCACGCGAACCGATGACCTCGTTGGCCACCAGCAGTCCGCCGTCAAGAGAAGACGCAATGCAGGTAGTTTTGCCGCCCGGGGCGGCGCAGAGGTCCAGAACGCGGGGAGCGGGAGTTCCGGCGGAGCGCATCGCAGCGGCAGCCACGCACCCTACGAACATCGCCGAGGGGTCCTGCACATAGTAGGCGCCGGCGTGCAGCAGGGGGTCCAGGGAGAACTGGGGGCGGCTGGCCAGAAACAGTGCGTCGCCGCGCCAGGGCACGCGGCCGTCCGAGGCCTCAAAACGCTTCTCAAGAGCCTCCACCGGCATCTTGGAGGAGTTGGCGCGCACCGCAGTGACGCTCCCGCCCGTTTCAAGGGCGTCTATAACAATCTCGGCAGCCCCGCCAAGGGCCGCCGAGGTATTGTCAATGAATTCTTTGGGAAATCTGCTCACTATTTCATAAAATCTTCTGCCGACAGGTTCACGGCGCGGCCGGAGGCGGCATCTGCGATTGTCTCAGCAATGCGGTCCAGCGCCTTCTGCAGCTTGCCTCCCAGCATCATCTTGAGCATACCGCCCAGCTGGGCCGCCAACTCTATGTGGAAGTTGGTCTTGCAGTCGGCCTCCGGGTTTGCGGGGTCGTCCACGCTGTCGAAGACCGCCTTGAGGGAAAACTCCACGGGGCTGCCGTCGATCTGGCGGAAGGTGACGCTGCTGAAGGGGGTGCGGTCTGCCACGCGGACTCCGAGGTTGAAACCCTGCACGCTGGCACTGATGGTGTCGGCGGTGGCGGTTATCGACTGCCGTTTGTCTTCAGGCAGGTTGGCCACCAGGGCGCCGAGGTCCTCCAGAGAGCTGTATAGCACGGCAGGCTGGCGGTCCACCAGCACCGTCTTGCTTGTCAGAGTGGTGTCTGCCATAGCTATTTACCCCAAGTTTCGGGATGGAAGCGCCAGTCGCGCAGCACCTCGATATCAGATTCGCTTATGAGATTCTTCTCGCTCGCCACCTCAATGAGAGAGTCGTAGTTCGAGAGGGTGTAAAGCTCCATGCTCGTGTTTTCAAAGGAACGGCGGGCGGTGGGGAAATTGTATGAGAAGATGGCCACCATACCCTCCACGATGCACCCGGCAGCCGATACCGCCGCCGCTGCGCTGAGGCTGCTGCCGCCGGTGGAGATCAGGTCCTCGACCACCACCACGCGGTCGCCGCGCTTGCATTCGCCCTCTATCTGATTGCCCATCCCGTGATCTTTGGGCTTGGGACGGATGTAGATGAGAGGCTTGTTCATACGGTCGGCAACCAGTGCCCCCATCGCGATGGCCCCTGTAGCCACGCCGGCAATCACATCCACATTCTTGAAGTGCTCGCCGATGGTCTCCACCACAAAGTCACACACCTTGTTGCGGATCTCGGGATATGAGAGAATCTTGCGGTTGTCGCAATAAATGGGTGACTTCCACCCTGACGCCCAGGTAAAGGGCTCTTCGGGGCGCAACTTCACGGCGCCGATTTCCAGCAGGTACTCTGCAACCTGCTTCTCGATATTGGTCATACTCGTCTTTTATTAACGTTCCAAAATTAGATTTTTTGAATAAATTTGCCAAATGTTTAAAATCTATTTCAATAGCCGCAGCATCGCAATAATCCCGCCAGGAACACCTGTATCGGGGTCAGGAGGTGCGCTCCGCGTAAGTGAGCAGGATGCGGGAGATCTCGCAACCCTTCCGCAGCGCTTCTCGCAAGCCGCCACGCCCGAGTATTTGGAGATAGAAGCCGGCGACCCTCAGGCAGCCTTCAAAATGCTGACATCCCAACTCAGAGTGGATGTCGCCGCCGGCGGTCTGGTGCGCGGCGCCGAAGGGCGCGCTCTGCTCTTCTGGCGCCGAGGGGCGTGGGACATGCCCAAGGGGCACATCGAGAAGGGCGAGACTCTGCAGCAGTGCGCGCTGCGCGAAGTGCAGGAAGAGACGGGCCTGGAGCATCTGTCCCTGGGAGAGCCCATCTGCACCACCTACCACACCTACCGCGAGGGGCAGGACTTCGTGCTCAAGGAGTCACACTGGTTCCGGATGAGGCTCACCGCCGCCGACGAAGTCAAAGTGCAGCGCGAGGAGGACATCGAGACGGCCCGCTGGTGCGATGAATGCCAGCTGCAGGAGCTGCTCCGCGATGCCTATCCCTCTATCCGCGACGTGTTCAAAGCAGACAAAGAGATAAAACCTAACAGCAATATGAAAGAAAAAGAAATAGCCGGCCGCTTTGCCATAAGCGGCAATATTCTGGAGATAAAGCCGCTGGGCAACGGACTCATCAACGACACCCTGCTGGTGAAGACCGACGGCAGCGACGACTACGTGCTGCAGCGCATCAACAACTCCATCTTCCAAGATGTGGAGCTGCTGCAGCACAACATCGACTGTGCCACCGCCCACATCCGCCGCAAACTGGCCGGAGATGCAGACATCAGCCGCAAGGTGCTCACCTTCCTCCCCTGCAAGGAGACGGGCAAGAGCTACTGGACCGACGGCAAGGAATACTGGCGCGTCTCAATCTTCATAAAGGACGCCTACACCTACGAGACTGTGGACCCCAAGTATTCATACTTCGCAGGCAAGGCATTCGGCAATTTCGAAGCTATGCTCGCCGACATTCCCGACACGCTGGGTGAGACGATTCCCGACTTCCACAACATGGAGCTGCGCGCCCGTCAGCTGCACGAGGCGGTTGAGGCCGACCGCGCCGGCCGTATGGCAGAGAGCGAAGTAAAGGAGATTCTCTCCAAAATCCTTCCCTTTGAAGAGGAGATGTGCAAGGCGGAGAGGATGTACCGCGAAGGGCTGCTGCCCAAGCGCATCTGCCACTGCGACACCAAGGTCAACAACATGATGTTCGATGCCGACGGCAACATTCTGTGCGTGATTGATCTGGACACCCTGATGCCCTCATTCGTGTTTTCCGATTTCGGCGACTTTCTGCGCACTGCGGCCAACACTCTGCCCGAGGATGACCCCGCCTGGGAGAAGGTCGATTTCAAGATGGACATATTCGAGGCTTTTGCCAAGGGCTATCTTGAGGGGGCGACCTTCCTGACCCCTGTCGAGAAGGAAAATCTCCCCTTTGCAGCCTGCCTGTTCCCCTATATGCAGGCGGTGCGCTTCTTCACCGACTACATCAACGGCGACACCTACTACAAGATCAAGTATCCGGAGCACAATCTGGTGCGCACCCGCAACCAGTGGGCGCTGTTCGAGGCCGCCCGCCGCAAAGTGCCCCAAATGCAGGAATTCATCAAATAGCGCCGTCCCACCTTATCATTGTGCACTGCCCAAAGCCTCGGCAGGTACCGTAAAGGTGCAGGTCAGAGTTTCTTCACGGTAGGGATACGGCGCGTCCGGGTCGGTGCGGCGGTTGCCAAGCCAGGTAAGATACAGGCCCACTTTCACCGGCAGAGCAAGGGTGAATGTCACATCCACGGCCGCCTTGCTCTTGGGAATAATAATGGACACCGCCCGATGCAGCCTGAAATCATATTCAAAACCTTCTGACGGGATTGTGCGCTCTCCGTACGGCAGGAAGGCGGCAGGAGCCAACTCCGGCAACAGGTCCTCTCCGGCAGGATGTCCGGCATATCGGGCATCCGCAGTCAGAGTTATCCCTCCGTCATAATAGATTGTAAAGTCGCATCGGTCGGCAGCAAATGTCCCGAAAATATCTTCATAATCCCGTTCATACTCCTTCCTGACATCGTTCGCATCGGCACCGAAGGCAGCATAAACTTCTTTGGCAGGAGCATATCGGTAGCAGGATACGTTCCCGCCGCGTGAGGACAACGCCTCATATTGAACCGCACAGTCCAAAGCAAAGTTCAGGCAGATGTTCCCCGAAGCATTATCTTTTGCCCCAAGAAAGGCAAGTGACCCGGAGCTAAGGCATTCGCCGGGGACCAGTGAATTTTCTCTTATATCGACTTCTTCATCCATCACAGCGCACCCGGCCAGCACCATGCCGGCCAACAGAGCCGAAAGAAACAAGTGGACTTTTTTCATACCGCGCCAAATCATATTTTACCAAGATCGAATCTAAGCCCTGCGGAGATGGTTATCATAAAAGGATGCCGGCTTCGGAAAGTCTCGATAGTCCCCTCCTGCGATGCGGGAGTCCAGGAGATCTGCGGCTCCGCATATATGCCGAGCCGCGGGCTCAGGGCCGCCTGAATTCCGGCCGCCGCAAGCAGACTGAACACCAGAGCGCTACCGCCGATACCGATCCCTCCTCTGGAGGCCGCCACTCGGCAATCTCCCTTGAAGCCCGCCCCGGCATATGCAGTCAGCCATCCGCGGGTGTCAAATGTCCAGTCAAGCCTTACCGGAATGCCCATATAATGGGCATACTGGGTCATTGTATGCGGCATGCCAAGCATCTCAAGCGTACCGGAAGACAGGGCATAAGACACTTGCGAAGTGTACATCGAATATTCCAGTCCTGTGGTGACATATAAATTTCTTGCCGCAGAAAACCGTGCGGAGACCCCCGCCACAATAGGGCGATAATGCCGCGTTACATTCAGCGGGGCGTCTGCAAACATCCCCGCTGAAGCGGCGCTTAGCGGACTGACCTTATCCCCGCCGCCCGGCAGATCGACTGGAATCGCAGATATATGCGTTTCAATCGTGCTTAAGGCGAGCAAGCCGCGGCGAGACACTTTAGGTGCCGCAAATGAATCTTTGTTCGGCCAGTCATCGAATACCACTGTCTCGTCATCGGCAGAGAGCACATATCGCGCGGTTCGGTCGGCTGCATCATCCGCTGGCCGGCTGTCGGCCGTAAAGCGCCTTGCGGCGTCCGCAGCCACGTCGCCCATGGCCGGTACCGCATCATCAGAGACATCGCCACCAGGCAATGACGCTTCCGCAACATTGGTTTCCGCAGATGCTCTGCCCCCGGGCGCGAAGAGATCCGACGCCACATCCAAAGAGGGGGAATCTGACATAGCTGCCGGTGTTTCAGCAGCATCCCGTGTATTTTGAGACAGTTCCGCCGACGCCACAGCATCGTAAGCCGGTGCAAGATCCTGCACCTCATCATTCCGGTGGCCTAATATCAGGAATGCTGCAAGGCCCGCCGCCAGCGGAGCTGAAGTTATCCACAGAATACGGCGCCGTCTTTTTGCGGCAGAAACGGCCGCCCGGCGGGCGTGGAACTGCAGCAAATCACCTTCCGGCAGAGGGCTTTCATACCCTTCCAGCTTCTTTTTAATTATATCATCCCAATTATCCATTTTCATTAATATACTGTTTTATCTCCTCCCTGAGTTGCTTTCGGGCTCTGGCCAGCTGACTTGCAGAACTTTTTTCTCCAATCCCCAGCATCTTGCCGATTTCCCGGTGGGAGATTCCATCAATGCAAAAGAGGTTGAACACCAGCCTCCTGACCTGCGGCAAGGCCGCCACCATCTCCAGCAACTTTTCAGGCGGCACCTTCCGCGCATCGTACATGGTCTCTTGCGTGACATCTTCCACCGTGGCCTCGTCCAGCGGAACCGGCCGCCACTTCTGTTTTCTGATTCCGCCCAGTGCCATATTTATGGCAATCCGGCTTATCCAGGCGTACAGCGACCCTTTCCCGCAATACTTGTATGAGGATATTTTTTCCAAGGCGCGGATCATCGCATCGTGCATAAGGTCAGATGCGTCCGCGGCCACCGATGTATAACGCCTGCACAGCGTCAGCAGTCTGGGCGCATAGCGCCTGTAGAGTTCATCCGCCGCAAGACGGTCGCCGCTGCGACACAACTCTGCAAGTCTGTCCTCTTCTATCGCGTTATACATCTCAAGTAACATTCTTATAACAAAGGTACTTGAGAAAAAATTCTTCCGCAAACCATCTTTGCCGCTTTACACTTATATAAACGAGAGAAATTGCAAAATACTGCTCCGCAAGTCGAAAAAAATCGCGAAGGGCGGAAAGGGCTCTTCGCGATGTTTCTGCTATAGTTCAGACTGAACCTTATGTGACTTGTTTAACTCATCGGCAGGCACCGTGAAAGTGCAGGTCAGGGTCTCTTCTCGGTAGGGATACGGCGCGTCGGGGTCGCTGAGGCGATTGGCAAGCCAGGTCAGAGCGAGTCCCACTTTCACGGGGATGTTCATCGTGAATGTCACAGCCTCCTTAACATCATTTTTTTCCTCCTTTACATGCACATCAAAAAGCAAAGATCCCGCAGCATAACGCCAATCTCCTATTATTGAAAGATCGGCCAATTCTTCGTTTGGGATTGGCGTGTGCGGATTCAATGAGTTATAAGCAAAACATGACGCAATATTCTCTCCTGCAGGATACCCGGCAAACTCCCTATCAGCCGTCACCGACAGACCCGACTCATAATAGACCTCATAATTTTTTACCAAATATGGGTTGTTTGGCCTCCACGTATTCTTATACTCTGTCTCATAAGCCTTTTTGACCTTCATATTATTTGAACCGAATTGTGCGTACACATCATCGGACGGTATATATCTGAATGATGTGGCCTGCCCCCAAGGAACGATCCACTCGAGTGGATCATACACAGTGGACCATTCGCCCAGCTTGAACATGAATCTATAATATCCTTGAATTACTTCATATTGGCCAATGTATATACCCTTATACTCCACCTCGGTACTTATCAGGCAATCTCCCGGGACAAATGACTTTTCACCGTCAAGGAACATTGGCGGCAGTGTTTTTACGCAAGATGTCAATGCAGTAAGCATGGTCAACGCAAGCAGTGTTGTTTTTATCTTCATAATCAATTAGTTTTCGTTGTCCTGAATAGTGATATCATAAATCATCGACCGGTTATGCCTATAATTTGTATCGTCAGGCGAAACCCAGTCTCCTGTCAGAGTAAACCACCCCGACTTGCCTTCGCCCCATCCCCAGTTTATTGTTATGGCAGTAATTTCCGGATCCGAGTAGGAATAGGTGTAATATGACGCATACTCATCGGGATCATACCAAGTTTCGAAGTCATAAGAATACCAATAATGGAGATGGACATACTCCGTGTAGGTTCTCTTATACCCGTCAATTACAAAGCAATGTATATTAAAATTCACCGGAATAGCCTGAGTCGTTGCCGTAACTATCACGGGCAGCGCTGCTTCGAGATTCGATTTGACAACATCTTCGTCATAACTGCCGGAAGATGCTTGAATACCATAGGTGGAAAAGAGGGGATTGACCAAGTTTGCGGGCCATGCCCATGAATACCGCTCCCGGTAATGCATATTAATAATATCACCTATATGCCCAATCATCAAGGCTTCCGCATTGGCCGTTCCATCAATATGTTTATGTTCCGAGGTCATCTGACTCCAAATTGAGGTGTTGGAATTATAAAAGGCTCTTGTATAGCCATTCAAATTCCCATTGCAATAGCCTTCACTCACCATTGTTGCGGGAACCCCGAACTTATTGTGCAGGTAATACAGCACTTCAGCCCCCGCCACTGCCACGCATCCCGCCGGAGCCCTCTCCTCAGAGCTATTGCTCTTTAATGGACAATATGCAGAATAAGCATTGTTTTGCGACCAACGAGGTGTCGTATTCTCCGCAGAATCCACAACATGAACAACTGTAGTCGTCCGTGTTTTCCACTCCCCACCCGGATTCGGTAATGGCGTCGGCGACAGTGCGGCAGGTTGGGCGTCCGCCCCCCAGAACGAGCGGTTGGCCGAGATTTCTTCCGATGTGAAGTTGAGTTCATCTGTGGCTGCGCTGCGCACCGCCTCCATATCGGATGCCAAGCAATCCATCCACACCTTCAGCCCATCGCATGCATCTTCTATCGAGAATGAGCCTTCGGCACCCTCTGCCAACACTGCCGGCGTTCTGGCATCGGCAGAAAGCACCTTCCACCCCCCGCCGGGGTTATTAACAATGTACATAAGGGTGTCCCCGGCCGCGCCTGTCACCGCCTCCATCTCAATTCCGACACCTGCAGAGACCCTTGTCTGCGGAAACATCTTTTGCGCCACAGACTTCACCTGACGGGGCGTCACGAAGTCTCCCGCAACAGTTGTGACCTCTGTGGTTGCCGCTTTGTAGCGCGATGGCCGCGGATCCTTGCTGCACCCCGCCATCAACAATACGGCGGCTGCAATTGTTATAATTCTTCTGTTCATAGTTAGATGTGATTATGGTTTTTCATACTATAAACGAGAGAAATTGCAAAATACTGCTCCGCAAGGTGAAAAAAATCGCGAAGGGCGGAAAGGGCTCTTCGCGATTGATTCTTTGAAGTATGGGAGGGGGCGTCATTCACGCAGATCGGTGACGATGACCCCTTCCGGCAGAGCTTCCTCGTCTATCTTGAAGAAGGTACCGCCGTATTTCTGTCCGGGGTTTTTAATGCCGGAGACCTTGACCTTGAATGTAACGTCATCGGCGGCGTAGGTGGCGTTGAGATTGCCCTTCTGGTCCCGTTTGACATCGGTCGCGTTCATAAAGGGGAGCGCCTCATCGGTGTCTATCACCAGCTCCTCACTTGTGGTGTTGTAGAGCCACATCGAAGTCCCGTCGCAGCAGATGAGCATATCGCCGCACTCGATGCGGTAGCAGTCGCCCTGCAGATAGGCCTTGCCTGTCTCGTCGCTCACCACCACCCCGTCTTTATCCACTCCCTTGAGAGTAAAATTCATTGAGAGCGTGCCCTGTTTCTTGAGCTCGCCCCAAAGGGTCGCCGCGCTGTTCTGTGCACGCAGCCCGACGGCGGTGCCGTCCCCTCTGGCGTGAACAGTATCGCAGATTTGTGGGAAATTATTTTCTTAAGTAACTTTATTAGGATAATGTTACTTGAGATGTATAACGCGATAGACAAGGACAGACTTGCAGAGTTGTGCTGCAGCGGTGACTCTTTGGCAGCGGAGGAACTCTACAGACGCTATGCGCACAGACTGCTGACTCTGTGCAGGCGTTATACACGAGTGGCCGCAGGCGCTTCTGACCTTATGCACGATGCGATGATCTGCGCCTTGGAAAAAATATCCACATACAAGTATTGCGGGAAAGGGTCGCTATATGCATGGATCAGCCGGATTGCCATAAATATGGCACTGAACGAAATCAGAAAACAGAGGTGGTGGCCGGTTCCACTGGATGAGACCACGGAGGAAGATGTCACTGAAGGAACTATTAATGATGCGCAGATGGTGCCGCCGGAAAAATTACTGGAGATGATAGAGGCTCTGTCGGAGAGCAGGAGGCGGGTGTTCAAACTCTTTGCATTGATGGGATTTCCCACCGGGAAATCGGCAAGATGCAGGGAATTGGAGAAAAAAGTTCTGCAAGTCAGTTAGCCAGAGCTCGAAAGCAGTTGCGTGAAGCGATAGAATGCTATTTGAAAGGAAATGGATAATTGGGATAAAATAATCAAAGATAACCTGCAGGGGAACGAAAGCCCGTTGCCGGAAAATGATTAGGAACAGTATAACGGCCGCCGGGCGGGCGTGTCTGTTGCTACTTTGGGCAGGGCGCAATGATACGGTCTTTCCGCCCTTCGCGATTATTTTTCACTTTGGGGAGCAGTATTTTGTACATTCTCTCGTTTATAATATGTAAGACAGTAATAATAACCAAAACCGACAAACTATGGACAGAAGAATTTTAACAATTGCAGCCGCCGTATTGCTGATGGTGGGTTGCAGCAAGGATTTGCATCCGCCTCACATTGAGGTGAACAATGCAGCGGACGAAAAAATTGCAGGAGACTTCGTGACGCTCGGCCAGGTGAAGTCTGTGGCGCAAAAGATGTTTCCGCAGACAAGAACTTCAGAAGACACCGTGTGTGAGGTGGATGTGGTGACGAGCGATGCGGGAGACACGCTGATGTACATTGTCAACAACCTTGGAGGAGGGTGGAAGGTGCTTTCTGCCGATGCCAGAACGCCGGCAGTGCTGGCCGAGGGGGATGAAGGCTCGTTCTCACTTGAAGATGCCTGCGATGGGTTGAAGGTATGGATGGACTGCGTGGCGTCCAACATGGAGGCGGTGCGCAGCGCAGCTACAGATGAACTTAACTTCACTCCAGAGGGAATTGCAGCCAACCGTTCATTCTGGGGAGTAGACGCCCAGCCAGCCGCTCTGTCGCCAACGCCATTGCCGAATCCGGAAGGGCAGTGGCATGTATCTACATCATCAACTGAGTATCTTGTTGAAGAAATGGGCCATTTGTCTCCTCGATGGTCTCAGAACGAAGCATACAGCGCGTATTGCCCTTATAGAAATGATGATTCTGGAGTAAAGGCTCCCGCAGGATGTGTAGCGGTGGCGGGAGCACAGGTATTGTACTACTTGCACTACAAATTGGGGAAGCCGGCAACTATGATAAGCTCGGGATACTGCGAAGGAGATGTCGATGGCTTTACCAGATCCTTCAGCGATGAAACTTCAGAGGTCTGGTCTCAAATGTCCCCGGATTATCATAGCCTTTCGGGTTCTGCCAACGCGGAAGCCTTGCTGATAGGCTATGTCGGCAAGGAAATTAATGTCCATTACCATAATGATTATTCATGGGCAATACCGAATAACTTGAGAACTAGACTATTCGGGCCGCTTGGAATATCTTCGAAAAAAAGAAATTATAGCGCCGACACTGTCAAAACATACTTGGATAGGGAATTGCCGGTTATTGTAACAGCCTCCAGCCAAGCGATACCGACAGATTTTTTAATTCATTGTTTTGTTCTGGATGGCTATAGAAAAACCTATACGAAATACACGCATTACCATTATTGGGTACCGGATGATCTTGAGGACAGGCTGGGTCCTGAACAATATGAGCCTTATTATACATATAATTATTCAGAACCGGAGATAACCGCGGTCAGAATTAATTGGGGCTGGGATTCCCAATGGGTTTCCGGAGCCAACGACGGATGGTATTCTCTGACTGATGATTGGCTTGTATCCGGCGGAGTGAATTATATCTATAACCGCACAATGATTTATGGGTTTGAAGTTACCGACTAATACTAAATGAATATGAAGAAGATAATCGTTATCGTCACAGCTTTTGCTGTTCTGTTCTCGTGCTCCAAACCTCAGAAGGCACAACCCGGCGCGTTTGAGAGATCGTTCGTACCCGGAGAATGTCTGGCGGATACAGAATTGTATTTGAAATCAGCGGGGGAATTCAAGGATGATATATATGCGATAGAACTGGGGATGAATTGGACAACGAAATTTGATGCCTTGGGGTGGGTCGTCCGGTGGGGAGATGCAACCAGGTATAGAATCATTCCTGCAAAGGAGGTCTATTCACAGTTCGTAGACAATAAAAAAAATGTGGAAAATGAGTATGAAAAAGTCTACGAACAGGTTATGAGCACTTACCAAGATTTAAGGGATATCCGTACGGTTTATTATGACGGAGGAATGAGTTTGACTGCAAATTATGATTTTGCCGGAATCAAGGCAGGTGAGGACCTCTCGTCATTGTTTGAACTTTATAGTTTCGTGCCAAAAGAAAAATATCCCATTCCGGATAATGGCTTTGAATTCGCACATATCCTTGAGGGAGATAGCGTAATATTGACTTTTCCCAAAGATGTTGACTTCGGTGGGCGGTTAGAATTTGAATTCACCCTGACATTACCGGTGAAGGTGGGACTCTATCTTACCTGGCTTGACAATCTCCTCGCTGACCCCGATGCTCCCTATCCCTACAGCGAAGAAACCCTGACCTGCACTTTTACGGTGTCTGCCGAGGCTTTGGAAAGATCCTTGTGATAAAACACAGCCGGACGCCTAATAGAAACATCGCGGAGAGCCCGAAAGCTCTCCGCGATGTTTTTGTGCGGTGCGCGCAAGATTGAATCAATTGCGCAGATCGGTAACGATGACCTCTTCCGGCAGAGCTTCTTCGTCTATCTTGAAGAAGGTACCGCCGTATTTCTGTCCGGGGTTTTTAATGTCGGAGACCTTGACCTTGAATGTGACGTCATCGGCGGCGTAGGTGGCGTTGAGATTGCCCTTCTGGTCCCGTTTGACATCGGTCGCGTTCATAAAGGGGAGCGCCTCATCGGTGTCTATCACCAGCTCCTCACTTGTGGTGTTGTAGAGCCACATCGAAGTCCCGTCGCAGCAGATGAGCATATCGCCGCACTCGATGCGGTAGCAGTCGCCCTGCAGATAGGCCTTGCCTGTCTCGTCGCTCACCACCACCCCGTCTTTATCCACTCCCTTGAGAGTAAAATTCATTGAGAGCGTGCCCTGTTTCTTGAGCTCGCCCCAAAGGGTCGCCGCGCTGTTCTGTGCACGCAGCCCGACGGCTGCAGTGCAGAGCAAAAGTATGGTCAGAATCTTTTTCATAACGGGTTGCTGATGGCAAATCGGGTGCCAAACGCACTATTGATGATCCAGGGAAGCCAGAATGCGGTCCAGAGTGTCAAAGTCGCTCACCAGCACATCGCGGCTCTTGCTGCCGTTTGCGGGCCCCACGATGCCCGCCGCCTCCAGCTGGTCCATAATCTTGCCGGCGCGGTTGTAGCCTATCTCAAACTTGCGCTGGAGCATTGAAGTGGAGCCTTGCTGTGTCTGCACAAGCATTTTGGCGGCATCCTCGAACAGAGCGTCGCGGCGGGTCAGGTTCACCTCCTTGCCCGATCCCTCGCTCTCCTCGTGATACTCGGGGAGCCAGAAGGGATGGCTGTAGCCGCGCTGGCTGCCGATGAACTGCGTGATGCGCTCGATCTCGGGAGTGTCTATCATCGCGCACTGCACACGCACCAGATCCTGTCCGGGATAGAGCACCAGCATATCGCCGCGGCCGATGAGCCGCTGCGCGCCGGAAGCGTCGATGATGGTCTTGCTGTCCACACCCGAATTGACCTTAAAGGCGATGCGGGAGTTGAAGTTGGCCTTGATGGTGCCGGTGATGACGTCGGTCGTGGGCCTCTGGGTGGCGATCACAAGGTGGATGCCCACCGCACGGGCCTTCTGCGCCAGACGGCCGATCGGCTCCTCTATCTCGCGCCCGGCAGTCATCAGCAGGTCGGCAAACTCGTCTATCACCACCACGATGTAGGGAAGGAACTTGTGCCCCTTGAGCGGATTGAGCCGGCGGGCAAGGAACTTCTCGTTGTATTCGGTAATCTTGCGCACACCGCCGTCGCGCAGCAGGTCATAGCGCGCGTCCATCTCGGTGCAGAGAGAGCGCAGCGTGTGCACAACCTTGGTGGTGTCGGTGATTATGACCTCCTCGGCATCGGGCAGAACCGCAAGGAAGTGCTTTTCCAGCGCGCCGTAGAAGTCCAGCTCCACCTTCTTGGGGTCCACCATCACAAACTTCATCTCGGCAGGATGCTTGGCATAGAGCAGCGAAGCCACGATGGCATTGAGGCCTACCGACTTACCCATACCGGTGGCGCCGGCCACCAGCAGGTGGGGCATCTTGGCCAGATCCAGGAAGAAGGGCTCGTTGGTCACAGTGATGCCCAGCGCCACGGGCAACTCCATCTTGGGGCTCTTCTCGCGGTACTGCGGGGAGTTGAGCACCATTTTGAGCGGCACCACGCTGGGCTTCTCGTTGGCCACCTCGATGCCGATGGCAGCCTCCAGCACCAGCACGCGGACGCCCTTGGCCCCGAGCGACATCGCTATGTCCTCTTCAAGCCGCTTGACCTGTGCAATGCGGGTACCCTCGGCCAGACGTATCTTGTAGAGGGTCACCGTGGGGCCTTTCTTGGCGGAGATGCTGTCCACCCTGATCTTGTAGCTGCCGAGGGTATGGACGATGCGGTTCTTGTTGCGCTCCATCTCGTCCAGAGATATGTCATACCACTTGTCTTTGTAGTCGTCGAGCAGAGCCACGGAGGGGAATTCATACTTGGATAGGTCCAGACGGGGGTTGTAGAGATGTGCCATCTCGTCCTCCTCCATATTGGCCCCGGGGTCGTATCCGCCGCTCTCCACCGTGATGGTGACTTCAGGAGAGGCCGGAGCTCCGTCATCCACAAGATCTATGGCATCGCCGGCGTCCTCGCCATCTTCGGGGGCATCGGCCGCCTCCGGTTCAGAAGATTCCTCCAGAGTCAGGGGGACGGCATCTGGCTGCCCGTCCTCGCCGCCTGTCAGATCCACGACGTCATCTGCCTGCCCGTCGTCCGCCCCGTCTTCAGAAGGCTCATCTTCCCCGGAGGAGAGCTCGGGCACCGGCTTGGGTTTGCGGGTGAATATGCGTCTGATGAAGTTGTCTATCGAGCGGGCCACACCGCGGCTGCAGAGGATTATCCAGAGCAACAGCAGCAGCGCGTTGGCAAGCCCCGCCCCAAGCGGGCCGAGGGTTGCGCAAAGGAACTTGTTGGCAAAATAGCCGTAGGAACCGCCCGCCCCGGTGGCCAGAATTGCCACGTCAAAATAGCCGCAGACATACGATGCCGCGAGTGACACCGCGATGCAGCCCATCAGGGAGAGCAGGAATGCGCGCAGCAGATGCACCTTGCGGATGCGGAAGCACGCTATGGTAAGGGCGGCCAAAAAGACCGGGACGCAGTAGGCCCCCAGCCCGAACAGCCGCGCTATCAGAAAATCGGCTATGCAATAGCCGGTCTTGCCGCAAATATTCTGGGCCTCGACATACTCCCGCCAGAGGTCGGGGTCGGTCTTGATGCTGTAATCCGCCTTCCAGGTGAAGATATACGACAGCAGCGAGCCTGCCACCACCACCGTAACGGTAGCAAGCAGCATTCCCAGCAGCACGCGGACCGCGATTTTGCTATCTTCGCTCAGAAGGGGACCGCGGGATTTCTTCTTCTTTTTTCTTTTGTTGGCCATCTGCGGGCGTTAGAAGTTGCTTTTGTGTTTTTTTCTGCCGCGCTTTTTGCCGTACTGCTGCGCGGGACGGGCGTCGAGGGCGCGGGGGCGGTTGAATTCGCCGTGCACGGTGCCCAGTTCAAGCCCTTCGGGGATTTCGATCTTGCCGTCGGCCAGGCGCACCATGTCTTTGAGGATGGTCTCGTCCGCCACGGTGTCCTTGTTCCAGATGAGGTACTGCTGGCGCATGTAGCGGGCCAGATTGCGGATCATCTCGGCGCGGACGCTCTCGTCTTCTATGCCGGCCACCAAGTCTATCATATTCTCTATGTTGCGGCCGTAGCAGGAGGCCTTGATGGGACGCTTCTCCACCGGAATGGGCTCCGGACGGCTGGCCGCCGAGGCGGGGTGAGGCGCCTCGTAGGGAGAATCTATGTCAAGGTCGTAGCCGGCAATCACATATACGTGGTCCCAAAGCTTGCGCTTGTAGTCGGGGAACTCCTTGAGAGAGGGATTCAGCAGCGCCATGACGTTCACCACAGCCTGTATCTGCTCCGAACGCTTCTGCTTGTCTTCTATCCCCTTGGCCCTCTCTATCATCTTCTGCACGTGCCGGCCGTATTCGGGCAGTATGAGCTTGTCTCTGTATGTATTGTAATCCATATTGTTTTTAGGCTTTGTAAACTACAAAGATAGAATAATTATGTCTATTTTTGATGTAAAATTTCTCAATCAATGGAAACGATTTGGATTGCCGGGGCTGCGGGGCAGCTGGGACGCGAACTGCAGATTAAACTTGCCACAAGAGCCGATGTGATTGCCACAGGACACGAACTGGACATTCTGGACGCGGCCTCTGTGAAGGCATTTGCAAGGGAGAGAGGCGTCGGCGCCATAATCAACTGCGCCGCCTACACCGATGTGGAGCGGGCCGAAACGGAGCGGGAGCGCTGCTTTGCGGTGAACGCCGACGGGGTGCGCAACCTTTCCCAAGCGGCCCTGGAGTGCAATGCCGCCCTGGTGCACATCTCCACCGATTTCGTGTTCGACGGCGGCAAGAGGGAGCCCTACCGCGAGAGCGACGCCACCGCCCCGCTGAGCGTGTACGGAGAGAGCAAACTGGCGGGAGAAGCGGCCATGCGCGACACAGGCTGCCGCGGCATAATCATCCGAACTTCCTGGCTCTACTCCCCCTTCGGCAAGAACTTCGTGAAGACGATGCTCCGTCTGGGCCGCGAACGCAGCGAGCTGAGGGTTGTCTGCGACCAGACCGGCTCCCCCACCGCCGCCGACTCCCTGGCGGAGGCGATAGCGGCCGCGCTCCCGCAAATCGGAGAGCGGCGCGGAGAGATATTCCACTACAGCGGTGCGGGGGAGTGCAGCTGGAGCGCCTTTGCCGCCGCCACCATGGCCTGCTCCGGCCTCGATTGCCGCATTAAGGAAATAAAATCGGACGAGTATCCGCAGAAGGCTACCCGTCCGAAATATTCATATCTTGACTGCTCACTCATCCGCAGCGAATTCGGCATCGCACGGGAGGATTGGCGCAGCGCGCTGCAGCGCAACCTGCGCCGCATTGCCGCGCTATAGCGTGCGCTTGATCTCCACAATCGTGTAGGCCTCTATCACATCGCCCACCTTGATGTCGTTGAAGTTCTCTATGTTGATGCCGCAGTCGTAGCCGGCGGCAACCTCCTTGACATCGTCCTTGAAGCGCTTGAGAGAGCCCAGCAGACCGGTGTACACCACAATGCCGTCGCGGATCACGCGCACCTTCGCAGTGCGGGTCAGCTTGCCCTCCTTGACCATACAGCCGGCGATGGTGCCGACCTTGGAAATCTTGAAGGTCTCGCGAACCTCGGCAGTGGCGGTAACCTCCTCTTTCTCTTCAGGGGCAAGCATACCCTCGATACCGTCCTTGACCTCGTTGATAGCATCGTAGATGACGGAGTAGAGACGGATTTCAATCCCCTCCTTCTCCGCCTGGCGGCGGGCATCGGCGCTGGGACGCACCTGGAAGCCTATGATGATGGCGTTGGACGCCACGGCCAGCAGTACATCGGACTCGGAAATTGCACCCACGGCCTTGTGGATCACATTGACCTTGACCTCCTCCGTGGAGAGTTTGATGAGGGAGTCGGCGAGAGCCTCGATGGAGCCGTCCACATCCGCCTTGAGGATGATGTTGAGCTCCTTGAAGTTGCCGATGGCGATGCGGCGGCCGATCTCCTCCAGGGTGATGTGCTGCTGCGAGCGCAGACCCTGCATGCGGAGCAGCTGCTCGCGCTTGTTGGCGATCTCCTTGGCCTCCTTCTCGTCGTCGAGCACATTGATGGTGTCGCCGGCGGCGGGAGCACCGTTGAGGCCGAGCACAGACACGGGAGTCGCGGGACCCGCCTCGGTAATTTTCTGTCCACGCTCGTTGAACATCGCCTTCACGCGGCCTGTGTAGCAGCCCGCCAGCACGATGTCGCCGACGTGCAACGTACCGCCCTGAATCAGCACGGTGGCCAGATAGCCGCGACCCTTGTCGAGCGAGGATTCCACCACGCTGCCCACGGCGCGCTTGTCGGGGTTGGCCTTGAGCTCCAGCATATCGGCCTCGAGCAGCACCTTCTCCAGCAGTTTGTCCACGTTGATGCCCTTCTTGGCGGAGATTTCCTGGCACTGGTATTTGCCGCCCCAGTCCTCCACCAGAATATTCATGTTTGCCAGCTGTTCGCGGATCTTCTCTCCGCTTGCGCCCGGCTTGTCTATCTTGTTGATTGCAAACACCATCGGCACGCCGGCCGCCTGCGCGTGGTTGATGGCCTCAATTGTCTGGGGCATCACGGCGTCGTCGGCTGCGATTATTATGATGGCGATGTCGGTGAGCTTGGCGCCGCGGGCACGCATCGCCGTGAAGGCTTCGTGGCCCGGGGTGTCGAGGAATGTGATGCGGCGGCCGTCGGGCAGCTCCACATTGTATGCGCCGATGTGCTGAGTGATGCCGCCGGCCTCGCCCGCAATGACATTGGACTTGCGGATGTAGTCCAGCAGGGAGGTCTTACCGTGGTCCACATGGCCCATCACGGTGATGATGGGGGGTCTGGGCACCAGATCCTCGGGACGGTCCGCCTCCTGCTCCAGAGCCTCCTGCTCGTCGGCCGTGGTGAACTCTATCTTATAGCCGAACTCCTCGGCCACCAGCACCAGCACGTCGGCCTCGAGCCTCTGGTTGATGGAAACCATCTGGCCCAGGTTCATGCAGGCCTCTATGACCTTGGTCACGGGGGTGTTGTTCATCATTATGGCAAGTTCGTTTACGGTAACGAACTCGGTGACGCGCAGAATATTGCTGGTCAAGCTCTCCTGCTGCAGGTTCTCCTGCTGCTTCTGCTCGAAAATTTCGCGCTTTTCGCGGCGGTGCTTGCTACCTTTGGTCTTGCCGCGGCTCTCGGTGAGGCGGGCGTAGGTCTCTTTGATCTGACGCTGTACCTCGTCGGCATCGGCCTCTGCGCGCACGAACTTCTCGGGGGCGCTGTTCTGATTCTTCTTGCGGCGGTTCTTGTCGCCTGCGCCGGCACCCGCTGCGGCGTATGAGCCGGGCTTGTTGATGTCGACCTTGGCAGGCTGGTTGTGGATGCGCTCGCGCTTTTTCTTTTTGTCGCGCGGGCCGCTCTTGGAGCGGGTGTCCTCGAGATTGATCTTGCCCAGCACCACGGGGCTCTTGAGCTGCTCCACCTTTATCTCGATATGCTCGATTGCAGGCTTCTCGGGAGCCTGGGGCTCCTCCTTCCGCTCTTCTGCGGCAGGCTGGAGTTCCGATTTGGGCTCGGGCTCGGACTCGGATTTGGGTTCAGCCTTGGCTTCCGGCGCCGGTGCAGGCTTTTCTGCGGGGGATTGTGCAGGCTTCACCGGGCGGTTATGGGAGTCGAGGTCGATGTGGCCGAACACCTTGAGTCCGGGACCCTGTGCAGGCTCGGAAGCCTTAGGAGCGGCATTGCCGGCGGGCTCTGCGGCAGGCTGACCCTCCGCTGCGGGAGCCTCGGCCTTGGGCTCAGCCTTGACTTCGGGCTCTGCGGCGTGCTCCGGTGCGGGCTCAACCTTAGCTTCAGGCTCGGCGGCAGGCGTCTCTGCCGCGGGCTTCTCCTCCGCAGGCTTGGGTGCGGAATGTCCGCCGTCCAGGATATTGGTCCTGATGTTGAGCTCGACTTCCTCCTCTTCCACCGCCTTGGTGCGGGCAGTCTCGGTGATCTCCTTTACGGTGATGGCCACCTCGCGGGACTTCTCCTTGAGCTGATGATCCTTTGCAAACTCCTTCTCCACGAGGGCATACGCCTCCTCGGAGAGCTGAGCGCCAGGGTTGGCTTCTATCTCTATCCCCTTCTTTCCCAGGAACTCCACCAGAGTGCCCAGGGAAATATTAAAATCTTTTACTACTTTATTTGCTCTTATTTTTGACATCTTTATCCCCCTATAATTTATCTGTTATTCAAACTCGGAACGGAGTATCTTCTGGACCTCCTCCACTGTCTCGTCTTCAAGGTCGGCACGGCGGCTGATCTCCTCCACAGGGAGGGCCAGCACGCTCTTGGCTGTGTCAAGTCCGATGCCTTTGAGGGCATCGATGATCCAGGTGTCGATCTCGTCGCTGAAGTCCTGCAGCAGTACATCCTCCTCCTCGCCGGCAGCCTCGTTCTCGTCCGCCTCGCGGTAGGCCTCAATCTGGTAGTCTATCAGCATTCCTGCAAGCTTGATGTTGCAGCCGCCCTTGCCGATGGCCACGGAGACCTCGGAGGGCTTGAGATATACATTGACGGTTTTGGTGGCCTCGTTGAACTCCATAGAGGAGATCTTTGCGGGAGAAAGGGCGCGCTGCAGCAGCAGCTGCTTGTTATTGGTCCAGTTGATGACATCGATATTCTCGTTGTGCAGCTCCTTCACGATGCCGTGGATACGGGAGCCCTTGACACCCACGCAGGCGCCCACGGGGTCGATGCGGTCGTCGTAGGACTCAACTGCCACCTTGGCCCGCTCGCCGGGGATGCGCACAACCTTCTTGATGGTGATCAGGCCGTCGAAGATTTCGGGAACTTCCTGCTCGAAGAGCTTCTCCAAGAAGAGATTGGAGGTGCGGGAAAGTGTGATGACGGGCGAGTTGTTGCGCATCTCCACGCTGGAGATGATGGCCTTCACGGTGTCGTCTTTGCGGAAGAAGTCAGAGGGGATCTGCTCGCTCTTGGGCAGAACCAGCTCGTTCTTGTCCTCGTCGTGGATCACCGCGCCCTTCTTCCAGGACTGGTGCACCTGGCCCACGATGATTTCGCCGATGCGCTCCTTGTATTTGTTGTAAAGGTTGGCCTTGTCGATGTCCATAATGCGGCCGGCAAGGTTCTGACGGATGTTTAGAATGCCGCGGCGGCCAAACTGGCTCAGCTTGACCTCCTCGGAGAAGTCCTCGCCGATGTCGTAGGAGTCATCAACCTTGTGGACATCCTCCAGCGAGATCTGGGTTGCGGGGTCTTCCACCGTCTCCACAACCTCGCGGGTGCGCCAGATTTCAAAGTCGCCCTTGTCAATGTTGATCACTATATCGAATTTGGAGCCTTCGCCGTACATCTTCTCGAGCTGTGCACGGAAAGCCTCCTCCAGGACGCTCATCATCGTCGGCCTGTCTATGTTCATGCCCTCTTTGAATTCAGCAAAAGTGCTGACAAGATTTAACCCTTCCATTTGTCGTTAAAATTTTATTATAGGTTTTGCTGTTTTGATTTCTTCGTATGTGAGGTGTTCCACCACGGTCTCACGGGCCGCCTTCTTACCCTCAACTTTCTTCTGGCGGGAGATTTCTATGCCGCTTTCATCTGCCGAGAGCAGGTCCGCCTTGATGCGGGAGCCGCTCTTGAGGGTGATTTGGATTTCGCCGCCCACAGCCTTCTTCCACTGCCGCAGCACTTTGAAGGGTGCGGTGAGGCCGGCGCTGCCGATGGTGAGAGAATAGTCCTCCTGGTCGCGGTCTACAAATTCCTGAATGTAGCGGGTCATGTCCACGCAGTCGTCGAGGGTCACGTCGCGCTCGTCGGCTTCGATGGTGACCTCGACATCGTTGTCGGATGAAATTTCCACCGATACCACAAAGAGCCCGTGCTCCTGCGAATAGCGCTCTGCCGCCGCTTTCAATACTTCCGCCTGTTTCATTATCTAAACTTTAAACTCTAAGCTCTAAGCTCTAAACTCTAAACTCTAAACTTCCAAAGCCCCAGCAACCCCACCGCACATCTTTTATTTATGACCCCAACCCTAAATCCCTTCCCCAGGGAAGGGACTTGCTGTCGGCGCTCC
>CAVHPI010000005.1:0-81158 GCA_963637965.1 bacterium
TACAAACACAAACTCACAAAATCTGTTTGTAAATCTGTTTGTAAAACCTCTAACTCGCTGATATGTAATCAATATCGTGGAGATGGGCGGACTCGAACCGCCGTCCAGACAACGTATCCGCAAGCTTTCTACACGCTTATCCGGCCTTTGATTGTCGGGAGGCATCAGCCGGCTGGCGGGCAAACGCCTCCTTAACCCCTGAATCTTAGCGCGCGCCGCGGGGTGAGGCGCACGAGCGGGAATTGTTCTGCCTATGCCCCGAACTCCGGACCGAACTTCCATAAAACCCGGCGGGACACTCGTCTGCCCGTCCTTGACGGGGAGATTAAGGAGTCTGGCTTAGCCTAGACTACGCAGCGAGAGAATAGTTTGTGTTGCCAGTTAAGGCGTGAGGTCTGAGATTTACGAGAGGGGCCACGACTCTCGGCGTGCTTACCTGAAGAAATCGATTGCTGTCAAAACCAAAACATCCCCATTCTTCATTTGAACTGCAAAGTTTGCAAAAAAATCCCGAAACTCGCTACATTTGGGTTATGAAAATAAAAGACTGGCATCTTATTCTGCTGTTCGCCATACTGGCATCCATCCCCTTTCTGGTGCCCGGATGCGGCTGGGTGGCTCTTTTCGCATTCATTCCGCTGCTGATATTCGCCGACCGCTGCGCTGCGGGGCAGGTGCGCCGCAAAGGCTGGAAGGTCTATCTGGCCTTTATGCTGTTCAACCTGGTCACTACATTTTGGATCAACTGGATTTCCATACCGGGGGCGATAGTGGCCATCGGGCTCAACTCGCTGCAGATGTATGCAATTTTCATGATCTACCTGCTCTGCCGCAGGCATTTCGGCGGCAAAGTGGGATATCTGCTGTTGGTGTCGGGCTGGATTGCGTGGGAAAAAGTCTATCAGAACATCGAGATTTCGTGGCCCTGGCTCATTCTGGGCAACAGTTTTGCCACCTGCCCGCGCCTGGTGCAGTGGTATGAATACACCGGCTTTCTGGGAGGTTCGCTGTGGATCTGGCTCTCCAACATCGCCATTTACGAGACGCTGAAAATGCGCGGCCGCCCGGCCGACAGGATTGCGATGCGCCGCAAAGTCACCGCCGTGGCGGCCACAGTGCTGCTGATTGCCGCCCCCATTGCGGCATCGCTTGCCATATACAGCCGCTACAGCGAAACCTGCGACCCTGTGGAGGTTGTGGCAGTGCAACCCAATATCGACGCCTACACCGAGAAGCACGGCGGCCTGAGCCAGAAGGTGCAGGACGAGCGCATGCTCTCCCTTGTGGAGGGTGTGATAACCGACTCCACCCGCTATGTGATAACCCCGGAGACCTACACCTACCAGTTTGACCTGGACCGCCCGGAAAACAATGTAACATTCGCCGCCGTGCAGCGCTTTCTTGCGGGGCATCCGCAAGCCAGCTTTGTGCTGGGGGCGATAACCTACCGCCTCTTCCCCACCCGCGCACAGGCCCCCTACAACGCCTCCCGGCTGGGCCGGCAGTGGTATGTCTCATACAACACGGCGATGATGGTGGACACCCTGGGGATGCGCAGCTTCTACCACAAGTCCAAGCTGGTGCCGGCCGTGGAGATTCTCCCCTACCAGCGCTATCTGGGCTTTCTGGGCAAGGTGTTCGAGCTGTTCGGCGGCTCAATGAGCAGCTACGGCGTCAGCGAAGATGTCAGCAACCTCGCTGGCAAAGATCCGGAAAAGGTCGGGGCGATGATATGCTACGAATCTATCTACGGAGAATATATGCGCAAGACAGCCCTCTACGGGGCCGACTTTCTGACCGTGATAACCAACGACGGCTGGTGGGGCGACACCCCCGGCTACCGGCAGCACTTCCGCTATGCCCGCCTGCGGGCCATAGAGACGCGGCGCGACATCGTGCACGTGGCCAACACCGGCATCACAGGTTTCATAGACCAGAGGGGCGACGTGCTGCAGCGCACCCCCTGGTGGGTCCCCACCGCCATCCGGGGCACAGTTAACCTCAACCAAGAAAAAACCTGTTATACCGTGTATGGCGATATAACAGGTCGTATATGCAGTTTTGTTTTTATAGCTCTTGCGGTAGCGCTTCTCGTGCGGCGGTTTACCGCAAGGTAGCGCCGAACTTCTGCTCGAAGGTCTTGAGCAGCTTGCCCATAATGCGCTCCACTGCCTCGTCGGTGAGGGTCTGCTCGCTGTTCTGCAGCACAAAGCTGAGGGCATACTGCTTCTTGTCGGCGGGAATCTTGACCCCGCGGTAAACATCAAACAGGCTCACGCGCTTGAGCATCGCCTTCTCCGTGGCGATGGCGGCGCGGCGAATCTCGGCAAATGTCACCTTCTCGTCCAGCAGCAGCGCCAGATCGCGCTTAACCTCGGGATACTTGGGCAGTTCGCGGTATTTGACCTTGTCGCGGCGCACAATCTGCATCAGCACCGGCCAGGAAATCTCTGCCACGAACACCGGCTGCTTGATGTCGAACATCTTGAGCAGCTGGGGAGCCACGCTGCCCATCACGGCAAACTGCTTGCCCTGCAGCGAGTAGCTCTGCCCCTCGCAGAAAATGTCCGAGGGAGCGTCGCCGGCCTCCATATCGTAGAGATTCATTCCGAAACGCCTTGCGAGCAGCTCCAGATAGCCCTTGAGCTCAAAGTATGAGCCGGCCCCTATCTGGCTGTTCCAAGCTTTCACGGCGGGGGCGCTGATGGCCAGCGAGAGCTTGAGTTCCTCGCTATAGTTGGCCAGATTTGCCCCGCTCATGGGGTCGTCGGCCTTGGCACTGTAGCTGTACACATTGCCGATTTCGTAGAGGCGCAGCACATTGTTCTGGTGCTTGATATTGTAGGAGACTGTCTCCAGCGCGGCGGGGATCAGGCTCTGACGCATGCAGTCCAAATCGGAGCTGAGAGGGTTGAGCAGCCGCACGCACTTCTCTGCGGGGAAGGTCTTGAGTTTATCATAAATCGAACTCTTTGTGAGCGAGTTGTTCATGATTTCATAGAACCCGCGGTCGCTGAGCAGATCGCTCACCTGTTTGCGGATTGCCTCGGGGTCGGGATGGGGCGTGGGCTGGATGCTTGCCTTCATGCCGGCGGGGAGTTCGATATTGTTGTATCCGTAGATGCGAAGCACCTCCTCCACCACGTCGGCCTCGCGGGTCACGTCCACATAATATGCGGGGACGCTCACGCGGCAGCCTTCTGCATCTTCGCTCAGAATCGCATAATCCAGATATGAGAGAATCTCCTTTACGGTGGACGCTCCGATGTTCTTGCCCATCAGGGAGAACATCCGCCCGTAATTGAGGTCGACCTCGGCGCGGCGGAACTCCTTGCCGCAGAATTCCTGGGGTTCGCCCACTATCTCAGCGCCGGCAAGTTCCACCATCAGCTGCGCCGCACGGCGCGCCGCAACCATAGTGTTCATGGGGTCTATGCCGCGCTCGTAGCGGAACGAGGCGTCGGTCTTCAGGCCCAGACGCTTGCTGGTCTTGCGTATGGTCACGGGGTTGAAATATGCAATCTCCATAAAGACGTCGGCGGTAGCCTCGGTCACTCCCGACTTCTCGCCGCCGAACACGCCTGCGATGCACATCGGCTCGCGGCTGTTGGCAATCACCAGGTCGCGGGAGCAGAGAGTGCGCTCCACGCCGTCCAGTGTCACCAGCTTCTCCCCTTCAGCGGCATTGCGCACAATCACGCGTCCGCCCTCGATCTGATTGAGGTCCAAGACGTGCAGCGGCTGGCAGTATTCGTTGAGAATGAAGTTGGTGATGTCCACCACATTGTTGATGGGGCGCTGCCCCACAGAAGAGAGGCGGGTGCGCAGCCATTCGGGCGAGGGGCCCACCTTGACATTCTTGAAGGTGATGCCGATATAGCGGGGGGCGTCCTCCTTTGCAATGACATCCACGGGAACCGCACTGCCCTCCCCCTTGAGGGTGATTGCGGGCTGCGGCAGCGTCCACTCCACGCTGACGCCGTTCAGGCGGCACCAGGCATAGAGGTCGTGCGCCACTCCGATGTGGCCGGCGCCGTCGATGCGGTTGGGGGTGAGACCTATTTCATACACGGTGTCGCTGCTCAGATGCAGATAATCCTTTGCAGCCGTACCGGGCACCGCAGCGGGGTCCAGCACCATGATGCCGTCGTGGCTTGTGCCGATGCCGAGCTCGTCCTCCGCGCAGATCATTCCAAAGCTCTCCACGCCGCGGATCTTGGACTTCTTAAGCTTGAGTTCCTCGCCGCCCGTCGATACCAGCTTTGTGCCGACCGTGGCCAGCAGCACCTTCTGCCCTGCGGCCACATTGGGGGCGCCGCACACAACCTGCAGCGGCTCTCCGGTGCCGATATTGAGCTTGGTGATGTGCAGATGGTCGCTGTCGGGGTGCTCCACGCACTCCAGAACCTCGGCCACAACCACACCTGCCAGACCGCCGGGAATCTGCTCCACGGTCTCCACGTGCTCCACCTCAAGGCCGGTAGAAGTCAGAATCTCCGACACCTTCTCCGGCGTCAGGTCAAACTTAAGGTAATCTTTAAGCCAATTATACGAAATAGTCATAAGTCTCTATTTAAACAGTGATTCTACGTAATCTTTCTTGTTGAAGAGGCGGAGATCCTCAATCTTCTCTCCGACTCCGATAAACTTGACGGGAATTTTGAACTGGTCGCTGATGCCGATCACCACGCCGCCTTTGGCCGTGCCGTCGAGCTTTGTCACCGCCAGGGCCGTGACATCGGTCGCCTTGGTAAACTCGCGCGCCTGCACAAAGCCGTTCTGGCCGGTGGATCCGTCGATTACCAACAGCACCTCGTGCGGGGCATCGGGCACCACTTTGCGCATCACATTGCGGATTTTGGTGAGCTCGTTCATCAAGTTGACCTTGGTGTGCAGGCGGCCGGCCGTGTCCACAATCACAACATCGGCATCTTTGGCCACCGCGCTGCGGACGCTGTCGTATGCCACGCTTGCGGGGTCGCTGCCCATCTCCTGCCTGACGATATCCACCCCGGCCCTCTCGGACCAGATGCTAAGCTGCTCCACCGCCGCTGCGCGGAAGGTGTCGGCGGCGCCCAGCACCACCTTCTTGCCCTCGCCCGCCAGCTGGGCCGCCAGCTTGCCTATGGTAGTGGTCTTGCCCACTCCGTTGACCCCCACGACCATAATCACATACGGCTTCTTGGAGAAGTCAAAGGGCTCCTGCTCCACCCCGTCGCCAGCAATCAGCGCCTCGATCTCTTCGCACAGGATGCGGTTGAGGTCGGCGGTGTTGAGGTATTTGTCCCGCTTGACGCGGTTTTCCAGACGTTCGATGATTTTGACAGTGGTGTCGACCCCCACGTCGGAGGCAATCAGCGCCTCCTCTATGGAGTCCAGCGCCTCGTCGTCCACCACGCTTTTGCCCATCACCGCATATTGCAGCTTGGAAAGCAGCGACTGCTTGGTTTTGCCCAGTCCGGCAGAGAGTGCCTCCTGCTCCTTGGCCTTTGCCTCGGGGTCGGCATTGCGTTTTTTAAAGAATAGTCCCATCGGGCGCGAATTTACAAAATTATATTGTCTACGCGTTTATTTTGACATTAAATCCCTCGGCCACGAGAGGGGCGGCCGCCTCGCGCAGCCCCTGCTCGCCCACGCGGCTGATGCCCTCCACCGGAGTGTCCCGCTCCACGCTGTAGAGCATTATCTCGCGGGGGGCGGTGCGGCGCACCACATCATACCAGGCCTGCAGCGCCTCGGGGGCTGTGTTGTCCACCACGGAGCCCGTCACAAGCATCGTCTGCATCACAAAATCGTGGCCGAAGGCGATGAGATTCTCCACAGTGCGCTCCACGCTGTAGCCCGGAGCGGGGCGGTTCATTATCTGCGCCATGGGCTGCAGCGCGCAGTCGATCTTGAGTATCGGGTTGTCCACCTTGTGCAGGGCCGCTGCGACATCGGGGCGGTCCAGACGGGTGGCGTTGGAAAAAACGCTCACGGCCGCATCGGGAAACCAGCGGTCGCGGCACTCCAGCGTCAGGTCGATTATGGCGGCGAAATCGGGGTGCAGCGTGGGCTCGCCGTTGCCGGTGAAGGAGATGGAGTCAACCCCCTCTCTCGCGGCCGCCAGAGCGGCAAACTTACCCTCAACGGCCTCCTTCACCTGGGCAAAGGAGGGCAGCGGATGAGCCTGTGCGCCCCGCAACAGGCCGCCGCACTCGCAATATACGCAGTCAAAGGTGCACACCTTTGCCTCCCTGGGCAGCAGATTTACCCCCAGCGAGCGGCCCACCCTGCGGCTGTGAATGGGGCCGAACACAATGTCATCCCAAAGAAAAGTTGCCATTTGAAAAGCTTCCTAAAAACAAGCAAGAGACGAAGCCTCGGGCTCCGTCTCTCACATTATGCTTACCTTTGCGGCCCAAGAACTAGTTCTGGGTCTTTGCAAAAAATTCCTTAACCTTGTCGGAAGGTACGAGCTCCTCTTTAAAGCTGTAGGAACCGGTACGACCGTTCTTGTCCATACGGATGCATTTTACGACATTTCTCTGTGAGGCTTTGTCACCGGAGAATGTAGCGACCGCTTTCTTTGCCATAGTATCGTGCTGATTTAATTGTTAACTTACTTGATCTCCTTGTGAAGAGTCATCTTGCGCAGATACGGGTTGTATTTCATACGCTCGAGCTTGTCGGGAGTGTTCTTCTTGTTCTTGGTAGTGACGTAGCGGGAGATGCCGGGAACGCCGCTGGTCTTCTGCTCTGTGCACTCGAGAATGACCTGTACTCTATTGCCTTTCTTTGCCATAACTCTGATTTTTAAACGATTTTAATCAAACCTTTAGCCTCGGCCCTCTTGAGGGTTTCGGCCAGACCGTTCTTGTAGATGGTCTTCATACCGTTGCAAGAGACCTTCAATGTGATGAACCTGCCTTCTTCCTCAGACCAGAACTTCTTGGTTTTGAGGTTGGGAGCAAATTCGCGTTTGGTGCGTCTGCGGGAGTGGGAAACGTTGTTTCCGATCATCCGCTTCTTTCCTGTAACCTGACAAACTCGTGACATAATATCTATTTTTTCTATTTTTCTACTGCTTAAGGGGGTGCAAATATCTTGATTTTAAATCAAAAAAGCAAATTTTTTATCCGTTCAGCACAAACTTGCCGATCCTGCGCCATCTCACTTTGCCAGAGGCATCTCTGCTCATCCAGATTATCGCGGGAGTACCCACGATGTGGTCTTCGGGTACAAAGCCCCAGTAGCGCGAATCCAGCGAGTTGTGCCGATTGTCACCCATCATGAAGAAATAATCCTGCTTGAAGGTGTACTCGGTGATTTCTCTGCCGTCTATAAAGAACTTGCCCTCTTTCTCCTCAAACCTATTGTGCTCATACACGGAGATGATTCTGCGGTAGAGCGCTATGTTGTCTTCGCTCAAAGTGACCGTTGCACCGCGACGGGGAATCCATATCGGCCCGTAGTTGTCGCGCGAGAATCCGCGGTCGTCAAAGGGGAAAATCATCTTGTAGGAGTCGAGATACTCCCCGGGATAACTCTCCAGATTGACTGTGGCGCTGACCACGCCCGGCATCTGCGAAACCTGCCTGTAGGCCTCCGCCGTGAGCGGCAGCGACGCATACCCGGGCATTTTGGCGTCGTAGTAGATCTGCGAAGGATCGACTCCGAGCTTTTCCAGCTCCACGCGGCTAATCGGGGTCCCCCCCGTGGTCACCCTGTATGTGAGCTGAATTCCCGGATAGACCTCCTGCTGCTCGCCGTTGATGTAGACCAGACCGCCCTCCACCTTGAGCGAATCGCCCGGCATACCCACCAGACGCTTCACATAGTGGTCCGCCTTGTCTGCGGGGCGGGCTATGACCGGTCCGAATGTCCGCTCGCTGAACTCCCTGCCGTTTATGCGAACGTGTGCGTAGTAGTCCTCGCCGGGCACTCTAGACAGCACACTGTCGCCGTGGGGGAAGTTGAACACCACGCAGTCGCCCCTTTTGATGCCGCGCCCCAGAGGTTTGAGGCGGCGGTAGCTGCACTTGAGAGCCTCGCTGTAGGACTTGCGTCCGCCAAGCCAGGTGTTGTGCGTGAAGGGCACGGTGAGCGGCGTCTCGGGCATCCGCGGTCCGTAGCGCATCTTGTCCACAAAGAGATAGTCACCCGTCATCAGGGTGTTCTCCATAGACGAAGAGGGGATCTTGAACGACTGGAAAAAGAAGGTGTTTATGAAGGTCACCGCAATCACCGCAAAGATGATGGCATCGAGCCACTCCAGCAGGAAACTGGGCTTTTTGCCCTCCTTATACCTCGGTTTCCAGAATGTCCAGTTGACTTTCCGGGTGACGCAGAGGTCAAAAACAACAATAAGGCCAAGGAACCACCAATAACTGCGCAGCCAGATTACCCATAGGCAATACAAGATGCCCCAGAAGGCGAACTTGACCCACTTGTTGTGGAGAAAGTCTTTTACAGTCACTATTTGACTGAATTGATGATAGCTTCGAATGCTTGAGGGTTGTTCATCGCCAGGTCAGCGAGCACCTTGCGGTTGAGGCCGACATTCTGGGCGTGGATGGCACCCATAAACTGAGAATAAGTCATACCGTGCTGACGTGCGGCAGCGTTGATACGAGTAATCCAGAGGGCGCGGAAGTTGCGTTTCTTGGTCTTGCGGTCGCGGTATGCATAAGTGAGACCTTTCTCATAGGTGTTCTTTGCAACCGTCCAGACGTTTTTCCTGGAGAGGAAATTACCGCGGGTCTGTTTCAGGATTTTTTTACGGCGAGCTCTTGAAGCCACCGAATTTACCGATCTAGGCATAGTTTAATTGTTTTTGACAGTCAGCGTCCCTTCAGCGAGGGAACTTTCATTTGCTGAACTTTCGGTTAATAAATGTTTACTTGACCAACAGCTCTTTGATCCTCTTGTTGTCCACCGCCTCTACAATAGCGACGTGGCCGAGGTTTCTTTTCTGCTTCTTGGTCTTCTTGGTGAGAATGTGGCTGTGATAAGCGTGTCTTCTCTTGATTTTACCCGATCCGGTGAGCGTGAAGCGCTTCTTTGAACCGGAATTGGTTTTCATTTTAGGCATTTTAAACTATTTTTAAATGTTCTTGAAAGTCTATTTTTTCTTGTTGGGGGCAATCATCATAATCATGCGCTTGCCCTCGAGCTTGGGCATCTGCTCTGCCTTGCCCCACTCGTCCAGGTCCACTGCAAACCTCAGCAGCAGCTTCTCTCCCTGCTCGGAGAAGAGGATGGAACGCCCGCGGAAAAAGACATACGCCTTGACCTTGCAGCCCTCCTGCAGAAAACTCTGCGCGTGCTTGAGCTTGAAGTTATAGTCGTGCTCATCTGTCTGCGGCCCGAAGCGGATCTCCTTGATCACCACCTTTGAGGCGTTGGATTTCTGCTCCTTGAGCTTCTTGCGCTGCTGGTACTTGAACTTCTGGTAGTCGATTATCTTGCACACGGGCGGATTGGCGCCCTCTGCAATCTCCACCAGGTCAAGCTCCTGGTCCACAGCCATCTGCAAAGCCTTTGCGAGAGGATATATGCCCTGTTCGGGAACATTCTCCCCCACAAGTCTCACTTGCGGCGCAGTAATCTGTTCATTTACCCTGTGGTCGTCTTCGTCTCTGTTCTGACGCCCGGTCTGGGGCTTCTTCCGCGGAGCCGGTTTCGGCTTGGGCGGCCTGTAGTTGGAATTAGCTATAGTTTTGTCCTCCTAGTTAAGTTCTTCTTTTACTGCGTTGCCAAGGTATTCTGCAAATTCACCGACGGTCATCGTACCGAGATTTTCGCCACCCTGCTTGCGCACAGAAACGGAGTCCGAAGCCTCTTCCTTCTCTCCCACAACCACGATGTACGGGATGTGCTTGAGCTCGTTTTCGCGTATCTTCTTGCCAATCGTCTCGTTACGGTCGTCGATTAGGGCGCGAATTTCGCAATTTTCAAGCAATCCGCAAACTTTTTTTGCAAAATCGTTGTATTTCTCGCTCACGGGGAGAATTGCCACCTGGTCGGGTGCAAGCCAGAGAGGGAACTTGCCGCCGGTATGCTCGAGCAGCACGGCGACAAAGCGCTCCAGAGAGCCGAAGGGGGCGCGGTGAATCATCACCGGGCGGGACTTGGTGTTGTCTCTGTCGACATACTCCAGCTCAAAGCGCTCAGGCAGGTTGTAGTCCACCTGGATGGTGCCCAGCTGCCAGCTGCGGCCGATGGCGTCCTTCACCATAAAGTCCAGCTTGGGGCCGTAGAACGCCGCCTCGCCATACTCCACTACCGTGGGGAGGTTTTTCTCTGCGGCGGCCTCTATGATGGCCTGTTCCGCCTTGGCCCAGTTCTCGTCGCTGCCGATGTACTTCTCCTTGTCGTTAGGGTCGCGGAGCGATACCTGCGCAGTGAATTCGGTGAACTTGAGAGTCTTGAACACATATAATATAATGTCGATGACCTTGCAGAACTCATCCTTGATCTGGTCCTGACGGCAGAAGAGGTGGGCGTCGTCCTGTGTGAAGCCGCGCACGCGCGTCAGACCGTGCAGCTCGCCGCTCTGCTCGTAGCGGTAGACTGTGCCGAACTCGGCAAAGCGCAGGGGCAGGTCTCTGTATGAGCGGGGCTTGCTGCGGTATATCTCGCAGTGGTGAGGGCAGTTCATAGGCTTGAGCAGATACTCCTCACCCTCCTGGGGAGTGGTGATGGGGCGGAAGGAATCCGCGCCGTAGTGTGCCCAGTGGCCGCTGGTTACATAAAGATCCTTGCTGCCGATGTGCGGGGTGATGACGGGCAGATAGCCGTATTTCTTCTGCACCTTCTGCAGGAACTCCTGCAGGCGGTTGCGCAGGTCGGCACCCTTGGGCAGCCAGAGCGGCAGGCCGGCACCGACGCGGGAAGAGAATGTGAAGAGCTCCATTTCGCGCCCCAGCTTGCGGTGGTCGCGCTTCTTGGCCTCCTCCAGCATTGCGAGGTATTCGTCAAGCATCGACTTCTTGGGGAAGGTGATGCCGTAGATGCGGGTAAGCATCTTGTTGTGCTCGTCGCCGCGCCAGTATGCGCCGGCGATGCTCAGCAGCTTGATGGCCTTGATGGCCGAGGTGTCACGCAGATGCGGGCCGCGGCACAGGTCGGTGAAGTTGCCGTTGGTATAGAAGGTGATGGAGCCGTCTTCGAGGGCATCTATCAGTTCGCATTTGTATTGCTCCCCTTTGGCGCTGAAGCGCTCCATTGCCTCCTTCTTGGAGACGTCGGTGCGCACGAAGCGCTCCTTGGTGCGGGCCAGCTCCAGCATCTTGGCCTCGATGTGCCTGAGGTCGTCGTCGCCTATCTGCTTGTCGCCAAGGTCGATGTCATAGTAGAAGCCGTTGTCTATGGCGGGACCGATGCCGAACTTGACTCCGGGATAGAGGGCCTCTATCGCCTCTGCCATAAGGTGGCTGGAAGAGTGCCAGAATGCCTTCTTGGCCTCTTTGTCTTCCCATTTGTGGAGCTTGATGCAGGCATCGCCGTTTATGGGGCGGTCCAAGTCATAAATCTCATCGTTCACAGTGGCCACCAGAACGTCGCCGGCCAGCCTGGGGCTGATGCTCATGGCGATCTCGTAGGCGCTGACACCCTGCTCGAACTCTTTTACAGTTCCATCGGGGAATGTGATTTTAATCATTATATGTGTATTTTATCGGTTAATCGTTTCCGGCGCCCCGCGCGGGGAGCACATTCGCGCAAAGTTAAAAACAAATTATTACATTTGCCTAAATTATTAATCGATATAGAAATGAACGAATTCGGCAAAGGATATAAATGGAGTCAGGCGGCCTCGAAAGGCCTGCTTCTGGCGGCGGTATCTGTATTGTGCAACACTTTAAGCTGCCTGTTCCCCACCAGCTTGGCGCTGGGCTGGCTGATTTTTGCGGTGCGCACCTTCGCCTCGATATGGCTTCTGGTCTACTTCATGAAGCAGTATGCAGCAGAGACCGGCGGCTCTCCCTTCGGTTTCGGAGCGGCCACCGTCCTGCTCTCCTCCCTCATCTGCGCATTCTATGACACCGCCTGCATCGTGTGGATATTCCCCGACATGATGACCCAGGTCAACGAGGCGATGTCGCTCTATATGGGCAGCATACCCGCCGAATCGAAGAGCGCTGTGGAGGCGATGATGGACAATCTGCCCCACCTGATGTTCTTTGCCACCTTCATCAAATGCTTGACAGAAGGGCTTCTGGCCGCCGCAATTATCACCCCCTCCATCCGCAGCAACGACCCCTTCAGCGGTATGGAGCAGGACAGCAACGAGTCCAAGGACGAACTGGAGTAGCCGCTCATGGACCTCTCGATTGTAATTTCCCTCTTCAATGAAGAGGAGTCGCTGGGAGAACTGCTCTCCGGCATCACATCCACCCTGCAGAGCAGCGGGATGGATTATGAAGTGATAATGGTGGACGACGGCAGCACCGACGGCTCTTGGAGCCGGATTCAGGAGCTGCGCCGGGGGTGCAGCCGCCTGCGGGGCATCCGCTTCAGGCGCAACTACGGCAAGTCCGCCGCCCTCTACAGCGGCTTCGAGGCCGCGCAGGGCGATGTAGTGGTCACAATGGACGCCGACCTGCAGGACGACCCCGCCGAAATTCCCGAGATGGTGCGTCTTATCCGCGAAGAGGGCTACGACCTGGTGTCGGGCTGGAAAAAGAAGCGCTACGACAACAAGCTCACCAAAAACATCCCCTCCAAAGTGTACAACTGGGCCGCCCGCAAGGTCACCGGCATCAAGCTGCACGACATGAACTGCGGCCTCAAGGCCTATCGGGGCGAGGTGGTCAAGAACATAGAGGTGTACGGCGAGATGCACCGCTTCATCCCCTACCTGGCCAAGAATGCCGGCTACGGCAACATCACCGAGAAGGTGGTGCAGCACCATGTGCGCAAATACGGCACCAGCAAATTCGGGCTGGAGCGCTTCACCAACGGATTTCTGGACCTGATGACCATCTGGTTCCTGCAGAAGTTCGGCCGCAAGCCGATGCACCTCTTCGGGCTCGGGGGAATATCGATGTTCCTGGTGGGATTCATCATAGCCATCTGGATAATCGCGGTCAAACTCATCCGCCAGGGGCAGGGTCTACCCTTCCGCGCGGTGGCGGACCAGCCGCTGTTCTATGCGGCCATAGTGTGCCTGCTGATTGGCGTGATGCTGTTTCTCACCGGCTTTCTGGCGGAGCTCATCTCCCGCAATTCGGCCGGCCGCAACACCTACAATATCAAGGAAAGGTTTTAGCCCCGGTATTTCGCGATAAGCTCTTCGGCTGCTGCACCAAAGGCGTTTTATGCAGATTCGTTTGCAGCTTTTCAGCCCCGGTATTTCGCGATAAGCTCTTCGGCTGCTGCACCAAAGGCGTTTTATGCAGATTCGTTTGCAGCTTTTCAGCCCCGGTATTTCGCGATAAGCTCTTCGGCTGCTGCACCAAAGGCGTTTTATGCAGATTCGTTTGCAGCTTTTCAGCCCCGGTATTTCGCGATAAGCTCCTCTGCTGCTGCGAACGAATCCAGCGAGCCGCCAAGCACCGCCTGCTCATAGTCGGGCAGCAGCTTTTCGATTGACGGATCCTCGTAGAACATGTTCTTGAGGGTGTCGTTTATGCTCTCATACATCCAGTAGCGGGCCTGCTCGCGGCGGCGGCGCAGATAATAGCCGTTGCCCTTGACCAGGGCGAAGTATTCATCCATCTTGGCCAAGATGTCGTCCATCCCCTCCATCGTAACGGAAGAGGAGGTCACGGCCGTGGGCGTCCAGCCCGAATCGGTGGGAGGGAACAGATGCAGCGCGTTGGCGTAGAGGGCGCGGGCCATCTTGGCCTTCTCCACATTGTTCCCGTCAGCCTTGTTGATGGATATCAGGTCGGACATCTCCATAATGCCGCGCTTAATCCCCTGCAGCTCGTCGCCTGCCCCGGAGAGCATCAGCAGCAGAAAAAAGTCGCTCATCGAATGCACGGCGGTTTCGCTCTGCCCCACTCCGACAGTCTCGATAAACACCACGTCGTAACCGGCCGCCTCGCACAGCAGAATCGTCTCGCGGGTGCGGCGGGTCACTCCGCCCAGCGAACCGGCACTGGGACTGGGGCGGATGAAAGCCTTGGGGTCGCGGGCCAAGCTCTCCATGCGGGTTTTGTCGCCCAGGATTGAACCCTTGGAGCGCTCGCTGGAGGGGTCGATGGCCAGCACCGCCAGCTTTTGTCCGCGGGAGGTTATGTGGCTGCCGAACGCCTCTATGAAGGTGCTCTTGCCCACCCCGGGCACGCCGGTGATGCCGATGCGCATGGTCTGCCGCTCTGCAGAAATCTTCTGGCAACGGGCTATTATCTCCGAGGCTATCTTGCGGTGCTCTGCCGAGAGGCTCTCCACAAGAGTGATGGCCTGACTCAAGACGGTGGTGTCGCCCGCCACTATGCCCGCCATATATTCGTCCACGCTCAACAGATGGCGGCGGCGCAAGGGACGCCCCTGCAGATAAGGGTTGATTACCGGCGGCTGTGCGATGCCGTCGTTGACAATCAGGGCCGAATCGTGGTTCTTGTGATCTCCCTGATATTCGTCAAAAAAATCTCCTTGTCGTTTCATAAGCGCTATTCTACAGCTCCGTTAATGAAGAAATCTATCCTGGGGCGCATCGGGGAGTTGGTGGTGAATGTCACTATGCTCACGAACTCTCCCTCCTGCGCGGGGGTCTCGTATTTGATTTTGATGTCGGCGCTCTTGCCGGGGGCGATTTTCACCGGGGCGGATGTAAGGATTGTGGCGCGACCGTCGTCGGAATCGGCCTTATAGAGCACCAGAGGGCTCTTGCCGGTGTTCTTAACCACAATAGTGTGGCTGACGCTCTTGCCGGCCGCAGTGGCGCCCAGATCCAGATATCCCTTTTCAAAGGCGGGCACGGGCCCCTTCTCCTTCTGCACCTTGGTGTAGCTGTCAAAATTCTCCGCAATGGTGGCCACCACCCTGATTCTCTCCTCCGCAGGCTTGCCGTCCAAAACGAACGAGGCGAAATATTCGTTGTTGCCCCATCTCTTCTCCCCGCGGGCGGTGTTCACCGTGTAGGTGAGCGACGCCTTGCTCCCGGCGGGAATCGGGTTGGGCACCACGGCCACGGAGAGGGCGGGGTCCTCGCTCTTGACGGTGACCTTGACCGGCTTCCCGGTGAGATTGGCGATGGATGTGGCATCGCTCTTGGCCTTGCCCTGATACATATTGCCCAGCATCATCGTGGTCTCGCGCGTGCCCAGGACCCCGTCTCCGATGGTGTTGGTATACATCTCCTTAAGAGAAAGTTTCTTGCCGTACACGATACCCTTGATGTGCAGGATCACGGGGCGGTTGACGCCCGATATGTAGGCCGTGATGGCCTTGCTGAAGGGGTATGCCCCCTGGTCGTTCTTGAATGTGACGTCGATGACGCCCGTCTTGCCCGGCATCACCGGCTCCTTGGTCCATTTGGGCACGGTGCAGCCGCAGCTGGAGACAACATTGTGCACCACCACCGGTTTTTTGCTGATGTTGGTGAAGGTAAACTTGCAGCTCACGCTGCGGTCGCTGACAAGCAGGTCGCCAAAGTCGTGCACCTTCTCGTTGAAGACCACCACCTCCTCCTCGGGGCGGGTCTCACCGCTCTGGGCCGCGCAGGGGACTGCGGCAAGAGTCAAAAAAAAGGCGGTCAGCGCCGCAAATGTCACTTTCAGCTTCATTTTCTCTCAATTTTTTCTTGACAAATATAAGATTAATTGGCAATAATTTTGAGAAAATGCTTTACTTTGTGATTTCATTCGAAACTATAAAACTAACATTATGGCTTACAAAATTTCTGAGGATTGCGCAGCTTGCGGAACCTGCATCGACGAATGCGCAGTCGGCGCCATTTCTGCCGGCGACATCTATAGCATCGACCCCGATCTTTGCGTAGAGTGCGGCGCCTGCGCCGGTGTTTGCCCTATGGGCGCAATCTCAAAAGACGAGTAAAAATTGCCCGAGGGCAATTTTTGCAGAGAGTGAAGGTGGCGCATTGCACAATGTGTCGCCTTTATTTTTATATTTGAGGATTGATATTCAACTACAATAAATTTTATGGCAAATTTTCTCAAAAGCCTGTTCGGTTCAAAGGCAGACAGGGATTTGAAACAGCTCAATCCCATACTCAAAAGCATCCTTGCCGAATATGACGTTATAGATAAGCTTTCCCACGACGAGCTCCGCCGGGAATGCCGCGACCTCAAGGCGCAAATCGCCTCCCGCACCGCGGCAGAAGAGCAGGAAGCCGCCGGCATCAGGGAGAAGCTCTCGCAGGTGGACATCAGCGTAAGCGAAAAGGAGAAGCTGGCTACCCGCCTGGACAACCTCGTGAAGGAGATCGACGAAAAGCTGGAAAAGGCGCTGGACGAGGCGCTGCCCAAAGCCTTCGCGATCATGAAGTCCACCGCCCGCCGCTTCAAGGAGAACCCCGTCATCAGGGTGGAGGCGACCGACGAGGACCGCAATCTTGGCGCCACTCACGACTATGTCACAATAGACGGCGACTATGCCGAGTGGAAAAACACCTGGATGGCCGGCGGCAACCCCACCACCTGGGACATGGTGCACTACGACGTGCAGCTCATCGGCGGCACGGTGCTGCATCAGGGCAAGATTGCCGAGATGGCCACGGGCGAGGGCAAGACCCTCGTGGCGACCCTCCCGGTATTCCTCAACGCCCTGGGGGGCAAGGGCGTGCACGTGGTCACGGTGAACGACTACCTGGCCAAGCGCGACTGCGAGTGGATGGGCCCCCTCTACCAGTTCCACGGCCTCAGAGTTGACTGCATAGACAAGCACGAGCCCAACAGCGAAGGGCGCAAGAAGGCCTATCAGGCCGACATCACCTTCGGCACCAACAACGAGTTCGGCTTCGACTACCTGCGCGACAACATGGCCATCAACCCCGACGACCTGGTACAGCGCAAGCACCACTACGCAATCGTGGATGAGGTGGACTCGGTGCTCATCGACGACGCCCGCACCCCGCTCATTATCTCCGGCCCGGTGCAGCGCTCCACCGACCAGACTTTCAATGAATACAAGCCTTTCGTGGAGAAGCTCTACTCCGCCCAGCGCCAGATTGTGAACCAGTTCCTGAACGAGGCCAAGAAGCTCATCAGCGAAGGGCGCATCAAGGACGAGGGCGAGATAAAGCTGCTCAAGGCATACAAGGGCCTGCCCAAATACGGCCCGCTCATCAAATATCTGAGCGAACCGGGCATAAAGGTGATTCTGCAGGATGCGCAGAGCAAGATAATCCGCGACTCCTTCACAGAGAAGGACCTGGAGCAGAGGGTCATCACCAACGACCTATATTTCGCCATCGACGAGCAGCTGCGCTCCGTGGAGCTCACCGACAAGGGCAACGACGTGCTTGCGGCGGCCGTGGGCGATCCGGAATTCTTCCTGATGCCCCGCCTGGGCGACGAGGTCTCCCGCATCGAGCAGGATGCCGCCCTAGGCGCAGAGGAAAAGAAGGCCAAGAAAGACGAGCTTTATGCAAACTACTCCCTCAAGGCAGAGCGAATGCACATCGTGAGCCAGCTGCTCAAGGCATACGCAATGTTCGAGAAGGATGTTGACTATGTGATAATCGACGGCAAGGTCAAGATTGTGGACGAGCAGACCGGCCGCATAATGGAGGGACGACGCTGGAGCGACGGCCTGCACCAGGCGGTCGAGGCCAAGGAGAATGTCAAGGTGGAGGCGGCCACGCAGACCTTTGCCACCATCACCCTGCAGAACTACTTCCGCATGTATCACAAGCTGGCCGGCATGACCGGTACGGCCGAGACCGAGGCGGGCGAGTTCTGGGAGATCTACAAGTTGGATGTGGTGGTGATTCCCACCAACCGCCCTGTGATCCGCGACGACCAGGACGACCTGATCTACCGCACCAAGAAAGACAAATACAACGCCGTGATAGCGATGATCGAGGATCTCGTGGGCAAGGGGCGCCCCGTGCTGGTGGGCACCACCTCCGTGGAGATCTCCGAGCTGCTGAGCAGGATGCTCAAGATGCGCGGCATTCCCCATCAGGTGCTCAACGCCAAGCAGCACGCCCGCGAGGCCGAGGTTGTGGCGCACGCCGGAGAGAAGGGGACGGTGACCATCGCCACCAACATGGCGGGCCGAGGCACCGACATCAAGCTCACCGATGAAGTTCGCGCCCTGGGCGGCCTGGCCATCATCGGCACCGAACGTCACGACAGCCGCCGTGTAGACCGCCAGCTGCGCGGCCGCGCCGGCCGTCAGGGCGACCCCGGCTCATCCATCTTCTTCATCTCGATGGAAGACAACCTGATGCGCCTCTTCGGCGGCGAACGCATCGCCAAGGTCGTGGACAGCATGGGCATGAAGGAGGGGGAGATGCTGCAGAGTTCAATGCTCTCCAAGAGCATCGAGCGGGCCCAGCGCAAGGTGGAGGAGAACAACTTCGGCATCCGCAAGAACCTGGTGGAATACGACGACGTTATGAACTCGCAGCGCGAAGTGGTCTACACAAAGCGCCGCAACGCCCTCACCGGAGAGCGCATAGACGTGGACGTGATGAACATGGCCAGCGACTATTGCGACATATTCGCCGACAAGTTCAAGGATCTGGACTTCGAGGGCTTCAAGGAGACTCTGCTGGAGCAGCTCGGTGTGGACGCCAGCTTTGACGAGCAGTTCTACAGCCACGCCCGCAAGGGGGATCTGGCTGCCAAGCTCTCGGAAGATTTGGCAGAGACCCAGCAGCGGCGCAACGAGACCCTCATCGCCCAGACCTGGCCCATCATAAACCACGTGTACGAGACCAAGCGGATGATGTACAAGAACATCGCCCTCCCCATCACCGACGGGCGCAAGGTCTTCACCGTGCTGGTGGACCTGGAGAAGGCATACAACACTCAGGGCAAGGAGCTTATCCGCTGCATCTACAAGACTGTGACCCTGCGGGTGATCGACGAATACTGGAAGAACCACCTGCGCGACATGGACGACCTCAAGCAGTCGGTGCAGAATGCCAGCTACGAGCAGAAGGACCCCAAGCTGATGTACAAAACCGAGAGCTTCAGCCTCTTTATCACCGCTCTGGAGGGAATCTACCGCGACGTGCTCTCCACCCTGTTGCGGATGAAAATCCACCTGAGAATGGAGCAGGCTCCGGAGGAGGTTGCCACCGAGGCGCGCGAAAAGCGCACCGACATGAGCCGCATGCGGGCCGGCAAGCCCGACCTGATGACCAACGGCGGCGAGGCCAAGAGCAACGCCCCCGTGCATGTGGAAAAGCGCGTGGGCCGCAACGACCCCTGCCCCTGCGGAAGCGGCAAGAAGTACAAGAACTGCCACGGCCGCGAGGCTTAGCGGCAGCGCCACATAAAAGAGAGGGGCAGCCCGGCGGGCCGCCCCTCTCTTTTTGCATAGAGCTCCGCTTAGAGATTCTTCACGATCTCCATAGTGTCGCGGGCAATCACAAGCTCCTCGTTGGTGCAGACTATCATCGCCTTTACCTTGGAGTCGTCGGTGCTGATGATCCAGTTGTCGCCCCCGACATTCTCGTTGCGGTCGAGGTCAACCTTAAGGCCGAGATATTCCAGGCCGCTGAGCACGTCGCGGCGCACGCTGCGGGCATTCTCGCCGATGCCGCCGGTCATCACAATCAGGTCCACGCCGTTGAGGGTAGCCGCGAATGCACCGATGAACTTTTTGATGTCATAGCAGCGCTTCTCGTGGGTCAGCTTTGCGCGGCTGTTGCCGGCATTTGCAGCCGCCTCCACGTCGCGGTTGTCAGAAGAGACGCCGGAGAGGCCCAGCAAGCCGCTCTTCTTGTTCATCAGATTGTCCATATCCTTGGGGCTGAAGCCCTCCTTCTCCATCAGGAATGTCACCACCGAGGGGTCCATCAGGCCGCAGCGGGTGCCCATCGTGACTCCCTCCAGCGGAGTGAAGCCCATCGAAGTGTCCACCGACTTGCCGCCGCGGATGGCGGTGATGCTGCTGCCGTTGCCCAGGTGGCAGGTGATTATCTTCTTGTCCTCGATGTTCCAGCCCAGGGCGCGGCACGCCTTGTGGGCCACATAGTTGTGGCTGGTGCCGTGGAAGCCGTAGCGGCGGATGCGGTACTTCTCGTAATATTCATAGGGAATGGCATACATATATGCATAATCGGGGATGGTCTGGTGGTAGGATGTGTCAAACACGGTGACCTGCGGGATGCCGGGCATCAGAGAGGTCGCCACCTTTATGCCCAGCAGCGATGCGGGGTTGTGCAGGGGGGCGATGGCGCAGCACTTCTCGATTTTGGAGAGGGTGTCCTCGTTCACGAGAGCGGCGCCGGAGAAATATTCCCCGCCGTGAGCCACGCGGTGGCCCACCGCCTGGATGTCGGAGAGGCTGCCGATGACCCCTTTTTCCTTGTCAAGCAGCATGTCCAGCACCACCGAGATGCCCTTGGAGTGGTCGGGGATGGGGAGTGTCTGCTGCACCTTGGGGCGCTGCGGCACCTTGTGGGTTATGGAAGCGTTTTCGCTTCCGACGCGTTCTACGAGACCTTCTGCAAGAAGGGTGTATTCGGTTTCGTCGGTCATGTCAAGCACCTGGTACTTGATGGACGAGCTGCCGCAGTTAAGCACGAGAATATTCATAATTTTCTATCATTTGAATTTTGCAGCGCGAATTTACAAATAAAAACCTATCTTGGGAGAAAATTTGTGACGGGATGAGGGGCAGCGGAGATATTGTACTCTATAGCGGGGCATTTGTGGGGGCGAGCCTGGCGGCGGGTCTGTTTGCCGGGAGAATTCCTGCGGCGGTTTTCATTTTATTATTGGTTATGGCGGTGGCATCCGCAGTGTTGCTGGCCATCACCCGGCTGCGGGCGGCGGCCGTGGCGGCGTTCATCTTTTTGGGGGCGTGCGGGGCCGCTATCGGCAGCCCCGATGCGGCAGAGAGTCCGCTCAGGGAGCGGGCAGAGGGCATCAAGAGTGCCACAGCCACAGCCCTGGCCCGCGTGGCGGGAGGCGTCGACACCCGCGAGGGGGCCATCCTGGCCGCCATTGCCATCGGCGACCGCACCCGCATCGACCGTTCGCTCAAAAACGACTTCCGCGCCAGCGGGGCGATGCATCTGATAGCCCTATCGGGGCTGCACGTGGGGGTGCTCTACTTTTTTCTGACCATGACCTTCGCCTTTCTGGGGAACAGCCGCCCGGCCCGGTGGGTGCGCAAGGGGATGATTCTATCGCTGCTCTGGAGCTACGCCTACATCTCCGGGATGTCCACCTCCATAATGCGGGCGGTGCTTATGATCACGGTGTACGAGGCGGGGGAGATTGCCGGCAGCCGCCGCGACCTGTTGCGGGCGCTGGCGGTGAGCGCCTTTGTCACCACGGTGATAATGCCCGAGGCCCCCTTCCAGATAGGGTTCCAGCTCTCCTATGGGGCGATGTTCGCCATCTACTGGATATTCCCCCGCCTGCACTCCCTGCTGGAGTGCCGCAGCGCGCCGATGGAGAAGCTCTGGAGCACGGTGTCGCTCTCCATCTCCTGCCAAATTATGACCTCGCCGCTGGTGCTGCTCTACTTCGGCAATTTCCCGCGCTACTTTATGGTGACCAATTTTGTGGCGATACCGCTCACCAGCGCCGCAATCTACCTGGCGCCGGTGGCCCTTATAACAGAGAATCTCCCCCTTGCGGGAGAGATTCTCTCTTGGGCGCTGAATCTGACGCTGAAGACTCTGCTCGCAGCCATCGAGATCATCGCATCCCTTTAATTATTACGTGTGCCGTCGAAGCAGTGGGTGCAGATGCACTCCTTGGGCAGGCCGATGGCCTTGACCACATTCTCCACCGAATTGAACTTGAGCGAATTCATCTTGAGATTGTCCCGGATAGCCTCCACCATCTTGCAGTAGCGGGGGCTGCCGCAAGTGGAATATTCCTCCAGATGGCTGTCGTGCGCCCCCTCAAGCTGCTGTATGGTGCGGCGGGTGACAAACTCCAGCGGCGACTTGGAAGCCGAGAAATTCAGATACTCGCAGGGGTACACCAGCGGCGGGCAGCTGATGCGTATGTGCACCTCCCCTGCCCCGTGATGGCGGAACACCTCGACATTGTCGCGCAGCTGCGTGCCGCGCACGATGGAGTCGTCGCAGAACACCAGCCGCTTGCCCTTCATCAGCCCGTAGTTGGGAATCAGCTTCATCTTGGCCACCAGGGCGCGGGTGCTCTGGTCCACCGGCATAAAGCTGCGGGGCCAGGTCGGCGTGTACTTGAGCACCGCGTTGCGGTAGGGTATCCCGGAGCCTTCGCTGTAGCCGATGGCCATGCAGTTGCCTGAGTCGGGAATCGGCGACACCAGATCGGCCTCCAGATTGTCCTGTTCTCCCATCAGACGCCCCATATTGCGGCGCGCCTCGTCTACATTGACCCCCTCGTAGCTGGTTGCGGGGAATCCGTAGTAAATCCACAGGAAAGAGCAGATGTGCAGCTTGCCCTCGGGCGGGAGTATCTCGCTGATGCCGTCCTCGCTGATGAGAAGCGCCTCGCCGGCCCCCAGCTCGCGGTAGAAATCATAGCCAAGATTCACCAGACTGCTGCTCTCGCTGGCCACCGCATAGCCGTCCGGGCCCTTGCCTATCACAAGCGGGGTGCGGCCGTAAAAGTCGCGGGCGGCGATGATGCCGTCGTCGGTGAGTATCAGCATGGAGCATGACCCCTCGATCTTGCTCTGCATATGGCGTATGCCCTCGGCAAAATTCTTCCCCTTGTTTATCAGTTGGGACACGATCTCTGTGGCGTTGATTTCGCCGTCGCTCAGTTCGGTGAAGATTTTACCCTCGGAGAGTACCTCGCCAGCCAGCTGTGCGGCATTGGAAAGCTTCATCACCGTGCAGATGGCAAAGCGGCCCAGATGCGAATGCACCGCGATGGGCTGCGACTCGCTGTCGCTGATGGCTCCGATGCCCTTGTTGCCGTCGAACTTGCCCAGGTCGGGCTCGAACTTGACCCTGAAGTATGACTGCTTGAGGGAGTGGATGCTGCGCACCAGCTGCCCGTCCTGATTTATCACGGCCATGCCGCCGCGCTTGGTTCCCAGATGGGAATGATAGTCCACGCCATAGAAGAGATCCGTGACGCATTTCTTTTTGGATACTACACCGAATAATCCGCCCATATTTTTGTGAAGCTTTTTTAAAAATAAAACGGGCGGCCGCAAAGGGCCGCCCGCAGTTGTTTCAAATTAATTTGCTGTACCTGTCGCCTGTTTGAAGATCTGGTCGTACTTGTCGAATGCAGCCTGATATTCATCACTCTGCGTACGGAAGCGGAAGTAGATGTTCTTGAGGTACTCGGCAATGGCAACCTGCAGTTCGGGGTCGCCCTCTGCCAGAGCGTAGGACTTCTCAAAAGGATCGATGGCCTTTTTGAGGGAGTTGTTCACCTCCTCGATGAGAGCCTGATACTTGGTGTCGTCCAACTCGGCGTTTGCCTTGTCCTGATATTCGAGCGCCTCCTCGTAATACATGATACCGATGTTCACGATGCCGAAGATGTAGTTGTTGTCAATTTCGTAAGATTTGTTGAAGAGCTCCAGGGCTGCGTCTTTGTTGCCGAGCTTCTTGTTGATGTCGCCCTCGACATAATAGAGGCTGGCATTGCCGGGCTCGTTGGCCTGTGCGGTGTGGATCAGCTCGAAGAGCTTTTCGGTGTTTCCGCCGCCCTCTGTGAGGTTGTAGTTGATCAGGCCCACCAGAATCTGCTGGTTCTGGGGATATGCGGCAAAGCCGTTCTCCAGGCTGGTCTTGTAGCTCTCCATATCGCCTTTTGCACGGTAGATCTCGGCCATGATGGCGTAAACCTCGCCTTCTGCGGCATAGCCTGCATCAAGATCCTTCTGCAGCAGACCCAGCGCCTTGTCGGCGGCGCCGTTGTCGCGGGCCATCAGGGCGGTGTAATATACGGCCACGGTGTCCACGCGGTTCAGGATGTCATTCTCGGTGCTCTTGTAGGCATTCTCGAAATACTTCTCAGCGCTGGCCTTGTCGTCTGCCATATAATAATAGAGGCCGGTGTTGTGGTAAGCGGTGTGAATCTTCTCGGCCGCCTCCACATACTTCTTGGTCTTGGAGTTGAAGTTGTCCAGCTTGAATGCTCTCAGCAGAGTCTCGAGGCTCTTGTCAAGGGCATCGTCCTTGAGGGGTTTCTTCACAATCCAGAACTGCAGCACGCCGTTCTGGTCGTAATATACGTCCTTGTCGCTGTAGCAGTCTACGTTGTAGGTCACGCCGGCAGCGGTGCGCTCTTCGCTGGTGTAGGTCTTGCCCTTGGTCAGCAGGCGGATTTCGAACTGCTGGGCGCCGGCATATACATCCGAATTGGGATAGTTGTAAATGTCATAATAAGCCTGCGAAAGTTTGAACCAAGGCTCGGCTGTACCCGATTTCTTGGGATTCTCAAGGCTCTTTTCAAGCTTGTCGGCATACTTGAGCAGGTCAGCCTCTTTTTTGGAGAGAGTCTGCGCCGCCATCGGAAGTGTCATCGCGGCAGCGATCAAAAGTATTAAAGTCCGTTTCATAAACTTTTGGTTATAAGTTGTTCTTGTTAAATATTACTCTGTTATTCAGCGGGGGCAGGTGCCACCTCCTGGCCTTCTGCATCCCCTTCCGCCCCCTTGGGAGCGTCGTCCTCGCTTCGGGGAACCACGCAGACGGCCGCAATCGCGTCGCCCTCGCGCAGGTTGATGAGCTTGACGCCCTGGGTTGCGCGGCCCATTATCCTGAGGCTTTCCACAGCCATGCGGATGGTGATGCCGCTGCGGTTGATTATCATCAGGTCATTGTCGTCCGTGACGTCCTTCACTGCAATCAGCGCGCCAGTCTTTTCGGTGATATTGATGGTCTTAACGCCCTTGCCGCCACGGTTGGTGATGCGGTATTCCATCACGTCGCTGCGCTTGCCGAAGCCGTTCTCGCTCACCACGAGCAACTGCGGGCGGGCATCCTCGGGCAGGGCGGAATCGATGCAGACCATGCCGATGACTTCGTTGTCGCCGTTATCTCCGAGGTCCATGCCGCGCACGCCGATGCTGGTGCGGCCCACGGCGCGGGCCTTGCTCTCGTGGAAGCTGCAGATGCGGCCTTCGCGGCTGGCGATGGCGATGTAGTTGTTGCCGTCGGTGAGCCTTGCCTCCAGCAGTTCGTCGTCCTCGCGGATAACGATGGCGTTGACACCCTTGCTGCGCACGTGCGAGTACTCCTTGAGGGAGGTCTTCTTGAATGTGCCGTTCTTGGTGACCATCACCACATAGTGGCTCTCCACAAAGGCTTCGTCGGAGAGGTTGCGGACATTGATGTAGGCCTTGACGCTGTCGCCCGACTCGATGTTGAGCAGGTTCTGGATGGCGCGGCCCTTGGATGCCTTGGTACCCTCGGGAATCTCGTAGGTCTTGAGCCAGTAGCAGCGGCCCATCGATGTGAAGAAGAGCATCGTGCTGTGGTTGTTGGCCACATAGATGTGCTCTATGAAGTCCTCCTCGCGGGTAGTGCTCCCTTTGCTGCCCACGCCGCCGCGGGCCTGGGTGCGGTATTCAGAGAGCGGAGTGCGCTTGATATAGCCCAAATGGGAGATGGTGATCACCACATCCTCGTTGGCGTAGAAGTCCTCGGGATTTATGTCGTCGGCGGTGGGAGCGATTTCTGTGCGGCGCGCGTCGCCATATTTCTCTATGAGTTCGTGCATCTCGTCTTTGATGATGCCCAGCTGCAGCTCTTCGCTTGCGAGCACATCCTTGAGATGGCGGATGAGGCCCTCCAGCTCGTCATATTCGGCGCGGAGCTTCTCCCGCTCCAGACCGGCCAGCTGGCGCAGACGCATCTCCACGATTGCGTCGGCCTGCGGCTGGGTAAATCCGAACTTGGTCATAAGGCCGTCGCGGGCCTCCTGTGCGGTTCTGGATGCACGGATGTGGGCGACTACCTCGTCTATGATGTCCAGCGCCTTGAGCAGACCCTCCAGGATGTGGGCGCGCTTCTCCGCCTTGTCCAGATCGAACTTGGCGCGGCGCACCACAACTTCGTGGCGATGCTTCACAAAATAGTGGATAAGGTCCTTGAGACCCAGCAGGCGGGGCTTGCCGTCCACCAGGGCGATGTTGTTCACCGAGAAGCTGGACTGCACGGGGGTGTATTTGTAGAGGTTGCTGAGCACCACGCTCGAGGATGCCCCCATTTTGAGCCTGATGACCACGCGCATACCCTTGCGGTCGCTCTCGTCGTTGATGTAGGCGATGCCTTCTATCTTCTTGTTCTCTACCAGCTCGGCGATTTTCTCAATCATCTCGCGCTTGTTCACCTGGTAGGGAATCTCGCTTATCACTATGGTCTCGCGGCCGTTCTCGGCCACCTCGATGTCTGTCTTGGAGCGGATCACGATGCGTCCGCGGCCCGTTTCAAAGGCGTCGCGGATGCCCTGCATGCCCTGGATTATGCCGCCGGTGGGAAAATCGGGGCCCTTGACGTGCTCCATCAGCTCATCCACTGTGATTTCAGGGTTGTCTATATAGGCGCAGATGGCGTTGCAGACCTCGGTGAGGTTGTGGGGGGCCATATTGGTGGCCATACCCACGGCGATGCCGTTGCTGCCGTTGAGCAGCAGCACGGGGGCCTTTGCGGGGAGTACCACCGGCTCGGGCAGCGATTCATCGAAGTTGGGCTTGAAATCTACAGTGTTCTTGTCCAGGTCGGCGAGGATTTCCTCTGCCAGCTTCTCCAGCTTGGCCTCGGTGTAACGCATCGCAGCCACGGAGTCGCCGTCGATGCTGCCGAAGTTACCCTGACCGAACACCAGGGGATAGCGCATGTTCCAGGGCTGGGCCAGACGGGCCATCGCGTCGTAGACGCTGGTGTCGCCGTGAGGGTGGTATTTACCGAGCACCTCACCCACGATGCGGGCAGATTTCTTGGTGCTGCCGCTTGCGCCCACGCCCAGACCGTCCATACCGAAAAGCACGCGGCGGTGCACAGGCTTCATACCGTCCCGCACATCGGGCAGCGCACGCGAGACTATCACCGACATAGAATAATCTATGTAGGAGCTCTTCATCTCGCTCTCTATGTTCACAGGGATTATCCTTCCCTGGATATCATCCAATTCTTCGTCCATTTATTACTCAATAATTATTCTTTCCGTTGTGTTCAATAAGGGTGTAAAATTAGTCATTTTTTCAGTGCCCGCAAAATCTAAATTGCCGCGGCGCCCTTTTGACGACAATTTTGCTCAATCGCCGCCATTGATTATTTTTGTAGGTTAAAACTCAAGCGCACAGAAGTGAAAAAGTGGCTCAAAATACCGGTCGCACTGGTCGCAGCAGCGGTTGCTCTGATTGCCGCGGCCATGGCGCTGCTGCATCTGCAGCCTGTGCAGAAGGCGCTTTGCGGCAAGGTGACGGAGGCCGTCAGCGGCAGCACCGGAATGGATGTCAGCGTCGGCAACATCCACTTTGCCCTCTTTGACCGCTTTATTCTGGACGACGTGGCAGTTCTCTCAGGCAGCGACACCCTGTTCTGCTGCGGAAAAGTCTCCCTCTCCTTCTCTCCCGGCGCGCTGCTCTCGGGCAACATTGCCGTAAAGCGGCTGCTGCTCGACAACGGCGCTCTTTTCTGGGCCAACTTGCCCGAGAAAGGGCTCACCGCAGAGGCGGATACGGCAGAAGAGGCCGCAGCCGTGGCAGAAGCAGCTGCAGAAGCGGCCCCCGACAGCGCCGGCTTCTCCCTGCCACAGATCGACGCGTCGCTGCGGCATCTGAAGATACACAACTTCCGAATCATCACCGACAAGCCCGACGCCCCCAAGACAGACCGCACCCGCAACCCGCGCAAGGTGGACCCCAACGACGTTGCCATCTCCGGCCTGGAATTCGAGGCCAAGGATGTGAAATACGACGGCAAAAGCGCCTCGCTCAACGTGTTGGGTCTCTCGTTTGCCGAGGAGAGGAGCGGCCTGGACTTCCGCAACCTCTCCTTTGGCGCAGAATACGACACGGCGGGCGTGCACATCAGAGACTTCAACTTCAACGACGGACTCTCCAGTCTCACGCTGCCCGACGCCCACCTGCATTTCAGGGATTTCGAAGACTTCGGCCACTTTGCCGACAGCGTGTCGTTCAGCGCCACATTTTCCGAGACGCTGCTGGACCTCACCACGGTGCAGCGCTTTGCCAGCAACGTATCCTCACTCGAGCTCAAGCTCATAATCGACGGCAAGGTGGAGGGCAGCCTGAAGGACATCCGCACAGATTCGCTCAAGGTATGGTCGGGCACCAAAGGGACTTACCTCAACCTGAGCGCCCATCTCCTCGGTCTCCCCGACGCCAAGCACACAATGGCCAGCATTATTGTCAACGACAGTTACACGAGTATGGAGGACATCTCGCAAATCGTGTATGAGTGCACCGCAAACAAGGAGAAATTCAACCGCCAGTCGATATCCGGGCTCGCACCCGGCACCCCGCTCAAGTTCCTGGGCTCGCTCAACGGCTTTTTCGAGGACTTTGTGGCATTCGGAGCGGTGGAGAGCGCGCTGGGCGGCTGCAATGTGGACATAATGTGCCGCACCGCCGGCAAAAAGACATATGAAGTGCTCGGTTTTGCCGACCTCAACGATTTTGACATCGGAAGATTTCTGCAGTCGCCCAAGCTGGGACAGGCCACCCTGCACGCCTCGGCATCCGGCACATTCTCCACTCCGGAAAAGACCGAATATTACATAGACGAGCTCACGATTCCCAAATTCGAGTTCAACGACTACACCTACAGCAACATCTCCGCGGCGGGCAACTGGAAGCACAACGAGTTCGAGGCGCGGGTGGTAAGTTCCGACCCCAACCTGAAGTTTATGCTGCAGGGGCTTCTGGCCCCCTCGGCGGCAGACGGCGGCAGCCTCTACCACGTCAAGCTCTCGCTGGGGCACGCCGACCTGCACGCCCTCAACTTTGACAAGCGAGACGTGTCGGCGGTGCGGCTCAACGCCGAGGCCACCATCAACCGCACCAAGGAGGGACCCACCGTGGGCAAGGTCAACATCACCGGAATGCAGTGCGAGAGCCCCGACGGCACCTTCGACCTGCCGGAAATCGAGGCGGTGGCGTTCGGCGGCGGAGACCGGCACATGGCCGGCATCAAGAGCGATATGTTCTCTGCCCGATACCGCGGCAGCGCCCCCGTCACCGGCATCATTTCGCAGGCGGAAGCCTCCGTGCTCGGCGGCAAGCTGGACAATTTGGCCTCGCGCCTGAAGAGCGTCCCCGCAGCAGGCGGCGACAAATTCGACCTCGAACTCAAGGTGCAGGATCTGAGCCCGCTACTGGGCTATCTGGCCCCCGGAGTCCACGTCGAGCGGGGCTCCACGGTGCTGCTCTCATCCAGAGGCGACAGCACCCTCACCGCCAAGATCAGTTCCCCGCTGCTGGCCACCGGAGGGGTTTATGTGCAAGACCTGCACGCGAATCTGGACTTCGGCCGCGACAGTTCTTTTGCCGACATCACATCGCAGATGATACAGTCGGGCAAGCTGAGCATCGCCGACGCCGCGGTAAAGGCCCTCTGCGCAGCGAATGCCGTGGAGGCCGGCATCAACTTCTGCAACGACCCCGATTCGCTGGAGGCGGGCAGCATCAGAGCGCGCCTCTTCTTCCCCGACAAGCGGCAGAGCTCCGACAACCTGCAGGTGTACCTGAAGCCGTCGTTCATAAATATCGGGGGCAACACCTGGAACATCAGCCCCTCGTCTGTATTCATAGCCGATAAACATATCGCCATCAACGGTTTCTCGCTGCTCAACGAGGCCCAGGGACTCAGCATTGCCGGGGTTCTCTCCGACAACAGCGCCGACACCTGCACCTTTGACATCCGCAGACTGGACCTCTCGATGGCCGACCTGCTGCTGGCAAGCCCGCTCAATCTGAGCGGCAGCGTGAGCGGCAACGGGCAGATAATCACCCCCTTCTCCAAGCCCGACGTGTTTGCCGACATCGTGGCCGACTCCCTCTCGCTGGCGGGGCACGACATAGGCCGCCTGGAGGCGCTGAGCCGCTGGGACGACTCGCTGCAGCGGGTCAAGCTGCTGGCCGTAAACACTCAGGGCAGCCGCGAAGTGCTGCGCGCGGGAGGCTACTACAGCCCGCAGAGCGGCCAGGTGCAGGCCACCGTCTCCGCCCGCAAGTTCCAGCTCGGGGTGCTGGAGCCCTTCCTCTCTTCGCTGGCCACCGACATCAGCGGGTCGTTCTCCGGCAATCTGGCCGTCAGCGGCCCCCTCAACGCCCTGGACCTCGCAATGCAGGAGGGGCATCTGGAGCAGCTGCACGCCAAGCTCGACTACACCAAGGTGCCTTATGTCCTGGACGGTTTCGTGGACATCGCCGGGCCGGAAATCATATTGCGCGACTTCACCCTCAAAGATGAGGAGAAGGGAGCCGGCACCCTTACTGGGCGCATCACCCACAATCACTTCAAGGATATGGCTCTGGACGTGCGCATCAAAGCCACCGACCTGCTGGGGCTCAACACCGCCAGAAACGACAACGAGACATTCTACGGCAAGGCCTACGCCAGCGGGGACATCAGCATCACCGGCCCCGTGAGCGCCCTGGCGCTGAATATGGACATCACCACACGCCCCGGATCGGCGGTGAACATCCCCATCCAGTCGGCATCATCCTCGCAGTCGTTCATCCTCACATTCAAGGATTCCCGCCCCAGGCCGAGCCTCTCCAGCATAGATTCGCTCATAGTCATCAACCGGCTCAAGGCGCAGCAGGAGGAGGTCGCTTCCGGCGGCGGGCTCAGCGTGGCGGCACGCATCCACGCCACCGAGGAGACCCGGCTCAACCTTGAGATCGGCAGCAGCAGCGGCGATGCCCTGCACGTGAACGGCAGCGGCGTGGTGGATCTGGCGGTAAAAGACGGGGCATTCTCCATTCTGGGCGACTACGCCATCAGCGAAGGTGACTACGACCTCACTCTGCTGGGGCTCGTAAACCGCAAATTCTCGCTTAATCCGGGAAGCACCATCCACTTTACCGGCGACATAATGGATTCGGAGCTGGACATGGCGGCGGTGTACAAGACCAAGGTTTCCATCTCGCCGCTGATTTCCAGCGACGGGGAGAGCTCGTCTATGCGGCGCCCTGTAAACTGCAGCATTCTGGCGGGCGGCAAACTTTCCAACCCCAGCCTGAGCTTTGACATCGGCATCGAGGACCTCGACCCCACGGTGGAGGCTACCATATCCAACACCCTGAACACGGAAGAGAAGCGGATGCGGCAGTTCCTGGCGCTGATTGTGTCGGGCTCATTCATCCCCGACGAGCAGAGCGGCATCGTGAACAACACTTCGGTGTCATATTTCAACGCCACAGAGATAATGAGCAACCAGCTCAACGGCATTCTGCAACAGCTGGGGATCCCCATCGACTTCGGCTTCAATTACCTGCCCACGGAGACCGGGAGGGACATATTCGATGTGGCGGTGTCTACCCAGCTGATAAACAATCGCGTGACGGTGAACGGCAATATCGGCAACCGCCGGTATATGACCAGCAACCGCGACGATATCGTGGGCGATATCGATGTTAATATCAAGCTGGGGCGGCGGGGCAAGACCAAGCTGAAGCTGTTCTCCCACTCCGCCGACGAGTACAGCAACTACCTTGACCAGACGCAGCGCAACGGCGTGGGCGTTTCCTACAAGCAGGAGTTCAACAAGCTGCGCGACCTCTTCCGCCGCAGCGGCAAAGAGCGCAAATCCAAAAACTAAAGGCGCATCAGAAATTGTTCATCTGATGCGCCGAAATAACTTGCAGTCTCGCGGTCTTAAACTCTCTGCCGGCCGGGCCGCAGAGGTGCAGCGATCAATGGCGGATTAATCCAAGTCGGATTGCATGGTGTAGAGGAACTCCTCGTTGTTCCTGGTGCGCTCCAGGCGGCTCTTCATAAACTCCATCGCCTCCATCGAATTCATATCAGCAAGATACTTGCGCAGAATCCAGATGCGGTTGGCATGCTCGGGATTGTAGAGCAGGTCGTCGCGGCGGGTGCTGGAGAGAGTCACGTCCACTGCGGGGAAGAGGCGCTTGTTGCTGAGCTTGCGGTCAAGCTGCAGCTCCAGGTTGCCGGTCCCCTTGAACTCCTCGAATATCACGTCGTCCATCTTGGAGCCGGTCTCGGTAAGGGCCGTGGCCAGAATGGTGAGCGAACCGCCGTTCTCGATATTGCGGGCGGCGCCGAAGAATCGCTTGGGCTTGTGCAGGGCGTTGGCATCCACGCCGCCGCTGAGCACCTTGCCCGACACGGGCTGCACGGTGTTGTATGCGCGGGCCAGGCGGGTGATGCTGTCCAGCAGAATCACGACGTCGTGACCGCACTCCACCAGACGCTTGGCCTTTTCCAGCACTATGTTGGCCACCTTGACGTGATGCTCTGCAGGCTCGTCGAAGGTCGATGCTATGACCTCCGCCTTTACACTGCGCTGCATGTCGGTGACCTCCTCTGGACGCTCGTCAATCAGCAGCACTATCATGAACACCTCGGGGTGATTGTCGGCAATGGCGTTGGCGATGTCTTTGAGCAGCACCGTCTTGCCTGTCTTGGGCTGCGCCACGATGAGGCCGCGCTGCCCCTTGCCGATGGGGGTGAACATATCCACTATGCGCACCGAGATGTTATTGTTGTGGATGCCGCCCGTCAGATTGAACTTCTCGTTGGGGAAGACGGGGGTCAGGAAATCGAACGGCACGCGGTCGCGTACAAACTCCGGGCTGCGGCCGTTGATGGTGTGTATGCGCACCAGCGGGAAGTATTTGTCTCCCTCGCGGGGCGGACGGATATCGCCTTTGATGGTGTCGCCCGGCTTGAGTGCGTAGCTCTTTATCTGAGACTGCGATACGTAGATATCATCGGGAGAGTTGAGGTAGTTGTAGTCAGACGAGCGGAGGAATCCGTAGCCGTCGGGCATGATTTCAAGCACGCCGCAGGCCTCCACAACGCCGTCATACTCCACGCGGGGAGTGCGCTGGCGGCCCTGCTGCTCGCCGTTCTGGCCCTGAGGCACACCATTCTGCTGACCAGCGTTCTGACCCTGAAGAGCGCCATTCTGCTGACCGCGGTTCCTGTCTGCCTGAGGGGCGTTCTGACTCTGCTGGCCGCGGCCCTGGCTTTGAGCCTGACGGTCGCCCTTCTGGCGCTCCTCGGCCTTGGGAGCCTCGGGGGCTGCCTCCGCTGCGGCGCTTACGGCCTTGACATCGGCGGCGGGAGCGGCGCCCTGCTTCATTCTGGGGCGCATCTGGCGCTGACGGGGCTGCTCTTCTGCGGCGGGTGCGGGTGCGGCGCTCTCTGTCGCTGCAAATGCCTCAGCTGCGGGAGCCGCCTCAGCGGCAGCATCCGCCTTTACCTTGGGCTTGCGGCCGCGGCGGGGTTTCTCCGCTACAGGAGCAGCAGGCTCTGCAGTTATTGCCGGTGCAACCTCAGCTGCAGGCGCCACCTCCGCAGGGGCTTCTGCCTTTGCTTTGGGCTTGCGGCCGCGACGGGGCTTCTCCGCTGCGGGAGCCTCCGTCGCTTCAGGTGCGGGGGCGGCAGCCTCCGCTGCGGGAGAAGCCGCCTTCTTGGGACGGCCTTTGGGGCGGCCGGGTCTTTTTATAGGTTCGCTGCTCTGGATGGCCTGTTCGTCCAGAATCACATATACCAAATCTTTTTCTGAAATTGACTCCGGCTTCTTTACATTGAGTTTTCTGGCGATTTCGACCAGTTCTTCCCTACTCTTGCCGCTGAGTTCGATGATATCGTACATATATGTCTAATGAATGCAAGGGACAGCAGATTTTTCCCGTCCCTTTGAATTAAGGATAGGCAAAGATAATACAAAACCTTGAAAAACAAGGGAGCCTACAGAAATTTCTCTCTCATCTTGCCCTGCAGCTCCCGGGCCGCCTTGGCAGCGGCTTCTGCGAAATCGCTCCCGCCGCCGGCATAGATGATGCCGCGCGAGGAGTTCACAAGCAGGCCGCAGCGGCTGTTGAAGCCGTAGCGGGCCACCTCCTCCACGCTGCCGCCCTGGGCTCCGACCCCCGGCACCAGCAGGAAGTTGTCGGGGCAGACGGCGCGCACATCCGAGAGCATCTGCGCGCGGGTCGCCCCCGCCACAAACATCAGATTGTCTGCGCCGCCCCACTCCATCGCCTTGCCGATGACCCGCTTGTACAGGTCGCCCTCCAGCTCAAAATCGGCCGCGGAGGGGTTGGAAGTCAGCCCCAGCACCACGGCCCACTTCCCCTCGTATGCGAGAAACGGAGTCACCGCGTCGCGCCCCATATAGGGGGAGACGGTGACCGCGTCGCACGGCATATTGTCAAAGAAGGCCTTGGCATAACGGGCGGCGGTGTTGCCAATGTCGCCCCGCTTGGCGTCTGCAATCACAAATATCTCGGGATAGTGCTCTTTGATATATTTCACGGTCATCTCCAGCTGCAGCCAGCCCTCCGCTCCGTAACATTCGTAAAAGGCGGTGTTGGGCTTGTAGCAGACCGCCACATCGGCCGTGGCGTCGATAATCTCGCGGTTGAAGGCGAACAGCGGATAACGCTCGCCGAGCAGCTGCTGCGGGATTTTCTCCAGGTCGGTGTCCAGCCCCACGCAGAGGAAGCTCTGCTTGGCGCGTATATTTTCGTAAAGTTGGCTACTTGTCATAATATTTATAGAAGAGTGCTATTGATTCCATTCCCTTATACAGCTGGCTCAGCAGGTAGCTCTCGTTGGGAGAATGGATTGCGTCGCGTTCCAGCCCGAATCCCATCAGCAGGGGATCGGCAGAGAGCATCTGCTGCATCTCCGCCAATATGCCGATGCTGCCGCCGCCGCGGCTGGGGACCGGCTCAATGCCGTACACCTCCCCGATGGCACGGGAGGCGGCGCGGTATGCAGAAGAGGAGAGCCCCATCAGGAAGCCGTTGCAGCCGTGGTGCTCGATTACCTCCACCTCGACGTCGGCCGGGGCGATTTTGGCGATATGCTTCTTGAAGAGCTCCGCAATTTTGTCGCACTTCTGGTTGGGCACCAGGCGCATCGAGACCTTGGCGCGCGCCTCCCTGGGGATGATGGTCTTGGACCCCTCGGCGGTAAATCCGCCCACTATGCCGTTCACGTCCAGGCAGGGGCGGATACTGCGCCTCTCCTGGGTGGTGTAGCCCGCCTCGCCGCGGACCCCGCGAACCCCGATTTCGCGCTCAAAGCCCTCCTCGTCAAAGGGAGCCTTGGAGAGCATCGCCCGCTCTTGTGATGAGAGGTCCGCCACATCATCGTAGAAACCCTCTATGGTGACGCGCCCCTCGCGGTCTATCAGCGAGCTGACGATGTCGCAGAGCACATTGGCCGGATTGGCCACCGAGCCGCCGTAGTGGCCCGAATGAAGGTCGGCAGAGGGTCCCTTGACCACAATCTCCATATACGCCAGGCCGCGCATGCCGCAGTTGATGGAAGGAACCTTGTCGGAAATCATCGTAGTGTCGGAAACCAGAATCACATCGCACGCAAGCAGGTCGGTGTGCGCCGCCACCCACTCGGGCAGCGACGGGGAGCTGATCTCCTCCTCCCCTTCGAATATGAATTTTACGTTGTGGCGCAGCTGCCCGCCCGCAAGCAGATATTCAAACGCCTTGATGTGCATAAAAATCTGCCCCTTGTCGTCGTTGGCGCCGCGGGCCCAGATGGCCCCGTCGTGGATTTCCGGCTCAAAGGGGTCGCTCCTCCACTCGTTTATGGGGTCCACGGGCTGCACGTCGTAGTGGCCGTACACCAGCACGGTGGGGGCGCTGTCGCTCACTTTTTTCTGCCCGAATACCACCGGATGTCCCTTGGTGGGGAAAACCTCGGCGCTGTCGGCCCCGGCTGCAAGCAGAAGCTCGCTCAGGCGGCGTGCGCAGCGCATCATATCCTCTTTATGTTCGGGTTCGCTGCTCACCGATGGAATGCGCAGCAGAGAGAACAATTCATCGAAGAACCGGCTCTCATTCTTGCTGATATATTCTTTCATAACAATATCATAAGTCAGATTTTTACAAATGTAGGTATTTTTTACTAAATTTGCGGGCTTATTGCCGCGATACGATTATAAATTAAACAATAAATACAATGCAGTTAACAGAAAACAGAACCGACGATCTCAACCTCACTCTGACCGTCACCGTAGAGAAGGCCGACTGGGCCGAGCCTAAAAAGAAAAAACTCAACAGCTTCCGCCGCCAGGCCGACATCAAGGGCTTCCGCAAGGGAATGGCCCCCATGTCGCTGATAGAGAAGCTCTATGGCGCGCAGGCCATGGCGGATGTCATCAACAGCCTTGTGGGCGACGCCCTTGGCAAGCACATCGAGGAGAACAAGCTGGAAGTCATCGGCGAGCCCATGCCCAGCGAGAAGGAGTTTGACAACGACTGGGAGAACGGCGAGAGCCTCACATTCCAGTACGATCTGGGCCTCTATCCCAAGTTTGACATTGACGTTACCGCAGAGGACAACATCACCTACTACAAGGTAAAAGTCACCGAAGAGGCCAAGAAGGACTACAAGAAGAACCTGCTCAAGCAGTTCGGCACCCTTGAGGACGGCGAAGCCCTGGGCGAGGACGACTTTATGACCTGCGACTTCGAGCAGGGCGAGAACAAGGTGGAGGACACCTATGTAGCTCTGCGCTCTATGGCAAGCGACGACATCAGAAAGCAGTATGTCGGCATCAAGGCGGGCGAGAGCCGCGACGTGAACGTTGTGGAGACCTTTGCCAACGAGACCGACCGCGCCTCTATGCTCCACCTCAAGAAGGAAGAACTGGCCGCAATGGAGCCGGTGTGGAAGATGACCGTGAAGAGCATCAAGACCTTCAAAGACGCAGAGGAGAACCAGGAGACATACGACAAGATCTTCGGCGAAGGCGCCGTTTCAACTCCCGAGCAGTTCGACGCCAAGATTGCCGAGCGCCTCACCGAGGAGTATGAGCAGGAGAGCGACTACCGCTTCAGCACCGATGCCCGCGAATATCTCGTGAACAAGGCCAATATTGCTATGCCCGACGCATTCATCAAGCGCTGGCTGCTGGCCGCGAACGAGGGCAAGTTCACCGCAGAGGACATCGAGAAGGAGTTCGACTCCTTTATGAAGGACTTCCGCTGGGATGTTGTCCGCGGCAAGCTGATGAAGGCCCACGACCTCAAGGTTACCAGAGAGCTGCTCGAGAGCGAGGCCCGCAACTTCATCAACTACCAGTATGCTATGTACGGTCTGCCCGCAATGAGCGACAGCCAGGCAAAAGAGTCCGTAACCCGCCTGCTCAGCGACGAGCAGCAGGCCCGCCGCCTCTACGACAAGGTGGAGAACGACATGGTGATGGACTTCGTCAAGAAGAACGCCACCCTCGCAAAGAAGAGCATCTCGCTCGAGAAAATGCGCGAACTTTCAAAATAACATCCGAAGAACACAATGAAATCCGAATTCGAAAAATATGCGGTCAAAGACCGCGGCATCAGCTCGCTGGACCTCTATCAGTACGGCAAGGTGACTTCGAGCTATATGAACCCGATGATCATCGAGGAGCGGCAGCTGAATGTCGCCCAGATGGATGTTTTCTCCCGTCTGATGATGGACCGCATCATTTTTCTCGGATGCCCCATCAACGACGAGGTGGCCAACATTATCCAGGCGCAGCTGCTGTTTCTGGACAGCAACGGAGATGACACAGACATCTCCATATACATCAACTCCCCCGGCGGGGAGGTGTATGCCGGCCTGGGCATTTACGACACAATGCAGACCATCGGCAGCGACGTGCACACCATCTGCACAGGCCTTGCTGCATCGATGGCGTCGGTGCTGCTGGCCGCCGGCAAGAGCGGCAAGCGCTCCGCCCTGCCCCACTCGCGCGTGATGATACACCAGCCCATGGGCGGCGCCCAGGGCCAGGCTTCTGACATCGAAATCACGGCCAGAGAGATCCTCACCCTCAAGAAGGAGCTCTACGACATACTCGCGGAGCACACCGGCAAGAGCTATAAGCAGATTGTGAAAGATGCCGACCGCGACTACTGGATGACGGCGCAGGATGCCCTTGAATACGGTATGATAGACGAGATTGTCAAAAGGCCCGCCGCCAAGGAGATAAAGAAGTAATGGCCAAAGTTCCCAGAACACCCAGAACCCCCGAGAGGTGCGTCTTTTGCGGCCGCACCCAGGACGAGGTGGACCTGCTCATCACCACGGAACACGCCGCAATCTGCTCCGACTGCGCAGAGGCGGCCTACGGCGCGGTGCGCGAGGTGCTCCACCCCAAGGGGAGCGCTGTCGGCGGCAACGGCCACATCGAGGGCGATCTCACCCTCAAGAAGCCGCGCGAGATGTTCGACTTCATGAGCCAGTATGTCATAGGGCAGGATCAGGCCAAAAAGGTGCTTGCCGTGGCGGTCTACAACCACTACAAGCGCATCTCCAACTCCGATCACAGCCTTATAGAGAAGTCCAACATACTGCTGGTGGGCCCTACCGGCTGCGGCAAGACGCTGCTGGCACGCACCATCGCCAAAATGCTCAACGTCCCCTTTGCCATTGTGGACGCCACTGTGCTCACCGAGGCGGGATATGTGGGAGAGGATGTGGAGAGCATTCTGACCCGCCTGCTGCAGGACGCCGACTACGACGTGAAGCGGGCGGAGCGCGGCATAGTGTTCATAGACGAAATCGACAAGATTGCCCGCAAGAGCGACAACCCCTCCATCACCCGCGACGTGTCGGGCGAGGGAGTGCAGCAGGCGCTGCTCAAAATTATCGAGGGCAGCATAGTTAACGTCCCCCCTCAGGGAGGGCGCAAGCACCCCGAGCAGCAGATGATTGCGGTAAATACCGACAACATCCTGTTCATCTGCGGCGGCGCGTTCGAGGGGATCGAGCGGAACATCGCCCACCGGCTCAACTCGCAGGTTGTGGGCTTTGAGGCGCAGAAGCAGCGCGGCCTCATAGACAAGAACAACATGATGCAGTATGTGGGTCCCCAGGATCTGCGCGCATACGGCCTGATTCCGGAAATCATCGGCCGCCTGCCCATCATCACCCACCTGGACTCCCTGGACCGCAACGCCCTGCGCTCTATTCTCACCGAGCCCAAGGACAGCATCATCAAGCAATACACCGAGCTATTCAAGCTGGACGGCATCGATCTGGTGATAGAGGACGACGTGCTGGACTACATCGTGGACAAGGCGGTCGAGTTCAAGCTGGGCGCCCGCGGACTGCGCTCCATCTGCGAGACAATGATGATGGACGCAATGTTCGAGGCCCCCACCTCACGCAAGAAGAAGTTCACCGTGACCCTCAAATACGCACAGGAGAAGCTGGAACAGAGCGCCCTCTACAAGACGGCGCAGACTATGAAGGAGGATGAGTAAGGTATCGGTCATAATACCTCTCTACAATTCGGCGCCGCATCTCCCCTCTTTATTCGAAAACATAGCAAGGCAGAGCATCGCCGCAGAGCTGGAATTCGTGTTTATCGACGACCACGGCTGCGACGACAGCATTTCGCAAGCCCGCACTCTGGCTTGCGGCAGCGGCCTGCGGTGCATATTCGGCGCCACCGAGGCTAATTCCGGACCCGGCGGGGCGCGCAACATCGGACTGAGTCTGGCCAGTGGCGAATATGTCGCATTTCTGGATGCCGACGACACGCTGGACCCCCGATTCTGCGAAAAGCTCTACTGCGCCGCAGAGGCCTGCCGTGCCGACCTCGCCTGCTGCAACATCCTCAAGATCGACGGCGAGCGGCGCGAGATCCGTGCCAACCCGCAGGTAGAGAGCGGCCCGCTCTCCGAGGCGGGGCGGGAGAATTTCCTGAGGCGCTACAAGTCTTACTTTACATCATTCATCTACCGGCGCGGATTCATTGCGGAGAATGGGATTGCCTTTCCGCCCACCCGAAGCGCGGAGGACAGCTGTTTTCTGGCGGAGGCGCTGCTCTGCGCCGTGAGCATCGCGCAGGTAGGTGAGCCGCTCTACCATTACATCTACCGCGCAGGATCCCTCTCCACCGCCGCCGACACCGGCCGCTACCGCGAGAGACTCGCTTCTTTCGACGCCCTGCTGCAGTTTGCCCGCCGCAAGGGGCTCTACAGCGGACGCACAGGGGAATTGCTGGACTATATCTACATCAAAAAGGCGCTGATTTGCGGAGTTCGGGACTGCCCCGCAGCCCGCAGCGAGATTATGACCCACTGCACCGCACAGATCCCCGCGTGGCGCCGCAGCCGCTTTCTGCTCCGCGACCCCAAAGCCATAGCCGCTGTCGCCGCCATCCGCCTGCATCTGCTCTAAGCAAGCGCGCTCTTCAAGCCCTAAAAATACAGGAGCCGCCCCATTTTGGGGCGGCTCCTGTTATTATATGCTGCAGCGCGGCTCTACTTTGCGAATGCGTAGGAGAATCCCTGGAGCTTGTTCCAGTCGCCGCGGGTGAAGTCGGGAACCTCAACGGGAGCGCAGCCGTTCTCGATGGAGATGCGGCCCAGCTCGGTGAGGCAGCACCACTCCGCCATGTCATATACATCCATATCCAGAGGGAGCCCGTTGTGCAGGCAGTAAACCAGACGGTAGTCCATAATGAAGTCCATGCCGCCGTGGCCGCCCACCTCTTTTGCCAGCGCCTCCAGCTCGGGGGTCAGAATGGGATTGCGATGCGCAGCCATCAGGCTGTCGAGCTCTGCTCCGGAGAACACTTTCTCCTTGCCCAGATTCTCAAAGTCGGTTGCGGCTCCCTGCAGGGTATTGTCTCTGAGGCACATCTGGCCCACGGGATATTTGCCGCTGTAGCCGTCGCTGCCCACAATCTGATACATACGGTCGTAGGGGCGCGGAGTCAGCACGTCGTGCTCCACAAGTATGCTCTTGCCGTTCTCGGTCTGAATCATGGTGCAGGTGACGTCGCCGTTCTGGAAGTCGGTGCACTTCTCACCGGTGCGCGCCTCAACGTGCTTGGGGCCGTTGACAGCCTTGGTGTCCATCGCCACGATTGTTTTGAAGCGGTCGCCGCGGTGGATGTTCATCACCTGGCACACGGGGCCGAGGCCGTGGGTGGGATATACATCCCCCTTTGTGGCGTGGTTAAAGTCGAGACGCCAGTTGTTCCAGTATGAATCCCAATAGGAGTCGAGGTTGTGGTGGTAGGAGCCCTCGCCGTGCAGGATTTCTCCGAACATCCCCTCCTGGGCCATTGCCAGAGTGGTCATCTCAAAGAAGTCATAGCAGCAGTTCTCCAGCATCATGCAGTGCTTGCGGGTGCGCTCGCAGGTGTTCACCAGCGCCCAGATATCTTCCAGAGAAGAGGCTGCGGGAACCTCCACGGCCACATTCTTGCCGTGCTCCATTGCGTAGAGGGCGATGGGGACGTGGTGCTTCCAGTCGGTGCAGATGTAGATGAGGTCGATGTCGTCGCGGTCGCACATCTCCTTATAGACCTCGGTGGAGCCGGAATATTCGGCTGCACGGGCAACTCCGCGGCTGTCCAGAATCTGCTGGGCCTGCTCCACCATCTCGGGGCGGACGTCACAGATGCCCACGATTTTCACGCCGGGCAGATAGGTGAAGCGGCGCACTGCGCCCGGGCCGCGGCTGCCGACCCCCACAAAGCCCACGCGAACGGTGTCGATGGGGGCCACAGTGAGGCCCAGCGCACTCTCCTGCCCTGCGGGGCGGGCGGGAGTTTCTACCTTGATGACCTTGGAAGAGTCACCGGTGCCGCAGGATGCAAGCGCAAAGGCGAGCAGCGATGCGGCGATAAAATGTCTGAATTTCATATTATACCTTGATAAAGATTTTCTTGCGATAGAGTATCAGCAATATGCAGAACACGATTGCATAGTTGGCAAAAGTTATCAGCACAGTGTAGAATTCGGGCTTCATAAGGTGCTCAAAGCCATAGAGCAGCGACTGCGCCACGGAGCGGAAGTTGATTTTAAGGCCGATGATGTAGGCGGCGATGGAGTTCATGCCGTATATCTTGAGCCAGTCCAGCCCCTTTATGTGCCCGCGGACATCAATCCACCAATAGAAGGCGGCCATAAGCATCAGGCAGATACCGCCGGAGTAGAGGGTCATGCTGGTGGTCCACAGACGCTTGATTATGGGCGACTCAAGGCTCCAAAGCAGGCCCAGGCCCAGACACACGGCGCCCAGCACGAGTATCTGCAGTGCGGCGCGCGGCCGCCTGTCTCCCGCCTCCTTGATTATGCTGCCGGCAAGACTGCCCAGCAGCACCGTCACTGCAAAGGTGAGGCTGCTCCAGATCCAGGTGTAGGAGGGATCCCCCTGGAAGCGCCCCATCAGCAGGGCGTCCACCTTGTTGGCGAAGGAGCCGCCGTTGGTGTAGTCGCCGCAGAAGCGCATCGGAATCCAGTATATCAGCAGCAGGGCGGCTATCGCGGCGATGCGCCCCTTGAGGCTGGTGTTGAGCAGGATTATGGAGGCAATCAGGTAGCCCGACGCAATGGCCTGCAGAGTGTTGTTGTAGATGTAGAACTTGTTTATGTCCAGCCCCAGGATGTTGCCCTGAGCCCACCAGCCCAGCGCAAAGAGTATCGCAAAGCGGCGCAGAATCTTCTTGTATGCCGGCCATTTGCTCTTCTGGTCCTGATATTTGGCCATCGAGAAGGGGAGCGACGTGCCCGCCATAAACATAAACAGCGGCATGATGATGTCCCAGAAGCGGAAGCCCTCCCAGGTTTCGTGGCTGAAGTTGTAAAGTATCCACTGGCAGTCGATAGCCTTGCCAAAATAGTAAATCACCGGCTGCAGAAACACCAGCAGGAACATGTCAAAGCCCCTGAGGATGTCGATGGATGCGACCCTTTTGTTCATAAAAATCGTTTTTTGAGTTTGCGGAGGCAAACTTACATTATTTTCACCTTTCTGTATACATCTGACGGTAGTAATTCTGATACTCGCCGCTGGTGACGTTGTCCATCCACTCGCCGTTGCCCAGATACCAGCGTACCGTCTGCTCCAGCCCCTGCTCAAACTGCAGGGAGGGGCTCCAGCCCAGCTCGCGCTGCAGCTTGCCCGCATCTATCGCATAGCGCAGGTCGTGGCCGGCGCGGTCGGTGACGTGGGTTATAAGATGCTCGGAGGCCCCCTCCGGGCGCCCCAGCAGGCGGTCGCAGGTCTTCACCAGCAGCCGCACCAGGTCTATGTTGCGCCACTCGTTGAATCCGCCGATGTTGTAGGTCTCCGCCACCTTGCCCTTATGGAATATGAGGTCGATGGCGCGGGCGTGGTCCTCTACATAGAGCCAGTCGCGCACATTCTCTCCCTTGCCGTACACCGGCAGCGGCTTGTCCAGCCGGATGTTGTTTATGAAAAGCGGTATCAGCTTCTCGGGGAACTGATAGGGGCCGTAATTGTTGCTGCAGTTGGTCACTATGGTGGGCATCCCGTAGGTGTCGTGAAAGGCCCGCACAAAGTGGTCGCTGGAGGCCTTGGAGGCGCTGTAGGGGCTGTGGGGGCGGTAAGGGGTCTGCTCGGTGAACAGGGTGTCGGGCTCGTCAATCTCCAGCGCTCCGTACACCTCGTCGGTGGAGATGTGGTAGAAGCGCTTCCCCTCGAATCCGCTCTGCTCCCAGCTCACCTTGGCCGCCTGCAGCAGCGAGAGGGTCCCCATCACATTTGTCTGCGCAAAGGTAAAAGGGTCGCGGATGCTGCGGTCCACGTGGCTCTCGGCGGCCAGATGAATGACGCCGGTGATGCCGTACTGACCGAACAGCTTCTGCAGCAGCTCAAAATCGCAGATGTCCCCCTTCACAAAGAGGTAGTTGGGGCGGTTTTCTATGTCCCGCAGGTTGGCCAAGTTGCCGGCGTATGTCAGCTTGTCCAGGTTGATTATGCGGCTCTCGGGGTATTTGTTCACCAACAGGCGCACCACGTGGCTCCCTATGAACCCGGCCCCGCCGGTTATGAGTATCGTCTCCTTGAATTCCATGTTAAAGCAGGTTCAGAAGGTATTGTCCGTATTTGTTCTTCTGCATCGGCGCGGCGATGGCCTCCAGCTTCTCGCGGGAAATCCACCCCTTCTGATAGGCTATCTGCTCCAGGCAGGCGACATATTCTCCCGTGCGGTTTTCGATGACCTCCACGAATGTGGCCGCCTGGGCCAGGGAGGCGAAGGTGCCGGTGTCAAGCCAGGCGAAGCCGCTGCCCAGCAGGCTGCACTTGAGGCTGCCGCGGGAGAGGAACTCCTGGTTCACGGAGGTTATCTCCAGTTCGCCGCGGACCGAGGGCTTCACGTTTTCTGCGATCTCCACCACTTCGTTGGGGTAGAAATAGAGCCCCGTGACGGCGTAGTTGCTCTTGGGGGCGGCGGGCTTCTCCTCTATCGAGAGGCAGTTGCCCTGCGCGTCAAACTCCGCCACGCCGTAGCGCTGCGGGTCGGCCACTCTGTAGCCGAAAATCGTGGCCTTGCCGCTGTCGGCGTCGCGCACCGCGCAGGAGAGCATCTGTTCAAAACCCTGTCCGTGAAAGATATTGTCCCCCAGCACCAGGCACACCGTGTCGCCGCCGATAAACTCCTTGCCTATTATGAAGGCCTGCGCCAGCCCGTCGGGCGATGGCTGCTCGGCATAGCTGAAGTTCACGCCAAAGTCGCTGCCGTCCCCCATCAGGCGGCGGAATGCCGGCAGATCCTGCGGCGTGGAGATTATCAGGATATCGCGGATGCCGGCCGTCATCAGCACCGAGACCGGATAGTAGATCATCGGCTTGTCGTAGATTGGCAAAAGTTGCTTGCTGACCCCTTTGGTAATGGGGTACAGGCGGGTTCCGCTGCCGCCGGAGAGCACAATTCCTTTCATTTTTGCATTAAATATGGAACGGTTCAAAACAAACCATACAAATATATGAAATTTTTGCTTCGAAAACTCCGGCCGCCCGCTCGGGCCTTCAGTTACCGGATTTCGGCAAACAGGTCGTTTAGCGTTACGGACGCATTCACGGAGGCGTTGTGCACGGAGTTTTCCAATCCCATGGCAGTTATGAGCACCAGCAGCAGAGAATGCGATGCCTTATGGTTTTTCGAGCCCTTGAAAGCCTCTATTTTTTCCATCAGCTTGTTTTCGTAGTCGCCGGTGATGTAGTACAGGCTTTCAGAGAATTTAATCTCGCAGAGATAGTCAGTGCGCTCTTCCGCACAGGGGATAATCATATCAACCTGTACATTTCTGCCATCGGAGGCGCACCCGGTCCAAGAGTAGTCCTGTCCCACCGATTTTATTCTCAGAGCATCGCGAATCTGCGCGATATGCCTGGAGCATAGCAGTTCAAATGTCCTTCCGCTCCAGCTGTCATATTCATGCGACCTCTGAAAATAGACCCAGTCTTTTCTCTGGGTCTTTCCCCCTACAAAATTGAGATAGAACAGGGAGAAGAAGTCGTATAACTGAAATACGGTCTCCTTGCGCTGTTTGCCGTAGCGTGAGAAAGTGCGGATGATGCCGCATTGCTGGAGATTGTCCAGCATCCGCGAAAAAGTTCCGCCGCCATTGAGACGGGTAGCTTCAAGAAGCTCGTTGCGGGTCATGCCGTAAAACTTGCCGCCCAATGCCCGCACTATGTCAATATACCTGTCAGCCGACTGGAATAGCCCGGTGTAAACATCCCTGAATTCCTGGTCAATGGAGGAATTGCGGAAATAGAACTCGTTGATATTCTGACTTAGTGTCATCTCGGGCCGGAAGCGGTCCATATAATAGGGAATTCCACCGATAGCCATATAACTGAGCGCTACCTCATAGTCTGACATTTTAAAGCCGCGCGCAGCATAATACTGCCTCGACTCGCAAAGGTCAAACGGGGCCAGATATATCTTCTCTGTAAGACGGCCGTGCAGCCCCCCGTAATCGCGGATGACATTGTCCAGCATCCAGCTTGTAGCGGAGCCGCACACAATCAGCAGGATGTTGCGCTGCTTCACGGCCCAGCTGTTCCAGAAATAACCGAGCTCCTCTATCAGCTCGGAAGACTTCTGGCCTGCGAGCCACGGCAATTCATCAATAAACACCACCTTCCGACGGGATGAATTTGCCGTCAGCAGTTTCTTGAGCAGATCAAAGGCATCAATCCAATCTTCCGGGCATCTGCAGCAAGGGTCAAGCCCATATTCAAGAAGACTATGGTAGAAATGCTTGAGCTGTGTCTTCTTGTACTGCACCTCTTCGCCGTCCTCGCATTTCTTGAAGGTTCCCACAGCGGAAAATGCGAGTTCCTGTCGGAAACATTCGTCTATCAGGTATGATTTTCCGACACGGCGGCGACCATATATTGCCAGGAACTCCGATTTGTCAGAATTGTAGAGACCGCTGAGCAGTCCCAGTTCGCGTTTTCTCCCTATGATGTTGTCAGTTTTCATATTGCCGGCCTTTGCTCTGCAGACAAAAATAATATCATTTTGTCTGTATTGCAAAGAATCTCAGCCAAAATCGCAAAAAACATGGCATTTTGGCTGAGATTTCTACAAAATGTGATTTTAGTGTGTTTAATTGATTATCAGACAATTAAACCACCGCACATCCATATTCTCAGCCAAAATTGCAGAAAATACAGCATTTTGGCTGACTTTCTTTAAAAATCAGGCAGGAGTACCTCAAAAAATTGATCTTTAAAGCGCGGACAGGCGGCTGCGGAGGGCGTCGCACTCCTCTGCAGTGAGGCCGCATTCCATCAGATAATTGCGCGCGGACGCCTGCAGATTGGCCCCCTGCAGGGTTTTGTCGGCCGTGTAAAAGCCGAGGCCCTGCCAGTCGATGTTGGACACGTCGATGTTGTCCCAATCAATCGCTTTATAGTTGTCAAGCGCATCTTCGTGGCACATCAGCCACACCATACGGTCTATGGAGAGCGACTGCCGCATAAAATACGACGCACCGCCGTCTTCTATCTTGTAGAAATTGAGCATCGTGACCATATAGTCGCGTCTGATTTCCTCTATGTCCGCCCCGCAGAGCGCCTCCAGCACCATTGTGACAAAGCCGCAGCGGTCCTTGCCCTCGTTGCAGTGAATCAGATAGGGCGGCTCCCCGGCCAGCATAAACTTGGCCGCCTGCCCCAGGCGCTGCTTAAAATCGTCGCAGAAGCTGTTGGCCATCATTCCGCAGGCGATTGTGCGCCCATCGCGGTAGAGCCGGGGGCAATATGTCGATTCATACCCCTCGCCGGCAATGTATTTCTCCACATCCTGCGGCGTGTCGGCCAAATCTATCTCGGTATTAATACCCACAGCGGCGGCCAGACTGTCCGCCACGCGATAGCGCCCGGCATTCTTGACGCAGTTGATGGGGTTGCTGGAGCGGTACAGCACTCCGGGCGCGATGCCGGCGGTGGTGACCATCCTGAAGTTGGCATACTCCGCCGCCCCCTCTCCGGGGGCTCTGTCGGTGGCATAGACCGACTTCATAAGCTCGTAGGTCTCCTTGTAGCCCCCTTTGCCGGCCAGGGTCATGGTTACCGTCTGCCCCACTTCTCCGCCGATATAATAGTGGAAGTCACCGTTGAGCATCGCAAAGCCGAAATCGTCTCCCTTGGCATTGTAGTCCACATACGAGGGTCCGAGTATCGCCACTTCGTTGAAAGAGCTCACATAGGGGACATTGTGCAAGGTTACATCGTCACCGATCTTGATATCCATCAGGTCGGCATAGTCAAAGCCGGCCGCGGCCATATCCGCAGGGGTAAAGTCGGGGATAACCTGCCCGTAGCCGTTGATCTGCGCCACGTGGCCCGATATACTCACCTGCTTCTCGCCATTCTCTTTGCCGCAAGAAGCGAGCGTCACTGCGGCGGCAATCACCGCCGCCAGGCTGATATTGATTCTTTTCATACCGGCAAAGTTAAATGTTTTTCCAATGTTTGCACTGCAACTTGATGTCATAAAAAAAGCCGGCCCGCGCGGGCCGGCTTTTATCTGCTAACCGAAGTTGTCGTAGAGAATGCTCTCGGGCGGAACTCCAAGGCTGTCGAGCAGCCCGTTCACGCTCTTGACCATCATAGGCGGACCGCACATAAAGTACTTGATGTCCTCGGGAGCCTCGTGGTTCTTCAGGTAGGTCTCGTTCATCACATTGTGCACGAACCCTGCGGTATACTTCACGCCCGCTGCATCTGCCGCCGGATCGGGACGGTCCAGAGCCAGATGGAAGTGGAAGTTGGGGAACTCTTTCTCAATCTCCGCAAAGTCCTCCAGGTAGAACGCCTCCACCAGGGCGCGCGCGCCATAGAAGAAGTGTACCTCGCGGGTAGTCTTGAGAGTCTTGAACAGGTGCATGATGTGGCTGCGCAGAGGAGCCATGCCGGCGCCGCCGCCCACAAATATGTACTCCATATCCATAGGGTCGTTCTCGGGAAGCAGGAACTCGCCGTAAGGGCCGCTGATGGTGACCTTGTCACCCGGCTTGCGGGAGAATACGTAAGAAGAACCTACGCCCGGTGCAACGGGGAGCATCTTGAATACACCCTTGGGCTGACTGCGGTCGAAGGGAGGTGTCGCGATGCGGACGTTGAGTTTGATGACATTCTTCTCTGCAGGATAGGAAGCCATCGAGTATGCGCGGATGGTGGGAACGGTGTTCTTGTACTTGATGTCGAAGAATCCGTATTTCTCCCAGTCTGCGCGGTACTCGGGATCCACGTCGAATGTAGAGAAGTCCACGTCGTATGCGGGGATGTCGATCTGGATGTACTCGCCGCTCTTGAACTCGATGTGCTCGCCCTCGGGAACCCTTACGCAGAACTCCTTGATGAAGGTAGCCACATTCTTGTTGGAGATGACTTCGCACTCCATCTTCTTCACGCTGAGGGCGCTCTCGGGAATCTCGATCTTGAGGTTGTCCTTCACCTTAACCTGGCAGCCGAGGCGCCAGTGGTCGTTGATCTGCTTGCGCGAGAAGTGCACGGTCTCGGTGGGGAGGATGCTGCCGCCGCCTTCGAGTACGCGGCACTTGCACTGGCCGCAGGAGCCCTTGCCGCCGCAGGCGGAGGGGAGGAAGATTTTCTGCTCTGCAAGAGTGGCCAGCAGAGAGCCGCCCTGCGGCACGTCAACCACCTTCTTGCCGTTGTTGATGTCGATCGAGACGGTGCCGCTGGGAGTAAGCTTAGCCTTGAGTATAAGCAGCAGCGCCACCAGAATAAGTATCAGTATGAGGCAGGCCAATACGGCCACTACCATAGTTTGCATATCCATATCAGCGCTCTCCTATAATTGAATACCCATAAAACTCATAAACGCGATACCCATCAGGCCGGTGATGATGAAGGCGATGCCCAGACCCTTGAGGCCGGCGGGGATGTTGGAGTAAGCGAGCTTCTCGCGGATGGCCGCCATGGTCACGATGGCCAGGCACCAGCCGATGCCGCTGCCGAGGCTGAACACAAACGCCTCGCCCACATTGGCATAGCCGCGCTCCTGCATAAAGAGCGAGCCGCCCAGGATGGCGCAGTTCACTGCAATCAGGGGGAGGAAGATACCCAGCGAGTTATAGAGGCTGGGGGCAAACTTCTCCACCACCATTTCCACAATCTGGGTAAATGCCGCGATGGTCGCGATGAACACGATGTAGCTCAAAAAGCTCAGGTCAACATCGGCATACTTGGGGCTGAGCCAGGTAAGTGCGCCCGGCTTGAGGATGCCCTCATAGAGGATATAGTTGAGAGGCAGGGTGATGCACAGCACAAAGATCACTGCCACGCCCAGGCCGGAAGCGGTCTTGACATTCTTCGATACAGCCAGGAATGAGCACATTCCCAGGAAGAACGAGAATATCATATTGTCTACAAAGACAGATTTGATAAAAAGGTTCAAATATTCCATTGTCTCTCTCTCCTATTTCTCTTGAAGGTCTTTCTGGATTGTTCTCTGGATCCAAACGACGCAGCCCAGCAGGACGAGCGCCATGGGAGGGAGAATGATAAGACCGTTGTTCATATACCAGCCGCCGTTCTCGACATACCAGCTGGCGGGGATTACCTGATAACCAAAGAGGGTACCGCTGCCCAGCAGCTCGCGGATGAAAGCCACGAGCACCAGAATCATACCGTAGCCGAGGCCGTTGCAGGCGCCGTCCACGAAACTGGGCCAGGGCTTGTTGCCCAGCGCAAAGGCCTCGATGCGGCCCATAATGATACAGTTGGTGATGATCAGGCCGATGTAGACCGACAGCATCTTGCTGGTGTCATATGCGAACGCCTTGAGGAACTGGTCAATCAGAATCACGAACATCGCAGCCACAACCAGCTGCACGATGATGCGGACGCGGTTGGGGATTGTGTTGCGCAGCGCGCTCATCATAAGGCTGGAGAATGCGGTCACGACCGTAACCGACAATGCCATCACCAGGGCACCCTTCAGCTGTACGGTAACTGCCAAAGATGAGCAGATACCAAGCACCAGCACGGTGACCGGGTTGCCCTTAAAGAAAGGTTTTGTGTAGATATCTTTATTCATCTTTTTCACTGTTTACAGATTGAACATCCTTCTGGCAGAGAGTGCTGTCCTGCGAAGCGCACTCACCCTCGCCGCAGCAGCTTTCGCCCTCTGCAGCACAGCAGGCAGGCTTCCCGGCGGAAGCGGCGCCGGAAGTGAGGAATGCCTTGTAGGCTCCGAGCCACTGGGCAAGCGATTTACCCACGGCATTGGAGGTGATGGTTGCGCCGGAAATGGCGTCCACGCCGTTGGCATCGCCGTTAGCGCCTCCCTTGATCACCTTCACTGAGGAGAACTGGCCCTCGGCGTCGGAAATCTTCTTGCCGCGGAACTGGGTGTAGAACGCGGGCTCGGCAATCTTGGCGCCAAGGCCGGGAGTCTCGCTGGCGTGGTCGAATATGGCCCCGGCAACGGTCTCATTGTCGTTCTCAACTGCAACATAGCCCCAGATTGCACCCCAGAGGCCGGCACCGTACATCGCCAGGATGTGGATCGTGCGACCGTCGTCCATTGTGCACTCGTACACGGGCAGCTGTGCGGAATTCCCGCTCTTGAGCTTGTTGAACTCGCTCTTGAGGTCGATGTCCTTGAAGGCGTCCACGCCCTCGATCACCTCGCCCTTCTCGTTCACGACAAAGGTTCTGGTGACGTGGCTCTCGTAGATCTGCTTGAAATCTGCGGACTTGTCCACGCTGCCGTCCTCCATCTCGCCAAAGTTGGCCGCGAGCATTATGGTCTTCATCTTGGCCAGGTCGGCATTTGCCTGCTGACGGCTCTTGAGAGCGGTGGCGGCGAATGCCAGGATGGCCGCAACTACCACAACCAGCACGGTTGTGTAGATGACTGTATAGGTATTTGTATTGGTATTCATAATAGCCCTCCTGTTTTAAGCTGTCTTGGCTCTCTTGTTGCGACGGCTGATGTTGGCGTTGACAACACAGTAGTCAATGAGCGGTGCAAAGGTGTTCATAAGCAGAATGGAAAGCATCATTCCCTCGGGATAGCCGGGGTTGTAGAGACGCAGCACCACTGCAAAGGCACCCACCAGGAAACCGTAGATCCACTTGCCGGTCTCTGTCTGGCAGCTGGTGACGGGGTCGGTGGCCATAAACACGCAGCCGAAGGCGAAGCCGCCCATAATCAGCTGGTAGTATGCGGGCACGGGGCCCAGCAGGCCTATCAGCAGACCGCCGGCCACGCAGCTGAGCATTATCTTCCAGCTTGCCACGCCGCCGATAAGGAGGATGGCCGCACCGATGAGGATGCAGAGAGTGGAAGTCTCGCCCACGGAACCGGGGATAAGGCCGATGAACATGTCCAGAGCGCTCTTGGCAGAAACCTCGAGGCTGCCGCTGGCCATCTGCGAGAGGGGAGTGGCGCTTGTAACTGCATCCACACCCGCCTTGTGGGCGATCCATACGGAGTCACCGCTCATCATCTTGGGGTAAGCGAAGAAGAGGAATGCGCGGGTGAGCAGCGCGGGGTTCCAGATGTTGTAGCCTGTGCCGCCGAACACCTCCTTGCCGATTACCACTGCAAATGCGATTGCGATGGCCAGCATCCAGAGGGGAATGTTGACGGGGACGATCAGGGGAATCAGGAAGCCGGTCACAAAGTAACCTTCGCTGACCTCCTCGCCGCGAACCTGTGCAAAGAGGCACTCGAAGAAGAGGCCCACGATGTAAGACACCAGGTAGAGGGGGAGAATCTTGAGGAAGCCCTTCCAGACGATCATCCAGAAGCCCCAGCCGTAGTCATAGGCCAGATTCATCTGATAACCGATGTTGTAGATGCTGAAGAGCAGTACGGGAATGAGCGCGATCATCACGGTGAACATCGTACGCTTGAGATCGACGCTGTCTTTGATATGAGTTCCCTTTGCGGTGACAGTCTTGGGCACAAAGAAGAACGAATCCATAGCGCCGAAGAATGAACCCAGGGCACTAAGCTTGCCGCCTTTGCTGAATGTAGGTTTCAGGCGGTCCAATGTATTTCTCAATGCACTCATAACTATGCCATTTCTTTTAACATGAGGCTTATACCGTCAGAAATGATATTCTGGATGCCGATCTTTGAAGGGCAGACGAACTCGCACAGAGCCACGTCCTCTTCAATGACCTCGTATATGCCGAGATTTTCCATTTTCTCAATATCCTTTGCAAGGCAGGCCTTGAAGAGGTATACGGGATAGATGTCCATAGGGAGGACCTTGCCGTAGACGTCGGATACCACAAACGGGCGGAGTTCGCCGTTGGTGTTGGTGTCCAGCTTGTAGGTCTTGTTCTTGCCTGCAGCCCACGACCAGTAGAGGTGGGAGAAGCTGAACTTCTTGGCGCGGACGGGCTTGAGCCAGCCGAGCGCCTCGTAGTAATCACCCTCTTCGAGCAGGGTCACCTGGTTGTCAAAGAAGCCCAGGAAGCCGTCTGCGCCCACATTGGCACCGGTGAGCACATCACCGCTCACATAGCGCAGATTACCTTCGCAGGCATATTTGGCCAGGGAGGCGATGCTCATGCCCTGCACGCCCATCACGCACGCGGGCTTTGCTGCGGGGCCTGTGACGGCCACCACGCGGCTCATATCATAGGTGCCGGTCTTCAGACAGCGGCCCATTGCGGCCAGCGACACCAGATCCACGGTCCAGACAATCTCGCCCTTGTTGATGGGGGATATGCGGTTGATCTGCACGCCTACGTTGCCTGCGGGGTGAGGACCCTCGAAAGTGTGGAGAATTACCCCCTTGAGCTTCGCCATGGGGCTGCTCTGCTCTGCGCCTGCAGCGATGCTGAAGTGCACGCCGCCCTTGGTCAGGCGACCGAGAGCGTCAACGGCAGTCTGGAGATACTCCATCTGACCATCCATAATGAAGTCGGCATCGGGTGCGAGGGGAGCGGTAGTCATCGCGGAGATGAAAATGCTCTTGGGAGTATCCTCGGGATTCGCGATGATGCCGAAAGGACGCTGCTTGATCATGGGCCAGAGGCCTCTTTCCATTAGAGCTGCCGTAACGGCTGCCTTGTCCAGCTTGGAGCAGTCCACGGCGTCGAATTTGACACCCGGCTGTCCGTCCGCCTTGACGGTAACGGCAAGAAGCTTGCGCTTGTCTCCGCGGACAATTGCCTGGACGACACCGCTCACGGGAGAGCAGAAACGCACTTCGGGACGCATCTTGTCTACAAACAGAGGTTCGCCCGCCTTCACGGCGTCGCCCTCCTTGACCGCCAGCTTGGGCACGAGGGCCTTGAAGTCAACGGGTTTGACGGCAATCACGTCAGGAGCGACAGTCTCTGTGATTTTAGCGGGGGCGGCACCTGCGAGAGGAATGTTGAGCCCCTTTTTCAATCTGATGTGTTCTGACATTATATGAATAATTAAATGATAAGGAATTTCCCCAAAAAATTCGCGCGCAAATATACCGATATTATTTAGGAATTCAATTATTTTTGCGGTATGAACAATGGCTTTAACGAAGAAATCCTGAAAGGGTTGAACGCGGCTCAGAGGAGTGCGGTAGAGAAAACAGAGGGGCCGCTGCTGATTGTTGCAGGGGCGGGAAGCGGCAAGACCAAAGTGCTGACCTGCCGCATAGCCAACATCATAGCCGGCGGGGTGGCGCCCTCCAGGATTCTGGCGCTGACCTTCACCAAGAAGGCCGCGGGGGAGATGAAAGAGCGCATCGCCGCCCTGGTGGGCAGCCGCGACGCCTCGCATCTGTGGATGGGGACCTTCCACGCCATATTCGTCCGCTTCCTGAGAGAATACGCCGACCTGCTGGGATATCCCAAGTCATTCACAATCTACGATGCCGCCGACACCAAGTCGGCCATCACCAAGTGCCTCAAGGAGCTTAACATCGACGACAAAAGCTACAAGCCCTCGGCCGTGGCCTCGCGCATTTCCAAGGCCAAGAACGACCTGCTGACGGCGGCCGCATACGCCCACAACCAGATATACAGAGAGGAGGACTTCAGCAGCAAGCGCCCCCGCATCGCGGAGATTTACGCCCTCTACGCCGCCAAGGCCAAGGCCTCCGGCGCGATGGACTTCGACGACATACTGCTCAACACCAACATTCTGTTCCGGGACCATCCGGAGGCGCTGGAGTCCATCCGCGCCCGTTTCAGCCACATTCTGGTGGACGAGTACCAGGACACCAACTATGCGCAGTACCTGATTCTGAAGAAGCTCTCCGCCGAGCACCGCAACATCTGCGTGGTGGGCGACGACAGCCAGAGCATCTACGGCTTCCGCGGCGCCCGCATAGAGAACATCCTCAATTTCCAGAAGGACTACCCCGAGGCGCAGATAATCCGGCTGGAGCAGAACTACCGCTCCACACAGACCATCGTGGATGCCGCCAACAGCCTGATAGACAAAAACAAAAACCGCCTCAAGAAGGTGTGCTACTCCAAAGACGCGGTGGGCGACAAAATCCACGTGATAAACGCCGCCAGCGACTTTGAGGAGGGATTTTCCATCGCCTCCTCCATAAAGAGCGCCATCTACCGCCACAAGGCCCCCTACAGCGACTTTGCGGTACTCTACCGCACCAATGCCCAGAGCCGCGTGATAGAGGAGGCGCTGCGCAAGCTCAACCTCCCCTGCCGCGTAGTCTCCGGCACGTCGTTTTTCGACCGCGCCGAGGTCAAGGATATGGTGGCCTACTTCCGCCTTGTGATAAATCCGCGAGACAACGAGGCCTTCCGCCGCACCATAAACCTCCCCGCCAGAGGCATCGGCGAGACTTCCGTCGCATATCTGGAGAAGGCGGCCGCAGAGGCCTCCCTGCCGCTGCTGGAGGCCGCGATGCTGCCCCCCGCCACCCTCATGGCCGCCGGGCTCAAGAGCGGCGCCATTGCCAAGATGGCGGACTTTGCCAAAATGATATTCTCCCTGCACGGGAAGGCAGACAGCGCCGATGCCTACACCCTGGCATCGGAGATCGGCCTCAAGAGCGGACTGATGGCCTATATGCAGGGGCTGCAGGATGTGGAGGACAAGGAGCGGCTCAATAACGTGCAGGAGCTCTTCAACGGCATCCGGCAGTTCTGCGACGACGAAACCGAGATGCGCAAGTACGACGAGGGGGTCGATGGCGGCAGCGAACCGACTCTCGTGACCCTCTCCCAATATATCGAGAATTTCACTCTGCTCTCTTCCGCCGAGAAAGGGGAAGACGGCGAGGACGACAACAACCGCATCAGCCTGATGACGGTGCACTCCTCGAAGGGTCTGGAGTACCCCTACATATACATAGCCGGGCTGGAAGAGAACCTCTTCCCCTCCGGCAGCGACCTGCTGCCGGGTGACATCGAGGAGGAGCGGCGGCTGTTTTACGTGGCGCTGACCCGCGCCAAGAAGGAGGTCACCCTCACCTACGCCTCTGCCCGCCACCGCTACGGCAAGGAGGAGAACAACCTTCCCAGCCGCTTCATCAAGGAGATTGACCCGCAGTATCTCGACGGCGACGTGCCAAGCTGTTCGGCGTTAGACGGCGCCTGGGGTTCTTCCGGCCCCGCATATGTGCAGCGCATCTCGCGTCCGGCCCAGGGGGCCCAGCTCCAGAAGGGCGGCAGCGCGCCGTTCTCCAGGCCGGGATCATCTTCTGCCGCTCGGCCATACGGCCCGTCTGCGCAGAGGAGCGGCTCATTTTCACGGCCGGAGCAGCGGCAGCAGTCCTACTTTCAGCGCCCCGCCTCCGGGCAGCGCCCCCAGGAGAGCCGGCCAGTCGCGCAGCCGAACCGCGCCGTAAGCCGCACGGCCGCCGCATCCAGACCGACCCACACCCCCAGCGAAGGTTTCACGCCATCTGCGCCCGGCGACATACGCCCCGGGATGCGCGTGGAGCACAATATCTTCGGATATGGCCGCATCGAGAGCATGGAGGGTTCGGGGCCGAATGCCAAGGCGGTGTTTGTGACCGACAGCGGGGAATCAAAAACTCTTATACTGAAATACGCAAAATTGAGGATCTGCGATTAATTGTGGCACGCGATTTGTAAAATTCTCGAACGAATTTTTCATAGTTTAGGTTATGGTTAAGTTAGGAGGTCGGTTCCCGGAAGGGGCCGGCCTCTGAGTTTTATGGCCTTTCCTACCCCAGGGCATCGAAAGCGTCGGGCAGGTAGCTGATGTCAAGCACATTTTCCGAGTCCATCAGCACGGTCACAACATCGAATTTTATCTCTTTGGAAACGGGGTGCCCGGCATAGAAGGCGCGGGCCGCGCGGATGAGTTTGCGCCGCTTGAGGGGAGTGACGTTTTCGGCGGGGTCAAATCCGTCGCCGGGGTCGAGGGTCTTGACCTCCACGATGCGCAGGGAGGCGGCGTCTTCCATTATTAGGTCGACTTCGAGGTGGCCGCTGCGCCAGTTTCTGGCGACGGTCTGCAGGCCGCAGCGCAGCAGATATTCTTCTGCCGCCTTCTCTCCCCTCTTTCCCAACTCTCCCCTGCTGTTCATACGCACTCTGCCTTTATGTTGAATTTTCACAAATCCCAAGTTAATCAAATCTCCTCTGCGCATCTATCTCCGCCGAAAGAGGATTCGGGGCTGTTACATCGCTGCGAGCCTGCCCTTCGGTCTCCCTCATAGTCTTATTCACTCCCCACTCCTCTAAACTCTACACTCTAAACTTATAAAAAACGGCAAACTTCACCAGGCACAGCGCCAGAAACGCCACCACCAGCAACTCCATCGTGAGCCGCTGACGGCGCAGCGTGCGCAGCAGCTCCATCTCAGGATCGTCTGCAGCATAAAACCTCGGGCCGCGCACCGCCACGGCGCTGCTTGCCCACTTGCGCACGACCATCCCCCGGTTGAGATATGTCACACCGCCGTTGGAGCGGTTCAGTGTCATCAGCAGCTTGAGATCGGCCGTGCCAGTCTCATACCCATCCGGCAACCCGGCAATGGGGGCGGAAGAGACCAGCAGGAATTCCATTCCTGCGGCAAGGGCAGCATCGCGCACCTTGCCGATAGCCTCCATGCTGCGGCGCGAGAGGTGGTCGGGATGGTAAAAACTCATCAGCAACAACCTGTCTGCGGAGAGCACATCGGCCGTGATGTCCTCCCCCGCTAGGCTCTCGATTCTGAAATCGGAGTCGGAAGCCTCGCCGGCATTTCCCTGCTCGGTGGTGATCGCATCCACGTATGTCCAGCTCTCGTCGGGCAGATTGTCCAGGTCAAAAGTCTGCCGCCGCCCATCCTTCTCGTAAATGAACACTGTCTCATAAGCCTCGGCAGCGGCGGCAGCGGGCGCGGCGGATATCTCCGTCCCCTCGCCGTAGGGGGTGCTCTCCTGAATCGGGGCCACCAGAAATGTCCTGAGCAGCACAAACAGCCCCAGAGCGGCAAACAGCCCCACAAATATCCACTCCCACACCGGGTAGCGGAACTCCGTGATTTTCTTGCGGGCGACAAATATTATCACTGCGCACGGCAGCAGCACCAGATTCTTGAAGAAGGTCTGCCAGTTGCTCAAGTGCACCACTTCCCCAAAACAGCCGCAGTCGTCTATCGGGTTGAATATTGCAAGATAGAGGGTCAGGAGGGTAAATGCTCCCGTCAGCACCAGCGCCACCCAAGAGAAGATGCGCAGCCGCAGGCGCAGCAGCATCGCCACACCCGTCAGAAATTCGGCCAGGGAGAGCACCACCGCGGCCGCCACGCTCGCCCCGGAGAGGAATCCGAGATGGAACGCCGCCAGGTACTCCTTGATTATCAAAGAAGTGCCCACCGGAGAGAGCAACTTTACAAAGCCGGAAAACAGGAACACCAGCCCCAAAATCAGCCGGCAGAAGCGCGCGAGACCCTTCATAAGCGGCTCTTTATTTTGGCAAATATAGCCTCGGGAGGCAGCATCGCCCCGGTTTCGGGGTCGGCGCAGTCTATGCGCACAAAGTTCTCGTCGCTTGCGCAGCAGTCCAGATACACGCCGCGCACCTTTTTCTGGAACTCGATGTCCGCCTCGTGAATATCCTGGTGCCCCTCGAGATAGGCGCGGTCGGCCCCCTCCCTGTTTTTATGCAGCGAGGCCTCCACAAATCCGATGGGGACATCCAGAAAGAGATTTTTGTCGGGTCTGGGGATGCCGAATATGTTGTATTCAAGATTGAAAATCCACTCCCGCAGCGCCAGAGCCTTCTCTTTCGAAGGGAGCTTGGAGGTCTGGAAGGCGATGTTGGAATATACATAGCGGTCCAGCACCACGCAGCAGCCCTCGGCGAGCCACTGCCGTATCTGCGCGGCCGCATCGCGCCTGTCTTCTGCAAAGAGCAGCGCCACAAGCTGCGGATGCACCGCGTCGTTGCCGCCGTATTCGCCCTTCAGGAAATTCGAAATCAGCTCGCCGTACACGGGAGCGTCATAACGCGGAAAATGCAGGTATTTGAGAGTCTCCCCACGGTCGCGCAGCCAGTCGCACAGCATCTTGAGCTGAGTGCTTTTGCCTGCGCCGTCTAACCCTTCCAGAACTATAAGCATATTGAAAAATTGTATGTGTATCTTTGCAAATATACTTTATATTTTTCTTTTATGAGCGCGAAGATCAAGATAATGGGAATCGTGAATGTCAACGGCGATTCATTTTTCAGCGGCAGCAGGGTTTCTGGATATTCGGAGGCGGTGGAGCGCACAGCCATTTTGTTCTCCCAGGGGGCGGACGCCGTGGACATCGGGGCCTGCTCTTCGCGCCCCGGCAGCACTTATGAGGGAGAAGATGTGGAGTGGAGCCGGCTGAAGGGGGTGCTGCAGGTGCTGCGGCGCGAATTCCCCGGCAAGCTATTCTCCATCGACACGTTTTCTTCCCGCATCGTGCAGCGCGCATACGATGCGATCGGTCCCTTTATGGTCAATGACATCACCGCCGGCCAGAGCGACCCCGACCTGCTGCGCGCCGTGGCCCGTCTGGGGCTGCCATACATCGCGATGCACAACCTCAACCCTCCAGCGCTGGGCCTCGAGCCGGTGCGGCCGCTGATCGAGGCGCGCGAGGGCGAGGGGGTCGTGGAGAATGTGCTCCGATTCTTCGAGAGCTTCTGCCGCGAAGCGGAGGCGGCAGGCCTCGCGGAGTGGATTCTGGACCCCGGCTTCGGATTCGGCAAGAGTGTGGAAGAGAACCTGGAGCTGATGGATGCACTGGAGCGGCTGCAGCTATTCGGGCGCGAAATTCTGATCGGAATCTCCCGCAAGCGGATGACCTGGCAGAAGCAGGGGCTCACCCCAGCCGATGCCCTGCCCGAGACCCTCCGTCTGGAGCGGGTCGCCATCGGCAAAGGGGCCGCGTGGGTGCGGTGCCATGATGTGATTGAGTTAGTTGAGAGTTTAGAGTGTAGAGTTTAGAGGGAGGCAGCAGGTGCAGAAGACTGCAAGATATTTCAGTTGCATCAAATGCTGCGCACAGTATCCAACTGGCGCACGGCGGCGCGGTAAACAAAAGAGCCCGCCGATTATGGCGGGCTCTTTCCGTTTATTTGCGGGCAGAAGCTCTATTTCACCTCCCAGGTGGAGCCGCTGCGCAGCAACTCGTCCACGCTGTGCACCTTGGCAGAAGCAGAAACCTCCTGCAGCTGCTTCTCCACATTCTCGTCGTAGGTGGAGTCGGCCACATTGCGAATCACGCCCAGAGCCACCGGCAGGTCGCCCTTCATGTCGATGAGCATGCTGTGGATAAAGGTGTTGCGGGTGTCGGCGTGGTGCACCAGAACGTCGTCCATAGTGTATCCGTCCTCTCCTATCGTAACGGCCTTGAGAGAGCCGTCTTCAAGCACGATGCCCTTGTCGCCGTTCGCGCCGAAGATCATCTTCTCGCCGTCGTGCAGGATGATGGTGCGATCCGAGCGGACCTCCTTGGCGGAGATTGCCGAGTGCGCGCCGTCGTTGAATATCACGCAGTTGGTGAGCATCTCGCAAATCGACGCCCCCTTGTGCAGGGCGGCGGCCAGGAATATCTCCTGGTTGGTCTTCATATCCACGTCCAGACCGCGGGCAAAGAAGGTACCGCGCGCCCCTATCACCAGCTGCCCGGGGGTAAACGGATTCTCCACCGTGCCGTAGGGGGATGTCTTGGTGATGGCGCCGAACTTGGAAGTGGGGCTGTACTGACCCTTGGTCAGACCGTAAATCTGATTGTTGAACAAAACTATGTTCAAATCCACATTCCTGCGGATGGCGTGGATAAAGTGGTTGCCGCCGATTGCCAGGGCATCGCCGTCGCCGCAGGCCTGCCATACGCAGAGGTCGGGACGAGCCACCTTGAGCCCAGTGGAGAGGGCCGTGGCGCGACCGTGGATGCCGTGGAAGCCGAATGTGTCCATATAATAAGGGAGACGGGAAGAGCATCCGATGCCGGACACCACCACAAACTTCTCCTTGTCTATGCCGAGAGCCTCGCTCACCTGAGGCAGAGCGCGCTGCAGCGCCGCCAGAACTGCGTGGTCGCCGCAGCCGGGGCACCAGCGGACTTCCTGATTGCTCTTGAAATCTTGTGCTGTATATTTCATTGTATTGCCCTCCTTTATAAAACGTTTTTAGCTGCGTCCACAATCTCCTTCACGATGAACGGCTGACCCTGGACCTTGTTGTACTGCAGATAGCTGAACTGCGGCAGACGGGCGCGCAGGTAATCTGCAAACTGGCCCGAGTTGAGTTCGCACACCATAATCTTCTTGAAGCGGCCAAACACCTCAGCGGTGTTCTTGGGCAGCGGGTTGATATAGTCGAAATGAGCCAGAGATACGCTCAGTCCCTCTGCCATAAGCTCCTTGACGGCAGTGTAGAGGTGGCCGAAGGTTCCGCCCCAGCCCACAATCAGAAGCTCTCCCTCCTGCGTGCCGATAACCTCCTGCTCAGGGATGAAGTCGGCCACTGCGGCCACTTTTGCGGCACGCTGCGCCACCATATAGGCGTGATTGTCGGGATCGCTGGAGATGGTGCCGGCGGGGTTTTTCTCCAGACCGCCCACGCGGTGCTCCAAGCCAGCCTTGCCGGGGATGGCCCAGCCGCGCACTTTGGTTTTGGCATCGCGCTCAAACGGCTTGAAAGCGCCCTCGCAGGAGTCCAGAATCGGAGGGTTGATGGCGGGATAATCGCTCATCGAAGGGATCTTCCACGGCTCGCTGCCGTTGCCCAGGAAGCCCTCGGTCATCAGAATCACGGGCATCATATGCTCCAGGGCCAGCTTGGCGGCGTTGAACGCAGCGTTGAAGCAGTCCGCAGGGGAGTGGGCCGCCACAATGCAGATGGGGCACTCGCCGTTGCGGCCGTAGAGCGCCTGCGCCAGGTCGGTCTGCTCGGTCTTGGTAGGGATGCCTGTGGAGGGGCCGCTGCGCTGCACATCCACAATCACAAGCGGGAGCTCGGTGATCATCGCCAGACCCATCGCCTCGCTCTTGAGGCTCAGGCCGGGGCCAGAAGTTGTGGTCACAGCCAGGTCGCCGCCGTATGCCGCGCCGATTGCGGTGCAGATGCCGGCTATCTCGTCCTCCGCCTGCATAGTCTTAACGTTGAGGCTCTTGTAGATTGCGAGCTCCTCCAGAATGGCGGTGGCGGGAGTTATGGGGTATGAACCGCAGAACAGCTGCAGCCCGCTCTTCTCGGCAGCCGCCATCAGCCCCCAGGCCACAGCCTGATTGCCGTTGATATTGCGGTATGTGCCCTTGGGCAGATCTGCCGGAGCGATGGTGTATGTGTTGGCTATCGCCTGGATGTTTGCGGCATAATTGAAGCCGTCGAAGAGCACCTTCTTGTTGGGCTCCACCAGATGGGGCTTCTTTTTGCCGAACTTCTTCTCCAGATAAGCGTAAGTGTACTCCAAAGGACGGTTGAACAGATAGAAACACATTCCCAGGGTAAACATGTTCTTGGAGCGCAGAATCGACTTGGGGTCAAGCCCGCTGTCGGCCAGACTCTCTTTGGTGAGAGTGGTGATGGGGGCCCATATGATGTTGCGGTCTTCGATCTTGAGTTCCTTCACGGGATCATCGGTCGCAAAGCCGGCCTTCTTGAGGCCTGCCTCGTTAAATGCGTCCACATCCACTATCACGGTGGCTGTGCTCTTGGCCCACTTTGCGTTTGCTTTGAGGGCGGCGGGGTTCATCGCCACCAGCACGTCGCAGAAGTCGCCGGGAGTATTGACTCCCTCGCTGCCCACGTGCACCTGGAAGCCCGAGACGCCGGACACAGTCCCCTGAGGGGCGCGGATTTCTGCCGGATAATCGGGAAATGTTGCAATCTCGTTGCCACAAAGTGCGGAAGCATCGGCAAACAGAGTGCCGGTGAGCTGCATTCCGTCGCCGGAATCGCCCGCAAACCTTATGACAACATCCTTCGTGTCAATTACTTTGTGATTCATTTTAAGAAGTTGTTATGTATAAAAACGGCAAATGAGGGCACCGGAATCCGGCCCCTCACCTACCAAGTTAATTGATTCTGCATCAAATTACTGAATCTGCGAAGGGGCCACCTTTTCTGCAGGGACGCCCAGCGCCGCCTTTGCAAGGGGGAGCAGATCCACGCTCTGGCTCTCGTTGTAATATGCCAGCGGGTTTGTAGAAGTTTCAAAGACAAACGAGAGACCCTTCTCCTTGGCTATCTTGGCCACAGCGTTCTTGGCGCTCTCGAAAATGGGGGCGAACAGTGTCTGCTGCAGCTGGGCCATCTCCTGCTGCGCGGTCTGCTGGAACTGCTGTATGCGCTGCTGCATCTCCACCAGCTCGGTCTCCTTGGACTCGCGGATGGCCGCCGTCCAGGTGGCGTTCTTCTGCTGATATGTGTTCAGCTTGTTGTTGTATTCGGTCTGCATGGTCTCCATCTCGTCCACAAGTTCCTTCTCGTATGCCTGCAGCTTGACCCTTGCCGAGTCAGCCTCCGCAGTGAGCATTACAAGTTCGTTGGTGTTGATGTGGCCGAATTTTACATTCTGGGCAGATGCCGCGAGGGTCAGAAATGCCGCCAGAATGAGTGTTGCGAATCTCTTCATTTGTAAGTTTCAGTTATATTATCTTAAAATCTATCTAATATAGTCAATTACCGCGTCCGTAAGGTCATATTTGGAATTTTTATACACGATGCCGGTGGTCACGGTCAAATCCAGCACCAGCGAGCAACCGCGGCTCTCGGCAACCTTGGCGATAGCTGCCTCAACAGCCTCCTGGATGGGACTGATGAGCTTCTCGGAGCGCTTGGTGAGCACGCCTTCCTCGCCGAAATACTTGTCCTCCTTCTCCTTCATAGCCTTCTCCTTGGCGATGATCTCGTTCTCCCTGGCCTGTTGCTGGCTGGTGGACATCGAGCTCTTGCGGCTCATATAATCGCGGTAGAGTTCGTCTATTGCGTCGGCATCTTTCTGGATGTCGGCCTTATACTTTTCTGCAAGAGTATTGAGCTCGTCCTGTGCATTCACATATTCCTGAATGCAGCTCAGGATTTTCTCCGTATCAACGTAACCTACAGCCTGCGCAGAGGCATTCAATACTGAAACAAAGCAGATTGCGAAAATAACAAATACCTTTTTCATAATATCGATTTTTTTAGAATTGTTGTCCGATTGTAAAGTGGAACTGGCTCTTGTCGGCGTCGCTGCCGGCGTCGAATCCGTAGCCCCAGTCGATGCCCAGCATGCCGACCACCGAGAGGAACACCCTGAGGCCCACGCCCGCGCTGCGCTTGATCTGGAACGGGTTGAAGCTCTGTATGTCAGACCAGCAATTGCCGCCCTCCAGGAAGGCCAGCGCAAAGATTGTGGACTGCGGCTTGAGGATTATGGGGTAGCGCAGCTCCACGGTGAACTTGTCATACACATTGCCGGCATAGGCGCCGTTTATATATGGAGTCAGCGAGTAGTCCTCATATCCGCGCAGCGAAACCACATCGTTGCCGTAGGTATTGTAGCCCGACATTCCGTCGCCGCCCAGCAGGAAGCCCTCGAACGGAGAGTAGCCCCAGTTGCGGTTGTAGTAGCCCAGATATCCGAAGTGCATCGCCGTCATCAGCACCAGGTCGCCTGCGATGGAGACATAGTTGCGGCCGGAGAAGGTCCACTTGTTATACTCCAGCCAGCGGTAGTGGTCCTGGTCGCTGAGCTTGCTGTAGTCGATATTCTTGCTGCGGAACAGCGAATAGGGGGGAGTCAGCTGCAGACTGAACACCAGATCGGAGCCCTTGCGGGGGTAAATCTGCTGGTCGATGCTCTGGCGCGACAACGACAGCGTGTAGTTGAGGTTGTTGTAGTGGCCGTCGGTGAACACATAGTAGCTGTACCAGTTCTTGAGGTCGTAGAACTGCCACCCCAGCGAATTGTAGAGGGTGAAGTAGTTGTCCGGCCACTTGAGCCTGTTGCCCAAGCCTATCGAGAAGCCGCCGATGTTGATGGAGCGGTCGTCGGAATAGATGGCATACAGCTGCGAAATGTAGGAGTTGGTCTGGCGGGTGAAATAGGCCGACGCGCTCAGCGAAGTGGGCTTTTTGCCAAAGAGCCAGGGCTCCACAAAGCTTGCCGAGAGGGCCTGATAATATGTGCCGTTGGTCTGATAGCGGAAGGCCAGGGTCTGGTTGTCGCCCAGCGGCACAGGCTTCCACGCCTCCTTGCGGAAGAAGTTGCGGGTAGAGAAGTTGCTGAAGTTGATGCCGACGGTGCCCACGAATGTGCGGGCGCCCCAGCCGCCGGAGAGCTCCAGCTGGCTGTTGGACTTCTCCTCCACATTATAGGAGATGTCCACGGTATTGTTCATCGGGTCGGGAATCAGGTTCCAGCCGGTCCCCTGCTGCACGATCTTCTCGGCGTCGAAGTTGGTCATTGTGCCCAGCTCGCGAATGGAACGCTCAAAGTCGGACTGCGAATAGAGGTAGCCGGGGCGGGTGTACACCGCACGGCGGATAACCCGCTCATTGGTGATGTTGTTGCCGCTGATGAGCACATTGTTGAAGGTGGCCTGCTTTCCCTCCACCATTCGTATCTCCACATCCACAGAGTCGCCCACGATTGTGGTCTCCACCGGGGTCACGTTAAAGAAGAGGTAGCCGTTGTCGCGATAAAGCGACGCCACGGCCAGCTCCCCCTCCTTGCCCCCTTGCAGGCGCTGGTTAAGAGTCACGACGTCGTACACGTCACCTTTGCGGATCTTGATGACCTCGTTGAGCATCTCGGCGGTGTACACCGAGTTGCCGGTCCAGGTGATGTTGCGGAAGTAGTAGCGGGGTCCCTGGTCAATCTTGAAGTCGATGCCCAGACGTCCCTCCTCTATGGTATAGATGGAGTCTCTCACGATTTTCGCATCGCGGTAGCCCCGCTCGTTGAAGGCCTCTATCAGGGAAACTTTGTCGTTGGGATATTCCTGCTCGTTGAATTTCTTGCTGTTGAAGAGGTTGTACCAGCTGCGGTCCTTGGTCTTCTTCATCGACTTGTCCAGCTTGTGCTTGTCGATGCCCTGCACACCCTCGTAGGTGATGGTGCGCACCTTGACCTTCTTGCCGCGGGTAACGTCAAAAGTGACGCGCACAGCATTGTTGATGACGCTGTCCTCCACCGTGAGCACATCCACCTTGGCATCGTTGAAGCCCTTCTCCTTGAAGTAGCTCTTGATGAGGCCGGTGGAGGATGAAATCACATACTCGGAGAGTTCGCCGCCCCTCTTGAGGTTGAGCTTCTCCTTGAGGTCGTCCTGCTCACCCTTCTTGACTCCGTGGAAGCTCCAGGACGACACGCGGGGGCGCTCCTGCACGTCGATGCGCAGCCACACGGTGTCCCGCGCCGCCGAGAGCGAATCTACGTAGAAGGCGACGTTGCGGAAATACTTGCGGTCGAGCAGCGCCGAGAGCTTGAGCGACACATCCTCGCTGGGGATGGTCACGGTGCGGCCGAGCTTGAAATTGGCCATGCTGCGGATGCGCTGCTCGTCGAGGTACTGGTTGCCGGTGACCTTGACGCCGCCGATTATGTATGTTCCGGGATTTGAATAGTCAACGGTGATGCCGTCGCCGCTCTGCTGGGCTCGCAGAGTGCAGGATAGCATCGTTAAAAATGAAAATATCAGTATAAATCTTCTTCTCATCACTTCACTCTACCATAACGCCTGTCTCTGCTTCTGAAATCGTCCAGAGCAATGCGGAAGTCGTCTTCTCTAAAATCAGGCCAAAGTTTTTCTGTAAAATACAATTCGGTGTAGGCGCATTGCCACAGCATATAATTGCTTATGCGCTGCTCTCCGCCTGTGCGTATGAGCAGGTCGGGATCGGGGATCCCGGCAGTCGCCAGATAGCTCTCGAAGGGGGCGTCGACGCCTTTCGCGCGGGCATCTGCATATCGCACGGCCGCCTGCTCGATGTCCCATTTGCCGCTGTAGCTGAACAGCAGCACCATTGTAAGCTCCGTAAACTGCCCGGTGGCCTTCTCGGCCTCCTCTATCTGTCTCACAAGGCTTTCGGAGAGACCGGCGCGGTCGCCGATGACCCTGAAGCGGATCTTGTTCTCCAGGAATTCGGGCATCGCCTCGGTGATATTGGAGGACATCAGCGACATTATCGCCCCCACCTCCTGTGCGGAGCGCTTCCAGTTCTCGGAAGAGAAAGTGTAGAAGCTCAGATACTCTACCCCCTCCCCTTTTGCGGCGCGAAGCGTGGCGCGCAGGCTCTCGGCGCCGGCGGCGTGCCCCTCGCTGCGGGAGAGACCCCGCGCCTGGGCCCAGCGGCCGTTGCCGTCCATTATCAGTGTTACGTGTCGGGGCTGCTGCATTTCTTAGAAGGTGTTGCGTTTGTCCTCGCCCCAGAGAAGCTTGTCCTTGAGGGCGTCTATGAATCCGGCGTGGCTGAAGGTGATGCACCCTGCGCTATATTCTGCCTTGCGCAGGGTGAACCGGCTGCCGACAGGCACCTCGAACGACGAATTGTCAAGCGTCACCACCCCTTTCTGCGACGATTTGGAGCTGAAGGTTATCTCCAACTGCGAATCGGCGGGGGCCACGATGGGGCGCACGTTGAGGTTGTGCGGGGCTATCGGGGCTATGATGAACACATCCGAGCCGGGGGTCACTATGGGGCCGCCCACGCTCAGCGAATATGCGGTGCTGCCGGTGGGGGTGGAGACCACCACCCCGTCGGCCCAGTAGGCGGGCAGATGCTCGCCGTCTATGGCGATGTCTATGCAGAGCATCGCGGGGGTCTGGCGCTGTATGGAGAATTCGTTGAGGGCGTAAGGGTAGACGCCGTGCGGCACCTGGCCCGACTCCACTTTGAGCAGGATGCGGTTCTGGATGGTGTAGTTGCCCTCCAGCAGGTCCTCTATCCAGGAGTTCTTCCCCTCCTCCACCTTTGCCGAGGTCAAGAAGCCCAGACGGCCAAAGTTGATGCCGGCGATGGGAATCTGCCGGCCGCGCAGCATGTTGATGGCCCGCAGGAAGGTGCCGTCGCCGCCCAGGGCCAGCACCGCGTCGGTCCCCTCGCGGGGGCTGTCGCCGCAGAAGTAGGTCCGGGCGCCGCCCAGCGCAAGGCGCTGCAGCAGAAGGGCGACCTTGGAGTCGTCCCTGTCTATGTTGCGTCCGTAAATGGCGATTGTCATCGGTTTTGCTGCGTATAATTTGAACCCCAAAATTAGTATTTTATATAGGTATTCACCAAAAATATTTAATTTTGTGCTTCGTAACAGAGATTTCAGAAATTCTGACCGGCATTATGACCAAGCTCAGCGTCAACATAAACAAGATAGCCACCCTGCGCAATTCGCGCGGCGCCGACATGCCCGATGTGGCCAAGGCCGCCACTGACTGCGAGGCGTTCGGCGCGCAGGGCATCACGGTGCACCCCCGCCCCGACGAGCGGCATATCCGCTACAGCGACGTCTATCAGATAAAGCCGCTGCTGGGAGTCGAACTCAACATAGAGGGCAACCCCATCGACAAATTCATCGACCTCGTGTGCAAGGTGCGCCCCGCACAGGTCACTATGGTGCCCGACGCACCCGACGCCATCACATCCAGCGCCGGCTGGGACACGATTGGCAACGCCGCCTTTCTCAGGCAGTGCTGCCGCACTTTCAAGGCGGAGGGAATCCGGTGCTCGATTTTCGTGGACCCCGTCCCGGAGATGGTGGAGGCCGCGGCCGAGGCGGGCGCCGACCGCATCGAACTCTACACCAAGGCCTATGCGGAGGATTATTCCAAAAACCGCGCTCTGGCGGTGGAGCCCTACTACAACGCCTGCGTCAAGGCGGTGGAGTGCGGTCTGGAGGTGAATGCCGGGCACGACCTCAACCTGCAGAACCTCTCTTATTTCAAGAATACGATGCCCCGCCTGGACGAGGTCTCGATAGGGCACGCCCTCATCTGCGATGCCCTCTACATGGGTCTGGAAAAGACCGTCGCCGCCTATCTGGAGGCCCTCAGACAACCGATACAATAATAATTCAACAATAGCTTAAAATGAAAAACACACCTCTCATCCTCAGCATTATCGCTTTGGTAGTGGCGCTTGGCGCAGCAGCAATGTCCATCGTAAAACCCGATTTCAAGAAGGGAAGCCCTGCAGAAGAGGCCGGCATCACCGACACTAGCAACATCACCGCCCAGGCCGGCGACGTGGTTTACGTGCAGCTTGATTCCCTGCTTATGAACTACGACATGTACAACGACGAGATGACCGCCTTCCAGAGCAAGGTCCAGGGGATTCAGGAAGACCTCCAGAAGAAGCAGCGCCGCCTCGAAAGCGACGCAAAGTCTTTTGAGAACCAGGTGCAGAAGGGTCTGCTGACCCGCTCCGCAGCCGAGGAGCAGCAGAACAAGCTTCTGCAGCGCCAGCAGAGTCTGCAGAACGACGCTGCCCAGAAGGATGCCGAGATGCAGGAGGAGCAGGCCGTGCTCAACAACCGCGTTTACTTTGCAGTGAAGGAGTTCATCGAGAAGTACAATGCAGAGCACCAGTACTCCCTGATTCTCACCACCAGCGGCGTGACCAACACCGTGCTCAACGTCAACCCCGGCCTCGACATCACCGCAGACGTGATCAAGGGCCTCAACGAGGAATACATCAAAACCCGCAACAACAACGCAAACTAGTTCTGGAAAATGAGCGCAGTAACATATACCGAATTTGACTTCCACCGCCAGAGCGGCAAATACATCGGCAAGGTCCGCGACGTATACACCATCGACGACAAATACATGGTGATGGTCGTCACCGACCGCATCTCCGCCTTTGATGTGATCCTGCCCGAGGGCATCCCCTACAAGGGGCAGGTTCTCAACCAGATTGCATCCTCGTTTCTGGATCTGACAAGCGACATCGTGCCCAACTGGAAGATCGCCTCTCCCGACCCTATGGTGACCGTAGGCTACAAGTGCGAGGGGCTCCCCGTGGAGATGATTGTGCGCCGCACCCTCACCGGCAGCGCATGGCGCAGCTACAAGGCGGGCACACGTGAGATCTGCGGAGTCGCCATCCCCGACGGGATGCGTGAGCACCAGCGCTTTGAGACTCCCATCATCACCCCCACCACCAAGGCGGAAATCGGCGCCCACGACGAGGACATCAGCAAAGAGCAGATAATCGCCCGCGGCCTGATAGACCGCAAGGTTTACGAAGAGATGGAGGCCGCCACCCTGGCGCTGTTCCGCCGCGGAGAGGAGATTGCCGCCGAGCACAACCTGATGCTGGCCGACACCAAATACGAGTTTGGTCTGAGAGACGGCAAGCTCTGCCTGATAGACGAAATCCACACTCCCGACTCTTCCCGCTATTTCTACGCCGACACTTACGAGGACCTCTTCAGCAAGGGTCTGCCCCAGAGGCAGCTCTCCAAGGAGTTCGTGCGCGAGTGGCTTATGGAAAGCGGCTTCAGCGGCAAGGAGGGGCAGAAGATCCCCGAGATGACCGCAGAGCGCGTGAATGCCATCAGCGAGCGCTACATAGAGCTCTACGAGAAAATTACGGGCAAGAAATTTGTCAAGGAGTCTTACGACAACATTTACGAGCGCATCGAGGGCAATGTGAAGAACATGCTCTCCAGGCTCGAATTCTAACTGCACCGTTTGATGAAGCATTACTGCGCCGCGATAGCCGTTGCAATAGCGCTGGCGGCACCGGCCACAGAGGCCGCCGCCCAGAAATTCGTCCCCGCCGAGGTCACCGTCTCCAAAGAGAAGGTAAACATTGACGGGAACATCTGTTATGTGCACGCCGTGAAGGCAAAGCAGACCTTGTACTCAATCTGCAAGGCATACGGCGCAGACATCAATGCCGTCAAGGAGCTTAACGCCGAAACCCTCACGGGCGGTCTCAAGACCGGCACACTCCTGTATATCCCCGCGAGCGGCGCAACTGCAGAAGCCTCCGCGAGCATTGACGAGAGCAGCGCCGGGGCGGCTGCAGAGCAGAGCGCGCAAAGCAGCGGCGAAGTGAAATATATCCGCCACCGCGTGAAGTGGTACGACTCGCTGCTGATGCTCTCGCTCAAATACAAGGTCTCGCAGGAGGACATCGTGGCCATCAACAATCTTGACTCCAAGACTCTGGTGGTGGGCGATGTGCTCAAGATCCCCGTCGGGGAGACTCCTGTGGAGGATTTTGACGCCAACGATATGATTGCCGGCCTGGACGCCGACGGCATCTTAGGAGTCTCCGACGACTTTTCCCGGGGCGAGACTCTGGCGCTGTCGGACACCCTCCCCGAGTGGCCGGATACCGGCTTTGAATTCGGCAGTGACACCCTCATCGCCCCCCTCCCCTTCGACGGCGTGGCCGACGTGGCGCTGCTGCTCCCCATCGCCGCCCGCAGCGGAGCCCCTTCTCAGGGCTTCATGGACTTCTACATCGGGGTACTGCTCGCCGTCGATGACATGCGCGCCGACGGCCTCGACATCAATCTCAAGGTGATGGATATGGCCGACTGGGACAGCGCCGAGGCCATGCTGGCCGCTCTGGAGAGAGGCAGCTGCGACTTTGTGGTGGGCAACTTCCCCGCAGAGAGCATAGAGGCGGCCGCCCTCTGGTGCGACGAGCATCGCATCCCGCTGATATCTCCGCTGGACCAGAAGGTAGAGGACGCCACCTACAGCCACCCCTATCTGGTGAATGTCCCCGTGTCCGCCACAACCCAGGCCAAGCGCCTGGTGGAGTCAATCGGGTATGTCGAGGGGCAGGACAAGGTCGTGGTAGTGTGCGAGAACACCCAGACCCCCGGCCAGTTCCACAGCGACGTGGTTGCCAGCCTGGATTCGCTGGGCATCCCCTACACCGTGGAGAAGAGCACCCTCACCCGCGGCACGACCTCCGGAATCGGCAAAATCCTCTCCCCGGACAAGCACAACCACGTGATCGTCACCATAGAGAAGGAGTCGGTCGCTTCAGATGCCATCCGAAATCTGGCCCTTGCCGCACGCAGCGGCTCCTACGAGGTCACCGGATATGCCAGCCACAAGATCCGCAAGTTCGAATCCATAGACCGCGAGTCGTTCGAGAGCCTGGGCGAGCATTTCTCGCTGGGCTACTATGTGGATTACAAGGATGAAAACGTGCGCAGCTTCGTGCGCAAATATCGCGCGCTGGCCAATGCCGAGCCGGGCAACTTCGCCTTCCAGGGCTATGACATCGCCCGCTATTTCCTCTCCGCGCTCAAGATGTACGGCTCCGACATGATAAACGGCATCGCCTCCTACAGCGGAGAAGGGCTGCAGCTCAACTTCCGCTTTGCGCGCCGCTCGGAGCAGGGGGGAATGTTCAACGAGGCTACCAAGCAGATCGCTTACTAGCCTCGTCAAATCCAAAATCCCCCGAGGGGAAAAAACTATTCTGTATAAGCTTTAAGCCAGGCGGCCTCGTCGGCGCTCAGGTGCTCCCTGAGAGTCTCGTACACGTGCCTGTTATACTCCTCGAGCCACTTGCGCTCCACTTCTCCAAGAAGGGACTCGTCCACCGCGCGGCGGTCGATGGGCACCAGCGTGAGAGTCTCGTAGTGCAGGAAGGTGTTGTATGAGGTCTTTGTATAGCGCACCACGCGCAGGGCGTTTTCTGTGCGGATGCCGTACTGCCCGTCTACGTAGATGGCGGGTTCGTCTGACATTATCATCCCTTCCTGAATGGGGATGGGGCTGTATTCAAGGCGCAGCTGGGGCGACTCGTGCACGCAGAGCCACTGCCCAATGCCGTGCGATGTGCCGTGGAAGTACATCTTGCCGGTGGAATACATCGGCATCCGGGCCAGAATGTCCAGCTGGCAGCCGCGGGTCCCTTCGGGGAAAATTGCCAGACAGAGGTCTATCATCCCCTTGAGCACCAGCGTGAAGTCGCGCTTCTGCTCTGCAGAAGGCTCCTCTCTGCCCAGGAAAATGGTGCGGGTGGTGTCGGTGGTGCCGTAGGGGTAGTGGCTCCCCAGGTCCATCAGCAGGAATCCGCCTCCGGTGACCTTGGCGCTGGTTTCTTCGCTCTCAAAGCAGTAGTGGGCGCTGGCGGCGTTGGCGTTGAAGGCCACGATGGGCTCAAAGCTCTCGCCCCGGTAGTTTGCGCTGCCCCGCTTGATTTCCAGCAGCTTCTGCGTGATGGAGTATTCGCTCAGGGTGCCGCTCTCATAATTGTCGTAGATATATTTGAGCAGCTTGACCCAGAACACGCCGTCCTGCAGAAACGCGCGGCGGTAGCCTGCGGCCTGCACCTCGTTTTTACAGGCGCGCATCATTGCCACCGTGCCGCCCACGGTGGGGTCGGGAATCACCTTGCCGCGGGAGAGAATGTTGTATTTGTTGATTGAGCAGCAGTTGCCGCTGACAATGCGCACCGCATCGGCGGGGATGGCCGCCAGGGCGGCGTCCACATCTTCGTATGCGCGCACCTCAACCCCCTGCTGCGAGAGATATTGCGCCGCCTCTGCCGTGAGATTGGCCTTGCGGCAGAAAAGGGTCATTCCCCTGTCGGAAAGCAGGGCGTATGAGAGAGTCACGGCGTTGTATTCGATGTCCCCGCCGCGCAGGTTCATCAGATACATAATTTCGTCGCAGGCGCTCAGAAAGAGGGCAAAGGGGCCATCTACGCCAAGGCGCTCCACCGCGCGGGAATATTTGCTGCGGATGCTCTCGCCCGCATACTCCTCGCCGTGCAGCACGATAGGCGCCTCGCCCAGCGCGGGCCTGCCGCTCCACAGCTCGTCAAAGGGGTCTGAGAAAGTCTCAAGCTTTATGGGAGAGAGGCTTTCGCCGTAAGATTTGAAATCGTCGTAAGAGAAGAGGTCGCCGTCCACTCCCACGGTGAATTCAGAAGGACTGATGCCGCAGGACTTGCACCTGGACTTTATCCACTCCGGGATGGAGGGGGTGCCGGGCATCTTGATTTTCATCAGTTCGATCCCCTTCCCCTCTATCTGACGCGCCGCCTGCAAAAAATAGCGGGAATCGACCCAGAGGGCCGCCTCGGTGGCCGTCACAACCAGTGTGCCGGCGCTGCCGGTGAACCCGCTGAGATATTCTCTGATTTTGCTTCGCGAGGGAACGTATTCGTCGAAGTGGCAGTCATTCGTGGGAATGACCGTTGCCATAAGTCCCCTGGACGCCATCCAGGTGCGCAAAGTCTGCAGCCTGTCCATTAGCGGCGGAAGTGAGCGGGATCGAGGTTTTCGCGCTCGATGTCCTTATAGTAGTTCACTGTGCCCACCTTGAGCTCTACGGTTGCGGCGTCGTCGCACACGATGATTCCGTGAGGGTGGAGCTGCAGCACCGAGATTGTCCACATGTGGTTGATGGCCTCTTCCACTGCGTGGCGCAGGGCGCGGGCCTTGTTGTGGCCGTTGACCAGGATGAGCACCTCGTCGGCCTCCATCACGGTGGCGACACCCACGGAGAGGGCCTTCTGAGGCACCTTGGAGGTGTCATAGCCAAAGAAGCGGGAGTTGGCGATTATGGTGTCGGTGGTGAGTTCCTTGACGCGGGTGCGGGAGCTCAGCGAAGATCCGGGCTCGTTAAAGGCGATGTGGCCGTCGGGGCCGATGCCGCCCATAAAGAGGTTGATGCCGCCGTAGGATTTGATCTTCTCCTCATATTTGCGGCACTCCTCGTTCAGGTCCTCGGCATTGCCGTTGAGGATGTTAACATTCTCCTCGGGGATGTCGATGTGGCTGAAGAAGTTGCTCCACATAAAGGTGTAGTAGCTCTCGTCGTGGTCTCTGGGGATGCCCACATACTCGTCCATGTTGAATGTCACTACATTCTGGAAAGAAACCTTGCCCACAGAGCAGAGGTGGATGAGTTCTTTGTAGGTACCCAGAGGGGTGGAACCGGTAGGCAGACCAAGCACGAAAGGTCTCTCTTTGGTAGGGCCGAACTTGTTTATGGCATTTGTGATATATGCCGCAGCCCATTGCGACATCTTGCCATAAGAATCTTCGATTATAAGTCTCATGATAGTTGTGTGTGTGAATTGTATTTATTATTAATCGGATTCGTCCAGGAGCACCTTTGCGGCCGCCAGAGCCTCGGCGCTTATGTTGCTGCCGCTTATCATGCGGGCGATCTCGGCCGTGCGCTCATCCCCCAGCAGGGGACGGACGCGGGAGATTGCCCCGCCGTCGGGCAGATATTCTTTGTACACCAGAAAATGCGCCCCCCCTTTGGCCGCCACCTGCGGCAGGTGAGTGATGGCGATTGTCTGTATGCTTTTGCTGATTTCCACTATTTTGCGCCCCACCTTGTCTGCCAGGCCGCCCGACATTCCGGTGTCGATTTCGTCGAAGATTATGGTGGGCAGGGCCTTGTGGCGGGCCAGAAGCGATTTGATGCAGAGCATTATGCGGGACATCTCCCCCCCCGATGCGTTGCGGGATGCCTCTGCCTTGCGGCCCGATGCCGTGCTGCAGAAGAGAAAGCCGGCGGCGTCGCGGCCGCGGCGCCCCCTCTCGGGCAGGGGCTCCAGCTCCACGCAGAACTGCGCCTTGGGCATGTCCAGCTCCCGGATGCTCTGCTGCAGATATTCCGAGAGGGGGCCGACGGCCTTTGCGCGGGCCTCGCCGAGTTTCGCGCAGAGCGCCTCGCAAGCCTCGTCGGCCTGATGTTCGAGGCGGGCGAGCTCGCTCTCGCGGCTCTGCAGGCTGTCTGTCTGCGCCAGAGCGGCGGCATAGGATTCCTGCTTGCTCAGCAGGTCCGCCTCGTCACTGGCGTCGTTGCGCCGGATGAGGTCATAAATCTGTGCGATGCGGCTCTCCACCCGCTCCAGATTCTCGCTAGAGGCGTCGATTCCCTCCTGCAGCTGCTCCATAGTGTCGCAGAGGTCCTTGAGCTCTATGCGGCAGGATTCCATCCGTTGCGAGAGCACCTCGGCCTCGGGCAGAAAGTTCCCGATTTTTTCGAGGGAGCGGGCCGATTCGCGCAGCTGCTGCTCCACGGCAAGCTCGCCGCCGGAGATGGCATCGCACGCGCTCTGCAGCGTCTGCATTATCTGCCCGGCGTTGGCCAGGCTCTTCTGCAGCGCCTCGGCCTCCTCCAGCTCGCCCGCCTTTATGCCGGCGGCCGCTATCTGGTCGTATCGGAACTGGATATAGTCCCGCTCTTTCTCGCTCCGGGAGCGCTGCAGGCGCACCTGCTCCAGCTGGCGGAGAATCTCGGCGTGCGCCTCATAGGCCTTGCGGTACTCCTCTGCAAGTGAGGTGCAGCCGGCATAGCTGTCCACAACATCCAGTCGGAAATCCTCGCTGGAGAGCAGCAGCTGCCCGTTCTGCGAATGGATGTCGATCTCGCCCGCCGCAAGGGCGCGCACCGCCTCCAAAGTGGCAGGCTCATCGTCTATAAAGGCGCGCGAGCGGCCGGCGGGGGTTATCACGCGGCGCAGTATGTGGTCGCTGAATTCGGCCTCTATCACGCAGTTGCGGCTCTCGTCCCGAGTGGCCGAGCCGTCCCATCTGCCGCCCAACAACAGCGACAGCGCCCCCAGCATTATCGACTTGCCGGCGCCGCTGTCACCCGTTATAATGACAAGATGCTCCGGAATTTCCATGTCCAGAACATCTATCAATGCGTAGTTGTTGATGTAGAGCCGCTTCAGCATCACCTGCGCTTATGCGGACTATTCTGCCTTGCGGTAATAGAGCTTGCCCTCGCGGAACTCCTCGGTGGCAACGAGCACCGGCTTGGGGAGCTTCTCGTAATACTGGGAGATCTCTATCTGCTCGTGGTTCTCGCTGATTTCCTCCAGAGTGTCGGTGTAGTTGGAGAACTCCTCCAGACGGTGGCTGAGCTCCTGCTTGACCTCGGCGCTGATCTGGTTGGCGCGCTTTGCTATGATCATCACGGACTCGTAGATATTGCCCGTGGGAGCGGCCAGCTCTGAAAGGTTTCTTGTAATGGTGTTGTTAGGTACGTTTTTAGTGTCCATATCCTTATTGTTGATTTTCTTCTTTCTTGATAATCTTGTTCACCCTCTTGTAGATGCCGTCGAGCTCGCTTTTGTGCCTGCTCTGCGGAAACTCGCTCACGAAATTGAAGTAGTCGTCCACAAAGGTCATATAGCGCTCGCGCTGCTTCTCCTGCACGCTGTTCTGCGCATATTTGTAGGCCGCCATCGCGGTGTAGTAGAGCACATCCTCGCGGTAGATGTTGTCGGCGTCCTCCTTGAGCACATTCTTGAGGGCGTGGTGGGCTGCCAGATAATCTTCCATATGGTAGTAGAGCCGGGCCCCCTCGAATGCCTTCTTGTCAAGACGCTCGTTAAGGTCGTCGCGCATCACGCGGCAGAACTTGGCATATTCGGTGTCGGGATTCTCGCGGATGTAGCGGTTGATGTATGTCAGAGCCGTCTCGGTAGGACGCTGGTCCAGCTCGTAGCGGTAGGTGCCGCGGTACATGCAGTCTATCATATAGAACTCGGCCTCCTTGGAGAAGGGGCTGTTGGGAAAAGCCTGCAGAAACTCGCCAAAGTTGCTCTGGGCGGTGGTGTAGTCCTTCTGATTGTAGTTGCTCATGCCCCAGTAGAAGCGCACGGTGTCCTCCTGCGGGGTGCCCTGGGCGTTCATCGCCACATTCTCGAACAGCTGGGCCGACTTGCTGTACTTGCCCTCCTCGTAGAGCTGCAGTGCGGCGCGGTATTTCTCGCCGTAATTGTAGCCGTTAAGCAGCTTCTCATACTTTGAGGAGCAGGAGGCCGCCGCAAGAGCGAGCGCGAAAGTCAGTAACAGTGTAAAATATCTGCGCATAATTATGAGAGACTCTCCTTTAAGTATTTTTCGGCATCCATCGCCGCCTTGCAGCCGCTGCCCGCCGCCACAATGGCCTGACGGTAGCGGGCATCGCACACGTCGCCGGCGGCAAAGACACCCTCGCGGCTGGTGGCCGCAGTGCCCTCCTTGACTTTGATGTAGCCCTGAGGGTCGGTCTCGACCCAGTCGCGGAAAGGTTCGCTGTTGGGATGGTGCCCTATTGCCAGGAAAAATCCGTCGACCGCAATATCAAATATCTCGCCGCTCTTGCGCTTGAGACGGGCGCCGGTGACTCCGGCTTCGTCGCCCAGCACCTCAACGGTGTTGCATTCCCAGAGTATTTCTATGTTTTCAGTCGATTTGACCCGCCGCTGCATCGCCTCGGTGGCGCGCAGAGCGTCGCGGCGGACAATCATATATACCTTGCGGCAGAGGCCGGCCAGGTAGGTGGCCTCTTCGCAGGCGGTGTCGCCTCCGCCCACCACGGCCACATCCTTCTTGCGGTAGAAAAAGCCGTCGCAGGTGGCGCAGGCAGAGACTCCAAGGCCGCGGAAGCGCCCTTCGCTCTCCAGCCCGAGGTATTTTGCAGATGCGCCGGTGGCGATTATAACGCTGTCGGCCTCTATCTGCGAGGCGCCGTCTACGGTCAGGCGCAGCGGACGCGCGCCAAAGTCGACGGCAGTGACGGCCCCGAAGCGGATGCTGCAGCCGAAGCGCTCTGCCTGGGCGCGCATATCGCCCATCAGGACATTTGCATCCACACCCTGCGGAAAGCCGGGGAAATTCTCCACCTCGGTGGTGGTGGTAAGCTGGCCGCCGGGCTGCATACCCTCATAGAGAACAGGCTGCAAGCCCGCTCTGGAGGCGTAGATTGCGGCGGTGTATCCGGCAGGTCCGCTGCCCACGATAAGACATTTGACTTTTTCCATCACCTTGTTTATACCATAAAGTGCGCAAAGTTAGCAATTTTTCAGAAATGGCGTTTAATTTTGTACCTTGTATTTTCATTCAAGAAGAATGGCATTGTATGCGGAGGTGATAGTGCCGCTCAAATTCAGCGGCGGAGTGGTGCATTACGGCATCCCGGAAGAGCTTGCAGAAGCGGTGGCGCCGGGGGTCTGGGTCGTGGTGACCCTGGCCCGCAGACGCTATCTGGCGGTGGTGCGCCGCGTCACGGAAGACCTCCCGGCAGAGCTTCCCGCCAAAAAGATACTCCCGATAGAGAAGGTGGCCTCGCTCAAACCGCTGCAGCCGCTGCAGCTGGAGCTATGGCAGGCGGTGGCCGGCTACTATCTGTGCAGTCTGGGGGAGGTGTTCAAATGCGCCTACCCCGCCGCTTTCCTGCACGAGAGCGAGAAGACGCGCACCGTGAACCGCGCCCGCCGCATCCCGGCGCCTGTGCCAGGCAAGGATCTCTCGGCAGAGCAGGAGCAGGCGCTCGGGCAGATCCGCAGCCATTTCGAGCGCCGCCGCACGGTGCTGCTGCACGGGGTCACATCTTCCGGCAAGACAGAAATCTACATAAAACTGGCAAAGGAGTGCCTTGAAAAGGGGCAGAATGTCCTCTATCTGGTGCCGGAAATCGCCATGTCGCGCCAGCTGGAGCAGCGGCTCGGCGGGGCGGTGGGCGAGCGGCTGCTGGTGTACCACTCCCGGCAGACCCTGCCGATGCGCAAGAAGGTGTACGACCGCCTCTGCGGCGGCACGGGCAGCTATATGGTGCTGGGCACCCGCAGCGCCCTGTTTCTGCCACTGGACAATCTGGGGCTGATAATTGTGGACGAGGAGCACGACTCCTCCTACAAGCAGGACGACCCCGCCCCGCGCTACAACGGGCGGGACGTGGCGCTGATGCTGGCCGCACGGTGCGGCGCCGACATACTACTGGGCAGCGCGACCCCCTCGATGGAGTCGCTCTACAATGTGGAGGAGGGCAAATTCGCGCTGGTGAGTCTCAAGACCAAATACTACGGTGCGGCAGACGCCCCCGTCAAGGCCATCGACATGGGCAAGGTGTATGCGATGCACAACGCCCGCGGCTCGTTCTCGATGCAGCTGGTCAATCTTATTGCGGCGCGGCTCAAGGCGCATCAGCAGGTGATGGTGTTCCGCAGCCGCCGCTCGTACAGCTCTTTTCTGCAGTGCGGCAGTTGCGCCGAGACTCTGCGCTGCCCCAACTGCAACGTGAGCCTCACCTACCACAAATACAACAACAGCGTCTCGTGTCACTACTGCGGCTATCACGCCCCCTTCAGCGCAGATTGCCCCTTCTGCGGCCACGGCACGTTCCAGACAAAGGGGGCCGGCACAGAACGCATCGCAGAGGAGCTGCAGGAGATTTTTCCCGAGGCGCGCATAGAGCGCTTCGACGCCGAGACCGCGGCGCAGAAGAGCGAGGAAAAGCGGATTCTGGGCAGCTTTGAGAGCGGCGAGACCGACATTCTGGTGGGGACGCAGATGATTACCAAGGGCTTTGACTTTGAGAAGCTGTCGCTGGTGGCGGTGATCAATGCCGACAGCCTGCTGTCGCTGCAGGATTTCCGTGCCGACGAGAAGGCGTTCCAGCTGCTGAGCCAGCTGCGCGGCAGGGTGTCGCGGCGCGCCGATTCGGGGCTGATGGCGGTGCAGACATTCAAGACCGACCACCCCGTGCTGCAGGCCCTCTCGGCCGCCGACGGCGGGGACGCCTTCCGAATGGCGATGCTGCACGAGCGGCGGCAGTTCCGCTTCGCCCCCTACGTGCGGATAATCCTACTCACCATCAAGGACGCCTCCCCCGACTCCCTGAAGAAGGCGTGCGCAATGCTGCAAAGACAGCTGCGCTCCGCCTCGGAGTGCACAGTGTCCGACGCACTGCCCCCTGCCGTGGACCGCATCGGCGGCAAATACATCCGCAATATCTGGATAAAGCTGCCGCGCACCGCCCGGTCGCAGACGCAGAAGGGCATCATCGCCGCCGCTGCCGAAGATGCCGCCCGCGAGTTCCCCGGCTGCACCGTCACCATCGACGTGGATCCGCTTTAGAGTGGAGAGTTGGATCTCAAGTAATTTCAGGCGCATCAAATGCTACGCACAAAGGGGCTTGGCGGGTAGAAAAAATACCCGCTACGCCCCTTTGTGCATTCGCAACCATTGATGCGCCAATGGCAGCTATCTTCCGAGAATCCCTTGAGCCATCCCCCAAAAGGTGGAGTTCACAACTTTTGCCGGACGATTGCACTCAATGATTGCAAACTGGAGAGCCACCTATTGGCAATCTGTTGATGCGCGTCAATATCTCATGATGTCCACCAGCAAGGGCCTTTTCGTGGATGCGCCGTCGCAAAAATCGCTTTCGTCCACCAGAAGGGGGTGTTCTGTGGATATGCGGCATCAAAAATCGCTCTTATCCACCATAACGGGCCTTTCCGTGGATGCGCAGCTATTTCTGGGCGGTCAAGGGGAAGAGTGCGTC
>CAVHPI010000006.1:0-75034 GCA_963637965.1 bacterium
GTTGCTATGCAGGAGGTTGACAAAGAGATTCGGCAGTGGATTGAGGAGAGCGTGATGCCGCGCTACAGCGCCTTTGACAGGGCGCATCGGCAGGACCACGCCCGCTATGTGCTATGCGAAGCGCTGCGTCTGGCCCAGCATTACAGCGTGGATGCCGATATGGTGGCGGTGGCGGCGGCCTGCCACGATCTGGGGCTTGCTGCAGGCCGCGAACTCCATCATCTTGAGTCGGGCCGCATAATCCGCTCTATGGCAGAGCTTCGTCGCTGGTTCAGCCCCGAGCAGGTAGAAACAATCGCGCAGGCGGCAGAAGACCACCGAGCATCGGCAAAATCGGCCCCCCGCAGCATCTACGGCAAGATTGTGGCGGAGGCCGACCGGCAGATTATTCCGGAGACTGTGATCCGCCGCACAATCCAATACGGCATCAAGAATTTCCCCGAAATGAACCGAGAGGAGCAGTGGGAGCGCTCGATGGCGCACCTTTGCGAAAAATATGGCGAAGGGGGCTACCTCAAGCTCTGGATTCCCGAATCGCCCAATGCCGGGCGTCTCGCGCAGCTGCGCGCCACCCTTGCCGACCGCGCCGCCATGCGCAACATCTTCGACGCCATCTACAGCGAAGAAACTGCCTGACGCGCCCCGTCCTGAAACAAAAAGCGAGTCAGGTGCGTGACCTGACTCGCTTTGGCGGCCTTGACGGGCCGCAACGTTAAGTCGTGTGGTTGTCTAGTATTCTTCTTCGTTCCAGAAGAAGTCTTCTTTTGTGGGATAGTCGGGCCAGATGTCCTCGATAGATTCGTAAACCTCGCCGTCGTCTTCAAGGTCGGAAAGGTTCTCGATCACCTCCAAAGGGCAGCCGGAACGTGTGGCGTAGTCTATAAGCTCATCTTTAGTTGCCGGCCAAGGTGCATCCTCAAGCTTGGATGCCAGTTCAAGTGTCCAGTACATACTGAAAATCAATTAATAATTACTCTACTTCTGTAGAAAGGGCTGCAAATATATAATAAAATTCGATATCCGTTTATTTTTTTTCTGCTGATTGTATATCAACCACTTGCGCCAGTGTAAAGAGGTAGTCTGAGAGGCGGTTGACATAGCGGGCGCAACTGGCGTCGGTGCCGTTTTCCTGCCCTATTGCACAGATGCGCCTCTCGCAGCGGCGGCAGATCGTGCGGGCAAAATGCAGCTCGGCGGCAAGCGCGGGCGGACCGGGGATTACAAATGAAAATCTGGAGGGCAGCCGCTCTGACATTTTGTCTATGCGGCTCTCCAGAAACTGAAGCTTGCTCTCTACATCAAGGCTCGGCAGCCACTCGGGGGCGGAGTCGCACGCCAGATAAGAAGAGACGATCATCAGATGCTGCTGAATCTGCAGCAGATCGCTGCAGATGGGCTCTGTCTGCGCGTGGGCGCGCACAACGCCCAGATATGAGATGAGCTCGTCGGCATCGCCGTAGGCCTCCACGCGGCTGTCGCACTTGGAAACGCGCCTGCCGCCGATAAGCGATGTGGTGCCGTCGTCCCCTTTTTTTGTGTAAATCTTCATTGTCCTGTGTCAGATTCAATTTTGCCGTCCCTTATGCAAATAATGCGCCGTGCACAGGAGGCAATTTGCTCTGAATGAGTCACCAGAATCACGGTGCCGCCGCGGGCGACAATCTGGTCAAAAATGGACATTATCTCGGCCGACGTGGCGGTGTCAAGGTTGCCGGTGGGCTCGTCGGCCAGGATGATGGAGGGGTTGCCAACCAGTGCGCGGGCAATCGCCACCCGCTGCTTCTGGCCGCCGGAGAGCTCGCCCGGATAGTGCACCATGCGCTCCTGCAGCCCCACCGCGGAGAGAGCTTGCGCGGCGCGGGGCATCCGCAGCCGGCGCGCCACTCCGGCATACGCCAGCGGCAGCGCCACATTCTCCTGCGCACTGAGGCGCGGCAGCAGGGCGAACGACTGGAACACGAAGCCGATGCGACGGCTGCGGATTTGCGCCAGAGTGTCGTCGTCGAGGCGGCTGACATCCTCGCCGCACAGAAAATAGCTGCCGGAGGTGGGGGTGTCCAAACAGCCCAGGATGTTCATTAGAGTGGATTTGCCGCTGCCCGAGGGGCCCATAATGGCGACATATTCGTTTCTGCAGATAGTGAGCGAGACGCCGTCCAGCGCCCGAACCTCAGTGGGGCCGATGCTGTAGGTCTTGCACAGGCCGCTGATTCTGATAATTTCTTCCATTGCCAAACATACCCCGGCATTCCACACCTTTTGCTCAAAGTTAACCCAGTAAACGGGAAAATTAAGATTATAATGTGTAATTTTGCCATTTGTAAAAACGCATACAATGGCATACCGCGAGATAGAGCAGTTTGACGCGCAAACCACAGAAGCGCTCAAGGGACATTATTTGGAAATCCTGCGTCTTTTGGGAGAAGACCCGCAGCGGGAAGGGCTGCTCAAGACCCCCGAGCGGGTGGCCAAGGCAATGCAGTTCCTCACCAAAGGGTACCATGAGAGCGGCGAGGAGATACTGCGCTCTGCGATGTTCAAGGAAGAATACCAGCAGATGGTGCTGGTGAAGGACATCGACCTCTACTCGATGTGCGAGCACCACATGCTCCCTTTCTACGGCAAGGCGCACGTGGCCTACATCCCCAACGGCTACATCACCGGCCTGAGCAAGATTCCACGAGTGGTGGAGACCTTTGCGCGGCGGCTGCAGGTGCAGGAGCGCCTCACGGTGCAGATACGCGACTGCATACAGAATACCCTCGCCCCGATGGGGGTGGCCGTGGTGATAGAGGCGGCGCACATGTGCATGCAGATGCGCGGGGTGGAGAAGCAGCACTCTGTGACCACCACCAGCGCCTTTACCGGGGTATTCTTGAAAGACGAACGCACCCGCAGCGAATTTTTGCGCCTTATTGGGCTTAACTGATACTGCCATGAAAATAATAATCGCCGGCGCCGGTGAGGTGGGATGCCACCTGGCAAAACTGCTTAGCGAGTCCAATCACGAGATAACCGTGATAGACGATGATGCCGACCGCCTTGCCAAGGTAAACGAGGTTGTGGATGCCATAACGGTATATGGCACCCCCACGTCAATCGGCGTGCTGGGCAATGCCAAAGTGGCCGACTCCGACCTGTTTGTGGCTGTGTCGCCCGACATAGACCAGAATGTGAACCTGGTGTCGGCGCTGCTGGCCAAGGAGCTTGGGGCCCGCAAGGTCGCCGCCCGCATCAAGAATTCCGAATATCTCTCGTTCAACAACAAGGCACTCTTCACCTCGCTGGGGGTCGATTTCATGTTCTACCCGGAGCGGATGGCGGCCTACGCCATAGCCGACATCGTGCGCGAGCAGGGGATGACCGAATTCGTGGAGTTCGGCCACGGCAAGCTGCAGCTGGTGGAATTTAAGCTGGGGGAGGATTCCCCCCTCATCGGGCGCGAAATCTCCGATTTTGTGTATCCGATAGAGCAGCTGCCGTTCCGCATCGTGGCCATTTCCCGCGCTGAGGGGACCCTGATTCCCAACCGCACCGACAAGATGAGGGTGGGGGACCTGGTGTATGTAATGGCCCTGCGCGACACCGTGTATGAGCTGCTGAGCGAGGCGGGGCGGCGCGCTGCGGCGGTCAAGAATGTCTCGATACTGGGCGGCGGCCCGGTGGGGCAGATGCTGGCGGCCAAAATCGAGAAAAAGACACCTTTCGTAAAAATCATAGAGAAGGACCGCAAGCGGTGCGAAGAGCTCTCGCAGACGCTGGAAAAGACCATCATAGTGAACGGAGACGGCCGCAACACCGAGTGGTTCTACGAAGAGAACATCTCCGGCTGCGATGTGTTCGTGGCGGTGACGGGCGACTCCGAGACCAATATAATGACCTGCGCCGCGGCCAAAAAGCTGGGTGTGCCCAAGACCGTGGCCCAGGTCGAAAATATCGAGTACATCAAGCTTGCCGAGGGGATGGGCGTGGACGCTGTGATCAACAAGAAGCTGCTCACCGCCAGCCGCATATTCCGGCTGACCCTCACCGACAAGATACGCTCCATCAAATATCTGAGCGAGAGCGACGCCCTCGCGCTGGAGTATATCGTGAATCCCGGCAGCCCCGCCACCCAGGCCCTGGTAAAAGACCTTGACATACCTGCAAACGCCATTATCGGCGGTATCATAAGGGGGAGCAAGTCCTTCATAGTCTACGGAAGCACCCAAATAGCTCCCTACGACCATGTAGTGGTGTTCACTCTCCCCAAATCCCTTAAAGAATTAGATAAATTGTTTATGTAGCGACCCCTTCGCGGGAAGCTATTTTCAAATATTCGGCGACCGTCACCCCGAACATCGATTTGAGGTAGCGGCCCAGCTGACGGTGGCCGTTGAATCCGCACAGTTCCGCAATCTCCTCCAGCTGCATTCCGCCGTAGCTGGCGGCATTGAGTATGAAGTGCCGCACGCGGAATTTGGCCAGATAGTCGCGGAAGCCCAGCCCCCGCTGCGAGAGCGCCTCCCACAGATAGGTGCGGTTGGTGCCGATGGCCCTGGCAACATCCTTGCAGCGCAGGGCGGAGTTGAGGTAGAGCCGCTCGGAGAGGATGGCTTCGGAGGCCCGCATCAGGATGTCTGCCTGCCGCCTTCTGGCGGGGCAGACGCCGGTGAATATCAGCCGCAGATTCATTTGTGAACGTTTTTCTTGCAATATTCGCCCGGAGTGCATCCCGTGAAGCGGGAGAAAGACGATGTGAAGGTGCTCACCGAGTTGAATCCGGAATTCTTGCGCAGCTGCTCCATCCCCATATGCGGGTTCTTGGCCAGCAAGGTCACCGCCTCCTTTATCCGGTAGTAATTGAGCAGTTGCCGCCAGTTCATCTTATAATTGTCGTTCACCATCTTGGAGAGGGTGGTTTTGTTGGTGCCGAGGTTTGCGGCCACCGATTCGATGGACACGTTGTCGTCCAGAAAGGGCTTCTGCTCTGCCATGTGGTTCTTGAAGCGCGACTGTAGGTCACGCGGGTCATTGCTGCTGAGCTCCGACAGGGCGTGCTCCTCTTCAAGAATGCGCCCTCCCGGCTCGGTCTGTTCGGGAGATGCGTATTGGGGCAATCGCTTGCGGGCGCTTTTGCGGCGTCCTATAATGATTCCGGCCAGGCCCGCCGCTGCGGTGATGCCTGTGGCCGAGATAATTTGTAATAAAGTTGTCATAGTTTTTTTTGAAATGGTTATTTGCTTTGTTTCATCGACAGTGGCGTTAGCAATTGCAAATTATGCAGTATATTTAAAAACAACAATGCCCCTGGAGCGCTCCAGAGGCATTATTTCTGTTTTTAAAATCGTGAATTCCGTCTATGACTTGGTCATCGGCTCAAAACCTTTGCCATAGACTTCGGAAACGTTGCCTATCGATACAAAGGCATCGGGGTCGACATCTTTTATCAGTTTGAGAATTTTGCTCGTTTCTGTACGTTTCACAATCACCAGCACAAGCTTGCCGCTGTGCCTGGAGTAGCCGCCCTGGCTCTCCAGGAGGGTGGCTCCGCGGTGAATCTCGTTGCAGATGCGCTCTGTGAGAACCTCATAGCGCTCTGTGAACACAAACAGCTGCACCGACTGCCGGCGGCCGTTGAGCACCATGTCCAGCGTGTAGTTGGACACGCCGGTGAGTATGTAGCCATACAGAACCAGCTGGATGCGCTCGCTCCAGGTGCCGCTGCCGGGAATCAGCAGCGACGAGGCGATGATCACCAGGTCGCACGTGAGCAGTATTGTGCCGGGGGAGATGCGGTGGTATTTGGTTACCATCAGGGCGATTATGTCGGTGCCGCCCGAGCTGCCGCCCTGATTGAACACGATGGCGATGCCGAAGCCGGCCAGGGCCCCGGCGAATATCACGCACATCAGCTTGCCGTTTTCGTTTGCAAAGTCGCTGATGAAGTCGGCCGGTATCAGGCCGGGCAGAATCCTGAGGAACAGCGCAACCACCAGAATGGCGTAGATGGTCTTGGCGCCGAAGCCCTTGCCCAGAATCTTGCTCCCTATCAGAATCAGTATCGCATTGATTATTATGTATGAGTATGCGATGTTGAAGCCGGTGCTGTACTGTATGATGGAGGAGATACCGGTGACTCCGCCGCCCACCAGGCCGTGGGGCACCAGAAACACATCCCACGCGAGGGCATACAGCAGCAGGCCCAGAGCGATGATGACGTACTCCTTGACGGTTACCAGAGTCTTTGACAGTGACGCGCTCATCCTAGCAGACGACGTTTATTATCTTGCCGGGCACTACAATCACCTTGCGGATGCCCTTCTCGGAAACATATTTGGCGGTGCGCTCGTCTTCCCGCACGGCCTTCTCCACATCGGCGGCGGCCATATCCTTGGGCAGAGTCATCTTGAAGCGCATCTTGCCGTTGAAGGAGACGGGATATTCAAAGCTGCTCTCCACGGTGTATTCCTCGTGATATTCGGGGAAGCGGGCAAAGCTGATGCTCTCGCCGTGTCCCAGCTGGTTCCAGAGCTCCTCTGCGATGTGGGGGGCGAAGGGGCTGATCAGGATTGCCATCGGCTCCAGAATCTCGCGGCTGGTGCACTTGGACTCGGATAGTTCGCCCACTGCAATCATGAATGCGCTCACGGAGGTGTTGTAGGAGAAATGCTCGATGTCGTACTGAACCTTGGCAATCAGGCGGTGCAGGGTCTTGAGCTGCGCCGCGGTGGGCTTGGCGTCGGTGGCGATGCACTTGTCCTCGCTCATGAAGAGGCGCCAGAACTTGCGCAGGAAGCGGTGTACGCCGTCGATGCCTTGAGTGTCCCAGGGCTTGCTCTGCTCGATGGGGCCCAGGAACATCTCGTACAGACGCAGCGTGTCGGCGCCGTAGCGCTCGCAGATGAGGTCGGGGTTCACCACGTTGAACATCGACTTGCTCATCTTCTCTACCGCGTAGCCGCAGACATATTCGCCGTTTTCAAGGATGAACTCGGCGGTGGCATACTCCGGACGCCACTTTTTGAAGGCTTCGCAGTCGAGGCGGTCGCCCCGCACGATGTTGATGTCCACGTGTATCTCGGTGGTCTCATACTGGTCTTTGAGTCCCAGCGAGACAAAGGTGTTGGTGCCGTTGATGCGGTATACGAAATTGGAACGGCCCTGGATCATGCCCTGGTTGATGAGCTTCTTGAAGGGCTCCTTCTCGCACACATAGCCCAGGTCGTAGAGGAACTTGTTCCAGAAGCGGGAGTAGATCAGGTGGCCGGTGGCGTGCTCGGTGCCGCCCACATAGAGGTCGACATTGCGCCAGTATCCGTCGGCCTCGCGGCTCACCAGCGCCTCGCCGTTGTGCGGGTCCATATAGCGCAGATAGTAGGCGCTGCTGCCGGCAAATCCCGGCATGGTGCTCTTCTCCAGAGGGCAGCCGTCGTAGGTCCAGTCCTTGGCGCGAGCCAAGGGGGGCTCGCCCGTCTCGGTGGGGAGATATTTGTCCACGGAGGGGAGCATCAGCGGCAGTTCGCTCTCGGGCAGGGGGGTCGCGATGCCGTCCTTGTAGTAGATGGGGAACGGCTCGCCCCAGTATCTCTGGCGGGAGAAGATTGCGTCGCGCAGGCGGTAGTTTATCTTGCGATGGCCCAGGCCGTGGGCTTCGATATAGTCGATGGCGGCGGGAATGGCCTCCTTCACGCTCATTCCGTTGAGGAAGCCGGAGTTGCACATAGTCCCCTCTTTGGCGTCGAAGCTGCCCTGCGAAACGTCGCAGCCCTCTATCAGAGGGATGATGGGGAGATTGAACTGCTTGGCAAAGGCCCAGTCGCGGCTGTCGTGCGCGGGCACCGCCATTATGGCGCCGGTGCCGTAGCCGGAAAGGACATATTCAGAAATCCACACGGGAACCTTGCTGCCCGTGAGGGGGTTGACTGCATAGGAGCCGGAGAAGACGCCGGTGACGGTGTGGGTCTGGGCGATGCGCTCGCGCTCGGTCTTCTTGCGGGTCTGCTCTACATAGCTCTCCACGGCGGCCTTCTGGGCGGCGCCGGTGAGCTTGCCGACCCACTCGCTCTCGGGGGCCAGCACCATAAAGGTGACTCCGAATATGGTGTCGGCGCGGGTGGTGAAGATGGTCATGTCATATTCCTGACCGTCGCACTCCGCTTTGAACACCATTTCGGCGCCTTGCGAGCGGCCGATCCAGTTGCGCTGCATCTCTTTGAGGGAGTCAGACCAGTCGATCTCCTCGAGGTCGCACAGCAGGCGCTCGGCATAGGCGGAGACTCTCAGCTGCCACTGGCGCATCTTGCGCTGCTCCACCGGGTAGCCGCCGCGGATGGAGAGCCCGTCCTTGACCTCGTCGTTGGCCAGCACGGTGCCCAACTGCTGGCACCAGTTCACGCTGGTCTCGCCCAGGTAGGCGATGCGGTAGTTCATCAGAATCTCCTCGCGATGCTTCTTGTCGAAGGATTTCCACTCCCCGGCAGAGAAAGGCTTCACTGCAGAGCAGGCCGCATTCACGGCGGCGCTGCCACCCTGCTCGAATTTGGCGGTGAGGGTCTCTATGGGGAGAGCCTTGTCACGGTCGTTGTCGTAGTAGCTGCCGAACATCTTGAGGAAGGCCCACTGGGTCCATTTGTAGTAACCGGGGTCGCAGGTGCGCACTTCGCGGTTCCAGTCAAACGAGAAGCCTATCTTGTCCATCTGGCTGCGGTAGCGGGCGATGTTCTGCTCCGTGGTCTTTGCCGGGTGCTGGCCCGTCTGGATGGCATACTGCTCTGCGGGGAGGCCGAAGGCGTCATAGCCCATCGGGTGCAGCACGTTAAAGCCCTGCAGGCGCTTGTAGCGGGCGTAGATGTCGCTGGCAATGTAGCCCAGGGGATGCCCCACGTGCAATCCCGCACCGCTGGGGTAGGGGAACATGTCCAGAACGTAATACTTGGGTTTGGAGGGGTCGGTCTTGACCTCGAAAACCTTATTGTCGGCCCAATATTTCTGCCACTTTTTCTCGATTTCTACAAAATTGTATTCCATTGTCGCTGTTTGATTCAGAGTCTGCAAATATACGTAAATTAACGTCTTTTGAGTCTGAATTCTACAGGAATGACAATTTTTGTGCGAACTTTCTTGCCGCCGCGGGTGGCGGGAGTCCATTTGGGCGACGCGCCCACCACTTTCACCGCCTCCGCGTCGAGAGTCTCGCTCACGCCGCGCTCCACCGTGACATTGGAGACTTCTCCGCTGGCTTCAACTATGAACGACACCACAACCTTGCCCTGAACCCCTTCGCGAATGTCCTCCTGAGGGTATTTGAGGTATTTATAGACCCAGCTGTCCAGGAACGACTGCACCTCGTGCTTGAAAAAGAGGGGAGGAGTGTCGCACTCTCCGGGGGCATAGACCTGCTCCTGCGGACGGTCGCTGCCGGTGAGGGAGGCCTTGTTGCAGAGGGTCTTGACAAGCGCCGAGGCGTAGAGGGCCTGCGAGGCGAGATTGTCAAACGAGAGCAGGTCGGGGGTGTCCTGCACTGTGCGGTATTCCCTGAAGATGCCGGTGGAGAGGGTTGCGGCGGGAATCCCTGCCTGCTTGAAGGGCAGATTGTCGGAGGGGAACACCGTTCCGCCGTGCACTTTGGGGTTTTCGGTGACCGACTCCCGCTCCTGCACCTCGGCCAGAATGGAATTTATTGCGCCGGAGGGCATTGCGGTGTAGGCCTCGAAGGTCCCTTCGCGCCCCAGCATATCCAGATTTACCATCATCTTGACGTTGCCGATGCTGCTGAAGCCACCTTCGCAGGCAAAGTAGCGGCTGCCGGCAAACTCCTCTTCCGTGGCGCCGAAGCCTATGAAGATTATGCTGCGGGAGCGTTGCGCAGGGTCGTCGCAGAGCATGCGGGCGCACTCCACAAGGGCGGCCACCCCGGAGGCGTTGCTGCAGGCGCCGGGGTAGATGCGCTTCTGCGGCACTCCGTTGACATTCACGCTGTAACTGCCCAGATGGTCCAGATGGGCTCCCACCACTATGTACTCTTCCCGCAGGGCGGGGTCGTCGCCGGGCAGAATGCCCACGATGTTGCGCGATTCAATCTTGCTGCCGTCCACCTTCACGATGGTGAAGGTGTCGCCATCCTTGCCGGTGAGCATGGTGACTCCGAGAGCCTCCAGCTGGCCGTAGAGATACTCCGCCGCCAGCCTCTCCCCTTCGCTGCCCGCCTTGCGCCCCTCAAGGGAGGGGGCGCACAAGTATTTGGTGTGGCTGCGCAGCCGCTCGTCCAGCGACTGGGCGGCGACGTTCAGGGGGAGGAGGGCAAGCAGCAGGGCTGATGCGATGGCGTGGCGGATTTTCATACAGGGGGAGTCGGTTGTCAAAGATGATGCCAGCCCCTAGCAGAAGGGAGCCTTCACCACCTTGGCCTTGAGCAGGCGGTCGCGGACTTTCACGAAAATCTCGCTGCCGGCTGCAAAATGGGGGGCGCTGACATATCCGAGGGCGACGGCTTTCTTGGCGGTGGGGCCCATCGTGCCGCTGGTGACGTGGCCTATCTCGGCGCCGTCAGCTGTGCAGATGGGGTATCCGTGGCGGGCGATGCCGCGGTCGATGAGCTCGATGGCCACCAGGCGGCGCTTGAGCCCTTCGGCCTTCTGCTTAAGCAGGAAATCCCTGTCCACAAAGTCACCTTTGACATCGTTGAACTTGGTGATCCAGCCCAGGCCGGCCTCCAGAGGGGAGGTGGTGTCGTCCATATCGTTGCCGTAGAGCAGGTAGCCCTTCTCCAGACGCAGGGTGTCGCGCGCTCCGAGGCCCACCGGCACTATGCCGTAGGGCTCCCCGGCGGCGAAGATGGCATCCCAGAGGGCGGGGCCGTCGGCATTGGTCACATACACTTCGCATCCGCCGCTGCCGGTGTAGCCGGTGGTGGCCAGCACCGCATCTTTGATGCCCGCCACCGAAAGCTGCTTGAAGGTGTAGCTGGACATCGACATAATGTCCTCGCTGCAGAGCTTCTGCATCACCTCCATTGCCTTGGGGCCCTGAATGGCCAGCTGACAGGTGTCGTCGGAGGCGTTCACCAGTTCTGCGCCGATCTTCATGTTGAAGCGGTCGGCAAAAGAGCAGATGTGGTTCCAGTCCTTCTCCACATTGGCGGCGTTCACGCCCAGCAGATATTTCCGGTCGTTGAAGCAATAGACTATGAGGTCGTCCACTATGCCGCCGCGGCCGTTGGGCAGGCAGGTGTACTGCGCTTTGCCGGGGTAGAGGGTGCTGACGTCGTTGCTGGTGACATATTGCAGCAGGGCTGTGGCCTGAGGCCCGAAGACCCAGATCTCCCCCATGTGGGATACGTCAAACACGCCGACCCCTTCGCGCACGGCGGTGTGCTCTCTGTTGATGCCGGTGTATTCGATGGGCATGTTGAACCCTGCAAACGGAGCCATCTTGGCCCCCAAAGCGATGTGCTTCTGAGTGAAAACTGTCTCTTTCACGGCTATTGTATGTGTAAATGTTTGCTTGTGTTGTATATCCAGATGTCGTCGGGATGGGCCTTCTCCCCATAGAATTCCAGCATCTTGCCGTAGGAATCCTCGTATGTGTCGCCGCGGCATATCATCACCGCGGTGAACCCGTTTTTCATCTCCACCAGATGGACGTCGCAGCCCGAGGCGCTGAGGCTGTTGAAAAGGTAGCGGGCGTTGTCCTCATTCTTGAAACTGCCCAGCACCACGTAGAAGCCGCTCTGCAGGGTGTCCGCCGCTGCACCGGAGGCTTCTGCGCCTTCTGCTGCCGGGGAGGCTTTTGCCGCGCCTGCGGCTTGAGATGCGGTTCCGTTTGCCGCGCTGCCGGAAGCGCCTTCCGCCGCGCCGCCTTCCGCCGCCAGGGCCTCTGCAGAATTTGACAGGGAAGAGCCGGTTGCGGTGGAGTCTGCAGCGGCGCCGGAGCTCAGGCTGTCGGCGGCGGGGGTGCCTGCAAGGCTGTCGGCATACGGCGCAGCAGACGAGTCGGGTTCGCCCCCCAGCGCCAGTGCCAGCGAGTCGGCGGTGCGTTTCATCTGCTCCCGCTGCAGCCTGAGGGCCGCAATATCCTCCGAAGTGGGCTTGCCCAGCGCCGAGCGGATGGCGTCGCAACCCGCGAGAACTGAGCAGGAGAGCATTGCAAGGGCAAATGTGCGGGCAAAATTCATATCTTGCGAAGTTAGCCATTATTAGGCTAATGGCAAAAATAACATATATTTGTGTTATGAAGAGAACCCTTCTGATACCGATTCTGCTGCTGGCGCTGCACTTGGGCTGCAGTGCCGCGCAGAGGGACACCTTGCGCATAAGCTTCATAGGCGACGTGATGATGCACAGCCGCCAGTTGCAGTATGCCCGCACTCCCGGCGCCGACACCACCGATGCCGCTTCGTACGACTTCAGTCCCTACTTCAAGTATATCAGGCCCATACTGGACTCCTGCGACATCAGCGTGGCCAATATGGAGTTTCCGGTGGGGGTGACGCCCTACTCGGGCTACCCGGTGTTCTCCGCCCCCAAATCGATAGTGCGGGAGACCAAAGAGAGCGGGGTGGACCTCTTTCTGCTGGCCAACAACCATATTTGCGACAAGGGGCGGCGCGGTCTGGACAGCACCTACGCCATCTACAGTGCGGCAGACGTCAAGTTCACCGGTCTGTGGCGCGACACGCTGGACGAGCAGCTCAACAACCCGGCAATCATAGATGCCGGCGGCTTCAGGGTCGCCTTCATCAATTTTACATACGGCCTCAACGGCTTTACCCCGGCACCCCCGTATGTGGTGGGGCGGATGGATTCGCTCGGCATCAAGCGGGCGATAGAGCGGGGGCGCAACCGCGGTGCCGACTACATCGTGGCGCTGCCTCACTGGGGGGTGGAATACAAGTTCGAGGCTAATGCAGAGCAGAAGCTCTGGCGCGACGCCCTCTACCGCTGGGGGGTGGATATGATTGTGGGGACTCACCCGCACGTGCCGCAGTCGGTGGAATACAGCTGCGGCCGCATCACCGCATTCTCGCTGGGCAATTACATCTCCAACATGAGCATACACGGCGGGCAGGTGGGGCTGCTGCTGGTGGTGACTCTGGTGCGGCGCGAAGACGGCTCCATAGAGACGCTCGAGCCCGATGTCCGCTATCTCTGGTGCGGCAAGGCGGGGCTTATGGAGCCCAACTACACGGTGGTGCCCATCGAGGAGTTCAGTCAGAAGCCCGAGGCCTTCATGCAGCGGAGCCAGTACGACAAAATGATGCGCGAATACGGCATAATCAGACAAAAACTTTCACAACATTGAATAAGACCATAAAACTTGAGAACATCGACCCGATAGAGATTCTCGGGGTCAACAATAAGCTTTTCGACCTTTTCAGGGGGTATTTCCCGCAGGTCAAGGCCACCTCGCGCGGCAATGAGATAATGCTGGTGGGGCCCGATGCCCAGATAGCTCTGTTTGAGGAGCGCCTGGCGCAGTTGCAGCAGCGGCGAATGACCAAGCGGAGCCTCAACAGCTACGATGTGGAGTCGCTTTTTGAGCAAGACGGCGCCTCCGCAGAGGTCGGAGCCGTGGACACCGAAAACGGCGATTATGTGATAGTGTACGCCACCGACGGCAAGTGCATCAAGGCCCGTACGGTGAATCAGAAGCGGCTGGTGAAGGAGTATTATGCCAACGACCTGATTTTTGCCCTGGGCCCAGCCGGCACCGGCAAGACTTACACCGCCATAGCCCTGGCTGTGCGCGCCCTCAAGAACCGCGAGGTCAAGAGGCTGATACTAACCCGTCCGGCGGTGGAGGCGGGGGAGCGGCTGGGCTTTCTGCCCGGCGATCTGAAGGACAAGCTGGACCCCTATCTGCAACCTCTCTATGATGCCCTGCTGGATATGATTCCCGCCAAGCGGCTGCAGTCGTTTATGGAGGACGGCACCATTCAGATTGCGCCGCTGGCCTATATGCGCGGCCGCACGCTGGACAAGGCGTTTGTGATACTGGACGAGGCGCAGAACACATCGCTGCCGCAGCTCAAGATGTTCCTGACCCGCATGGGCAGCGACGCCAAATTTATCGTGACCGGCGATGCCACGCAGGTGGACCTCCCCCGCAAGGAGGATTCGGGACTGCTGAAAGGGGTGGAGCTGGTGCGCGGTATCCGCGGCATCTCCGTGGTCAATTTCACCAAAGAGGACATCGTCCGCCACCCCCTCGTGAGCAAAATCATCGAGGCCTTTGAGCGGGAAGACAACTAGAGTTTAGGCTTAAGATGCGCGACGGGAACAAAGGCAATAGAAAAGGCCATCGGAAACCTCCGGTGGCCTTTCTCTCTAAACTATCGTAGCTACCGCACGCAGCGGACGCTGAGGGCGATGGAGCTGTTGCCGGTGGCTCCCACGCGGAAGTCGGCGCTGTCCCAATAGATGTAGCGGAAGTAGCTCTCGGAAGAGTCCTTGGCGGTGGCGCTCCACCACATTCCGTAGGTTCCGAGGCCGTAGAAACCGCCGTCCGCAACCTGCATATATCCGCAGGGCAGGGGGTTGAAATTGACAGAAACCTGATGGGTATTGTGCACGGAGAAGGGCCAGAGCCGCTCGCCGTTGAAATATGCATCGGGGGTGATTGCAGCGGCAACTTCGCTCCAGTTGTCGGCAAAAGCCACCTCGCTGCCGCAGAGCGCTTTGCCCAGATCTTCCCAGTCGGCATTCGTGGGCAGATGCCATCCCTTGGGGCAGACGTCGCCCAAGGCCTCCTGCCAGGTGTACAGGCGCCCGAGCACGTGGTCCATCACGGGCGAGGAAGCATAGGAATAGCCGGCCCCTTCCCAGGCGAGATTCTCTGCCATCCAGTCGAGACTGCCGATGGTCTCGTAGCGGTAGCTGCGGCCGTCGCGGCTGTCGGTGAACACCTTCTGAGTGTCATAGGGCAGACCCTGCAGAGAGCCGGTCATAAGGGTGGTGTCCACTGTGGTGACTGTCTTCTTGTTGCTCTCCACAATGTAGTTCGGGTGATATGCCAGCGCTTTGACGGTGTATTCCGCCGGGGTGTCGGGGAACTGCACCACGATTGTGGGGGCGTAGAGGGTGTCGGTGTGGATGCTGGAGATGACCCAGCCCCAGGTGATGGAATCGGTGGGGATGGTGATGCCGCCTGCCGAGAGTTCCACCACATCGCCGGTGTAGATGTAGTCGTCTATGTCAAAGGTGATGGTCCCCTCCATATAATTGTAGGTGGTGGTGTCGTCTATACAGGACGACGCCAGACACAGCGCGAAAAACGCTGTCAGTCCAAGAATTGCCTTTTTTATCGTATGCATAACAAACGGCGAATTTAAAAAGAAAATGTTATACTTTTGCAACGCTATGAAGTTTTTAAGATTCGGGGCTATGCTGCTTGCGGCCCTTGCTCTTGCCGGCTGCAGCGGGGGGCAGAAATATGTGCAAATATCGGGCTACGCTCAGGGCGGGGAGTATTATGTGACCTGCTCGATACCCTCTCAGCGACAGTTCGAACCCCTGAAAAAGGCCATAAACGACACCCTCTCCGCCATCGACTGGTCTGTGAGCGGCTACAACAGCGGCTCGCTCATCACCAGAATCAACAGCGGCGAGCGGGCTCCCCTGGACAGCATTTTCATAGACCTTTTTGAGATGTCGCGGCGCTTCTACAGAGAAAGCGGCGGGGCTGTGGATGTCACCTGCGGCCCGCTGTTCGACCTCTGGGGCTTCGGCTTCAGGGAGTCCAGGATGCCCTCGCAGAGCGCTGTGGACAGCGCGATGGCGCTGACGGGCATAGAGCGCTTCTGGATAGAGACCGACCCCGACGGCAAAAGCTACCTCAATATGCCCGAGGGGGGCAGCATCAACTTCAACGCCATTGCGCAGGGCTACTCCTGCGATGCTGTGGCGGCGGTGCTTGAGAAATTCGGCAGCCTCAACTATATGGTCTCCCTGGGGGGCGAGCTGGTGTGCAAGGGGCAGAGCGCCCGGGGCGGCAAGTGGCGGGTGTGGATAGACCGTCCCGAAGACGGCAACATGCAGCCCGGCGCCCTCAAGCAGGACATAATCTCAGTGACCGACTGCGGGCTGGTGACCAGCGGCAACTACCGCAAATATTATATCGTGGACGGACAGAAATATGCCCACACCATAGACCCTACCGTAGGGCGTCCCGTGAGCCACGACCTGCTCAGCGCCACAGTGGTGGCGGAAGACAGCGCCACGGCCGACGCGATGGCCACCGCCATGATGGTGCTCGGCCCCGAGAAGGGGAGAGCCCTGGCGGAGAAATGGATGGCCGACCCCGCGATGCACCGCGGAGTGTATCTGGTGTATGGCACTCAAGAAAAAATGCTCGCCTGGCACACACCGGGGCTGGAGCTGGAGAGCGGAAAGTAGCCGCCACAGCCAAGCGGCATTCAGGCCTGTGAGCTGTCAGCAGGCCAGCAGCCTGGACACAAGTTCGCTCATCAGATCGGCGTCGCTGGCCTCGCCGCGGGTGTTGCTCTTGCTGCGATAGTCAAACTCCTTGATGACGGCCAAAGCCTTCATGCAGCTTTTCAGAGGGTAATTGCGGGCGTAGCGGGTGTAGTCGCGCTTCATTATGAAGGGATTGAGCCCGGTGGCGGCGGCAATCTCGCTCTCCGGCATCGAATCCAGCCGACACGCGTGGTAGCGCAGCAGCTTGAGGAACTGTCCCGACAGGGCGGCGGTGATCATCTGCACCGGGTAGCGCTTGGAGTTCTTGCCGAAGTGCAGGGCTATCTTATAGCTCTTGGCGGCGTTTTTCTCGCACAGGGCGGCCGCCAGTTCGAATGCGGAATATTCCCGGCTGATGCCGACGCTCTCCTCTACCATTGCGCAGGTCAGGCGGTCGCTCTCCTGCAGACTTCGCCGCAGCTTGTCCACCGCCAGCGCGATTTTGGAAAGGTCGGTGCCGCACGCCTCAAACAGCATGTCGGACACTCCCTCCTCTGCCTGCAGGCCGCAGGAGCGGATGTGGTCGTCTATCCACCCCACGATTTTCCACTCCTTGACCTGCTCGCAGTCCAGCACCACGCCGACTTCTGCTGCCCGCTTGTAGAACTTGGTGCGCTTGTCTATGTTTTTGCTGCTGCCGGGGTCGGTGGGGGTCTTGTAGCATATCACCAGCACCGTGGTGGGCATCAGATGGTCAAAATAGGCCTCTATCTTGTCGATGTCACGCATCGCCTGCGCCTCTTTTACCACAATCAGCTGGCGGCTCACCATCATCGGGTACTGCCGCGCGTGGCTCACCACATCGGCGGCGCTGATGTCGGCGCCGTAATAGACCATCTGCCCGAAATCGCGCTCCTCCTCCGGCAACGCCTTCTCCAGCAGCAGGTTGCAGAGCCTGTCGATGTAGTAGTGCTCCTTGCCGAAAAGCAGGTAAAAGGGCTTGATGTCCCCCTTAAGAATGTCCGCCTCGATAGCGGCGACCAGTTTTGCGGTGTCTTCAGATTGCTTTGCCATAAGATTAGCCAAGATATGCATTTTTTCTATCTTTGCAAAGAAGCGGCTATGCAGCAGATTTACGATCCCATACGGCACAAGACGATCAAGCTCACCCCGGAAGAGGGAGTGCGCCAGGGGGTTATATCGATGCTGATGAAGCGCTGCGGCTGCCCCGCCACCCATCTGGCGGTGGAGTATGGCTTCAAATTCAACAATCTGCAGTATCGCGCCGACGTGGTGGTGTTCAACCGCGCACTGCAGCCCGCCCTGCTGGTGGAGTGCAAGGCCCCCGATGTCAAGCTCTCGGAGGAAACGGTGAGCCAGGTGGTGCGCTACAACCTGGTGCTGCAGGTACCCTACATCCTGATTACAAACGGAGAACTTTTTTATCTTTGCAGGCGCGCTTGCGGCGGCAACTACGAGCCGTGCGGCAAGATGCCCACATTTGAAGAGTTGTGCCAGATATGATTGACCTTAACGACAGCATTATTTTCAAGACAGTCTCCGAGCAGGCCCGGCAGCTGGGCGTGCGCGCCTTCGTGATCGGAGGATACGTGCGCGACTGGTTCATGCACCGCGACAACAACGATGTGGACATCGTGGTGGAGGGGAGCGGCATCGCCCTGGCGGAGAAAGTGGCGGAGAAGCTGCACAGCAAGGTCACCGTGTTCCGCAACTTCGGCACCGCGATGTTCAAGTACCGCGGCGTGGAAGTGGAGTTTGTGGGTGCACGCAGAGAGTCCTACGACCGCACTTCGCGCAAGCCCATTGTGGAGGACGGCACTCTGGAAGAGGACCAGCGGCGGCGCGACTTCACCATCAACGCGATGGCCTTCAGTCTGCAGAGCGAGGACTATGGCACCTTGATTGACCCCTTCGGCGGCATTGCGGACATAGCTGCAGGAATTATCCGCACCCCGCTGGACCCCGACACTACCTATAGCGACGACCCGCTGCGGATGCTGCGCGCCGTGCGGTTCGCCACCCGTCTGGGCTTTGAAATAGTGCCCGAGTCGATAGAGAGCATGCGCCGCAACAAAGAGCGGCTGCAGATTCTCTCAAAAGAGCGCATCACCGACGAGCTCAACAAGATACTTATGACGGCGACTCCCTCGCGCGGATTCTATCTGCTGGACGAGTGCGGCCTGCTGGATTATATCCTCCCCGAGCTCACCGCCCTCAAGGGGGTGGAGACGGTGCAGGGGCGCGGCCATAAAGACAATTTTGCCCACTCGCTGCAGGTGCTGGACAATGTGGCCCGCAGCAGCGACAATCTCTACCTGCGCTGGGCGGCCCTGCTGCACGACATAGGCAAGGCCCCCACCAAAAAGTGGGACGACCGCCTGGGCTGGACCTTCCACAATCACGACTTTGTGGGAGCCAAGATGGTCAAGGGGCTGTTCCGCCGCCTCAAGCTGCCGATGAACGAGAAGCTGCTCTACGTGCAGAAGCTGGTGCAGCTGCATCTGCGCCCCATCGCCCTGGTGACCGACGAGGCCACCGACTCTGCGGTGCGCCGCCTGCTGTTTGACGCCGGCGACGATGTGGACGACCTTATGATTCTCTGCAAGGCCGACATCACTTCCAAGAACGAGGTCAAGGTGGAGACCTTCAAGGCCAACTACGAGAAGGTGCGCGCCAAGATGGTTGAGGTGGAGGAGAAGGACCGCGTGCGCAACTTCAAGAACCCCATCACAGGCGAAATTGTGATGCAGCGCTACAACATCGGCCCCTGCAACATAATCGGCCAGATAAAGGAGCGGGTCAAGAACGCCATTCTGGACGGCGAAATCCCCAACGAATACGAGGCAGCCTACGCCCTTATGGAGAAGGCGGCGGAGGAGCTGGGACTCAAATAGCGCCACGTGGGCGCTACAATCTGTAAATCGAGAAAGGACCTACCCTGCGGCACTGCCTGCCCTGCAGATAATTCTGCAGCGGGGCGCACTCGGCCGCCTTTGCGGTGTCGGTGATGAGAATTTCGCCGCCGTGGCTGCCGGTGACGAACTTCTCCGCATCCCAGCCGTAGTCGGTGATGTCGCATCCCAGATACACGTCCATATTTTCCGGTCGGTGCACCATAAGGGTGTTGTAGGTCTGCCGGCCCTCTTCGCGGGCGGCGAGGCAGACTTTCTCATAGGCGGTCCATTCGTTGAGCGGCTCAATTGAAACTCCGGCGGCAAATACCGCTATGAACATTGCGGCGCAGACGGCGATGCAACCCTTCTGCCACCCCGCTTTTGCGGTGATGACAATGGCGGCGGCACTGCCTGATAGCAGTGTGGCGGCAATCGCGATTATGGTGGGGCAGAATATGTAGGGGACGGCGGCCGTGAGCCTGGCCCCGAGAGCAGGGCAGAGGCCGCAGGCCATCAGCAGAATGGCCGCACCGGTCAGCGCAAATATGCCCTGCACCGCAATCAGCGCCCACTTTTCCCAGCGGCCGCCGCACCGCTCGCCGTAGAGGGGCAGCAGATAGGCCATGAGGGGGATTATTGGGGTCAGATATATCGCCAGCTTGCCGCTGAAGGCGGAGAGCATTATGAATGTGGCGGCGATTGCGGTGAGCATCAGCTTGGAAGATTTGTCAATTCCGCGCCTGAAGTAGAGCGATATCACTGCGGGAATCAGCAGCAGGGTGTAGGGGAGCACGGCGTAGAGCATCACCGGAATGTAATACCAGAAGGGGTGCTTGTGGGTGAAGGCATTCACCGCGCGGTCCATTGTCTGGTGAAAGAGCAGGCTGTCGATGTATGTCTTGCCCCCCTCCAGCCAGGCCCCCAGAATCCAGAGGCCGAAGAGGGCGAGCATCAGCGCCCACTGCCGCCAGCCCAGGAACTCCCCGATGCGCTGCAGCTGATGCTCCAGCGCCAGAAACACCACAATGGCCACTACGGGGGCAAAGAAGCCCACCGGTCCCTTTGTAAAGAGGGCCAGGAATATGTAGAGGGGCAGCAGCCATTTGTCGCGCGGTTGCGCGCCGCGGCCCGAGTACATCTTGTAGAAGGTGAACAGGGAGAGCGCTATGAACATAGTCATCAGCACATCCATCCGCAGAAAGAAGGTCTGAATCATCATCAGCGCCGACGCCAGGGCCACCGAAGCGCATGCGAGGCGCATTGCCGCCGCGGGGCGCCTCTCTTCGCCGCACGAGAGCATCAGCCAGCGGTCCATCACCGCCACCGTCACCAGCGAGGGGATGAGGGCTGTGAGCAGGGTCGGCAGCCACATGCTCCAGGGGCCGCAGATCAGCCTCGAGAGCATCAGAATCCAGAAAAACAAGGGCGGCTTGTCGGTGTAGATGCCCCCCTGGTTGTAGAAGCAGAAGAAGTGCCCTTCGCGCAGCGCCTCGTCCACGATGCTCAGATAGCGGAGCTCGTTGGAGGGGGAGGGGTCGCGCAATATCATCATGGGCAGGGCGCACACTGCCACCAGCGCAAAAAGCGCCGCGAGCGGATGCTCTTTCAAGTATCTGCCCATCGGAATCTATTTGAGATTGTTCTCGCCGGGGTTGCAGTCCACCCAGTTGCGGCGCATCCAGCGGTAGATGAAGCAGTCGGTGAAGCCGCGCAGGCGGTTCCACATATTGAACTTGGACTTGCCTGCAGTGCGGCTGCGGTGGGTCACCTTGACCTCCTTGTAGCAGCCGCCCTCCTGCAGCAGCACCAGAGCCGGCAGAAAGCGGTGCATCCCGTTGAACATCGGCAGGCGGCGGGCTGCAGTCATCTTGATGACCTTCATCGGGCACACGCTGTCGGTGGCGCCGTCGCCCGTCATCATCCGGCGGAAGCCGTTGCCGATGCGCGACTGCAGCTTCTTGCGGAAGCCGTCTTCGCGCGTGGAGCGCACGCCGGCCACCAGAGTGTATTCCTCTGCGTAGGGGAGCATCAGGTTGAACTCCTCCGGGACGGTCTGCAGGTCGGCGTCGGTGTAGCCCATATATTCCGATTCAATGGCGCCGATGGCGGTCTTCATCGCACCGCTGCACCCGAGCCTGCGGGTGTGGGCGATGTAGAAGAAATCGGGCCTGCGGCTGCAGATATCCTTTATCATCTCCAGACTGGAGTCGGTGGAACAGTCGTTTATGAAGAGCACGCAGGCTTTCATCGGGCATTTGGGCAGGTAGTCGCAGAAGGCCTGCTCCAGCGCCTTGAGATTGCCCTCCTCGTTGAACACGGGGATGGCGAATGTAATCCGGTAGTTGGCGGTCTTGTTCATTGCAGATGCTATTTAACTATGACCCTCTTGAGACGGCGGTCAATGCCGGTGAGTATCTCATAGGGGATTGTGTCCAGTATGTCGGCCAGGCTCTGCACCGTGGGGTTCTCTCCAAACACGGTCACGGTGTCTCCCACCTGCGCGTCGATGCCGGTGATGTCCAGCATGCACATGTCCATGCAGATAGAGCCGATGGTGGGGGCGAGGCTGCCGTTAACCATAAACGATGCGTTGCCGTAGCCCAGGTGGCGGTTGATGCCGTCGCCGTAGCCAATGCGGATGGTGGCTATCTTGCTGGGTGTGTGGCTCAGATGGCCGTGGCGGCCGTAGCCGACCGTCCCCTCGCTGATCTCCTTGATCTGCAGGATGGGGCATTTGAGCGTTGCCACGGGGCGCACCCGGTTGCTGCCCACGGCGCTGATGCCGTAAACGCCGATGCCGATGCGCACCATGTCCATCTGATATTGCGTGAAGCGCTCGGTGCCGGCCGAGTTGAGTATGTGGCGCATCGGATGGTAGCCCAGAAAGGCCTCCAGGTCGTCGCAAATTTCGGTGAAGAGAGAAATCTGACCCAGCGTGAACTCGTCCCACTGCGGCTCGTCGCTGGCGGCAAGGTGGGAGTAGACAGATTTGACCTGCACCTCCTGCCGCCCCTTGAGGGCATTTTTGAGAGCCTCTATCTGGCTCTTTTCAAAGCCCAGACGGTGCATGCCGGTGTCCAGTTTGATGTGGATGGGGTAGCCTTTGATGCCGAGGGCGCCGAGCACCGACACCAGCTTCTCGAGATATTCCACCGAGGGGATGCCGGGCTCCAGATTGTATTTCACCAGGTCGCCGTAGCAGTCGTAGCCGGTGGAGAGGGCCAGGATGGGGGCTCCGATGCCCGCCTGACGCAGTATGATGCCCTCTTCAAGGGTGGCGATGCCCAAGTAGTCGACCCCCGCCTCCAGCATCAGACGGGAAAACTCCACGATGCCGTGGCCGTAGCTGTTGGATTTTACCAGCACGAGGGTTTTTGTCTGCTCTTTGAGCAGGCTTTTGAAATATTTGAAATTATCGATGGCGGCACTCTGGCTCAGTTCAAGCTCGGCCTGTGGAATTCTCATTGTTTTTTTTTGCTAAATAAAGGTTCCGCGAATAGGTAAAGAACCCGAAGGATTGGCCCACGCAGATGACCCAGTCGTGCCGTATCAGGCCGTATGCCACAATTATGGCCGACCCGAGGAGGCTGATGATCCAGAAGGTTGACGGAAGCAGGGATTCCCCCCTTTTGCGGGAGTAAAAGAATTGATATACGAATCGCAGTGTGAAGATCACCTGGCCTGCCGAGCCGAATATTATCAGCCAGGCGGGGATTCCGTCGTTGCGCAGCAGCCGGTCGATCCCCTCTTCGTGCAGAATCACAAAGCAGATGGCGGCCACCGGAACGGCGCCGAGCAGCGTGCGCAGCGGCATCGCCACCGCTTTGGGCATCCTGCTCCAGCCCCCTTTGATGCGGATGTTCCACATATAGATGTAGTAGCTGATCACCTGCCCCAGGATTATGGCAAAGTCCTGGCGCAGCCAGCCGTAGACGAAAAACAGCAGCGAGGCCATCAGGCTCAGTATCCAGTAGGAGATGGGGGAGGCGACCTTCTTGTTTTTCTCCGACAGCAGCCACTGCACGGCCATCCTGGCGGTGAAGAGACCTTGCGCCAGAAATCCGAGAGCATATATAGTCCAGTTGCTGTCCATTTTGCGGGGGCGAAAATATCGGCTAAGATACTGCAAAAAAAAGAATCGGTCAATTGCTTGGCCGATTCATGATTCGTATAAGGCTGATGTTTGAAAATTAGTTCTTTGCAGCCTCTACAGATGCCTTGCGGAAGTCCTTCATAAGTTTGCTGATGTTCAGAGCGGCCTTGCGGGCGCGTGTGCCGGCTGCCTTGTTGCCTTTTTCTGCCTGAATAGCGGCATTTTTCTGGAACTGTTCGATTTCGGCATTGATTTGTTCAAGAAGTTCTTTCATGATAAAAAATGTGATTAAGTTATATGGTTAATTATTAGCTGATTTGAATATTTGCTTGTGAAATTAAGTCAAATTTGGCCAAAATCCAAATTTTTAGCGAAAATCGGGGCGTACGGTGTATTTTCCCCAGTTTGCATCGCGGTTTTCCTCTTCCAGCACGGCTCTGAGCGGGGTTGCGCCCGACTTGGTCACTGCCTGCTCTTCTGCCTCTTCCTTTTCGGGATAGACGCCGTTCACGATGTGATAGAGGCAGGCGGCTATGTTCTCCTCTCCGGGGCCGAAATCGTGCAGAATGTCATCTTCAATTATCTCGTCGGGCACGAGGCCGGTGTCGGGAATATACTCCCCGTTGCCGTTCATATTGTAGAAACTGATGGGCAGGAATACGTATTCCAGATCGCTGTAGTCCGATTTGGGCGATTCGGGGTAGGTGAACACATACATTCCGTTGGGCTTGCCGTAGGTCACCTTACCCACGTGATGAACGTCTGCAAGGGGCTTGAGGCCGTTGAGTACCATCTCGGAGGCGGAGGCGCTGCCTGCGCCGGTGATGAAGTACAGATGTTCGAATCCGGGAGAATTCTGCGCTATATGCACAGTCTGCTCAGTGTCGTAGGCAGAGAGCTTGCGGTTGTGTGTGCGGTGCACATACACCTTGCCGTCGGCGCTTGCGGGGGCCAGGTAGCTCACCAGGGTGTCGCTGGCGCGGGAGTCTCCGCCGCCGTTGTAGCGCAGGTCCACGATGAGGGTCTTGACGCCGTTCTCGGCAAAATACTGCATCGGCTCGGCAATGTCAGCCAGCATCGATTTGCCGTTGGCATCGTTGTCTGCCTTGAAGCTCAGGTAGTGGAAATAGCCTACAGGCTCGTCGAGGCCGGGATAGTCTTCTGCGGTGAAGATCTTCTTTTCCAGGCAGGGGCGGGAGACGAGAGATTCGGCGGCGGTGATTTCACACTCGTGGCCGACTCCGTCAACATCCTTGAACACAAAGCTGTGGGCCTCGGTGCTGCTGGGGCTGAAGAGAATATCGTTTAACTTGTCCAGCATCTTCTGAGTGTGGAGCCAGTAGCCCAGCACCGATTTGCCGTCCAGCGAATCTATCACCCAGCCGCGCCGCACGCCCGCCTCTGCAAAGGGACCGCCGGGATATACGTAGCGCACGGCAACGTCGTTGTTGCTCAGCTGGCTTATGGAGGCGCCGAAGGTGCCGTAAGATATGCCGGCTTCGTCGTCCATATATGTGGGGCCGTCTATCATCCAGCTCCAGCGGTCGTTGGAGACCAGCATGCTGTCAAAGAAGTCGTAGATGTCGGTCTTGTAGTTAAATGACACGTCGGGCACCTGGTTGTACCAGAAGTAGTACACCTTCATTATGTCGTTTTTGAGGTAGGAGAGTGTGGCCTCCACCTTCTTGCGGCGCATCTGCTCTTCTGCCGATACTTTGTTAGCGGGGGTCGCGGGGGTCGTGGGCTGGTCCACTTTGTCGCAGGATGCTGCAGCCGTCAGGGCAAGGGCCGCCACGATGAATGTTCTGAAAAACTTTTTCATAAATAGTTATTGCGCTTTTTCAATTATGAAAACATCCTCTCCGTCCTCCTGGAAATAGTAGTTTTCGCGGGCAAAGCGCTCGAGGGTGTCTTTATTCGATGTGAGTTGCTTGATTCGTTCGTCGGTGTTTCTTATGGCCTGCCGGTAGTAGAGCTCCTGCCGGCGCTGGTTGCGCAGGGTCGCGGTGCTTTCTATCATGTTCTTGATGCTGCTGCGCCGGCTGAATGTCAGCAGCGAGAAAAAAATGAGCACGGCAACGAAATATTTGTTTATGACAATGCGGGCCCACCGCTTTCTGCTTTTGAGGTCGCGGATTTTTTCTCTTATGTTGCTGAATATTGCCATAAAGGGCAAAAATATTAAATTTGAGCCAAATATTGCAAGCGATGAGCCATTATTTACCCGATTGGAAGCAGAGTCTGCTGCTGGTGCTGATATTTTTTGCCGGTTCTGTTGCGGTTGCCTTTTTGGTGACCCTCGGCGGAATCGGGAGCACCTCGCTGATGTATGCTCTGACGATGACGGTTCCGCTGCTGTGGGCACTCTTCTGCTCGCAGCGCAGCCAGGCCGCCGGCGGGGGGTATGTCCCCGTCAACGATCCGCAGTGCGGTGCATTCCGCTCCGTGCTGCCCGTGGCTCTGCTCTGCGCCCTTGCCACCCCCTTCATCGGGGTGCTTACGGAGCCTCTCGCAAGCCTCTTCCCGATGTCCGAGGCAATGGAGGCGGCGCTTGAGAAGCTCACCGACCTCTCCCGCCCCTGGGATTCGGTGCTGGCCACGGTGATTCTGGCCCCCCTGTGCGAGGAGATGCTCTGCCGCGGCATAGTTTGCCGCGGAATGCTTTCCGGCGGCCGCCCGTGGCTGGCCATAGTGTTCTCTGCATTTGTCTTTGCCCTGCTGCACGGCAATCTGACTCAGGGCACGGTGGCATTTGTGCTGGGTATCTTTATGGGGTGGGTCTATTTCCGCACCCACTGCCTGTGGTGCACAATCGCCATCCATTTTGTGAACAACGGCCTCTCGATGCTCTTCTCGGTGCTTTACCCCGACCTGCCGATGACGGCCACTTATGCCAGCCTGATGCCCCGCGGGGCATATATCGCCCTTGTAGTCTGCAGCGTCGCCTGTGTGGCGGCTGTCATATACACAATTTACAGTAAATACAAAGATGAACAAAGCATTGTATCCTTTGCGGTTCGCCCCTCTGCAGGTAGAGAAGCGCTGGGGCGGTAGCGCGCTCAAGAATGAGTTCCACAAGGTGCCGGCCCCTTCGCAGAGCGACGCCGGAATCAACACCGACAGCATCGGCGAGTCGTTTGAGGTTTATGAGGCGGGCGAGGATGCTTCCAGCGCCATTGTCAACGGCTTTCTGGCGGGCAATGACCTCTATTCGATTCTTGAGACCTATCTGGGCGACCTGGTGGGCGACAATATCTACGATAACTTCGGCAACCAGTTTCCGCTGCTGATAAAGTATCTGGATGTGGAGGGGAGGCTCTCCGTGCAGGTTCACCCCACCGACGAGATTGCCGCCGAGCGCTACGACAGTCTGGGCAAGAACGAGTTCTGGTATGTGATGGACGCTGCGCCCGACGCAGTGGTGTATATGGGGCTCAACCGCGACACCACCGCCGGCGAGTTCTACCGCAAGTGCAAGGATGGCACTGTGCAGGAGATGCTCAATGCATATCATCCGCAGAAGGGGGACTGCTTCTTTATCAAGGCTGGCACGGTGCATGCCGCAGAGGGGGGAGTCGTGATTGCGGAAGTGCAGGAAAACAGCGACACCACGCTGCGGCTCTACGACTGGGGCTTTGAAAATGACCCCGCCACCCGCCGCGAGATGCATCTTGACGAGGCCATCGACTGCATCGATTATAATAAATACAATGCCGGAGAGCTGTTCACTCCGGCCAAGATGGCCTGTGGCGTGGTGTGCGACACCCGCTGGTTTACTGTGAATGTGCTGCACGTAGAGGGTGAATATGCCACCGATCCCGACAATTACAACAGTTTTGTGCTGTATATGTGCGTGAAGGGTTCGGCGCGCCTGTGCACTTCTGCCGGGGAGGAGGCGATGCGCCAGGGCGAGACGTTGCTGGTGCCCGCCGCGATGGATTCCTACAAGGTGAAGAGCGAAGGCGGTGAGGCGATTCTGCTGCAGGTCAGCATCCGCAAGATAGAAGACGCCCCCGATGAGTACCTTAAGTAAAGGCTTTGGAAGTTTAGAGTGTAGTGTTTAGAGGCGCGGAAGGCGCCGACAGCAAGTCCCTTCCCAGGGGAAGGGATTTAGGGTTGGGGTCATTGATAAAAAGATGTGCGGTGGGCTGCCGGGGCGTTGGAAGTTTAGAGTGTAGTGTTTAGAGTTTAGAGGCGCGGAAGGCGCCGACAGCAAGTCCCTTCCCAGGGGAAGGGATTTAGGGTTGGGGTCATTGATAAAAAGATGTGCGGTGGGCAGCCGGGGTGTTGGAAGTTTAGAGTGTAGTGTTTAGTGTTTAGAGTTATGGCAAGGATTGATAAATATTTGTGGTGCATAAGGGTGTTCAAGAGCAGGGGGGAGGCGACTGACGCCTGCAAAGGGGGCAAAGTCAAAATCGCCGGCCAGGAGGCCAAGCCCTCCCGCGAAATCAAGCCGGGCGACACCATAGAAGTGCGCAAAGGCCCTGTAATCTACACCTACAAAGTCCTCGAAGAGGTGGACAAGCGCCAGGGCGCCGCCCTCGTGCCCCGCTATGCGGAAAACCTCACCCCCGAGAGCGAGCTGGCCAAACTCAACGCCCCCCACGAATCATTCTTTGTGACCCGCGACCGAGGCGCCGGCCGGCCCACAAAAAAAGAGCGCCGACAGATGGACACTCTTTATTCTGCTTTGGAAGAGGACTTCTCCTCCGGCGACTTTGACTGAGCCTGAGGCTGTGGCGGACTGTTGCGGTTGAACCGCGTCATGGCCCGGTCGGGCCCCTCCAGCACAAAGCACTTGATGGCCTCCACGGCGCACGAGAGCACATCCGGCAGAATGCGCTTCTCCTCGAGCAGCAGCTCTCCCAGCACAAAATCTATCTGCCCGCCCCGGGCAAACCCGTTGCCGATGCCCATCCTCAGCCGCGCATACTGGTCGCTGGCCAGATGAAAATCGATGCTCTTGAGACCGTTGTGCCCCCCGGCGCTGCCCGACTTGCGCATTCTCAGCGCCCCGAAGGGGAGGGCCAGGTCGTCCACCACCACCAGCATATTCTCGGGCGCGATGCCCAGCTTCTTGACCCAATAGGCCACCGCCTTGCCGCTGTTGTTCATATAGGTGGAGGGCTTGAGCAGGTTAAGCGTGTTGCCTTTCAGACGGATCTGCGCCACATCGCCATACCTGTCGGTAGAAAAAACGGCACCGGAAGCCCCACATAGGGCATCCAGTGCCATAAATCCCATATTGTGCCGTGTCTGCGCGTACTCCGGGCCGATGTTCCCGAGCCCCACGATAAGGTACGTCTGAGCCATTGCACAAAACTATTCTGCGTCAGACTACTCTGCGCTCTCCTCTGCTGCAGCGACTGCGTTGCGGGTGGAGAGGCAGGTGCAGATGATGGTAGCCTTGGGGTTGACGATGCTGATGTTGTCGAACTTGAGGTCACCTGCAGTGATGCGCTTGCCGATTGCAAGGGGAGTCACATCTACAGTGAGGCTGTCGGGCAGATTCTCTACCAGGCCGCTGATGCGCAGCTTGCGACGGCTCACCTGAAGCTTGCCGCCGGCCTTTACGCCCACGGAGTTGCCGCTGATGATGATGGGAACCTCCACGGTGACGGGCTTCTCGCTGCCTACAACCAGGAAGTCGGCGTGCAGGGCGCGGTCGGTTACAGGGTGATACTGCACTGCGTGCAGCAGAGCGGTGAATTTCTGGCCGTCAACGTCCAGATCCACGATGTGGCAGTAGGGAGTGTCGGTGAAATTCTTGAGGTCCTTCTCTTCAACGGAGAAATTGATGTTCTCGATGCCGTTGCCATAAACCACGCAGGGCACTTTGCCCTCTTTGCGGATGGCGCGAAGGTCTGCCTTGCTGCCTGCGGCTCTCTTGGAGCCGGAAATTGCCAAATGTTTCATTTGTAAAAGTTTAAAATGTGTTACTCAGCTTAAAGGGGTGCCCCCTCCAAGCCCCATTGCACCAAAATGCCCGATGGCACTTTTAACGGGGTGGCAAAGATACAAATTTTTCTCTTATTCGATAATCTTTACGCGCTGATTCCACTCAAGTTGCTTGTAATAAGCGTTGAGGGTGGTGTAGGAGTCCTTGGGGATGTAGATGCTCAGGCCGCTGTAGTGGTTGATGGCGATGTTGTAGGCTTTTTCGGTGGCCTTCTTGAAGGGGACCGCGCTTTCCAGGGCGGCTGTCAGGACCTCGTACTGGGCCTCGGTGGAAAACTGCTCGAAATAGTGGGCAAAGTCGAAGAACCAGTCGTGGGAGCCGGTGTAATATTGCTGCACGCCGCTCCGGTTCACGCTCTCCATCTCTGTGCGGCGCAGCGCCACTATATCGGCGGCGACAGAAGCCACATTGTCCATCTCGCTGCACTTTACAAGGGCGATGGTGGCCGACCGGTAGACGCCCTCCCGGTTCGCGTAGTATTCGTAGTATTTCTGGCAGATGGTTTCCAGCCCGCTTTGCCCGGGATCCAGAAACAGCGGATCCAGCAGCTCGGAGTAGGGGAAGCCGTCTATCATTATCTCCATGGGGGAGGCCACGATCCAGTCGCAGCAGGTGCGCAGCTGGTAGAGCGCCTCCGCCGTGCTCATGAGGCAGCAGTCCATAATCAGCGCCTCCCAGTGGTACTTGCCCATGATTGAGGCGAAGTCGCAGATGTCCAGCTCGTCTTTGGTGGGGCTGTCGTAGCCGATGCTCTCGCGCACCGCGCCCGGCGATGATGTGGCTGCGGACAGGCCCTCCTCGCAAGAGCGGACGCTCTCTCTGTTGCTGTAGTAGCCCGAGGGGAGCCAGCCCGTGCCGTGGGAAGAGAACATCAGCACCCTGTATGCGGGGTTGCACTGCGCCTCGGCGGCGGCGAGCACGCGCTCAAACGATTCGGCGCTGCAGGCGTTGAAGTCGCTGCCGTAGTTGAGCAGCTCCTCGCGCACTACCTGGCCCGATCTGTTGGTGTAGTAGCGCGAGAGGGTGGCGTCGCTGCGCTTGGTCGCTGTGTTTTGGTCGCGGTCCTGGAAGAATACCAGCAGCTCTTCGCTGTCGGAATCCTTGCTGGGGACGTGCCCCTTGACCAGATCCACCACGTTGCTCTCGGCATAGCCGGAGATGGAGCCTTCGGTGGCGGCGACATACAGCAGCACCATCCGCTTCTGCTCCGGTTTGATGTCGTCGGGGCAGCCGGTGGCAAAAACCAGCGTGCACAGTATCAGCGCTATGTTCAGAAATCTTTTCACAGTGCCAAAATTACAAAATATTGTTGTGCAGGCAATATTCGTGACTGCCGCAGAGCGAGCCGATCAGCTGCCGGGCAGCGGGATTGAACTCTGCGGAGGAGAAGAATTGCCAGGGCTTGTTTTCCCTGATCCGGCCGCCGTAGAGGCGCTGTGCCTGACGGGCCACTGCAGGGGCGGGATTCACAATCCGGGCCCGGCCGCAGGCGATTTTCTCTATCTCTTCCGAGAGGAAGGGGTAGTGGGTGCAGCCCAGCACAATGTGGTCGGCCCCCGCCTCCAGCATGGGATTTATGTAGCTCTCCAGCAGGGCGACGGTCTGCGGAGTGTGAATTTCGCCGCTCTCCACCGCCTCCACCAGCCCGTAGCCCACCTGCTCTATGACGCGAACCCCTTCCGAGGCCTGTGCATAGTGCTCCAGAGTGCGGTGGTAGAGCTCTCCGCTGAATGTCACCGCAGTGGCCAGCACCCCCACCACCCCGCTGCGGGTGCTTAGGATTGCGGGCTTGATGGCGGGTTCCATCCCCACGAACGGGATGGGGAATGTGCCGCGCAGATGCTCTATCGCAGCGGCGGTGGCGGTGTTGCAGGCCACCACTACCATCTCGGCCCCCTTGTCGGCAAGAAAGCTTGTCACCTCGGTGGCGCGGCTGCAGAGGAATTCGTGGCTGCGCATGCCGTAAGGGCAGTAGCGGCTGTCGGCAAAGTAGAGATAATCCTCGGCGGGCAGCAGTCTTATAATTTCCCGCCACACGGAGAGGCCTCCGAGGCCAGAATCATAAACTCCTATCATAATGTCAGTTTTGCAGATATTGAAAAGGTGTTTGCGGCGGTAAGATATGCCCCGCCGATCTCAAAATGCCGCCCCGCATAAAATGCGCCGGCGGAAAAATAGGAGGGCATCACCCCCGCGTTGCCGGAGAAATGCCCGCCCAGACGCACCGCCACGGCCTCCTTTATCACAAGGCCGGCGCCGGCGGTGGCAAAAGTCACGGAATAGTTGCTCACGCTACCCGCGCTCAGCGCCCCCTCCAGCCGCAGAAGCTGCGAGATGGGTATGTCGGCGTAGGCCCCGGCGCTGTAGATGGCTGGCATAAGGCTGCTGCCGCTGCCGTAGTCCAGTTTGCCGCCGATGTTCTTGCACTGCAAGCCGACGGTGACGATTCTTTTAAAGGTGTAGCTGCAGCCGAAGTCGGCCGAGAAGCTCTGCGCGTCGAAGGCGCTGCCCGGCGAGGAGTGCAGGATTCGGCTCGCCATGGAGAGGGTCAGGCTCCGGAAGGGATAGATGCGCACCTCTGCCCGGACGCTCATTTCGTAGGGCTGGTAGCTGCCCGTGGGGTTGCCCCGGTCGTCGTATGAGTCGTATTCGGCCATCTGGTTGCTGGAGAATTCCAGCCCCGCCGCCAGAAAGGTGAGGGGGCGGACCGTGGCCCGCAGGTCGCTGATGTTCCAGTCTATCCCTTTTGTCTGCCAGAGGGTCTTGGTAAATCCGGCTTCCAGCAGTTCGCCGCTCTGCAACTCGGGCAGGGCGTTGTCGTAGCCACCCAGCGCGAGCCTTTCGGCGGAGTTGGGGATGCTCAGGTATGAGGCGGGCTGTGCCTGCAGGCAGAGGGCGGTCAGAGCCGATGCAAGTATGGTGAGCAGCCTTTTCATCACAGTTTCACTATCATTTGGGTCATACTCCACTCTGCGCTCTCTGCGGTGAGAATGTAGGTGCCTGCAAAGAGACCGGAAAGATCCACCGCGGCGGGGTTGAACGGCTCTGCGGTGCAGCTGCTGGAGAACACCGTGCCCCCGGCGGCGCTGCGCAGGATTATGTCGATGTCAGTTTTTGCGGCGCTGCGCAGATAGAGCACTCCGCCGCTCACCGGGTTGGGATAAATCTCCAGATTGCGGGAGGTGTCCCGCGCCAGCAGGCAGAAGCGCACTGCGGCGTTTTCCAACATGGAGTCATATGCTGTAATGGTGATGTCCGCGCAGCCGTACTGCACTGCGGTTAAGGTGACCGACGTGCCGGAAACCGACTGCTTCAGCAGGGAATTGTCGCTTGCGGTGATTTCGTATCGGAGGCTCTCCCCGTCGGCGTCGCAGAACACCTCGCCAAGGTCTATGGTGCAGGGGACGTTCTTGTCCATTATGGTGTCGCGCAGTGTCTTGAGCACCACGGGAGCGGAGTTCTCCAGCATGGTGTAGGGCACTTCAATGCTGCAGTCGTGCCCGGTGGCGTCGGTGGCGGTGAGGGTGAATGAGTGGCTGCCGGGGGTCGAGGCACTGCCGAAGATGGAGACCCGCACCAGGCTGCCGCTCTGCTTGCAGTAGAGGGCTGCGCTCTCGTCGCCGGTGATGGTGGCGGTGACCTCGTCCCCGGCGGGGTCGCTCAGCGTGAAATCCAGCTCAGCCGTGTCGTATTCGTGGAGAGTTACATCCGTGACGGCCTGCATCGGCTTGATTGTCGGCGGCAGGTCCTCGGCGGTCTGCACTGCGGTCACTGTAGAGAGCATGCCGGCGTTGCCGTATTCGTCATAGAACTGCACTGCGGCCCAGTAGGTCGTGGAGTAGTCCAGTGTGCCGGTGGTTATTGTAAACGGCGACGCGCTGCAGCGCTCCAAGATGCTGCAGGCGGCATATTCTATCCCTTCGGTTGAGGTGAAGGGCTCCTTTGCAAAGTAGATGCGCCCCGAGGCCACCATCGGGTCGGCCCCATCGCGCAATGGGGTAAGGGTGGCGCTGACGGCAATCCTGCGCCCGTCGGCGGTGCACTCGCAGCTTGCGGAGAACTGCGCGCTCCCGGGGTTGGAGGCGATGGCGTCGTAGGCATTCACCAGTCCCTTGCCGGGGTAGCGCACCGTGTTGTAGCTGCTGATGTCGGTGGTGTGGCTCAGCAGTATGTCGCGCAGCATCTCCGAGGTGAATCCTTCGCCCCCCAGGTTGGCCACGGCGAGGGCCGCCACCGCGCTGACGTGGGGGGCCGCCATCGATGTGCCGCTGAACCAGGCATAGCCGTCGCCGGGCACCGTGCTCAGAATCTCCATTTCGCCCGCTCCGCCGGGGGCGGCGATGTCCACCCAGCTGCCGTAGTCAGAATATGAGGCGAGGCGGTAGTCTGCCTTGAGGGCACTCACCGCCAGCACTTTGTCGTATGCCGCCGGGTAGAGTTCCGCCGACGAGCCGTCGTTGCCGGAGGCAAACACCACCAGCCCCCCCTTCATCGGGCCGGTCTGGTTGCCGTCGGCGTCGCAGCCGGCATATTTCGTGAAATAGTCGATGACCCGTTTTGTGGATTCGGGCATATACGGGACACCGTCGTAGTCCCAGCTGCACTGGCAGATGACGGCGCCGTGGTCCGCAGCCCATTTGATGGCGCGCACGTCGTCGCCGCTCTCCTCGCTGTCCGCCTCAAAAATCTGGCAGGACATAAGCTTTACGCCGCTTATGCCGGCCGCCGCGTCGCCCCCGGCAATGCCGCAGACTCCCGTGCCGTTGTTGTTCACGGCGGCGATGGTGCCGGCAATGTGGGTGCCGTGCTCTTCTGCGGTGATGCCGTAGCTGTTGTAGAGGAAGTTATAACCGCATGAGCCGCCCGATGCCCGGTCGGGGTTGTGCCACATGTTGCCGGCGAGATCTTCGTGCTCAAAGTCGATGCCGCCGTCCACAACCGCCACAATCACATCTTCCGAGCCGCTTCTGAGATTCTTCCACACCGGAAACACATTCACGTCGCATCCGCTTTTGCTCTCTGTGCCGGTGGAGGTGTTCAGATAGTTCCACTGGTCGCCGAGAGCGGGGTCATTGAAGGGGAGCGCCCCGGCAGCCATTGGCGTTGCTGCCGCTTCCGAGCGGTGCGCTGCGCTGACGTCGCGGTACAGGGGCCTGCGCAGCCTGGGCAGACAGTCGGTGGAGAGGACCCCTTCCAGGGAGCCGAGCCCTTCACCGGCCTTTGTCAGCGGCACATCGCTGCAGAAGAGCACATCGTACCAGCGGTGCATCCCGCAGCGGCGGGTGCGCTCTTCAAATTCCCCCGCTTCGGGGAAGGTGCGCTCTATGCTGATGACTTGCAGCCAGGAGTTCTCCCGTGCAAATGCGTCGGGGTCGGACTCCAGGGCGGCGGCCATCTCCTCGCTCACAAAGATTCGCATCCGCCCGCTCTGCAGATCTTCTGCCGGGCGCGGGGCGCTGTCTTCCGAGGTGATGACCTGCCGGCTGGCCGCCTTGCTGCAGCCCGCCAGCAGCAAGGCAGCCAGCAATATCATTGTCAGATTGCGCATAACCGCAAAGGTAACAATAATAAGTTTAGAGCTTGTTGCCTCGTAGTCTTAAAAAAAAGACTGACCCGGGGGCCAGCCTTTTCTATTTATGAGAGAAAAAGTTTACTGCTGTGTCATGCGCTCGTAATCCTCGGCGCTTGTCACTATCAGCTTCTCGTACTCGCGCTGTCCGGTACCTGCAGGAATCAGGTGACCGCAGATCACATTCTCCTTCAGGCCCTCCAGCGTATCCATGCGGCCGCGGATTGCGGCATCGCCCAGAACCTTGGTGGTCTCCTGGAAAGAGGCGGCGGACATAAAGCTGTTGGTGCGCAATGCGGCGCGGGTGATACCCTGCAGCACCTGGTTGGCGGTTGCCGGGCAGGCGTCGCGTGCCACAACAAGCTTTTTGTCCTGACGGCGGAGAATCGAGTTCTCGTCGCGCAGAGCGCGCACGGTAACAATCTGGCCGGGCTTCATCTCGGTGGAGTCGCCCGCGTCGGTCACGACCTTCTTGTCAAAGATGTCGTCGTTTTCGTCCACAAACTCCCACTTGTCCACAAGCTGCTTGGTGAGGAACTTGGTGTCGCCGGGATCCACGATCTGCACTTTGCGCATCATCTGGCGGACGATAACCTCAAAGTGCTTGTCGTTGATCTTCACACCCTGCATGCGGTAGACGCTCTGCACATCGTTCACGATATACTCCTGAACCTTCACGGGACCGAGTATCGAGAGAATGTCGCTGGGAGAGACGGCACCGTCGGACAGCGGCATGCCGGCACGCACATAGTCGTTTTCCTGCACCATGATCTGCTTGGACAGAGGCACGAGATAAGTGCGCTTCTCGCCGCTGCGGCTGGTGACGATAATCTCGCGGTTACCTCTGCGGGCACGGCCCATAGAAACCTCGCCGTTGATTTCGGAAACGATAGCGGGGTTGGAAGGGTTGCGGGCCTCGAAGAGCTCGGTGACGCGCGGCAGACCGCCGGTGATATCGCCGGCCTTGCCGGTTGCGCGCGGAATCTTGAATATGATGGCGCCGACAGAAATCTTCTCGCCGTTCTCCACATTGATGTGGGCGCCGACAGGCAGGTTGTACTGCATGACGATGTTGCCCTCGTCGTCTATGATGTGGATGGACGATGTCAGGTTCTTGTCGCGGCTCTCGATTGTGACTTTCTCGCGGTGGACGGAGAATTCGTCGGCAGCCTCCTCGCGGTAAGTTACACCGTCGATGAGGTTATCGTAACGCACTGTACCGGAGAATTCGCAGATTGCAAGGGCGTTGTAGGCATCCCAGTTGCAGATCAGGTCGCCCTTGTGCACCTCGTCTCCATTGCCGAAGAACAGCTCGGTGCCGTAAGGGATATTGTACTGGCTCAGGGTGATGCCTGTGGTGGCGTCCTTGATGGTCATCTCTGCAGTGCGGCCCACCACGATGGTGTGATCGCCGCTCTCGTCAACTTTGGTGATGGTGCGCAGCTCCTCAAACTCGAGGCGGCCGTCGTACTTGGCCTTGATCTCACTGTCGGACACCACATTGGAAGCGGTACCGCCGACGTGGAACGTACGCAGAGTAAGCTGTGTACCGGGCTCGCCGATTGACTGCGCCGCGATGACGCCCACAACCTCGCCCTTCTCCACCATACGGCCGGTGGCAAGGTTGCGTCCGTAGCATTTTGCGCAGACGCCCTTGCGGGACTCGCAGGTGAGCACGGAGCGGATCTCTATCTGCTCGATGGGGAGCTTCTCTATCTGCTCCACAATGGCCTCGGTGATCTGCTCGCCGGCCTCCAGAATGAGCTCTCCGGTGAGAGGGTTGTAGATGTTGTGCACAGATGTACGGCCCAGGACGCGCTCGCCCAGAGTCTCCACAACCTCGTCCTTGTCCTTGATGGCGGTTGCCACAAGGCCGCGGAGAGTGCCGCAGTCCTCCTCGTTGATGATGACATCGTGGGAGACGTCCACCAGACGGCGGGTCAGGTAACCTGCATCGGCAGTCTTAAGCGCGGTATCGGCAAGACCCTTGCGGGCACCGTGGGTGGAGATGAAGTACTCCAGCACGCTCAGACCCTCCTTGAAGTTGGCGAGGATCGGGTTCTCGATAATCTCGGCTCCGGATGCGCCGGACTTCTGCGGCTTGGCCATCAGACCGCGCATACCGCAAAGCTGGCGGATCTGGTCCTTGCTGCCTCGGGCACCGGAATCAAGCATCATATATACAGGGTTGAAGCCCTGCTTGTCTGCCTGGATCTGCTTAACCAGAATGTTGGTGAGTTCGTTGTTGACCTTGGACCAGATGTCGATGACCTGGTTGTAACGCTCGTTGTTGGTGATAAGACCCATGTCGAAGCTCTGCTGGATGGCAGCGACCTCGTTGTAGCCGTTCTGGATAAGGGTGCTCTTCTCTTCAGGGACGAGCACGTCGGCCAGGTTGAACGACAGACCGCCGAGGTATGCCATCTTGTAGCCGAGGTTCTTGATATCGTCCAGGAACTGGGAAGTCCTTGCCACGCCGGTGTGCTTGAGCACGTCGCCGATGATGTCGCGCAGGTTCTTCTTCTTGAGCAGGGTGTTGATGTAGGGCACCTCGTCGGGAACGACCTGGTTGAACATCAGGCGGCCCGGAGTGGTCTCTACCAGATGGTAGCCCTTGCTCAGGTCGGTCTTGTCTATGGGCAGGCGCACCTTGATCTTGCTCTGCAGAGTCACGCGACCCTCATTGAGGGCGATTGTGGACTCTTCGGGGCCGTAGAAGGTGAGGCCTTCTCCCTTGGCGCCGTCCTTCTCCTTGGTGATGTAGTACAGACCAAGGACCATATCCTGCGAAGGTACGGTGATGGGGGCGCCGTTGGCGGGGTTCAGAATGTTGTGGCTGCCCAGCATCAGCAGCTGAGCCTCCAGCACTGCGGCATTGCCCAGCGGGAGGTGGACTGCCATCTGGTCACCGTCGAAGTCGGCGTTGAACGCGGTGCAGGCCAGAGGGTGCAGCTGGATTGCCTTGCCCTCGATGAGCTTGGGCTGGAAGGCCTGGATACCGAGTCTGTGCAGTGTAGGGGCACGGTTCAGCAGAACGGGGTGACCCTTCATCACATTCTCCAGGATGTCCCAGATTTCGGGACCCTGCTTGTCCACGACCTTCTTTGCGGACTTGACGGTCTTGACGATGCCGCGCTCGATGAGCTTGCGGATGATGAACGGCTTGTAAAGCTCGGCCGCCATATATTTGGGCAGACCGCACTCGTGCATCTTGAGCTCGGGGCCTACCACGATCACGGAACGTGCGGAGTAGTCCACGCGCTTGCCCAACAAGTTCTGGCGGAAGCGGCCCTGCTTGCCCTTAAGGCTGTCTGAGAGAGACTTGAGGGTGCGGTTGGCTTCTGATTTGACCGCGTTGGACTTGCGGGAGTTGTCGAACAGCGAGTCCACGGCCTCCTGCAGCATACGCTTCTCGTTGCGCAGGATCACTTCGGGAGCCTTGATGCTGATGAGCCTCTTGAGACGGTTGTTGCGGATGATCACGCGGCGGTAGAGCTCGTTGATGTCGCTGGTGGCGAAACGGCCGCCGTCCAGAGGCACCAGAGGGCGCAGATCCGGGGGAATCACGGGGATCACCTTCAGAATCATCCACTCGGGGCGGTTGACCTCCTTGGACTCCCTGAAGGCCTCGATCACGCTCAGGCGCTTGAGGGCCTCGGCCTTGCGCTGCTGCGAAGTCTCGGTCTCGCTTTTGTGGCGCAGGTCGTAGGAGAGAGAGTCGAGGTCAAGCTCCTTGAGCATATCGTAGATGACCTCGGCACCCATCCCGGCAATGAACTTGTTGGGATCGTTGTCCTCCAGCATATCGTTCTCCTTGGGGAGTTTGGCCATAAGGTCCAGATACTCGTCCTCGGAGAGAAGGTCGCCGCGGTTGATGTTGAACTGCTCTGCACAACCGGCCTGGCGCACCAGATATTTCTCGTAATAGATTACAGCCTCGAGTTTCTTGCCCGGAATGCCCAGCAGATAGCCGATCTTGTTGGGGGTGGAGCGGAAATACCAGATGTGAGCCACGGGAACGGTGAGGGTGATGTGACCCATACGCTCGCGGCGCACCTTCTTTTCGGTGACCTCCACACCGCAGCGGTCGCAGACGATACCCTTGTAGCGTATCCTCTTGTACTTGCCGCAGTGGCATTCATAGTCTTTTGACGGACCGAAGATCCTCTCGCAGAACAGGCCGTCGCGTTCGGGCTTGTAGGTGCGGTAGTTTACAGTCTCAGGCTTGAGCACCTCTCCGTGGGACTGGTCCAGGATGGCTTCGGGAGAGGCCAGGCTGATGGAAATCCTGGTGAAGTTGCTCTTATCTTTTGTATCCTTTTTAAAAGACATATTTGTTTACTGTTAATTGATTCGTGTGAGCAAAAAATTATTCCAGTTTCACATTCAGCGCAAGGCCCCTGAGTTCGTGCAGGAGCACATTGAGGGATTCCGGAATGCCGGGTGTCGGCATGGTGTCGCCCTTGACGATGGCCTCGTATGCGCGGGAACGCCCTGTGACGTCATCACTCTTGATGGTGAGGACCTCCTGCAGGATGTTGGATGCGCCGAATGCCTCCAGGGCCCAGACCTCCATCTCACCGAAACGCTGGCCGCCGAACTGGGCTTTACCGCCGAGTGGCTGCTGGGTGATGAGAGAGTAGGGACCGATGGAACGGGCGTGCATCTTGTCGTCGACCATGTGACCCAGCTTGATCATGTAGATCACGCCGACGGTCGCGGGCTGGTCAAACTGCTCGCCTGTCTCGCCGTTGCGCAGATATGTCTTTCCGAAGCGGGGCACGCCCGCCTTGTCGGTGTATTCGCAGATGTTCTCCAGAGTGGCACCGTCGAAGATGGGGGTCGCAAAGTTGACTCCCAGCTCGCGGCCTGCCCAGCCCAGCACGGTCTCGTAAATCTGACCGAGGTTCATACGGCTCGGCACGCCCAGAGGGTTAAGCACGATGTCCATGGGGGTTCCGTCCTCAAGGAAAGGCATATCCTCGTCCTTGACGATCTTGGCCACGATACCCTTGTTGCCGTGGCGGCCCGCCATCTTGTCGCCGACTCTGATCTTGCGCTTCTTGGCAACATAAACCTTTGCCAGCTGCAGGATGCCGTTGGGCAGCTCGTCGCCGATGGAGAGGCTGTAGGAGACTCTCTTGAACTCTGCCTCGACATTCTTGTAGGCAATGATGTAGTTGTTGATGAGCGAGCGGACCATGTCGTTGGTGTGCTTGTCGCTTGTCCACTTCACGGGGTTGATCTCCTCGTACTTCTCGATTGACTCGAGGGTTGCGCGGGTGAAGTCTTCCCCCTTGGCGATGCGCACGAGGCCGAAGGTGTCGGTCACGCCGCAGCTCTTCTTCCCCTTGAGGAGGGTCAGCATCTTGTCGATGAAGGTCTTGTGCAGCTCTGCCTGCTTGCTGTCCTTCTCTTCGGTGGCGGCGGCAAGCTGTGCCTTGATCTGTGCACGCTCCTTCTTGCTGTTTTCCTTGGTGATGCGGGAGAAGAGACGGGTCTCGATCACTGTGCCGGAGAGGGACGGGTTGGCCTTGAGAGAGGCATCCTTTACGTCGCCGGCCTTGTCGCCGAAGATGGCGCGCAGCAGCTTCTCCTCGGGAGAAGGGTCGCTCTCGCCCTTGGGGGTGATCTTGCCCACCATTATGTCGCCCGGCTCGATGTGGGCGCCCACGCGGATGATACCGTTCTCGTCGAGGTCCTTGGTGGCGTCCTCGCTCACGTTGGGGATATCATTGGTGAGTTCCTCCTGGCCGCGCTTGGTGTCGCGTACCTCCATAATGTACTCATCCACGTGGATGGAAGTGAGGATATCCTCACGCACCATTCTCTCGGAGAGCACGATGGCATCCTCGAAGTTGTAACCCTTCCAGGGCATGAACGCCACCTTGAGGTTGCGTCCCAGGGCAAGCTCGCCGTTGCGGCTGGAGTAGCCCTCGGTCATGATCTGGCCGGGAACCACGCGGTCGCCCTTGTGCACGATGGGCACGAGGTTCACGGTAGTGCTCTGGTTGGTCTTGCGGAAGTGGGGGAGGGTATATACGGTGACCTCGGGGGAGAAGCTTACGAACTTCTCGTCCTCGGTGCGGTCATACTTGACGTGAATCTCACGGGCATCCACGAACACCACTTCGCCAGCACGCTCTGCGGCAATCTGGGTGCGGGAGTCGCGCATGACGGGACCCTCGAGGCCGGTGCCCACGATAGGAGCTTCGGGCTTGATGATAGGCACCGCCTGGCGCATCATGTTGCTGCCCATCAGGGCGCGGTTGGCGTCGTCGTGCTCCAGGAAGGGGATCAGCGAAGCCGCGATAGACGAAATCTGGTTGGGAGCGACGTCTATCAGATGCACCTCGTTTTTGCTTACTACGGGGAAGTCGGCCTGCAGACGGCAGCTGATGCGCTCGTCGGTGATTTCACCGTCGTCGGTCATATTCACGTTTGCCTGTGCCACCAGCTTGCCCTCTTCATCCTCCGCGCTGAGATATACGCAGCCCTCGTCGCTCATATCCACCTTGCCGTTGGTTACCTTGCGGTAGGGGGTCTCGATAAAGCCGAGGTTGTTGATGCGCGCATAAACGCAGAGAGAGGAGATAAGGCCGATGTTGGGGCCTTCCGGTGTCTCGATAGGGCAGAGACGGCCGTAGTGTGTATAGTGTACGTCTCGAACCTCGAAACCTGCGCGGTCGCGTGACAGACCGCCGGGACCCAGGGCGGAGAGACGCCTCTTGTGAGTCATCTCGGCCAGAGGGTTGATCTGGTCCATGAACTGCGAGAGCTGGCTGGTGCCGAAGAACGAATTGATGACGCTCGAGAGAGTCTTGGCGTTGATCAGGTCGCTGGGGGTGAACACCTCGTTGTCGCGCACGTTCATGCGCTCGCGGATGGTGCGGGCGATGCGGCTCAGGCCGACGCTGAACTGGTTCGCGAGCTGCTCGCCCACGGTGCGGATGCGACGGTTGCTCAAGTGGTCGATATCGTCGACGTTAGCCTTGGATACTATGAGCTGGATGAGATACTTGATGATCTCGATGATGTCCTCCTTGGTGAGCACGCGGACGTCGGCGGGAATCTTGAGGCCGAGTTTGCGGTTGATGCGGTAGCGGCCCACATCGCCCAGGTCGTAGCGCTTGTCGGAGAAGAAGAGCTTCTCTATCACGTCGCGGGCGGTAGCCTCATCCGGCGGTTCGGAGTTGCGCAGCTGGCGATATGTGTAGAGAATCGCCTCCAGCTCGGAGTTGCACTGGTCTTTTTCCAGCGTATTGTGAATGATGGCGTAATCGCTCAGGCCGGGATCCTCTTTGTGCAGCAGGATTGTGGACACGCCGCTCTCGATGATTTCATCGATGTTTTCCTCTGTGAGTTCGGCGTTGCGCTCCACGATGACCTCGTTACGCTCGATTGATACTACTTCGCCCGTGTCCTCGTCCACAAAGTCCTCGACCCAGGTCTTGAGCACGCGGGAAGCCAGCTTGCTTCCGATGTGCTTCTTGAGGGTCGCCTTGTTGACCTTGACTTCGTTGGCCAGACCGAAGATGTCCAGGATGTCCTTGTCGGTCTCGAAACCGATGGCGCGCAGAAGGGTGGTGACAGGCAATTTCTTTTTGCGGTCGATATATGCATACATCACATTGTTGATGTCGGTTGCAAATTCGATCCAGCTTCCCTTGAAGGGGATGATGCGTGCGGAGTAGAGCTTGGTGTTGTTGGCGTGCAGGCTCTGTCCAAAGAATACACCCGGAGAACGGTGCAGCTGTGATACCACGATGCGCTCACTTCCGTTGATTACGAAAGTGCCTCTGGGAGTCATGTAGGGGATGGAACCCAGGTAGACATCCTGAATCGTGGTGTCGAAATCTTCGTGTTCGGGGTCTGTGCAGTACAGCTTCAGCTTGGCCTTCAAGGGCACGCTGTAAGTGAGACCTCTGTCAAGGCATTCCTCAATCGAATAACGCGGAGGATCGACGAAGTAGTCGATGAACTCAAGCACGAAATTGTTTCGTGTGTCGGTTATTGGAAATATCTCCTGGAATACTTTGAACAACCCTTCGTTACGCCGGTTTTCAGCGGTGGTGTCAAGCTGGAAGAAGTCCTTGAATGACTTCAGCTGCACCTCCAGAAAGTCGGGGTAGTCCAGATGAACCTTAGAAGTTGCGAATGAAATTCGCGAGCTTTTAACGTTTTGAGACATTTATGAAAATATTAAAAAAAGGTAGGATTATTATACGACAAAAAGGTTTAGAGCCTTGGGTGGCTCTAAACCTGAGATTGTTAATCCCTTATTTGGGTTGGAATTACTTAATTTCAACTTCTGCACCTGCACCTTCGAGGGTCTCCTTGATCTGCTCAGCCTCAGCTTTGGAAACTTTTTCCTTGATAGGCTTGGGAGCACCGTCAACGAGGTCTTTAGCACCCTTGAGGTCAAGACCGGTGATCTCCTTAACGACCTTGATGACGCCGAGCTTAGCCTGGCCGGCGGAGGTAAGGATTACATCGAATTCGGTCTGCTCTGCAGCAGCTGCTTCACCAGCAGCAGCGGGAGCGGCAACAGCAACAGCAGCAGCTGCGGGCTCGATGCCATATTCGTCTTTGAGAATCTGTGCAAGTTCCTGCACGTCCTTAACAGTAAGGTTTACCAACTCTTCTGCAAGTTTTTTGATATCTGCCATAATTGTTTATAGTTATTAATTGTTTTGTTTGCTTGATAAATAATTAATTGTTTCTTTCTTCGAGAGCCTTCACCAGACCTGCTACGCAGCCGCCTGCATTTGACTGCAGTGCGCTGATGACATTCTTGGCGGGAGACTGGAGGAGAGTGATGATGTCGCCGATGAGTTCTTCGCGGGACTTGATGTTGCAGAGAGTCTCGAGGTTGGATGCGCCAATATAAGCGCACTCCTGGACGTATGCAGCCTTAAGTGCCGGCTTGCCAATCTGAGCCGCCTGCTCTTTGATGAGCTTTGCGGGAGCGTTGGGAGTTTCGGTGAACATCAGTGCGGTAGATCCCTTGAGGGAAGAGCAGAGTGATTTCATCTCGTCACCGCCCTTTTCCAAAACCTTGGCAAGGAGGGTGTTTTTAACCACTACAAGCTGGATGTTGCTGTTGAAGCAGGCGCGGCGCAGGGCAGAAGTCTGTTCTGCATTGAGGCCTTCTATATCGGTGACATAGAAGTTGGGATTCTGCTCTATGCGTGCCGCAATCTGATCAATTATTTGTGATTTAAGTTCTTTTCTCATAATCGTGATAATTAATTATTCTGCGGCGCCCACTGACTTGACATCGATATTGACACCCGGGCTCATTGTGGATGAGATCGAGATGCTCTTGATATAGGTGCCTTTGAGTGCTTGCGGTTTGAGTTTTATGATAGTGTTCATCAGCTCTACGGCATTGTCGTTAAGCTGCTCTGCAGTGAACGAAACCTTGCCGATGGCAGTGTGCACGATACCGGTCTTGTCAACCCTGAAGTCGATTTTGCCGGCCTTGACCTCTTTGACAGCCTTGCCGATCTCCATTGTAACGGTACCGGTCTTGGGGTTAGGCATGAGGCCGCGAGGACCGAGGATACGGCCGATAGGGCCGATCTTGCCCATCACAGAAGGGGTGCAGACGATAACGTCAATATCTGTCCAGCCGCCCTTGATCTTCTCGATGTATTCGTCCAGACCGACATAGTCGGCACCGGCCTCTTTGGCCTCGTTCTCCTTGTCGGGAGTGCAGAGAGCCAGAACGCGGGTCACCTTGCCTGTTCCGTGGGGAAGAGTCACAACGCCGCGGACCATCTGGTTCGCTTTACGAGGGTCCACACCAAGACGAACGGCCAGGTCTACGGAAGCGTCAAAGGAAGCATAGTTAATCTCTTTTACTATGCCGCAAGCCTCGTTCAGCTTGTAGGTCTGCTTGCTGTCGTATTTTGCGGCAGCTACTTTTTGTTTCTTAGTCAACTTGCTCATTGCGTGTGAATTTCTTATTTAACGTCGGCAGGAAACTCACCTTCTACATAGATACCCATACTGCGTGCGGTACCGGCCACCAGCTTCATTGCAGAAGACTCTGTAAAGCAGTTGAGGTCGGGCATTTTCTCGCTTGCAATCTTGCGGACCTGGTCCCAGGTGAGAGTGGCTACTTTCTTTCTGTTAGGCTCGTTGCTGCCCTTCTGAACTTTGGCAGCCTCCTTGATCAGGTTTGCCATAGGAGGTTCTTTAACCTCAAAGGTGAAAGATTTATCACTATAAACAGTGATGACTACGGGCAATACTTTACCCGCTTTGTCCTGAGTGCGGGCATTATACTGCTTGCAGAAATCCATGATGTTCACACCCTTTGAACCGAGAGCCGGTCCTACGGGCGGTGACGGATTGGCCGCACCGGCCTTGATCTGCAGCTTGATAAACCCTGCAATTTCTTTTGCCATAATTGTTAAACTTTGGTTACTTGTGCAAAATTAAGCTCTACAAGAGTCTTGCGGCCGAATATCTTGACCGTTACGGCAAGCTTGCGCTTGTCGTCCATAATCTTCTCGACGGTGCCTTCAAAGCCGTTGAACGGACCATCGTTGATTTTGATGGGTTCGCCCACGGCAAACGGTGTGACGGTCTCCTCGTCCTGGTCGGCCATAGTGTCGATAGCCCCCAGAATGCGGGCGATCTCGCTCTGACGCAAGGGGACGGGTACGCGCTTGATTGTCTTCACCTTCTTGTCCTTACCATCGATGTGCTTCTCCTCGATCACTTCTACGTTCTCGGAGAGGAAGCCAGCAACGAAGTTAATGTCCTTGATGATGTGTTCAATCTCACCGGTAAGATTTGCCTCCATATAAATATACCCCGGGAAAAGAACTCTCTCGGCGCTGACTCTTTTACCATTCTTGATCTGGTAATATTTTTCAGTCGGAATGAGAACCTGAGAAATATGGTCCTGAAGACCATGATTCTCTATCTCCTTTTCGATATACTCTTTGGCTTTTTTCTCTTTACCGCCTGCGGTACGGACCACATACCATTTTTTGGCAACTTCGCTCATAATTACAGTTGGTAGATACCGGTCATAACGGTCTTGAATATGAAATCAATGACCCATACGACCACGGCACATATCAGAGAAGCCACCATGACGAGAACGGCAGAGCTCTGGAGCTTGCTCCAGGTCGGCCATGTCACTTTGGTGGTGAGTTCTTTGTAAGACTCCTTAAAGTAAGTACCTATTTTGCTCATTGTTATTCTATTGTCGGCCACACAGATTGGAAGCGGTCCTGAAGCGGCCTTTTAATAACGCACCGGATTCGTAACCATCCGATATTTTTGCAGGGGAAGCAGGAATCGAACCCACATCGACGGTTTTGGAGACCGCTGAACTACCATTGTTCTATTCCCCTATATCACAATTCCGGCTACTGTGGAAAGCAGCCGGAATCGCGATTATTTTTAATTAGTCAGCTACTGCGATAACCTGACCGGCACCTACTGTACGGCCACCTTCGCGGATTGCGAAACGAAGACCTACGTTGAGGGCAACAGGGTAGATGAGGCTAACCTTGATTTCTACGTTGTCACCAGGCATAACCATCTCGGTTCCCTCGGGGAGAGTGATCTCGCCGGTGATGTCGAGAGTACGGATGAAGAACTGAGGACGATATTTGTTGTGGAACGGTGTGTGACGGCCGCCCTCGTCTTTCTTCAGAACGTAAATCTGACCGGTGAACTCGTGGTGAGGAGTGATGGTGTTGGGGTGTGCGATAACCTGACCGCGCTTGATCTCCTTCTTGTCGATACCGCGGAGCAGCAGACCTACGTTGTCACCTGCCTCGCCCTCGTCGAGGAGCTTGCGGAACATCTCGACACCGGTAACGACTGACTTCTTGGGCTCGTCGCCAAGACCGATGATCTGAATTTCGTCACCGACCTTAACCTTACCCTGCTCGATACGGCCGGTAGCAACGGTACCGCGGCCAGTGATTGAGAACACGTCCTCGACAGGCATAAGGAAGGGCTTGTCGGTAAGACGGGGAGGCAGCTCGATGTATGAGTCTACAGCATCCATGAGTTCCATAACCTTCTCCTCCCACTTTGCGTCGCCGTTGAGTGCGCCGAGAGCGGAGCCGCGGATCACGGGAGCGTTGTCGCCGTCGAAGTTGTAGAAGTTGAGAAGTTCGCGAACCTCCATTTCTACGAGCTCTACCATCTCGGGGTCGTCCACGATATCAACCTTGTTCAGGAAGACAACGATGCGGGGAACGTTCACCTGACGGGCGAGAAGCACGTGCTCACGGGTCTGGGGCATAGGACCGTCGGTAGCGGCAACCACGAGGATTGCACCATCCATCTGTGCAGCACCGGTTACCATGTTCTTCACATAGTCGGCGTGGCCAGGGCAGTCAACGTGTGCATAGTGGCGGGTAGCGGTTTCGTACTCGATGTGTGCGGTGTTGATTGTGATACCGCGCTCTTTCTCTTCAGGAGCGTTATCGATGGAGTCGAATGAACGGACTTCGGAAAGTCCTCTTTCTGCAAGAACTTTGGTAATAGCAGCGGTAAGAGTGGTTTTACCGTGGTCAACGTGGCCGATGGTGCCGATGTTGACGTGAGGTTTGGTCCTCTGGAATGTTTCTTTTGCCATAGTTAATATTTTACGTGTTTTATCGTTGAGCTGGTGGTGAGAATTGAACTCACGACCTCTTCCTTACCAAGGAAGCGCTCTACCCCTGAGCTACACTAGCAATTTATATAATCGAGCGGAAGACGAGGTTCGAACCCGCGACCCTCAGCTTGGAAGGCTGATGCTCTACCAACTGAGCTACTTCCGCTTTTTGCAGACTTAAAAAACAAGCGGTAATGCTGCTTAAGGTATGTCTCTACAACATTGCCGCCTCTTTTTTTGTCGTGGGAAGAGATGGATTCGAACCACCGTAGGCGTAAGCCAGCAGATTTACAGTCTGCCCCATTTGGCCACTCTGGTATCTTCCCTTAAGTTGAGCCGATAGACGGATTCGAACCCCCGACCTGCTGTTTACAAAACAGCTGCTCTACCGACTGAGCTATATCGGCTTATAGCTTCCCTTATTTTGGGATTGCAAATATAGGCGGAATTTTTTAATTGCCAAAATAATCGGCAATTTTTTCCAAGATATTCTCCCAGGTCATTCCGCATTCGGCGTATTGCTCCGCCACGCTTGCCTGATCGATGAACTTGTCCGGCACTCCCACCGGGACTACCTGCACGTCTGCTCCGCGCGATGCAACATACTCGCTCACCGCGCCGTAGAGTCCGCCGGCGGTGGCGCCGTCCTCCACGGTGATTATGCGGCGGCAGGTGCTGCAGGCCTTCTCCAGCGCCGCGGTGTCGATGGGCTTGAGAAAACGCATATCATAGTGCAGAATACCGCATCCGAACCGCTTTCTGGCCTCTGCGGCCGCCCTGGCGCATTTGTTTCCGATGGGGCCGAGGGAGAGCAGGGCGACCTGCGACCCCTCGCTGCGCAGCACCGCACGTCCCAGCGGCAGCGACTTGAACCCGGTGCCGCGCCACTGGACTCCCTCGCCGCATCCGCGCGGATACCTTATTATAATGGCGGGGTAGTGGGGCAGGGTGGCGCTGTAGAGCAGGTCGTGCAGATCCTTCTCGTCGTAGGGAGAGGCGATGGCCAGATTGGGGACGCTGCGCAGCAGGGACATGTCGAATACCCCCTGGTGGGTGGCGCCGTCTTCTCCCACCAGCCCGGCGCGGTCAAAGCAGAAGATTACTTTGAGACGCTGCAGCGCTACGTCGTGGATAATGTTGTCCACGGCCCTCTGGGAGAAGGTGGAGTAGATGTTGCACACCGGCAGCATGTCGCCCGCGGCCAGACCGGCCGAGAAGGTCACGGCGTGCCCTTCGGCGATGCCGACATCGAACACCCGCTCCGGGAAGCGCTCCTTCATTATGTCCAGGCTGCTGCCGCGCAGCATTGCGGGGGTGATGCCCACTATGCGGCTGTTGCTTTCGGCAAGGGCGGTGACGGTCTCGCCGAACACCGTCTGATAGCGGTCGCTGCTGCCGCTGCGGTGCACCGGCTCGCCCGATTCGGGGTCGTATGCCCCCGGAGCGTGCCAGAAAGAGGGGTTCTCCTCCGCCGGCCTGTAGCCTTTGCCCTTGACGGTGACAAGATGCAGGATTTTGGGCCCCTTGATGTTGCGCAGCCGCTCCAGCATTGAGATCACCTCCTCCAGGTCGTTGCCGTCCACGGGGCCGAAGTATCTGAAGCCCAGGGAGTCGAACATAGAGACGGTCTCGCTGTTGTGCAGCAGGAACTTTTTGGTGCTGCGGGTGAGCGCCTGCAGAAAGCTGCGGATCTTGCCCTCGCCCAGCAGGTGCCAGATGTTGTTTTTGATGCGGTTGTAGCCGGCGCCCGTGGTGATGCGGGTCAGATGGCGGTGCAGCGCATCGTTGGATATGTCAATCGAGATTCGGTTGTCGTTGAGTATCACCAGCAGGTCGCTCTTGCTGCTGCCGGCGTTGTTGAGCCCCTCGAAGGCAAGGCCGCCCGACATCGCTCCGTCGCCGATGACGGCTACGTGGCGGGCTTTGACGCCCCGCAGCTCGTCGGCCACGGCAAATCCCAGCGCGGCGGAAATGGAGGTGGAGGCGTGCCCCGCGCCAAAGCAGTCGTAGGGGCTCTCGTCCCGCTTGGGGAAGCCGCTCAGCCCCCCCTTGCGGCGGTTTTGCAGAAACGCCTCGCGGCGGCCGGTGAGGATTTTGTGGGCGTATGCCTGATGTCCGACATCCCATACGACCTTGTCGTCCGGGGTGTCCAGCACCTTGTGCAGGGCCACGGCAATCTCCACCGCCCCCAGGCTGGAAGCCAGGTGGCCGGGATTCTTTGCGCAACTCTCTATAATGTAGTCCCTGAGTTCCTGGCAGAGCTGCTTGAGCTGCTCCAGATTCAGATTCTTGAGATCTGCGGGAGAGTCTATGCTGTCTAAGATTCTATCCAATTACTGAGGCCGGTAAGATGAAGTGTAGGGCTCCTCGCGCACGATGGTCTGGTCTCTGTCGGGTCCCACGGAAATTATCTTGATGGGGAGTTTGAGCTCTTCCTCCAGATATTTGATGAAAATCCTGAATTCGTAGGGGAAGTCGCTCTCGCTGCGCACTGCGCTCAAGGGCTTGTGCCACCCTTTGAACTCCTTGTAGACCGGCTGGATGTCGGCCTGGGTGTCAAAGGGGAATATCTTGCAGGGCTCGCCGTCTACAATGTAGCCGGTGGCCACCTTGATGGTGTCAAATTCGTCCATGACGTCGGCCTTCATCATCACCAGGTCGGTGACGCCGTTGAGCATGACGGCATATTTGAGGGCCACGAGGTCCAGCCAGCCGCAGCGGCGGGGGCGCCCGGTGACTGAGCCGAACTCGGCGCCGCCGATGCGCAGCTGCTCTCCCGTCTCGTCATTGAGCTCTGTGGGGAAGGGGCCGCTGCCCACGCGGGTGCAGTATGCCTTGAAGATTCCGTACACGCGACCCACATTCTTGGGGGCCACGCCCAGACCCACGCAGGCGCCGGGGCAGATGGTGTTGGATGAGGTCACGAAGGGGTAGGAGCCGAAGTCGATGTCCAGCATGCTGCCCTGCGCCCCCTCGGCCAGGATCTTCTTGTTGCTCTCAAGGCATTCGTTGGCAAAGTATTCGCCGTCGATAATCTTGAAGTTCTTGAGGTATTCCACAGCCTCCAGCCACTCGGCCTCGTGCTCTGCGGCATCGTACTGGAAATCGAATTGCTTGAGATAGTCTATGTGTTTGGCCTTGAGGGCTTCGAAGCGCTCCTTGAAGTTGGCGGCCAGAATGTCGCCCACTCTGAGGCCCACGCGGCTGACCTTGTCGGTGTAGGTGGGGCCGATGCCCTTGAGGGTGGAGCCGATCTTGGCCTTGCCCTTGGATGCCTCCTGGGCTGCGTCTATGATCTTGTGGGTGGGGAGAATCAGGTGCGCCTTCTTGGAGATGTAGAGCCGCTCGCGCAGAGGGGCTCCCGCCGCCTCGATGGCCTCGCACTCGCTGCGGAAGGTGATGGGGTCCAGCACCACGCCGCTGCCCACGATGTTGAGGGTGCCCTTTCTGAGCACACCGCTGGGGACGCTGCGCAGGATGAACTTCTTCCCGTCAAAATGGATGGAGTGGCCGGCATTGGGCCCTCCTTGGAATCTTGCTATAATAGGATAGGTTTCTGCAAGGACATCAACTATCTTGCCCTTGCCTTCGTCGCCCCATTGCAGGCCCAGTACCACGTCAAGTTTCATAGAGTATTTTGTTTTTTACAAGACCGCGAAGTTACTGCTAATAGTTGATAAACAAAAATTTTGAGAATGAATTTAAATGGCATAAATTGCCGCTCTTCAACTTTGGAAATATGACGGAAACACGCAGAGACAGCAATCTCGACTTTGTGCGCATAGTGGCTTTCCTGCTGCTGATGTGCTGCCACGCCGCCGACCCGTTCAACGCGGCCGCTACCTACGGCGGCGGAATCCCCAATCCCGACTTTGCCCGCTGGGGCGCAATCTGGGGCTCGCTTGTGAGGCCCTGCGTGCCGCTGTTCGTGATGCTCTCGGGAGCGTTGCTGCTGCCGCGCGGCGAGACTTCTGAAATCATGGACATGAAGCGCTTCTACAGCCGCCGCATACCCCGCGTGCTCTGGCCATTTCTGATATGGTCGGCCATCTACTACCTTACACCGTGGATAATAGGACTGCTGGGTTACGGGCAGGAAGGGGTTCTGCTCTTCTTCCCCTACGCAACCGGCGAGATGCAGACCTTCTCCGCCGCGCTGGGGCGCATCTGCCGCATCCCCTACACCTTCAACTTCATAGCGGGGCATATGTGGTATATCTATATGCTGGTGGGGCTCTATCTCTACCTGCCGATATTTTCTGCCTGGGTGCGCACGGCCACAAAGCGTCAGAAGGAGTTTTTCCTGGCGATGTGGCTGCTCTCGTCGTTCCTGCCCTATCTGGGCGAATTCGTGAGCCGCTACAACTACGGCACCTGCGAATGGAACGCCTTTGGCCTGTTCTACTATTTCGCCGGCTTCAACGGCTATCTGCTGCTGGGGCATTACATCTGCACCTATGTGAAGCCGCGCGGGAGCCTCCGTCGCGTCACGGCTCTGGCGGCGGTGTTCCTTGCCGGATATGCGGTGACATTTTTCGGCTTCAGATATACTCAGGCGATGGAAAACCACACCCCTGAGCAGACCGAGCTTTTCTGGACCTACTGCACCCCCAACGTGATTGCAATGTCGGCCTGCCTGTTGCTGCTTCTGCGGCCGGTGAAAGTGAGCGGAAGGAGGGTGTGCGCCCTGTTGCGGAACTTCACGTTCTGCGGATTCGGCATCTATATGGTGCACTACTTTTTCGTGGGGCCCGCATATTGGGTAACCGCAGCCCTGAACGTGCCCCTGCCGCTGCGCATCCCTGCGGCTGCAGTGCTGATTCTGATATGCTCCTGGGCCTTTGTGGCGCTGCTGTCCAAGGCGCTGGGCGACAGGCTTAAACGGATAATTTTGGGATAGGCGGATTCCTGATCGGGAGGGAACGCTAAAAACAGCGCAGTGCGTCCACCACATTGAGCGCCGCCGCCCGCTTTGCCGGCAGGGCGCAGGCGGCCACGCCCACTGCAATGCTGATCCCCTGCGAGAGGAGAATCCAGTCCCACGGTATGCTGAATCGGGTGTGGGCCAGCGCCGACACGGCGTTGCCGCACAGAATCCCCAGCAGAGTGCCGATGGCGCAGCCCGCCTCGCAGATGAGCACCGCCTCCATTATGAACGAAATGCGGATGTCCCGCCGGGAGCCGCCCACGGCCCGCCGCAGTCCCACTTCGCGAGTCCGCTCCGCCACGCACACCAGCATTATGTTGGCCAGCGCCACCGCCGCGCCGCAGAGGGTCAGCACCCCGATGAGCAGCGCAATCATCGAGAGGCTGCCTCCGAGGTTCTCTATTTCGCGCACGGCGGCACTCCCCTCCACAATCTCGAAGTCTGTTTTCTCCCCGTCGGGGACGTTGCGGATGTGCCGCAGAAGGGCTTCGGCCTGCAGCAGGGCGCTCTCCGACGCCTCCCCTGGCGGCAGTGTCAGCTCTATGGCGCAGCCGCTGCTCTCAGGCATCAGCGCCGGGACCGCCGCCTCCAGCGGGATGTAGATTGTGTTGTCGGCCAGGGCCCCCAGCAGCGACGCCTGCTTGGAGGCGATGCCGGCCACGGCAAATGAGCGGGAGCCGATGCTGACGCTCTGGCCCACCGCGCTGTGGCCGCTCTTTTTCTCCAGCGCGGCGGCGGCGCTCTTGCCCAGCAGGCACTCTGCGGTGCGAGGTGTGCGCCCTTCGCCGATTTCGAGACCGCTCGCCGCCAGATAGTCTCCCGAGGCGGCCATCACTGTGGTCTGCGGGGAAAACCGTCCTTGGGCGAACCCGACGTGGGTGATGAGCGGCAGATAGGCGGTGACGGCGCACTCCCCGCCGTAGCGGGAGGCGAATTCGGCCGCCTGGGCGCAGGTCAGGGGCGGGGTGTCCTTCAGGCGGCTGTGCAGCGAGCTGAACGTAACCCTCTCCGCCCGGGTGCCGAAGGTCTCCTGGAGCAGGCTGCCCAGGCAGTCGACGGCGGTTTGGGAGCCCACCAGGCAGGTGATGCCCAGCGCCACTATTGCCACGGTGAGCGATGAGCGCAGCCTGTTGCCGGCCACGGCCCTTTTTGCAAAAAGAATGTTGTCGGAAATGTAAGAAAATCTCCCCCTCATAGCGTTCCTGATGTTTCGCCATTGTGTTGATGCTTTTTGCGTTCTGAGTGTTCCGGCGAAACATAAGGAACGCCCAGCGCCGATAATTACCCCAACCCTAAATCCCTTCCCCCGGGAAGGGACTTGCCATCGGCACAAGTGCCTCAAAAATGTTTCGCCATTGTGTTGATGCTTTTTGCGTTCTGAGTTTTTGCCTTTTGTGCGGCCAGGCGAAACATTATCGGCCGCGCATAAAAAAACTGACCACCGAAGTTAAGAATAAAATCGGCGGTCAGCAATATGTTGCGTAAAAATTTCTAGTCCAGAGCGTAGCGCAGCTCGCCGTCCACGAAGGTGTCGTGCACGATGAAGTTGTCGTCGATAAGCGCCACATCGGCGGTGAAGCCGGTCTCGATGCGGCCGACATTGCGGTAGCCGAGGCTGTGTGCGGCATTCAGGCTCGCGGCGCGCACCGCCTCGCTCAGCGGCAGGCCGGTGACCTCCACCACATTCTTGAGGGCGATGTTCATGCGCAGCACGCTGCCGGCAAGGGCGGCGTTCTCTTTGAGCCGCGCGGCGCCGTTGGACACCAGCACGGGCAGACCGCCGAGGTCATACTCGCCGTCGGGCATGCCTGCGGCGCGCATCGCATCGGTAATCAGAATCATATGGTCGATGCCCTTGACCTTGAACGCAAGCTTGACCATGTCGGAGCCGCTGTGCAGCAGGTCGCAGATCATCTCGGCAAACACGTTGCTGTGCAGCAGGCCGGCCCCTACGAGGCCGATTTCGCGGTGGTGCAGCGGGCTCATCTGGTTGCAGAAGTGGGTCAGGTTGCGCAGCCCCTTGGCGTAGCAGCGGTAGAATTCGGCATACTTGGCCGCGCTGTGCGCCGCGCTGGGCACGATGCCCATGGTGAGCAGCGCGGTCACGAAACGGTCGCCGCCCGGCAGCTCCGGGGCAAAGGAGACCTTGTGGATGGGGTATATCGCATTCAGACGCTCCACCAGCTTGATGTCTGGCATCCGCACGAAGGCGGGATTCTGCGCCCCCACCTCGCTGGGGTTCACAAATGGACCTTCGAGATGCACGCCGGGCATCTTGACACCCTTGCCGTCGTATTTGGCAAAAGAGGCGAAGGCGTCGCTCAAAACCTCCTCCGACTGGGTCAGGGTGGTGGGGAGCATCATGGTGACGCCCTCTTTGAGCTTGTTGATGCCGATGGTGTTGACCCCTTCTGCAATGCCGTCGGTGAAGTCGCAGTTGTTGCGGCCGTGGCAGTGGATGTCTATCATGCCGGGGATGGCGGTGAGCCCGTCGCCCTTGATGACCAGATCGGCGTCGGGCAGGCTTTCGCCGGGGGTCAGAATGCTGTGGATGGTGTTGTCTTGGAAAAGGATGCTTCCGTGCTTGATTTCAAAGCCTGGGGAGGCGATATTGCAATCCTTGATGAGTGTGCGCATAGGTAAATGCAGTTTTTGACGGGGCAAAAATAATATTTTTTCAATTTTAATTCTGTAAATTTGCACCTTAAAACTCATAAAAAAGACGAAAAAATGTACAAGGGAAAATCCAACCGCAGTGATGCGTCTGCCCCTAAGAGAAATGCAGCCCAAGGGAGACGTTATTCAGACGGAGAGCGCTCCTACGGGCGGCGCAGCGAAGGCGGCGAGAGCCGCGGCAAATCTTACGGCCACCGCTACTCGCAAGATGGCGAGGGCTCTGAACACAAATTCGGCGCGGGCGGCCGCGCTTACGACAGAAGCCGCAGCTACGACAAATCCCGCGCAGAGGGCAACGGCCGCGGCGGCAATGGCGGCTACAAAAGCCGCGAAGGTGGCTACGGCGCTCCCCGCGGCGGCGCAGACCAGGGCAGCCGCANNNNGGGCAGCCGCAGCTATGGTCACGACTCTGGCAGAGGCGGCTACGGCGCTTCGGCCGGCAAAAATGCGGGCGGCCGCAAATTCGGCTCCGGCAGACCCGACGCGGTCCGCGGCAAGGCTGCGGAGAGTGGCTCTGCAGTGGAAATCAAGCACCGCGTATATGCCAAGAGCCCCGCGAGGGGCAAATATTACTCCCCTTTGAAAAACAAGCCCATCCCCCGCAAGGGAGAGGACGACGAGATCCGCCTGAATAAATTCATCGCCAACTCCGGGATATGCTCCCGCCGCGAGGCCGACACCTATATACAGGCAGGTGTGGTGAGCGTGAACGGCACCGTGGTGACCGAGCTCGGCACCAAGGTGAAGCCGGGCGACGACGTCCGCTTCAACGGCGAGCGCCTCAAGGGCGAGCAGAAGGTCTATCTGGTGATGAACAAGCCCAAGAACTATGTCACCACAATGAGCGACCCTCACGCAGAGCACACGGTGATGGAGCTCATCACCAAGGAGAAATGCCCGCAGAGGGTCTTCCCCGTAGGGCGGCTCGACAAGGCCACCACGGGCGTGCTGCTGTTCACCAACGACGGCCCTCTGGCCGAGAGACTTATGCACCCCGCGTTCGAGACCAAAAAGATATATCAGGTCGATCTTGACAAGAACCTCAAGACCGGCGACTTCAACGCCATTCTGGAGGGCGTGACCCTTGAGGACGGCGAAATCCACGCCGATGCCCTCTCATACCTCGAGGAGTGCCGCAGCCGCGTGGGTATCGAAATCCACAGCGGCCGCAACCGCATCGTGCGCCGCATATTCGAGCATTTCGGCTACAAGGTAAAGAAGCTGGACCGCGTCTATTTCGCAGGCCTCACCAAAAAGAACCTCAAGAGAGGGCAGTGGCGCTTCCTCACCCAGGACGAGGTTAACTTCCTGATGATGGGGGGCGAGCGGTAGTATGGCAGAGACAACACACAGGTCGGGCTTCGTGAACATCGTGGGCAACCCCAACGTGGGCAAATCCACCCTTATGAACGCCCTGGTGGGGGAGAGGCTCTCCATTGTCACCGCCAAGGCGCAGACGACCCGCCACCGCATAATGGGCATCGTGAACGGCGATGACTATCAGATAGTATATTGCGACACCCCCGGCATCCTGCACCCCAAATACGGGTTGCAGCAGAGCATGATGGACTTTGTGGATGCCGCTATCGGCGATGCCGACGTCATTCTGTATGTTACCGATGTGGTGGAGAAGCCCGACAAGAACGGGGAGTATATCACCCGCCTGGCCGGCGTCGCCTGCCCGGTGGTGCTGGTCATCAACAAGATAGACAAGAGCGACCAGGAGAGCGTGAACACTTTGGCCGAGTGGTGGCACGCCCGTCTGCCCAAGGCGGAGATCTTTGCAGCCTCGGCGCTGGAGCAGTTCAATGTGCAGCAGATTTTCTCCCGCATAGTGGAGTTGCTGCCCGAGAGTCCCGCCTGGTACGACAAGGATGTGTTCACCGACCGCAGCCTGCGCTTCTTCGCCTCCGAAATCATCCGCGAGCGGATATTGGAGAACTACGACAAGGAGATTCCCTATTGCACCGAGGTGGTGATAGAGGAGTTCAAGGAGGGGACGGAACGCTATGACATTCGCGCCGTGATAAACGTGATGCGCGACTCCCAGAAGGGGATAATAATAGGCAAGAAGGGGGCGGCGCTAAAGAAGACGGCCACCGCGGCCCGGATGGAGATGGAGCACTTTTTCCAGAAAAAGGTGTTCCTCACGGTATTTGTAAAGGTAGAGGAGAACTGGCGCGACGACAAGCGTATGCTGCGCCGCTTCGGATATATACAGGATTAGAGATTTATGAGCGAAGATAAAGACGACATCAGACTGGATATGGAGGAGGAAGCAGCCCCCGTGGAGCAGGAGCGGAAGGTGGCCGAGAGCCAGCCTTCGCGCAAGGAGCAGAAGTTCAACCGGGTGATAAACGCCGGGGAGAACCGCTACAAGCTGCCCGGAATGTTCAAGGACTGGTTTCTGGACTATGCCTCCTATGTGATGCTGGAGAGGGCCGTGCCCTATATCGAAGACGGCCTCAAGCCGGTGCAGCGCCGCATCCTGCACACCCTCAAGCTTAACGAGGACGGCAAGTATCACAAGGTTGCGGGAATCGTGGGCGACACGATGAAATATCACCCCCACGGCGACGCCTCCATCTACGACGCGCTGGTCTCCATACAGCAGAAGGAACTGCTCATAGACGGGCAGGGAAACTGGGGCAACATCCTCACCGGCGACAAGGCGGCCGCGATGCGATATATCGAGGCCAAGCTCAGCAAATTCGCCCTGGAGGTCGTCTACAACAAGAAAATCACCGAGTGGGAGTATTCCTACGACCGCAACAATCTGGAGCCGGTGTGCCTGCCGGTCAAGTTTCCGCTGCTGCTGGCCCAGGGCACAATGGGTATCGGCGTGGGTTTGCGCGTGGAGATTCTCCCGCATAACTTCAACGAACTCATAGACGCCTCCATAGCGGCCCTGCGCGGCAAGGAGGTGGACATCTACCCCGACTTCCAGACGGGCGGCGTGGCCGACTGCTCAAAATACAACGGCGGGCAGCGGGGAGGCCGCGTGAGGGTGCGTGCCACCATCACCAAGCGCGACAAGCGCACTCTGGTGATAGAGGACATCCCCTACGGCGAGACCACCGGCAGCGTGATCGCCTCCATCGTGGCGGCCAACGACCGCGGCAAAATCAAAATCAAGAAGGTGGACGACTACACCGCCGAGAAGGTGGAGATAGTGATACAGCTGGCTCCCGACATCTCGCCCGACAAGACCATCGACGCCCTCTACGTCTGCACCAAGTGCTCCGTGTCGCTCTCTCCCAACGCGGTGGTGATCAGGGACGGACGCCCGGAGTTCATGAGCGTGAACGACATTCTCAAATACAGCGCCTTCCACACCCGCGACCTCTTTGAAAAGGAGCTGCGCGTGAATCTGGGCGAGCTGGAGGATGACTGGCACAAGATATCGCTGGAGAAGATATTCTTCGAGAAGAAGATCTACCGGGTGCTGGAAAACGACGCCATCACCTGGGAGGCGCAGGTGGCCGACGTCACTGCCGAGATGAAGAAATACGAGAACCTGGTGAAGCGCACAATCACTTCCGACGACATTCTGATGCTGGTGGAGAAGCCGGTGCGCAAAATCTCCAAGTTCGACATAAAGGCGGCCGACGAGAAACTGCGCGGTATCGAGAGTCAGATGCAGCAGATTCTCTACGATCTGGACCACCTGACCGATTATACGATAGAGTATTTCAAGAGCCTCAAGAAGAAATACGGGGCCGCATTCCCGCGCCGCACCCGTCTGGAAGAGTTTGAGGCCATCCAGGCGCAGACCGTCGTGGTGGCCAACTCCAAGCTCTACTGCAGCCGCGAGGAGGGCTTTGTGGGCACTGACCCCAAAAAGATGGGCAATCCCGAATATATGTGCGACTGCTCCGACATAGACGACATAATCGTGTTTATGCGCAACGGCGACTACATAGTCAATACCGTCAAGGACAAGGACTTTGTGGGGGCCGACATTATCTATGCCGGGGTCTTTAAGAAAGGGGACGAGCGCACCACCTATAATGTAATATACCGCGACGGCAAGACCGGTCCCTACTATGTCAAGCGTTTCGCCGTGAAGGGCATCACCCGCGGCAAGATGTACAACCTTGCGCAGGGTAAACCCGGCAGCCGCGTGGAGTGGTTCACCGCCAACGGCAACGGCGAGGCTGAAACGGTGCGGGTCTATTTCCGCAACCGTCCCGGCATCCGCAAGACATCGGATACCTACGACTTTGCATCGCTGGCCATCAAGGGGCGCGCCAGCCGCGGCAACCTGCTCACCCGCAACCCCATCCAGCGCATCCAGCTCAAGAGCCAGGGCGTATCCACCATCGGCGGCAAGGAGATCTGGTACGACGAGGACATCCAGCGGCTCAACGATGCCGGCCGCGGCATATCGCTGGGCGAATTCCAGCAGGACGAGAAGATACTGGTGGTGCTCCGTGGCGGCAACTACTATACCACATCGTTTGACCTTAGCAACCGCTACCAGGGGGAGATTATCCGCATAGAAAAGCTCGACCCCGCGGCGGTCTATTCCGTCACATATTTCGACAAGGAGACCAAGTGCTGGTATGTCAAGCGCTTCAGCTTCGAGGTGAGCGACAACAAGGAGCAGTGCTTCATAAGCGAGGCTCCCGGCTCCCGCCTGGGCGACATCTGCCGCGACACCTATCCCCGCATGGAGCTCACATTCGCCGGCAAGAATGCCGAGCGTGAGCCCGAAATTGTGGATGTGGCGCAGTTTATCGGCAAGAAGGGATACAAGGCAAAAGGGCGCCGCGTGAGCACCAAGGAGGTGGAGAAGGCGGTGTTTGTGGAGCCGTTCCCCGAGCCCGAGATAGTGCCCGAGGAGGAGACGGAGGAGGATGTCATCACTCTGCTGGACGCCGGCGAGGCACCTGCAGCGGAGATGGTGAGCGAGGAGGAGGCACGCCGCATTCTCGACGAGAACTCGGCCGCCGCCGAGGCAGCGGAAGAGGAGAATCCCGACGAGGACGGCCCCATCGAACTTACATTATTCTAATATCCTGTGATAATAGCGCTGACAGGCTTTATGATGAGCGGCAAGAGCACCTACGGGCGCGAGCTTGCCCGCATCACCTCGCGCAAATTCATAGACCTGGACGACGTGATAGAGGATGGGGTCAGTGCCGGCGAAATCATACGCGCCAAAGGGGAGGAGGTTTTCCGGCGGGAGGAGACCGAAGCCCTGAGGCGGGTGCTTGAGGGCGGCTGCGACTGCATTCTGGCCCTCGGCGGAGGCACTGTGGTGCGCGAAGAGAACCGCGCGCTGCTGCGCCGCCACTGCCGCACCGTCTGGCTCAGGGCGTCGCTGGAAGAGTCGGTGTTCAACCCCGAGTGGGCCCATCTGACGGCACAGAGGCCGCTGCTGGGCGACCGCGGGCGTACCGAGGCTCTCTATCGCTCCCGCATCCCCGCCTACACTGCGGCCGCCGACATCATTATCGACACCGCCGGCAAGAAGCCGGGCGAGGTACTGGCTGAATTAGTGGAGAGTTTAGAGGCACGATAGTGCCGTGGGGTAAGTCCCTTCCCTGGGGAATGGATTTAGGGTTGGGGTTATTAATAGAAAATGTGCGGTGGGCATGCCGGGGCTTTGAGAGTTTAGAGTGTAGGGTTTAGGGTTTAGAGGCGCGGAAAGCGGAGCGCTGAGGCGCGGTAGAGAAAAGAAAAAAGAGGCGGCCGGAATCGGTCGTCTCTTTTTGGTGCCCAGAACAAGATTTGAACTTGCACGCCATAAAAACAGGCACTACCCCCTCAAAGTAGCGTGTCTACCAATTTCACCATCTGGGCAGGTATCCCTTTGGGGACAGCAAAGGTATGCTAATTTTTTAATTAACCAAAGATATTTTCAAATATTTTCATTTTCGCCTCTCAAAGTTTATCTTTGGCCTCCCGAGAAAAACTATCAAAAATATACACACAATGGTTAAAATTGACAACAGCGGATGCAGCGCATTCGCAAACAAGCAGCAGATGGACGCCTATCTGCAGAAAGCTCTGGAAGGTTTTGACACCCTCGAGGGCGGAAAAGGCGCCGGCAACGACTTTATCGGATGGAACCATCTTCCCTCCAGCATCAACGGCGCGACCCTTGGCGAATACAAAGAGGTTGTGGCACGCTGGAAAAAGATGAACGTGGACCTGGTGGTAGTGATCGGCATCGGCGGCAGCTACCTCGGTGCCAAGGCTGCTCTGCACGCCCTCAGCCACAGCTTCCTGCCCGGAAGCGGAATGCAGGTAGTGTTTGCCGGCAACAGCCTCAGCGAGGATTATCTCGCAGAGCTGATGGACCTGGCAAAGAGCAAGAATGTGGCGTGCGTGGTCATCTCCAAGTCCGGCACAACCACCGAGCCTGCGGTGGCCTTCCGCATCGTAAAGCAGTATATAGAGGAGACTTACGGCAGCGAGGCTTCGCAGCGCATAGTGGCCGTGACCGACCGCAGCCGCGGCGCGCTCAAGACCCTGGCCACCGCAGAGGGCTACACCTCGTTTGTGATTGAGGACAACATCGGCGGCCGCTTCTCCGTGCTGACTCCGGTGGGCCTGCTGGCAATCGCCCTTGCGGGCTACGACATCGATGCGATGGTGCGCGGCGCACAGGAAGCCGAGAAGGTCTGCGGCGAGCGCAGCGAGAGCAACCCCGCAGTGCAGTATGCCGCTCTGCGCAATATGCTCTACAGCGCCGGCTACAAGACCGAAATCCTGGTTAACTACAACCCCAAGCTGCTCTATCTCTCAGAGTGGTGGAAGCAGCTCTACGGCGAGAGCGAGGGTAAGGACGGTAAGGGCATCTTCCCCGCAAGCGTGAGCAACACCACCGACCTGCACTCCATGGGCCAGTATATCCAGGAGGGCGAGCGCACCCTGTTTGAGACGGTGCTGCACGCTGCATCCTGCAGCCGCGAAGTGCGCATTCCCAGCGACAAGGAGAATCTCGACAGCCTCAACTATCTGGCAGGACGCCGCGTAGAGGAGTGCAACGAGAGCGCGATGACCGCCACAATCATGGCGCACATCGACGGAGGCGTGCCCCAGATCAAGATCAATTTTGAGAAGATAGACGAGTTCAATCTGGGCTGGCTGTTCTATTTCTTTGAGAAGGCCTGCGGCATCAGCGGCTACGTGCTGGGTGTGAATCCCTTTAACCAGCCCGGCGTGGAGGCCTACAAGAAGAACATGTTCGCGCTGCTGGGCAAGCCCGGCTACGAGGCTCTGGGCGAGGAGCTGCGCAAGAGGCTCTAAACTCTCAAAGCGCAAAGCTATAGGTGAGGCTGCAGCCGAGCACCACGAAGTTATGCTCCAGCAGGGGGCTGTAGGTGTCCTGGATGTAGACGGGCAGTTCGAGATTCTCTCCTATGGAGAAGTTGTAGCCCGCCTGCAGGGCCAGATTGGTCACCGTAAACCCTTCTGTGCCATACATCTCATCCGATACGAATGGAACCGCTCCGGCGGTGAAGCTGAACGAGAAATCATTTATGTCGTAGGGGATGCAGAGCTCCACATAAGAGGAGAATGCGCGGCTGCCGTCGCCGTTAAAATCGTCGCCCGCCACAAATGTGTTCCAGGTGATGCTGGCCGGCACTTCAAAGGGCAGCTCGTAGCCGAGCGAGAGCTCCAGATTGTCGCTGTAGCCGCCCAGACCCAGATTGTTGCCCATCCCATACTCCTGCGCCATAAAAGTGAATCCCCTGTAAGTGGCGCTGGCCCAGAGGTCCATCTCAAGATAATGCGCTCTCTGGAGTTCAGTGACGCTGCAGAAGCCCGCCTCGAAAGCGAAATCCTCGTTCTCGAAGTTGACGCTGGCTGCCGGAACAACCGTGGGGCTTGACGAGAGCGGCAGGCCGTGCCACATATACTGAGTCATAGCCTCGCTGCCGATGTTGAAAGACCACTCTCCGCTCTGGGCAGAAAGATTCAAGGCGAACAGCACGAGAGCCGCCGCCGAGAAAAGAAACTTCTTCATTTCTGTATTGTTGAATATTGGTTAGAAAGGCAGATCGTCGATTTCCTCTCCGCCCGCTGCCGGCGCGCTGCTGACAGGTGCGGCCTGTGCGGGAGCGGGAGCTGCCGCGGGGCGCGGACGCGGTTCGTAGGATGCGGGGGCGCCGCCTTCCGCAGAGTCGCCGCGGCGGCCCAGAAGCTGGATGGTGCTGGCCTCTATCTCGGTGATAGAACGGTCTGCGCCGTCCCTGTCCTTATAGGTACGGGTGGAAATGCGCCCTTCCACATAAATCTGCGAACCCTTGCGGATATATTTTTCTGCAAGGTCTGCAAGCTGACGCCATACCACGATGCGGTGCCATTCCGTCTGCTCGCGGTCGCGGAACCGCTCTGTGGTCGCAAGGGTAAAATTGGCCTTTCTCACGCCACCTTCAAAATCTCTAACCTCGGGGTCTCTACCGACATTGCCGATCAACATAACTTTGTTCAAACTTGCCATATCTATAAGAATTAAAATTATTGAGCAAATCTAATTATTTTTTCAGAGAGTGGACAACATTATTTTGTAGCCGGTGTCGGCCTGGGACTGCAGCCACAGCAGGCCGCCGAGGTAGCGGGCCCCCTCCCGGAGGCATTTCGCTTCCAGACAGGGGCTGGCATAGTTGGCCTCCAGCACTGTCTTGCCGGCAAAATCCCACTCCTGCAGCTGCGCCACGGGGGCGGGGACCGCATAGATTATGTGGCTGAAGGGGGCTATGTCCAGTCCCGCTATCTCCGCCGCCTCCAGAGGGACATCGCAGTGGCGCACGAAGGCGTGGCACTTTTCAAAGCTGCGGTTGGTCATTGTGACTGCGAAGCCCGCCTCCTCGGCCGCCACCGCCGCCGCCTTGGCCGCCCCGCCGCTGCCCACCACCAGCAGGCGCCGCCCTGCGGGATTCTCCCCGCGCAGAATCTCCAGCACCCCGAGATAGTCGGAATTGAAGCCCAGGATGCGTCCGTCGGCAGCCTTTTTGAGTATGTTGACCGCCTTGATGCTGCCGACGGCCTTGCTGCCGGGGGTGCAGCGCCAGTAGGCGAGCTCCTTGAAGGGCATTGTGACGTTCACGGCATCGTAGCCGTCCAGAAATGTGCTGTAGGCCTTCTCAAAATCGGCCTCCTCTATAAGTTCGTAGGTGTGTTCTCCGCCGGGGTATGCCTCTGCAAACAGGCGCGGACTCCGGCTGTGGGCTATCGGGTAGCCAATAAGTCCCAGTTTCATTTGCGGGTATTTTTCTGCCGGAGCGCCTCGTAGCTCAGAATCGCCACGGATGTGGCCACGTTGAGCGAATCCATGCGCCCCATCATCGGTATCATGATTTTGGCGTCGCTCCTCTCTCTCCAGAAGGGGGTGAGGCCGGTGGACTCGGTGCCGAACACTATCGCGGTGGCGCGGGTGAAGTCCACATCGTAATATACGCGGGAGTCCTGCAGCTGTGCGGTGACAATCTTGAAACCGTGCGAGGAGAGGAACTGCGCCGCCTCCTGAGAAGTGCAGGCCACGGTCGGCACGGTGAACACCGCCCCGGTGCTGGCGCGCACCACGTTGGGGTTGAAGATGTCGGTGAGAGGGTCGCACACAATCACGGCGGCCGCCCCGCTGGCATCTGCGCTGCGCAGTATCGCCCCCAGATTGCCCGGCTTCTCCACCGACTCCAGCACAATCACCAGAGCGTCCGGCGGGAGGTTGAGGTCGGAGAGGGTGCGCTGCGGGGTGCGCATCAGGGCCACGGCCCCTTCCGTCCCCTCGCGGTATGCGATTTTTGCATACGCCTTATTCGAGAGGGAGAAGAGGCTGCCGGCGGCACCTGACAGAGGCCCCAGCTCGCTCTCGGGGAGGATTTCTGGGCAGAAATAGATCTCTTCGGCGGCAAAGCCGGCCGAGAGGGCGCGCTCTATCTCGCGCCGTCCCTCAACCACAAACAGCCCCTGCTCGCGGCGCAGGCTAGACTTGGCTGAGAGGGCCGCGACATTTTTGAGCCGCGGGTTGCGGATGGAGTCAATCTGTTCCAAATTGCGCAGACTATTCCTCTTCCTGACCCTTCTCGGCCCTCTTTTCGGGCTTCATCTGGGGGAAGAAAAGGACATCCTGGATAGTGGTGGAATTGGTCATGAACATTGTGAGGCGGTCGATGCCCATTCCGAGGCCAGATGTGGGGGGCATGCCGTATTCCAGAGCGCGCACAAAGTCCATGTCGATGTACATGGCCTCGTCGTCGCCCTTGGCCTTGAGGCGGGCCTGGTCTTCGAAACGCTCGAACTGGTCGATGGGGTCGTTGAGCTCGCTGTATGCGTTGGCCAGCTCCTTGCCGTTGACAAACAGCTCAAAGCGCTCTGTCAGGCGGGGATTGCTGCGGTGACGCTTGGTCAGCGGCGACATCTCCACCGGATAGTCGGTGATGAATGTGGGCTGTATGAGGTTCTTCTCGCAATATTCGCCGAAGATGGCGTCCACCAGCTTGCCGTAGCCGAACGAGGGGTCGATGGGGACATTCTTCTCCACGCAGGTCTGCCGCAGTTCATCCTCGCTCATGCCGCTGATGTCCACGCCGGCATATTCCTTTATCGCCTCCAGCATTGGCAGGCGGCGGTAGGGGGCCTTGAACTCGATTTCATTGCCCCAGACATCGAACTTGGTGCAGCCGTTGGTGGCGATGGCCACCTTCTCCAGCATCGCCTCCACGAACTTCATCATCCAGTTGTAGTCCTTGTAGGCGACATAAATCTCCATGCAGGTGAACTCGGGGTTGTGGGTGCGGTCCATTCCCTCGTTGCGGAAATCCTTGGCAAACTCGTAGACCCCCTTGAAGCCGCCCACGATCAGGCGCTTGAGGTAGAGCTCGTTGGCTATGCGCAGGTAGAGGGGGATGTCCAGAGTGTTGTGGTGTGTGATGAAGGGGCGCGCCGTGGCTCCGCCGGGAATCGACTGCAGGATGGGGGTCTCCACCTCCAGGCAGCCGTTGGCGTTGAAGTACTCGCGCATCGTGGAGATTATCCTGGCCCTCTTGACAAAGACGTCGCGCACCTGGGGGTTCACGATGAGGTCCACATAGCGCTGGCGGTAGCGCAGCTCGGGGTCGCTGAAGCCGTCGTGCACGGTGCCGTCGGCGTCGGTCTTCACAATCGGAAGCACGCGCAGCGACTTGCTCAGCACCGTCAGGCTCTTGGCGTGCACGGAGAGCTGTCCTGTCTGGGTGATGAAGGCGAAACCGGTGATTCCCACGATGTCGCCGATGTCAAGCAGCTTTTTGAACACGGTGTTGTAGAGGGTTTTGTCTTCTCCGGGGCAGATTTCGTCGCGCTTGACGTAGACCTGGATGCGGCCGCAGTCGTCCTGCAGCTCCATGAACGAGGCGGCCCCCATTATGCGGCGGCTCATTATGCGCCCGGCGATGCAGACATCGTTGAAATTTTGCTTGTCGGCGTCGTAGCCCTCCTTGATATCCTGCGAAGATGCGTTTACCGGATATTCGGCTGCGGGATACGGCTCTATGCCCAGCTCCCTCAGGCGCGCGAGGGATTCCCTGCGGCCCAGTTCCTGTTCGTTGAGTGTTGCTTGTTCCATTGTATTCTGTATGGCTATATTATTGCGATTTGAGGCAAAAATAGCGTATTTTTTGCCAATAATAAAATAAAGGGGTATCTTTGCTTGATTATGACTCCCATCGTAGACAGAAAATGGATTGTGAAGCCCGCGGGCGACCCGGTGCTGGTGCGTCAGCTGGCGCAGGAGCTGGGCATCGACCCCGTGCTCTCCAACCTGCTGGTGCAGCGCGGCATCAAATCGTACGACGAGGCGCGCGAATTCTTCCGCCCCGACCTGAGTATGCTGCACGACCCTTTTCTGATGGTGGATATGCAGAAGGCGGTGAACCGCATAGAGCTTGCGGTGAGGCGGCAGGAGAAAATCCTGATTTACGGCGACTATGATGTGGACGGCACCACCGCGGTGGCGCTGATGTACATCTTTCTCAAGCAGGTGACCCACGAGAGCCTTCTGGACTACTACATCCCCGACCGCTACGACGAGGGCTACGGCATCTCCTACAAAGGCATCGACTATGCACACGAGAAGGGCTGCAGCCTGATAATCGCGCTGGACTGCGGCATCAAGGCGGTGGAAAAGGTCAAATATGCCACAGCGCTCAACATCGACTTCATAATCTGCGACCACCATCTGCCCGACAGCGAGCTGCCGGCTGCGGTGGCGGTGCTGGACCCCAAGCGGTTCGACAATACCTATCCGTTCGACGACCTCTCTGGCTGCGGCGTGGGCTTCAAGCTGGCCCAGGCATACGCCATGACCCACGGTATCCACCGCGAGCAGGTGCTGGAGCTGCTGGACCTGCTGGTGGTGAGCATTGCCAGCGACCTGGTGTCGGTCACCGGCGAGAACCGCGTGCTGGCCTATTACGGCCTCAAGCAGCTCAACAGCCACCCGCGCAAAGGGCTGCATTCCATCATAAAGCTGGCGGGTCTGGACAAGCACATCAACACGATAGACGAGATCGTGTTCAAGATAGGGCCGCGCATAAATGCTGCGGGGCGTATGGAGTCGGGGCGCACGGCGGTGGACCTGCTGGTGGCCGGCGACGATGAGAGCGCACGCAAGATCGGCGACGAAATCAACAACCACAACAACGAGCGCAAGAGCATCGACCGCGAAATCACGCTGGAGGCCATCAATATGGTCAAGAACAGCAGCGAGTTCGACAACAAAAAATCCACGATAGTCTATAACCCGCACTGGCACAAGGGGGTCGTGGGGATTGTGGCTTCCCGCTTGGTGGAGGCCTTCTACCGCCCCACCATAGTCCTCACAAAGTCGGCGGGTGGATTCATTGCCGGCAGCGCCCGCAGCGTGGCCGGGTTCGACCTCTACGAGGCCATCGAGTCGTGCTCCGACCTGCTGGAGAACTTCGGCGGGCATACCTACGCCGCCGGACTCACCATGAAGGAGGAGAATTTTGCGGAGTTCTCCCGCCGGTTCGAGGAGCACGTGGCCAAGGTCATAAACAAGGAGATGCTCACCCCCATAATAAATGTGGATTCGTATCTGGAGTTCAGCCAGATAACTCCCAAATTCTTCAGGCTGCTGAAGCAGTTCCAGCCTTTCGGGCCTGGCAACCCCTCTCCCGTGTTCTGGTCGGAGCGGGTCTATGACAACGGCAACGGCCGCTGCGTGGGCACCGACAACGGCCATCTCAAGCTGGAACTCATCCAGGAGGGCGGTCCCTATATGCCGATGTCGGCCATAGCATTCAACCAGTCGGAGCATTTCGCCCACATCCAGGAGGGCAACCCCATTGACATCTGCTATTCCATCGCGGAGAATTACTACCGCGGGCTGGCCAACATCCAGCTGCGCATCAAGGATATCAAGGACAAGGAAGATATCTTCTAGCGCCCCGCGATTGCTTTCCGGCAGATTCTTGCCGGACGTTTGCAGAAAATTTGCTAACTTGGCAGTTTGCAAATCCAATCACACAATCATACTATGTTAGAAGAGAAGATACAACAGGAGATCAAGGCTGCGATGCTGGCCAAGGACTCTGTGGCGCTCGCGTCGGTGCGCGCCATAAAGGCTGCGATTCTGCTGGCCAAGACAAGCGAAAATTCCAAACCGGTGGACGATTCCGAAATCATCAAGATAATCGGCAAGCTGGTGAAACAGCGCAAGGAGAGCGCAGAGATCTATACTGCGCAGAACCGCCCCGAGCTGGCCGCCAACGAGCTGGCGGAGGCCGCCGTGATGGAGAAATATCTCCCCAAGCAGCTTTCAGAGGCTGAAGTGGAGGAGAAGGTGATGGAAATCATCAAACAGGTGGGGGCCACAACCGCCGCCGATATGGGCAAGGTGATGGGCGCCGCATCCAAGGCTCTCGCCGGGCAGGCCGACGGCAAAATGATAAGCGCGATTGTGCGCAAAATCCTCTGTTAACTTAAAAAAACTCCGTGAACTTATGAGAAAAGCTCTGATTCTGGCGGCCTCGCTGCTGCTCTCCCTGGCTGCATCGGCCCAGGTTTTTGACATAACCTTGGACAGCGGCGCAAAAATGCGCGTGCAGGCCTGCACCGGCGACATATTCCGCGTGCAGATTGTCTCCCAGGGCGATTATCCCGAATCGCTGATGCAACGCTATGGCATTTTGCGCTCTGAATGGCCCGACGCAGGTGCAAAATTCGCAGAAGATGCCGCAAAGGCCACGGTTTCCACCGGGGCATACACCCTCACCGTAGACAAGAGCGCCGGCACTGTTTCGGTGGCCGACGCGCAGGGTAAAACCGTGATTGAGAAGGCGGAATACCTCACCGCCGCAGACCCTCTGCTGAATTCTCTGGCCAAGAAATACAACGAGCAGTATCTGGGCTTTCACGAGGAGGTCCGCGTGATAGGCAGCGACCACATTGAAAAGTATATCAAGGGCAGTTGCGACATTCCCGCTCCCGAACGGGTCAGCGCGGTGCGCTTTTCAATAGACGACAGCACCCGCATATACGGCGGCGGCAGCGTGAGCCGCAAGCATCTGCAGCATCGCGGCGAGGTGCTGCGCATAATCACCACCTATGTCAATACGGAAAACGTAACGCCGTTCGTGAGCACCACCCAGGGGTGGGGCGTGTTCAACAACACCACCTTCCTCAACTATTTTGACTGCGCAGTGGCGCAGAGCGACAAGCTGCTGGCCTACAACACCGTCCCCAACGCCGACTTCTACCTGCTGCTGGCAGACGACCTGCTCTCGCAGATCCGCCTCTATCACTCCCTTGTCGGGAACAACTACCTGCTGCCGCGCTGGGCATACGGCTGCTCTTACGGCCCCCATATGAACAGCGACGAATTCGTGTTTATGGACGAGGCGGTGCGCTTTATGGACGGCGGCTACCCTATGGATATGATGTGGGTGGAGCCCCAGTGGATGGAGACCTATTATGACTGGACCACCGCCAAGAAGTGGGACTTCAAAAAGTTCCCCGGCGAGCCCTACTGGTATTTTGACAATCCCAGCCCCAACGAGCACCCCGGCTCATATCTCTACCGCATGCATCAGATGGGCTACAAGAACGCTCTCTGGCTCAATATCGACATCGACCACAGTGTGATAGAGGAGGACCGCCTCGCCGCCGAGCAGGGCAAGCCCCTCTCGGGCCAGGGCAACTGGTTTGACCACCTGCGCCACTTTATGCGCAACGGCGTGGACGGCTTTAAGCTGGACCCCGGCCAGACCATCGACCGCCATCCCTACCGCGAGTATTACAACGGCCGCTCCGACGACGAGATGCACAACATCAATCAGGTGCTGCTGCCAAAGCAGTTTTTGGCAATGAACCGCGACGAGCGCCCTCAGCGCTCTTTCCACCACTATTGCGGCGGATATGCCGGCACGCATCATTTCACTGCGGCCAACGCCGGCGACAACGGCGGCGGCGTGAATGTGCTCTACGACCAGCTGAACCTGCAGATGAGCGGCTATATGAACACTTCCTGCGATGTGTCGGTCAGCCCCGAATGCCTGCATATGGGCAGCTTTCTCCCCTGGATGCAGATAAACAGCTGGTACTCCTTCAAGGAGCCCTGGTATGCTGCCAAAAACGAGCAGGTGATTTACCGCAACTATCTGCAGTTGCGCAACCGGATGGTGCCTTATATCTACAGCGCCGCTCTCAAGGGAACCCTGGACAGCTCGCCCATAATGTGCCCGATGCCTTTGGCATTCCCTTTCGACCGCAACTGCGACGATATGGCCAATGAATATATGTATGGCGACGCCTTTCTGGTGTGCGTGTTCACCGGCTCCGTATATCTGCCCGAGGGCGTCTGGTATGACTTCTGGACCAACGGCAGAATCGAGGGCAAGGGGCAGCGCATCAGCGGCGAGTACGACAAGACGCAGTATGGCGGCCAGCTCTATGTGCGCGAAGGGGCGATAGTGCCTTTCCAGCATTTGGCTCCGCACGCCAACTCCAACCCGCTGGACACCATAGTGCTCAATATTTGGCCGGCGCAGAGCGGAGAATATACCTTCTACGAAGATGACGGCGACACTTATGCCCACGAGCAGGGGGCCATTGCGCGCACCCGCTTCAGCTATGTGCAGGATGGCGGCCGCCTCAATATTGCGGTGGACCCCGTGCAGGGCTCCTTTGAGGGAATGTATGCCTCCCGCGTGTATGAGATGAAGGTCACCTTGCAGCGCAAGCCCCGCAGCGTGAAGGTCGCAGGCAAGAAGGTCAAAGACTTTGCATACGACAAGGTCCGCGGCGTGCTCTCCTTTGCGGCGGAACACCCCGACACTGCGCAGTCTCTGGAAATGGAGATAAAGCTCTAACTATTCGAATACGATAGTCTTGTTCTTGAAGATCATCACCTTGCGGTCGATGTGCTTCAAGACGGCGCGGGAGAGGACGATTTTCTCCAGGTCACGCCCTTTGGCGATGATGGATTCCACCGAATCCTTGTGGGAAATGCGGGCCACATCCTGCTCAATGATAGGACCGGCGTCGAGTTCGCTTGTAACATAGTGACTCGTCGCCCCTATTATTTTTACACCCCTGTCAAAGGCCTGGTGATAGGGCTTGGCCCCCACGAAGGCGGGGAGGAAGGAGTGGTGGATGTTTATGATTTTGTCGGGATAGCTCTTGATGAAATCTTCGCTGATTACCTGCATATAGCGGGCGAGCACCATGAATGTGACCCCGTGCGATTTGAGCAACTCCAGCTCGGCGGCCTCCTGCTCCGCCTTGTTCTCCGGAGTTATCTTGAACACGTGGTAGGGTATGCCGAATTTCTCCGCCACGGGGCGCAGGTCCTCGTGGTTGCTGATTATCAGGGGGATGTCAACATTCCACTCCCCGGCCGACCAGCGGGCCAGCATATCGTAGAGGCAGTGGGACATCTTGCTCACGAATATGCACATCCGCGGCCGCTGCTCTGCAAAGTAGAGCCTGAACTCCATCCCGTATTTGCGGGCGTAGAGGGTCGCGAAATACTCCTGAATGCGCTCTTTGGGAATCAGAAAGCCGTCCAGGTTCCACTCCACGCGCATGAAGAAGGCGTTGTCGGCATGGTCCACATATTGGTCCAGATACACGATGTTGCCCTGGTTTACGGTGATGAAATTGGAGATTTCGGCAATGATGCCCGGCACGTCGGGGCAGTGGATAAGCAGTATCGCAGTGTTTTTCATACTCTAAATAAGCCTGAAGCGGGGCAAAAGTACGATATTCTTGCATTTGAAAAAAAATAAATCTACTTTCGCCCGTATGAGAAAAATTAGAGTTTTCGCCCCTGCCACCGTGGCCAACATGGGCTGCGGCTTCGACATTATGGGTATGACCCTCGATGCCGTGGGCGATGTCCTCTCCGTGGAGATAGGGGAGGGCGACAGCCTGGAAATCGTGAACAACAGCAAGCAGAAACTGCCCGAGGACATTGAGCAGAATGTGATAACCCCCGCGGTGAGGGCCTTTGTGGCGCAGTATGGAGTCCCTATGGCCATCAAGGTCACCGTGGAGCACAAGATTGCCCCCGGCAGCGGCATAGGCAGCAGCGCGGCCAGCAGCGCCGCGGCGGTTTATGCCCTCAACGAGTTGCTGGACCACCCCTTCCCCGACGAGAAGTTGGTGGAGTTTGCTATGGAGGGGGAGAAACTCATCAGCGGCGGCACTCCCCACGCCGACAACGTGGGCCCGGCAATTCTGGGCGGAGTGGTGCTGCTGCGCGGTTATGACCCGCTGGATGTGGTGCGTCTCCCGGTTCCCGGCAGATTCTGCTGCGCGGTGGCTCACCCGGCAATTATGGTCTCGACCCGCGAGGCGCGCGAGGTGCTGCCAAAGGATATCCCCCTGAGGCTGGCCGTGAAGCAGTGGGGCAACGTCGCCGGACTGGTGGCGGGCCTTGCGGAGGGCGATGTGGCCCTCATCGGCCGCTCGATGAAGGATGTGGTGGTGGAGCCTTACCGCAAGCACTTCATCCCCGGCTTTGACGAGCTGCGGCGCAAGGTGCTCGCTGTCGGCGCGCTGGCGATGAACATTTCCGGCGCAGGGCCTTCTGTGTTTGCCCTTTGCGAGAACATGACCCTTGCCGACAAGGTCGGTGAGGTGATGAAGGCTCATTTTGCGCAGTACAACATAGATTCCAACATCTATGTATCCAAGGTTTCGAACCGCGGCGCCCGCACTCTCGAAGATTTCAACTTAAGCTTGTAGCGCTATGAAGTTTTACAGTACCCGGGACAGCCAAAAGAAGCTCTTTTGCGTGCAGGATGCCGCTTTTCTGGGGCTGGCTCCCGACGGCGGCCTTTTTGTGCCCGAGCGCATTCCGCAGGTGGATATGGCGCGAGTGGCCTCGCTTGCAAAGATTTCTTACGCCGACATGGCCTGCTATCTGGCGCAGCGGATATTCGACGACATTCCCGCCGCGACGGTGGAAGAGGTGGTGCGCGGCGCCTACGACTTCGCCCCCGAGATGCATCGCTTCTGTGACCGCAAGGCGGCGCTGGAGCTGTTCCACGGCCCCACATTCGCCTTCAAGGACTTTGGCGCCCGCTTTATGGGGCGTATGGCGGGCAAGCTCAATTCTTCTGAAAATCTCACCATACTCACCGCCACCAGCGGCGACACCGGCAGCGCCGTAGCGGCCGGATTCTACAATGTGGAGGGTGTCGATGTGGTGATTCTCTATCCCGACGGCAAGGTGAGTCCGCTGCAGGAGGCCCAGATGACCACTCTCGGAGGCAATATCCACCCTCTCAGGGTGCGCGGCAATTTCGACGACTGCCAGCGCCTGGTAAAGGAGATGTTTTCCGACGCAGACCTGCGCGGCCGCAAGCGCATCACCTCTGCCAATTCGATAAATCTGCTGCGGTGGATTCCGCAGTCGTTCTATTATTTCTATGGCTGGTGCCTCTACCGTGATATGACAGGGTGCGAGGCTCCCGACATCGTGGTTCCCAGCGGCAACTACGGCAATATCACCGCCGGAATGCTGGCTGCAAAGATGGGTATGCCTGTGCGGCGGTTCGTGGCCGCCTCCAACGCCAACGACGTGGTGCCGCAGTATTTGCGCACAGGGGTTTACACCCCGCGTGCATCGGTGCGCACCGTGGCCAATGCGATGGATGTGGGCGCCCCCAGCAATTACGAGCGGATGATGTGGCTCTACGACGGTTCGCTCGAGGCTCTGCGCGCCGATGTCAGCGGCTTTGCCTGCAGCGACGCTGAGATTCTCTCCGCCATAGCGGAAATCGAGCGCAAATATGGATATGTCAGCGATCCCCACAGCGCGGTGGGTTATCTGGCGGCGCAACATTATGATATCGACGGTTTCTGGCTCTCCACCGCCAGCAGCGCCAAGTTCAGCGAGGTGATACATCAGGCCACCGGCCACGGGGCGGAGATTCCCCCGGCGCTGGCCTCCCTGCTGCAGAAGGAACGCGTCTATCAGATGATGGACGCCACCCCCGAGGCCCTGAAGGAGTACCTGCTTGGGTTAGTTTAGAGTTTAGGGAGATGGGTCGTAGATTGTCTTGACCGAAGTTGAGAATTTAGAGATAGAGGCCACCGGAGGATTCCGATGGCCTTTTCTGCTGCCTGTGCTTCAGCCCCTTCGCTAGCGCCCGATGGCTCTTGGCCTCCGCGATATTGATGCGCTAAAGCGTTACTTGCCCACTCTCCAACTCTCCACTTCTCTAAACTCTAAACTGATTTGGTCTTGGAATATTGCCGGGGAATGGGTAATTTTAGCGGATTGGGAAATTTTATCACATTAACTATAACAAATAAACCGAAATGAAATTCAATTTTACCCCCCCAATTTTCTAAATGGGTGGTAGCGAGCGCTTTAGCGCTTGCGGCTTTTGGCGGCTGC